>JANTGM010000010.1 GCA_024762925.1 Kofleriaceae bacterium | reverse complement strand
GTGTCGCAAAACGGCCACGAAGCAGGCAGCCGACAAATCAACACAAGGACACAAGGTGGTCGATCCCAAGCAAGGGTCAGGCTGCTGCTTTGTAGCAACGCGGTATCATCTCACTGTCCCAGCAGTTTGCCCTTCGGCTCTTGCTGCTGATGAAACTCCGGTGACTGATGCCAATGTTACTGTTCACCTGCACGGTCGTTCGGAGTTGGTTTTTGCGGTTCCGGAGGAGTCGGGCGGGGATGGGGCACACTTGTCGATTTGGGTTCGACATCGAGCACGGTGATGACTCCATAACCGGAACCGTTGCGATTGGTCCGAGCTGCCCAACGATCAACATCGCCCTAAGTCCTGTTCGGGTCTCGGAGAGTGCCGAGTGGACCTGGTCTCCCTAGCTCATCCCGTTCCGGCGTCGTCAAAACACCTGGCGCTCCGCGACCCGAATCGGCCTCCGCTTGTTTTGCCCAGTCCCGAATCGACTTGGCGGCTACGCCAAGCTCCTTCGCGAGCTGCACGACAAGCTTGTTGCTGGCCTTAGAAAGCCCAAACCGCCTCCGCTTTGAATTCCTTGCTATGTCGGGGTGTTCCCATGACCTAGACCTCTCTAGGTGCCGTACTAACTCGCACGACAGAAAGTGTCTACGGAAGCAGATCCAGCCCAGACAAAAAGGGCCTGCCCTCTCGATGTAGAAGCGCTTCGAGTAGCCAACTCGAACCGCACCCACGAGGGCAGGCATCCAGCGTATCTCCAACCACTCGGGTCGCATGCTTCACTCCGACTAGCTAGAGTGGATTGCAGATACTCTCTATTAGAATTTTTCGTACACCCCTGCTGTTCCCGCAGCAGGTGCGGGCAGAAGCACGGCGACCTGACACTCAGATGTATTCTTAGCGGCGCCTATGTTGCGTGGTGACGTAGTTAGCGACTTGGGTCCTGATACGCCCGCTGCGCCTGTCGGGCTCGCTGCCCTGCCAATCGCCGCCGAGCCATCTCGCCTCGGGCTCGCCCAAGGGCGCTCTCCCACTGTCTGTCTCGCAGACTTAGTAGGTCGCGAATCTCCTGGCACTTGGTGTTGCCTCGAAGTAGCTCAGGGTTCTCGCGTAGCAGCATCTTCAGAATCGTGATTTCGGTTTCTCGCTCGCTCATCAAGCGGCTTGCCTGGACGATAACCTCTGACGCGTCCAGTTGTGGTGCAGGTTCTGGGGTCAGCGAGAGGAGCCGTTCAAACGTGCTCTCTGCCTGCTCTATGGGCGTTCTAGCGGTTGGCATTGTTTGCCTCCGTGAACGCCTCGCGAAGCTGCATTACGACTGCGCTCGCCTGGTCGAGCAAAGCTGCGTCGTTGTGAATGTTCGACAGTGAAAGACGGTCTAAGACATAATCGTAGAGCGCTGCCAGGTTGCCACACAGGTCTGGCGCAAGAGCGTGGTCCAGAGCGGCGACCAGTTCCATGATGATTTGGTTGCCATGGTTGATCGCCTTGGCCTTTGCTGCCACATCGCCACCAGCAATTGCGGTCTTGGCATCCTCGCAATCTCGCGCAAAACGAAGGTAGAGCTTGTCGAGTATCTGTGCCTTGGAGGAAGACTCAAGGTCTACTTGTTTATAGGCTTTGGCTGCGCGTGCGTACATAAATCTCCTAGAACCCTATAGCGCCCAAATACGACTGCTGCGAATTGAGCTGTGACATCGCTTGTTCAAGAGCGGCGAATTGCCGATTGAGTTGCTCGGACAAAGCAGTAGCACTTTGCTCGATTCGCTCAATCTGAGTGTCGAAGACTTTGATGCGACTGTTTAGCGACTCGGTCTTACTCGACAAAAGCCCGGTTGAGCTTCGTGTATATGTGTCGACCATATCTTGGAGAACTTTGGCCACGCCGTCATTTCCTCCGTCTCCAGCGAAGATATTGTCGATCGCACGCGGATCGGTTGAAAGCGTCTTATCGAGCTTTGTAGAGTCGATTGAGAGCTTGCCGGTGTTATCCATCTCGATGCCAAGAAGCCCAAGAGAGACCTGTTCTGAGCCGTTGGTGTAATTCGTAGAAATGTTCGAGCCGAGCGTCCGCTGCAGCTGCCTCAGCGTTGAGTCACCAAAGAGCGTGCTGCCGTCCTTTGTGGTGCCACCATAGGTCAGCTCCTTGTTCACGACATCCACAACCTTGTTGTAGGCGTCGACGAACTCTTGCAGCTTCGTCTTGGTGCCTTCGGTGTCTTGCGTGACCTGAATATTGGTATCGGCCTCGCCAACTTGTGAGAGGCCCACGAGCTGAAGGCTCACACCAGTAATCACATCCGACACTTCGTTCGAAGGCCGTGTGACTGGCACTCCGTTGATCGTGAAGGCCGCATCTTCTGGTGGAATGAGCTCCGCGGTGCCTAACGTTAGGCCTAGAGCGTCACCGCTCTCGCCGAAGGTGATTCCATTCGCCACTCCGCTTTCTTCGGACGTGACCATGATTCGATAGTCAGTGCCATCGAAGAGCACGCTGGCGGTTGCCTTGGCATCTGAATTGGTAATGCGCTCCGCAATCTCATAAAGAGAGTCGGATGCGTCATAGGCGATACTCACTAGAGGCTCTGAGCCAACGGTGAGATCAAGAGTCCCTGCGCCAACAACGCCTGCATCAGCGGTGGCATAGGTTTTTGATTGTGACGTCTCGTTCTTTGCGAGATTGGTGACTCGCATCGCGAAGTTGCCAGCAGTGGCTGCACCGCTACTGGTAACGACGACTCGATCTTCATTAGTCGTCTCCACTGACATCTGTCGGATTTCGTTCTTGGTACTAAAGCTCTCGAGCTTCGAGTCCAGATCCTTCATGATGCTCGACAGACTCCCGATGGTGGAAATCTGCCGCTCCGTGTTGAACTTCCGCTCATTGAACGTATTCGCTCTGGAGCGTTCAATGCTGACAAGAGAATCAATAATGGCGCCGGTATCGAGTCCGGAGGCGAGTCCTGAAAAGTTAACGGGCATATTGTTCTATCTCCTTGTCCAAAAAAGCGGCAGGCGCTAACGAGGGATCGACTCGCTAGCGCCTGTTTGCTATCCGATGAGTGCCAGTGCCGAAGACGGTAGACTGTTTGCCTGACTCAAAACCGAGATACCGGCCTGAGAAAGGATTTGGTTCTTCGTCATATCTGCAGCTTCAGAAGCTACATCCACGTCTCGAATTCGCGAGTTTGCTGCGCTCAGGTTCTCGTGAGCAACACCGAGGTTCGAGATGGTGATCGACGCGCGGTTTTGGAACGCACCGACCTTCGCTCGTGCCGTTGAAAGTTGCTCGATTGCCCCATCAAATGCCGACAAAGCGGCCTGTGCGTTGGTAGCAGTTGAGAGACTTGCGCTGGCAATTTGCAGACCTCCGGCTGAGCCGAGGGTCGACGTCACAAGCCTTGTGACACTCATTGAAATCCGGTCGTTCGAGGTATTCTGAAAACCGACCTGCATAGTTAGGCCTGCAGAAGCGGACCCTTCAATGAGTTTCTGACCGTTGAATTCCGTGGTGTTTGCAATTCGATTGAGTTCCGAGGAAAGCTCGTCGAATTCTGTATCGATGTAACCTCTCTCCGTCGACCCAAGCGTTCCGTTCGAGGCCTGCACAGCAAGCTCTCGCATGCGAGTAACGATGCCTTGTTGCTCGTTCATCGCACCCTCAGCGACCTGAGCCAGTGAGACCGCGTCGTTGGCATTGCGAGTGGCTTGTGCCAGTCCGCGGATATCTGCCTTGAGGTTTTCACTAATTCCTAGTCCAGCTGCATCATCTGATGCCTTGTTGATTCGAAGTCCAGAAGACAGTCGACCAATGTTCTTGGACATTGCACTCTGTGATTTCGAAAGATTTCTCTGCGCCGATAAAGACGCCGTATTTGTCAAGATTGACATTCCCATTGCTTCACTCCTGTAATGGACCGCCGCCAAGCGGCCCGGTTGCACCCAAGTGTTCTCTGCAATGAGGTGGTTCGCCCAAGGCCAATTTCTTTTAAGGGCCGAGAGCGCTTTTTTTACGATTTTTCAAAACCGTGAGATTGGCTTGCAAAAACAAGAGCCTCGGCATGCTGTGTGCCGCCGAGGCCCGAGCCTTTGTTGCCGTTATTATCCTCCGATAAGCGAGAGCGCTGCCGATGGAAGCTGATTCGCTTGTCCCAAGATGGCTACGCCAGCCTGAGAGAGGATTTGGTTCTTGGTGAGTCGGCCGGATTCTTCGGCGACGTCTACGTCTCGGATTCGAGAGTTGGCTGCTGAGAGATTCTCGTGAGCAACATCCAAGTTGTTGATGGTAATCATGATGCGATTCTGGAGTGCACCAAGATTCGAACGAGAGGTCGAGAGCTGCTCGATTGCCTTGTCGAAGAGATCCAGCGCGATTTGTGCGTTGGTAGCCGTTGAGAGGCTGGCACTTGCCAGGTGCATCGAAGTCGAGCCGATTGTCGATGTGGTGAGACGTGTGACGCTCATTGAGAGTCTGTCGTTGCCGGTGTTGTGAATACCAACCTGCATGGTCAGTCCTGCCGAAGCGGAGCCGTCCAAGAGCATTTGGCCGTTGAACTCTGTCGTGGCCGAGATGCGATTGATTTCGTTGCGAAGCTGGTTGAATTCGGTCTGAATGTAGGAGCGCTCGGTAGTGCCAAGGGTTCCGTTTGCCGATTGCATTCCAAGTTCGCGCATACGAGCGGTGATGCCTTGCATTTCGTTCATGGCGCCCTCTGCGACTTGCGTCAGAGAGATTGCGTCGTTTGCATTTCGCTTGGCTTGAACCATGGAGCGAATATCGGCTTTGAGATTTTCTGAGATGCCCAGACCGGCGGCGTCGTCGGCTGCACGGTTGATGCGAAGACCAGAGGACAGCTTTCCGATGCTGTTCTGAAGGTCGCGCTGGGTTGCGCCCAAGTTGCGTTGAGCGAGAAGTGACGGAAGGTTTGTGACGATTGAGATGCCCATGTTTTATTTCTCCAAAGTAGCGTTGCAGGTGTGTGTCGCTTACCTGGTTCGCCCGACATCGGTCTTCATGAAGGGCTTTAGGCTCTTTTTTTGAGAAATTCATAAGTGGGCTAAACTGCTTGCACAACCTGAGCAATGCGCTCTGTAAGTGCCTGAGCTGCCTCAAGCGCCTGTGTGCTGAGAGCGAGTTCGGAGGCGGCCTCGATGGGATCAATCTCCACAGCGCGTTGGTGAACTTCTGAGAGCACCATTTCAAAGTCTGCCCGCGCAATCTCCGCAGCATCCAAAGAACTCTGAAGCCCACCAATTTGCGCGCGCCCTAGTGAAACCTGATGGACGCCCTGCTCCAGTGCGCCAATCGCGTTCTGAATGCCCGTAAGGTCATCGGCCAGCAAGGCATCTCGGAACTTCACGATCTCGTCAAAGATGTCTACGCCTTCAGCAGCAGTGAAGAGCGTGCCAGTAACCGTGACGACCAGACGGTTGCCTTCGGCAGCCTCGATCGTTCGCGCGTTGGCATCGCCCTGATACACGCCATTGGCATCAAACGGTGGATTGTCACCACGAGTTCCCGATAAGAGAAATTCTCCGTCCAAGCCGCGACTATTGGCGGCCACTAACGCTTCTCCAAGAAGCGCCGTGACCTCTCCAGCGGTAGCAACGCGACTCTCCGCATTCTGGGCACCATCATTGGCAGCCAGAATCGCGAGCTCGCGGGCACGGCTTGCGACACTGCCAACCGTAGAAAAGACGCGATCCGACTCGGACAGCCTCGCGTTTGAAGCGGTGATTGCCTTTTCTCGAAGGTCGCCGACTTGCAATCGAACACGCGCTCTTCGCCCAGCAGCCCAACGCGCCGGGTCATCCGAGGGGCGGTCGACTTCAATGCCCGAGGATACCGGGCCGGCAGCGCTTGCGACGCGCTCACGCGACTTGGCGACCTGCCTGCTCGCCTGCAATAGCATTCTACGTTCGGTAATGCGCATGTTCTTCTTTCCTGACGGTTGGCGGCCTAGAGCCTGTCGATCATCTCGCCGAGAATCTGATCGATGGTTTGCACGAAGCGCATGTTGGCCTCTGATGCGTGCTGAAACTGAGAAAGCCGATTGAGTTCCTCTTCCAGACTCACGCCTGAAACCGAATCGCGCAGAGCTTCGATGCCATTTCGCTGCGCGTCATGAAATTTCTGATCGACGATCGCTGCACGGACGTCTTGGCCCACACTCGAAATAGACCGAACAGACTCTTCGACAAACGTCCGCGTCCCTCCACTAGCCAGAAGTTGGTTACTGCTGTCGAGCAAGGCCAACATGCCGCCGTTGTCACCAACGTCTTGACCAACGGTTCCGGACGCTAGAAACGAAGAGTCGCCAACGACCACTGGATCGACTTCAAACAAGAGAGCGGCTCCGCTAACGGTCAAGGGCTCCACAAAGAGGTCCTGCCCTGTGCTGCCATTTATACCCTGACCTGCTCGATGAATCGCATTGATGTTGGTGGCAACGTCGAACGCGAGCTGATCAATCTCTTGAACGAGATTGGAGGTGATGTCGTCACGAAAGTGTAAGTCGGCGCCAAGCTCGCCTGAGCTGATCTGTGAGGTGATGTCCAAGCGGTGCGGACCATCCACGACTTCGACTCGCGAGAATCCCCCGAGAGTGGCGTCGACAGATGCCTCAAGACTTGCTGCGCGCGGCCCATCGACCAGAACGCTGCCGTTATCGAGGAGGTAGCGCATCTGCCCGTCAGCATCGATGCGTGCCTTCCCACCAACGAGCTCGGCGAGGCGCAACGCAGACTGCTCACGTTGGTCGAGAAGTACAGGATCGCTTTGCAATTGAATCGCCTTGTTGAGTTTCGCAATTTCCCCGGTGAGGCCGCTCGCCTCAGAAGCGGTGTCGCGAACTCGTTCATCGGCATCCTCGCGTGCTCGAGCCACTTCTTGGGACTGTTGCCGAAACGCAAATGCGAGGTTCTCCGCAGAAGCGACCGCCGATTCCCTCACTTGCGGGTCTAGCGGCGACGACGCGACATTGTTGATGTTGCCAAAGAGCTCGCCCAGCCCAGCTGGAATGTCTCCTTCTGCCGCGGTCATCACGCCTTCCAGATCGAGAAGTACGCTGGAGAGCCTGTCGAAGTAGCCCGAAGAGCCGCCGACATGACGCTGACGACCAGCTAGCAGTGCATCGCCTACTCGCAGCGGATCACCGAATGTGACTCCACCATAGACGGGACTGCCAAGGTTCGCCCGCAAGTCGACTCGCTGGCGCGTGTACCCATCGGTGTTGACGTTTGCCGAGTTGTTTGCGGCTGTCGCAATACCTGCGTTTTGCGCTTGAATCGCGCTGCCTCCCATATCGAGGAGGCCCATTAAGCTGGACATGATGAACTCTCAGTCAGATCGACGTAGTTGAAGATCGCCGGGTTGGTCCCACTGTGCGCGCACGGTTGTCGTATCCCTGCACCCTTGAGTCCACTCCGAGTTTGGCCGAAATTGCCGCAATTGCTTCACCCAGTAACGCCGAGTTGGCGTAGATCATCGCTCTGACTTGCCCAGCCGCGAGAGAAACACGCGCCTTTGCATCGCGCATCTCTTCGCTGCTCACTTCGCTTGAAGATCGTGTAGCGCCAGACTTCTCTTGCGCTGTGAGTTCCTCAAGTTGGCGCACAAGCTCACGCTTGTCGCCGTCAATTCGCGTAATGACTTCGATGTCAAAACGCGCGACCGCTTTCAGCTCCTCATCCAAAACAGCAAAGAGCTGTCCCAGGAGGGACTCCGCCTTCACAAGTGAGTCGAGGTCTTGTCCCTCGCTCCATGAGGCGGAAAGGTTCACTCAGCTTCTCCCGAGCGAGCAATCTCATCACCGAGAATGTTCGAAGCGAGCTTCTTGTAGTCGACAGCGTACTCGTTGTTTTGCAACTGCTGCCGAACCATATCGAGACGCGCTCGAATCTCGGGCCCCAGAGTCGACGCGCTGCCCGCGGAGAGTGTGCGAGCACTGCTACCGAGCGAGACGACATCTCCTCGTTTGCCGTCGACTCCGGCGTTTTCGCCTTTTGCTTCGGCCTTGGTTGTCTTTGCGTCGCGCTCTGCCGCATCGCTCCGATTAACCCCTGGTTGTCTTGGTCCTTGAATACGCATAAATCTGCTCCCTTAGTCTATCGATCGGCCATTGCCCCGACGTCTTTAGGATTATTCTGATGTTTTTCTAGGCCATGGATTTCCCCTTTGGGATCAATGGCTTTGCCAGCGCGTCGAACTTCAAAATGCAGGTGCGGCCCAGTCACTCGACCGGTTTGCCCAACCCTGCCGACGATTTCCCCTGCGGCAACCTGTTGCCCGACCTTTACCGACATCGAGTCAAGGTGAGCGTAGCGAGTCTCGAGCCCACCACCGTGATCCACTACCACAATGTTGCCATAACTCCCGGCTTTGCCGGCACGTACAACGACCCCTGGTCCCGAGACAGCAACCTTGGTGCCCTTTGCGGCCGCCAGGTCAATACCTTCATGAAAACTCTTAGCTCCGGTCACAGGGTGGATACGCTTCCCAAACTCGGAACTCACTCGAGCCGCGACGGGGGCATGGCGCAAGTTGCTTCCACCAGATTGGTATGCACGAGCATGCCCTCGAACTGCTCCAAGCGCTCGGGTGCTCTCTGCGGAGGGAGGGGCTTTTGTGGCGTCAGCTGCTGTTGGATCCAGTTCTGCGCTCATCATCTCGGCGATACCGAGACCTCCACTCCTTGAAACGTCGGCCGCCATCGCCTCATCGAGCATATCTTGGAACATCTTGCCCGCGTAGCCGCCGCTAAGCATGCCCTCTCCGACAGTCTTGCGCATCTCGGAGAGCATTCGGCGCACGAAAAACGCCTCGAGCTGCTTACCGGCGTCTTTGGCATCGGGCTCACTGCTCGCTCGCGCGGTGAGATTTGGTTGCATTGAGTCAAGGCCTACGGTCATCGTCAACACTCCTAGAGGATCTGAATTTCTGCCCGAAGAGCGCCTGCTGCTTTGAGGGCCTGGAAGATCGATACAAGGTCCCTAGGCTTAGCGCCTAGCGCATTCAACGCGGCTGCGACGTCACCAACGGTCGTGGCATTAGGAACAACCCGCAAGTCACCCTTCGCCTCTTCAACCTTCAGCTTTGAATCCTTTGCTGCGGTTGCGGTATCACCACCTGAGAGTATTCCCGGTTGCGAAATCTGCGTGCCTTCGGAAACCGTGACAGTGAGAGCACCATGCGCGACGGCAACACTACCTAGGGTGACTCCTGCACCCACGACTATGGTGCCAGTCCGCTCATCGACAATAACCCGTGCCGGAACATCCGGTGTGGCATGAATCGACTCGAGGGTCGCGATAAAGTGCACAGCGCGAGCACGCCACTCAGGCCGGATCTTCACAGTCACCGCCCCAGGATTTCGGACCACTGCAACCTCACTAGAAAGTGTCGCGTCAATGGCCTTTGCAATGCGCGATGCCGTCGTGAAGTCAGGGTCTTTCAGCAAGAGCGTGACCTTGTCAGAACGAAAAACCGAGGGCGCTGCGACTTCCACCATGGCTCCATCGGGAATTCGGCCAGCGGTTGGGTGATTCTTCACGCTGCTTGATCCAGAGAGTCCTTTCACGGAGAAGCCACCGTTGCTCAGTGCCCCTTGTGCGATGGCGTAGGTCTTGCGATCTGGCCCCTTAAGAGGCGTCGCGATTAGGACCCCGCCCTGCAGACTCTTCGCTTCGCCCGACGACGAAACCAAGACATCCATCTTCATGCCAGGTCTTGCAAATGGCGCCAGTTCCGCCGTGACCAGCACGACGGCGACGTTCTTGGCTTTCACATCTCTGGCTGAGACTCGAGTTCCGAGTCGTTTGAGCAGGTTCGCCATGCTTTGCTTCACAAGGACGGAGCTTCCGCTGTCGCCGGTGCCACTTAGACCAACGACGAGTCCATATCCGACGAGCTTGTTCGATCGGAAGCCCTCGATTTCGACGAGATCCTTCAGACGGCTCGCCTCCGAATAATTCGGAAGCATGAGAACAGTGGCGATGATGGCGAGAATAAGTTTGCTCATGGTTTCGTACGTAGTGGTTTGGAAGTTGCGTTGCTTGAGGAGGCAATAAGAGAGGATCTGCCCTGCCGGTTCGGAATTACTGTGCAATCGCCCTGGGTGAGAATGTTCCTAGAACGGCCAGACTTTTCCCATCGTTCGAGAGAACCATCCTTGACGCTGCTGGTCGGATATGTCACCGCGACCGGTGTACTCGATCTCGGCATCGGCAATGCGCGATGAGGCGACTGAGTTATTAGCATCGATGTCCAACGCCATGACAATGCCGCTAACATAGATATGATGCTCTTCGTTACCGACCATCACGACCTTGCTTCCCTCAATATATAGGTCGCCGTTGGGCATCACCTTTCGAACTCGAACCGGCAGTGTTGCCGTGAGATTTCCCTGCCGGCTGGACTGTCCGCTCCCCGTAAACTTGGTCTCTCTTTGCGCCCCAAAAAGCGCGGTCGGGTCGACGCTTGGGAATTTTTCCTGGAGCTTGCTCATAAGGCCAAAGGCGCTGGGTACGGCAAACTTCGAATCGTCTTTTCGTCCGAGGTTTGCGCTTGCGTTCTGAGATCCGGAGTCTCGCTCGTCGATGCGAATCACAAGAATATCTCCCACGCGTCTGGCAACAGCATCTTCATAGAGCCCGCTGTCGCCAGGGGCATACAAACTCCCCGGAGCACGTTTTGGTGCAGAAGCATACTCGCCGGGGTCAAAACGCCGCTTCTTTGGTCGATACGGAGCAATATGAGTTGTGCAACCTGCGACGATAATGCTCGAGGCGACGGCCAAGGACGCATGCATGCGCAGCGAGCGAAGAGAATCAAGAAAGCGAATCATCGGATACCACCTAGCTCTACAAGATCGGAACGAGTGAGTTTGCCTGCCAACAGTTTTCCGGAGACACGAACGCGTGCAGGAGATCCAACCATTGCCTTGGTCTCCAGGACACCGCTTGTTGCGACGACAGCGCCACCTCTGCGCACGACGACACGAACTTCTGTGCCGCGCGCAATCGGCATGGGCATGGAAACATCACTGTCGCGAAGTGCTTCGCCCGCTCGCCGTGCCAGAACAACGCGGGCACCGAGCAGGTACGTAGGTTCCACTTGCAACAAACTCGCTTCGGTCCGTGCACGCTCCTCCACTCGCAACTGCCCCGCTTCGATCGTCGTGCCAGCCTCCAAATCAACTGCTGCAACAACCACCTTGCCGAGCTCGACGAGTTCAATGCGAGCCCAGCCTTTTTTGATTCGCCCACTATGCTTGTGCACAAGAACTTGCACAATGGTGCGACCTTTTCTTGGAGGCTGTCGCCAACGGAGCGAAACAACGTCCTTGCTGGATCTGCGCCGTTGGAGCGTGTCTGGGACCGAGACCGAAGCAACAGCCAGTCCTTCTGGAAGCATTCGCTTCACTTCCGCCATGACCTGGCGGTCGAGACTCGTAGCCGTGTCTTGCTTGCTCCGAGACTTTGCATTTGCAGGAGACACCGTGGCAACTCCCAACACAAATAGGACGGTGAAGAACGCACGCATTAGAGGTTCCCAGTTCTCTGGAGCATTTCATCCGCTGCGGAAATCACTCGCGAATTGATTTCGTAGGCTCTCTGCCCCGAGATCAAGTCGATCATCTCTTCGACAACCTTGACGTTCGACATCTCAAGAGTTCCTTGTGCAAGACCGCCAGCGCCCTCAGAGCCTGCGTTCGCCAAAATGGCGGTGCCAGAGGCAGCCGTTTCGCGATACAGCGTCTTTCCGGTTGATTGAAGTCCACTGGGGTTCGCGAACATCGCGACCTGAATTTGCCCCAATTCGGTGGGTGTGCTTTCTCCAGGCACAATAGCCGTCACCGTGCCATCGGCGCCAATCGCGACACTCTGCGCATCTGGCGGTACGACAATTTCTGATGTGAGTTTGTAGCCATCGGCATTCACCATGGTTCCTTCTGCGTTGATCTTGAAAGCGCCGTTGCGTGTGTACGCGTTCTCGCCTGTGGGAAGCTCAACTTGGAAGAAGCCACGTCCCTCGATGGCCATATCGAGAGTGTTCCCAGTTTGCTGTAAATCGCCCATGCTGTGCTGGCGCTGGGTGGCGACGGTTCGCACGCCCATACCAACTTGAGCTCCAGTGGGAGCGGTAGTTCCCTCTCCTGTGGCAGTGCCTGGAGCACGAATGGTCTGATACATCAGGTCGGCAAACTCCGCGCGGCCCTTTTTGAAGCCTGCAGTGCTGACGTTTGCGATGTTGTTCGCGGTGACATCCAGCTTTGTTTGCTGGGCGTCCATACCGGATGCGGCTGTTGACATTGCTCGAATCATTATTCACTTCCTTCTATTTGGGTCCGCCGAGAGCTTTTGCGGCCCGGCTCTCTGTTTCTTTGTAGCTTTCCATCATCTTCACCAGTGCCTGGAACGTGCGCGTCACCTTGATGACGTCGACCACTCCCCGCACTGCATTGAAGTTTGAACCTTCAAGCGACTCGCTCACGACTGCAGGGAGCTCGGCGTCTTCGAGAGGCTCACCCTCGGCGGCGTACAGATTTGCTCCAACTCGTGTGAGCTTGTCACCGTCGTAGCTAACGAGTTTCAAATCGCCAACTGAGATACCATCGGCGAAGACCTCACCCGCATCGGTGACTTCAACGAACCCTGCGTCGGTTGGAAGCTGAATCGGATCACCTCCATCATCGAGCACCTGGGCACCCGTCGAATTGACTAGGAGACCGTCGGCATTGATTCGAAACGCGCCATCGCGAGTGAGTCGCTCGCCATCAGCCGTTTGAACGGCAAAGAAGCCCTCTCCCTCAAGGGCAAGGTCGAGTGCATTGCCTGTGTGTCGAATTGCTCCTTGGCTCAAGTCGAAGGCAGGAGCTTGAATCGCGACATACTTTTGGTCTGGAGACTGTGCAGCAGAAAGCGACTTCTTGAAGCTGATGCGCTCTGCCTTGTAGCCAGTAGTGCTGACGTTCGCGATGTTGCGCGCTGTCGAATCCAGTGCGCTACTCTGAGCCCGCGCTCCGGCGAGCGCCGCGTAGATTCCAGAACTCATGCGTACTGCGCCTCTGCAGGTTCATGTACTTCGACTCGCAGCCGAGCCAGTGCCCTCGAGTGCAGTTGACACACGCGGCTCTCGCTCACTTCTAGAAGACCACCGATCTCCGAGTAGGTGAACTGCTCATTGTAGTAGAGCGATAGAATCAACGCGTCGCGTTCTTCAAGCCGGTGCAGTGCCTCTTCGATCAAGCGAAGCATTTCTGAACGCTCCGCCAACATTTCAGGCGAACGCTCGTCCTTTCGGTTGTACGCCTCAGAGCGAGCGATTTCGGGCGTAACCTCAATCAGCGCGACGTGGCTTAGCGCGGCGAGATTGTCGCGATACTCCTCAACGCTAACGTCGAGAGCTGCAGCAATTTCTTCGTCTTCGGGCGGTCGTCCCAGCGTCTGCTCGAGCTGTCGTATGGCCTTACCTACCTGGCGAGCCTTGGTGCGCACACGCCTTGGCATAATGTCACCCCGTCGAAGCTCGTCGAGTACTGCGCCGCGAATGCGCTTCTCGGCGAACGCTACGAACGGCTCTCCGCGATTTTCGTCGAAGCGCTCCGCTGCTTCTGCTAGCCCCATCATGCCTGCAGCGACAAGATCATCAACGCAGATCCAGTCAGGAACACGGCGCGCAACTCGAAGTGCAATGCGCTTCGCTACGTCGACGTGCGCAACAATCAGGTTGTCTCGCTGCCGATCGTTCTGTCTGTGTTGTGCATAGGCTTTCATGTCCAGTCTCTTTCTCCCCATGTCATGGTTCTCTTTTTGTGCCCGCTGCGTACAACCGCTCGGGGCGGTTCTACGATTCAGCAAGAATCCCCTTCCAAAAACTTCGGGTCGCATTGGTGCGTGTGTCTGGGACTGCAACTGCGTCCAGACGGCGTGCAAGCGCGCGAATTGCTCGTGACGCAGGACTATCCGGGTAGGCACGTACGATTGGAACTCCGGTTGCTCCAGACTCGCAAACTCGCGGGTCGTATGGAATGGCCGGTAAGGCAACCAGTTTTAGATCGAGGAATCGCGAGACCAAAGATTGCAGTCTGGCAAAAACCTCTTCGCCTTCCGCATCGGATCGCACCCGATTGGGAACAATGTACGCTGTCTTGATGCCCTGTCGAAGTGCAAGCACCTTGAGGCAAGCGTAGGCATCAGCGAGCGAGAGCGCTTCGGGTGTTGCCACAATCAAAACGTCTGAGGCAGCACCAGCAAACTCCGTCTGATTTGCGCCAAGTCCTGCCGCAACATCGATGATGAGAGTTTCAAACCGAGAGCTGAGGCTCTCGATTGCATTGAAGGCCACGCGACGACGACCCTCGGACATTGACTCGAGAGCAAAGCTTCCGTTGAGCGCGGGCAGCAGACTAATACCGTGACACTCCACCAGCGCCTCGTCCACACTCGCTCCGTTGATGATGTCGAGCAAGTTTTTCTTTGGCGCGACGCCGAGCAGCAGGTTCAAGTCTGCCATGCCGAAGTCAGCGTCAACAGCAAGAGTCTCAGAACCGCGCGAAGCATAGGCAACAGCGAGATTCACGGCGATCGTACTTTTTCCGACGCCACCCTTGCCGCCAGTGATCGCGATAACTCGATCGCGTCGCGGATGCAAGGCAATGACTTCACCGCCCTTTGGGGAGGCATCGCCACCGACAGGTGAGGACTCGATTTTCATGCAGCCTCCGCGCGAAGCTCGACTCCGCCTTGGGCGATGTTCATCAGGCCTTCTGTGGTAGCGCACACAAGATCCTCGGGAACCGCTTGCCCAGTAGTGAGAAAAGAAACCGGAACCTCCAGACGAGCCGGAGTACGAATCAGCTCATCGAATTCCAAGCTTTCGTCGAGCTTTGTGAACAGTAGCCGATTAACACCAACCTCAGAATATCTCCGATAGTTGGCGTCCATGACGTTGTTCGGCGTATTGAGAGAGAGGGTAAGGTGCACTTCCATATCAGAAATACCCTGAAGAGCGCCTCGCAGAGTTCGAATTGCAGGAATGTCCCTCGGGCTGCGGCCAGCTGTATCAACGTAAACCTTGTCGTATTCACCGAGCTCATCAATCTGAGCCGGCAAGTCACGAGGATCTGCAACCACGAAGAGCGGAGCACCGATGAGATTGGCATAGGTTCGCATCTGCTCTTCGCCGCCAACCCGATAGGTATCGAGAGTTACGATTGCAGCGGACTGGTGATCGCCGTATACGGCCTTGGCTGCGAGTTTGGCAATGGTGGTCGACTTTCCGACTCCGGTTGGACCGACGAGCACGATGACTCGTCCTTCTGAGGCTGCTGCAACAGGCGCATCACGCACAAGGGAAAGAAGGTTGACGGTTTGCTCGGGCGGAGTGCGAATCCCCTCCAAGACGTGCCGCATCGCATTCACTTCTCGACGAATCTCATCGCCCTGTCTGCTATCTGAAGTGGCCCTAAGAAGACTACGTAGACTCCTGAGCTCAGATCGTAGGGGAGCCATGATGCGTTCGACGTCCGCGTCCCCCAGGCTGTATCCCGCACCCATGGCAGGACTGGCGCGATGGCTCATCGGCGGTGGTGTGGCGACGTCGTCACTATCGAGCGCGACAGAAACTTCCACGCCCTTCCCCAAGAGCCCTCGGCGAACATCTCGTGTCGAGACCACCATCGCTCCTTCCCCCAACTCGTCTTTGATTTGCGCGAGAGCTTCGCGAACGCTGCCTGCCTGGTACTTCAGTATTTTCATGCTGCCATCTCCTGAGCGTGGATTACGCTGCTGGTTACAAATGGGACCGATGAGTCCACTTCTCGATAGCTAAGGACAATGAGCCCTGGAATATGCCGATGCGCAACCGCAGCTACCGTTCGGCGAATCTCGGGAGCGACGACGAGAACGGGGGGTTCATCTCGCTCTATTGCTTGCCTGGTGTTTTGTTCAATCTGGTTTGTAAGATCGGAGAGAGCACGTGGGGAATTCGCTCCGGTTCCTTTGAAAATCGCTTCTGAATCTGGACCTAACACCATCGCTCGAAGTTCCCCATGCTCGGTCATGTGAGCGCGCGTAATGCGCCTACCGAGTCTCTGCCTTACAAGCTCGGTCAATTCTCCAGGATCCTTAACAACTCCTGCTTCATCGGCGAGAGTCTCTAGAATCGTTCGCATATCTCGCAATGAAATGCCCTCGCTGAGCAGATTTCGGAGGACCTTGATCACCTCGCCGAGACTGAGCAGATGTGGGATGAGCTCTTCGACGACCTTGGAATTTTCCCGAGCCGTAACATCGATTAGCTCTTGCGCTTCAACGCGGCCAAGCATTTCGCCTGCGTGCCTTCGGATGATCTCAGTTAGGTGCGTTGCGATCACTGCCGAGGAATCCACGACCGTGCAACCACTTGCTTCTGCCCTCGAACGATCCGCCTGTGCGATCCACTTTGCTGGCAGCCCAAATGTCGGTTCCTTGACCATCTCCCCTGGCAACGCTGCTGTGCCTCGGCCACTTGGGTCGATCGCCATCAGGCGGGCAGCCTTTACCTCACCGCTCGCAACTTCCACGCCGGAAATCACAACGCGATAGGCCCCTGGGCGCAGTCGCAAATCGTCCCGAACATGCACGGGTGGAACAATCAGGCCAAGCTCCGTGGCCAATTGCTTTCGCAGCGACGCAATCCGACTAAGAAGTTCACCACCGCGATCCGCATCCACCATCCCGAGGAGATCAAGACCGACATCGATCGCCAAGAGGTCGACGGGAAGTAGAGATTCGATTTCATCTCGTTGGGTCTCTGTTTCGCTTCGAGGCGCAGCGTCCTCTGTCTCGCCTACCCCACCAGCCGAGACATGTGAGTCAATTTTGCTGGCGCGCTTGGCGAGGAATCCTGCGCCTGCAGCCAACGCCATGAAAGAGAGATGCGGCATGCCCGGCAAGAGACCGACAACAGCCAACACTCCGGCAGAAATGGCCAGAGGACGGCGCCTAGACAGCATCTGGAGCGTTAGCGACTCACCGACGCCACCATCGGCCTTGCGGGTCACAAGGAGTGCGGCGCCCGTCGAAATGAGGAGAGCGGGCACCTGCGAGACCAAACCGTCACCGATGCTCAGGATCGTGTAGGTCGTGGCAGCGTCACCAGCTCCCATGCCGTTTTGCGCAACGCCAATGACCATGCCACCGACAATGTTGATGCCTGTGATCATCAGGCCAGCAATCGCATCACCGCGCACGAACTTCGACGCACCATCCATCGATCCGTGGAAGTTTGATTCGGCCTCGATGTCTTTGCGGCGACGACGTGCTTCTGCTTCGGTGATTAAGCCAGCTCCCAAGTCGGCATCGATCGCCATCTGCTTGCCCGGCATTGAATCCAAAGTGAATCGTGCCGCAACTTCCGAGATGCGCTCAGCACCTTTCGTAATAACGATGAAGTTGACGATGACGAGAATGAGGAAGACCACAGTTCCGACGACGAAGTTGCCACCAACTGCGAATTCGCCAAACGCGCGAATAACGCCGCCCGCAGCATCCGAACCTTCACCACCTTTGAGCAGAATGAGGCGAGTGGAAGCAACGTTAAGCGATAGCCGGAATAGTGTGACAAAGAGAAGAAGTGTCGGAAACGCAGAGAAGTCGAGCGGGCGCTCGACGTAGAACGCGACGAGAAATGAGAGCACGGCCATGCACAAGCTGAGGCCGAGAAAGCCGTCGAGCAAAGGCGCCGGCAAGGGCACAACGGTGAGTGCCAGCATGCCAATGACGACAGCGGCCATGATGGCATCTGACCGCAAGAGACTTCCCATCGATCGTGCAGCAATGGCCATTATACGGCTCTCCTAGGCTGTTTAAGCCGGTATACGTAAGCGAGAATCTCAGCAACGGCCTGGTAGAGTTCTGCGGGAATCTCTTTGCCCTCCGGTACCAGGCGGTACACCAAACGGGTGAGAGGAGGTCGCTCTAGAATGGGCACACCGGCCTGCCGCGCGAACTCGCGTATCTTGGCAGCGAGTTCATCTTTGCCCTTGGCAACCACACGAGGTGCACCACCAGCGCTATCGTCGTAACGCAGCGCCACCGAGTAGTGAGTCGGGTTGACGATGACGACATCAGCGCGCTGCACTTCCGACCTCACCCTCCGTTGGGCGAGTTCGCGCATCTTGTTCTTTCGTTTGCCCTTGAGTTGCGGATCGCCTTCTTGCTTCTTGTGCTCGTCCTTAAGATCTTGGACCGACATCATCATCTCATCCATGATCTTCTTCTTCTGAAAACCAAAGTCGATGAGGGCGAGTGCGCCAAGTACGAGCACCGAGTAGAAACCGAGCTTACCGACGGCTCCAAAGACGGTGCCGCCTAGCGCTATCGCCTCGAGTGTTGGAGCCGCGAGGAACGTCTTGTATTCCGCCACGATGACCAAGGCCAAGACAACCATCACAAGACCGGCTTTTGCCGTCGCCTTTAGTACTCGCCCGCCTGCAGCCTTTAGCGAGATGAGTTCCTTTAGGCCACCCATCTTGAACGGCTTGCCTGGTTCAAACTTGATCTTCTTAAACGCAGGAGGCCAACCAAGTTGCACCATTGTTGCGGCAATAACGCCAACGAGACATCCGAGCATCACTGGCCAGCACGCAGTAATGAAGGTGCCAATGCCTGCACTGAAGACGCGCTGAATGTCCTCACTAGGGCCCGCTCGCAGACTTGAGCGCATGAGATTGGAAATCGAAAGCATGACACCATCCGAGTAGGCCATCCCCATCGCACCGCCCATCAGCATTAGCGAGACGGAGCTTAGGTCCTTTGAAAGGGCAACCTTGCCCTTCTTTCGAAAGTCCTTAATTCGCTTGGGCGTCGGTTTCTGGGTCTTCTGTGACTTATCCTGATTGCTCATCGTGCGCCTCCTACAATGTAGAGGGCGTCAATCGCTCGCTGGGCTGTCCCACTCATTTCCGCGATGAAGGCTGGCGCGGTGACGATTAGGGTGAAGCCGCCAGCGATAAGAAGTGCGGAGAGCATCACGGAAAAGATGTTCAGCGACGGTGCAGCCTTCGAGGCAAATGCCATCCCAACGTTGGTCACCATGCCTGCAACCATGGCAGGCGCCGCGAATCGAAGCGCCGATACAAGCACTTGGTTCGTCTGATCCATGAGCTGCACGACGGCGCCGCTCAGGGTGCTCACATCCGCCGGCGCCATCGCCAAGACTCGTACAGCCTCTCGCAAGCCGCCCATCATGAGGAAGGCCAAGCCAGCAAAGATGAGAGCAAAGCGCCGTGTAACGATGGCTTGCTCACCTGCTGCTGGGTCGAAGAAGGAGGCCATGCCTAGACCTAGGTGAAGACCAATGAGTTGGCCGCCAGATTCCGCGCCTGCGAACACGAGCCGAATTGCAAACCCCGCTGCAAGCCCCATCAGAATTTCACCGGGCAGCACGAGGGGCAAATCCATGGGAGATACGGGTGGGCGCACAGTCGCCACAGCAAGTGCCAACGATGCGGATCCACCCACACGCACCTTTGCTGGAACCATCGGTCCACCGATGATAGGGGCCGAAAAGAGGAATGCCGCGGCCCTACCGAAGGCCGCGAGAAAGGTCGCAATGACCATTTCGTTCAAAGGCCGCCCCCGCTACCAATCACCACCAGGCTTCCAATGGCCTTTGAGGCGAACCCTGTTAGTGTTTCCAGCAGCCAACTGCCAGCAATCATCATGACCAGGCCAACTGATAGAAGCTTGGGGACCAAGGACAGGATGTTCTCCTGCATCTGAGTGGCTGCTTGAAGAAGAGACATGATCAATCCAACAATGAGCGCCACAACCAAGAATGGCCCTGAGACCATTGCCATGCAGTAGATGGCATCTCTCCACAAGTCGAGTAGCTCGGTCGTTTGCATGGCTAGGCGACTCCCAAGAGAAGCGACTTAACAACGAGGTGCCAGCCATCCACAGCTACGAAGACCAAGAGTTTGATCGGAAGCGATACGATGGGTGGCGGAAGCATCACCATCCCCAAGGCCGAAAGCACAGAGGCCACAATGAGGTCGATGACGAGAAAGGGCAGCAAGATAACAAGCCCCATTTTGAAAGCGGTCTGCAGTTCGGAGAGCACGAATGCTGGGACTGCAATGCGCAGAGGAACATCGGCAGCGGTGGTTGGGCGCTCTTGAGATGAGACCTCGTAGAACAGCTCTAGATCCCGTTCAGAGGTACGTTTTAGCAGAAAATCTCTTAGTGGCGGAGTTCCGCGCTCTATTGCCTCAGCTTCACCAATTTCGCCATTGAGATATGGCTGAAGGCCAGCGTCGTAGATGAGCTTGCCAGTTGGGGCCATCACAAAGAGGGTCATGAAGAGTGCCATTCCAACCAAGACTTGGCTCGGAGGGGCACCTTGGGTAGCGAGCCCATTGCGAACAAACGAAAAGACAATGGCAAACCGCGCAAAGCACGTTGATGTGAGAATGATAGCTGGAGCCAGTGAGGCCACCGTCAACATCACCACCAGCTGGATTGCACTAGACGGGCCGTCGCCAGCCTTCTCAATGAGCTGATGCCCCTGAGAAGCCAGCGTGGTTGGCTCGGGTGCAACGCCTTGAGCAGAAGCCACACTCGCAATCAGTGTAACTGCCGCCAAAGCGAATAGCGATATGAGGAGCTTTGGGTTCAATCCATTCTCCGAAGGACGTTCTCACGAGTGGCCTTGAAAAGCTCTCGAGCCCACTCAGCGTCAGCCTCGGCATCATCGGTTGCAACTTCGACGCTCACCTGAGGAGCTTGATCTCGGAGCTTGAGTAGGCCCGCCACTGATGGGCTGTTCTCGCCATCTGCGGTTGCACGACGTTTTGCCGCCTTTGGCCGCCGCTTTGGTGGAACAGCGCGTTGCTTTAGATGCGATGCGATATCTGCCTGGGCCTTCGCCGCCGTGCTCAAAGTGCTGCGAAAATCGTACACCGTTGAAGCATTCGGATCAGCGGGTCCCATCGAGGCAGGAGGTGCCGGAGTGCCAACTGCGATGCTGTCCTGCATATCGACAAGCGTTGGAGCAACCTTTGGCTCAGCCACTGGGGCACCAAGGAGCCCAGCTGCTGCGTTGCCTGCGAGAGCTGGCTGCTGGTTGCGCGACCACTCACTGAGAAGCGAGGTTCCTGTTTCACCCACAGAGACAACCATTTCGCGAGTACCAACGCTCAACCATACGACCTTCGATTTGCCTCCAAGTTGCTTCGTTGCGATCACACGGAATGACTCAAGGTCAACCACATCCTTTGGTGTCTGACGTGACCGCCAAATAATGATCCCGCCGCCAGCCATCAGCAAGACAACACCAAGAAGCAGACCAAACGACATCCCGCCTTCAGAAGAATTCGGAGTTCCGATAGATGCTGCGGCAGGCGCTGGGGCCTTCGATGCGGGCTTGCTTGTCTCCGCTACAGGAGAGGCCTCTGGAGTTGGGGTAGGTGCTGGTGTCGCAGACTTGACGGGCGGCTCGATAGCTTCCGCTACTGGAGGCGTGGGAGCCACAATCGCGGCTGCCGGAGCAGTCGCCTCTTTGGGTAGTGGCCAGCGCGGGATGTGCATGATGATGCCACCGTCGAGATTTTCGATCGTGGCAGCTCCGCCAAGGACACGCGTCTTCTCGCGGCCGTGGCGCATTTTCACACTAATCCGAGGACGTCGGCCGTCTCGAATTTCGACCATCTTCACTGTCTTGTCGCCCTGCAATCGAATTTGCTGTGCAGCTGCCGCCGTTGGGAGCTCGATGTAGATTCGATCACCACGCGTCTGAAGCGTGTTGTGATCAACCTGCATGTTATCGATACGGATAACAACGCCATCCTCTTCCTGCTCAACGTGAACCGACGAAGAGCGGATTTCGGCACTTACTTCGCTTGATGCTACAAAGAAGCTCACGAGCAGCGCGCTCACGGCGATCGCGGCCCGAAGTATCCCTACGTTCTTCATGATTGATCGGCCTCTCCACTTTCAACAATTTCAATAATTCGAACACCACAACGCTCGCCCACGGCGACCGCTTCGGCCCGAGCAACGAGCCTGTTGTTGACCCGGACATCAAGTTTGTCTCCGGTCATCTTGTTGAGAGGGATGATGGAGCCAGGTCCCAAGCGCGCCGCAATTTCACGGAGATTCAGAGAAACTCTGCCGAGTTCGACGCTGACTTCAAGCGGCACGTCGTGTAGAAGTTCTTCGATTAGGGCACCTTCTTGACTCGGATACTCCGAAGCGCCATCTATTGGGAAATTGTTTTCACTCATGCGACTTTTGCCTGCCTTTCTGCAGCTGAAACTGCTACTCCAAGGGTGCCGCCTTCACCGCTGGCCAACTGACCTCCCGGCAACGCGGCCCCTACAACTTCTACGGCAAGGACGCCTCGTGTCACCACGGCACGTCCATACGCCTTTACAACCCCTGAGCATTCGACGGGAAGTGGGTCATCCACAAACTGTCCAAGGGTAAGAATTGTTCCGGGTTTTACTCTCTTGAGCTCTGCCATGCTCAATTGAGCGCGTCCCAGCTCCACCCGAACTTCCACGTTTACTTGACCAAGCGCACACTCAATGGCACCTGGCGCGGCTGGCACAGCTTCGATGGGCTGTGGAGGAGGCACCATGACAGCGGGCGTAGAGAGAAGCCGAATGCGCCCCTTCACCGGACCATCGACGGACATCGTGACTGCCACAACCACGTCGGCTTCACAGAGGGCGCGCTTCTCAATCTCGGTTCCAGCGTCCGTCTCGTCAATTTCGATGCGGCAGCGGTCTTGGCCTTCCCAACGAATCACCAAGGTATCGACCAAGGCTCTACCCACCGGCTCGAAGACTTTGAGTGACGCGCCCGTTGGTGGCCGCTCATCATCTTCTCCCTCTTCACTAACAGCGCCCAAGAGCCGCGCTGCGACTCCAGAAATCATTGGACCGCCAACAGCGACAAGCGCGGTGCCCGGTCGGTCGGAGAGACTTAGAGCGCAGGACCACATCTGCTCGAGCTCTTCACGAAGTGCGCCTCCATCTACTACTTCGGCGCTAACAACTTTGATCTCGACCTCGCCTTTGAGCACATGCTTCAGGCGAGCCCCCGCCAACTCTGCCCAGCGCTCAGCGAGTCGCATTGCTGCTGGTCGTGCGCTCTCGGCCACGCGATCATCCGCGATGAGTGCGAGAGGTAGGACATCCTCGCTCATGTTCATCATTGGCGGCGGTGCGCTCGGTCGATCAACTTTGCCTTGCGCCTCGCGAACAGCGTCCTGAATCGCTTCGAGTTCGTTTGGGTCAAGAGGTGCGTCACTCATCGGAGCAATGAGACTGCAACCGTCACGCCAGCCCAATACCCTGTATTTTCAGGCAATTACAGAGGGGATCCGCTACAGGCGTCGGCGAGAATGACGATCCAGATGTGGATTTATTGCCGACGAGTAACGGCCGACCCACCAGATTGGCGGAGTCGGCCGTACGAATTCTACCTAGCTAACGTTGTGCTATCGCTTAAGGCTCGAAACCTCAGCAAGCATCTCATCAGCGGTGGTAACTGTCTTGACGTTTGCTGAGAACGCTCGCTGATAGGAAATCATCGTGACGAGCTCAGTTGCAAGATCTACATTCGACATCTCGAGCGCACCTGAGGTGACCGCGCCGCGCCCCCCCACCGCTGCTCCATCAATCAATGCTTGGCCAGAGTCTGGAGTTTCGGTGAAGAGTGCACCACCAGCTCTCGCAAGACCATCTTCACTTGTGAAGTCTGCCAAGGCTACTCGAGCAATCGCGCGCCTCTGGCCATTTGAAAAGAGCCCTTCCATGGTTCCATCGTCGGAAACTGCGATATCAACTAAATCACCAAAGCCGTAGCCATCTTGGTTGAGACTGCTCACCGATGAAGGACCAGAGAATTGTGTTGTTCCTGTGAGCCCTGTGCCTGCATCGGTTGTAATGGCATCGCCAAAGTCAAAGGCCAAGCTCTGCCCTGGCGCAGCTCCCAGAAAATCGATGCTTGCTGCACCTGGAGTCTCCACGTCGAGTGCTCCATCAGCGTTGAACTGGAGTGTTCCGGTGGCGGCCTCTACCGGTGTGCCCGGTGTACCACCAGCAACATCGCTTCCATCGACCATGGCGTGCCATTCCCAGGCTCCAGAGCCACTCGTTCGGAAGTACATGTCTACGCGACGCTCACTTCCCAACGAATCATAGACCGTCATGGAGGTAGCAAAGTTGGAGGTGTTGTTCGGATCTGCCGGATCAAAGGCCGGAGGAGCCGTGTCAGTGCCATTGAGGTTAAGCACCATATTCACAGCGCTCGTTGGAAGTGGTGGATTCTGCCCTGCGCCAAGCTCTAGGTCACCCAAAGAAGTATTCTGAGTTCCATCGGGTGCAATCGTGTAGCCCTGAAGCCGAAGTCCATTGGGGTTGGTAACAAAGCCATTCTCATCGAGAGCAAAGCGTCCATCTCGACTGAAATACTGCCCTGGAACGCCAGCATTGTCTCCTTGCAGGACAAAGAACCCATCGCCCCGAACGGCCATATCCAATGGTCCGCCAGTTTGCTGGATTGAGCCTTGCCCAAAACGCGACTGCACAGCACCAAGTTGGACGCCAACACCAACACGTTGGCCCCTGGCAGTCACACCTCCGAGAATATCTGAGAATCCCGCCCGAGAAGACTTGAATCCCACAGTTGAGACATTGGCGATGTTGTCACCGACCACGCCGATCGCATCGCCGTGTGCCGAGAGTCCACTGGTACCTGTGTATAGATTGCTTGAAATTGACATTTGGCCTCCTTAGCCGATGGAAAGAACATCAGCAGGAGCAAGCAACGCCCCACCGATACGCATCATTGGAAATCCTTGGGAAAAATCGAGAGAGTCGATGACTCCGGTAACGTTGGCGGGAACTGTGCTCTCATTTCCCTCCGCATCTTCGGTACGAATTTCGATGCGGTAGTCCCCATCCTTTACAGTCTGGCCGAGCTTGTCTTTGCCATCCCACTGCACAGTGTGCTCACCAGGCGGAAGTGCGCCTAAGTCAATACTGCGAACTTCGTTGCCTTCCGCATCAATCACCACAGCTTTAGCGTGGGGCGTGGAGGCCGAGAGCTCATAGTTCATATCCGGAACTCCTGCGGATGCATCATCAAGCCTAAGCGTATCGGTTCGAAAACTCGCTTCCTTGCCAACAAAACCTGCCAATGCTGCGCTGGACGCAGCCATTTGCTCTGCGCGCATGTCGGCCAAGAGGGTATTTGTCTCTTCGCTTTGCTCGACGGAAGCAAACTGTGCGAGCTGCGCAATGAAGTCAGCGCCGGACTGTGGTTCCAGAGGATTCTGATTCTCCAGCTGAGCGACCAGAAGCTGCAGAAACTCCTCCTTAGAAGATTTCTCAACTGGCTGCTGTGACGACCCGGAGAGCCCGGGGTTTGTTACATCGGTTATTTGCATAGATCTCCTACTCTATTGAGTCGATTCAATGAATTGTGGGTTCAGGCAACAATGCGTACACCACGCCGAAGTCTCTGTGGTTGCGAAGTGGGTTCCAAGACAGGATCAGCCCCAGCGGACACAGAAGTGGCTGGTTCATCATGATGACCAAACGTCCCCTGGTTGCCGCCACCGGTATCCATCGTGCCAAGCGAGAGGCCGTGCTTGCCCAGAGCTTCTGAGAGTTCTGCCGTTCCGCGTTCTAGCGATTGCGCCATACCAGCATCTGCGACTCTCGCATCTATATTGACGGTTCCATTCTTGAGAAGAACGGTCAGTGCCAGCCTGTCGCTACCTTCACCAATCACGACTCGCGCTCGACCTGTTGACATGTTGCCTCGCACTTTGGCGATTTGCTCGACGAGGTCATTCATATCAAGCGAGGCGGGAGCAGTGGCTTGCGCACGATGCAGCTGGGTCGACCTGGCAAAGGCTTGGCGCCCAAAACTCTCCACGAACGTGGCGGGAGCGGATGATGCGATGGGCGCTTGGGGCGTATTTGTCGCGATTGGCTCCGACGTCTGGGGGGCATCAGGGGTGCTCGAAACCTCAAAGGACACGTCGGCATCTGCATCGATCGAGCTCCCTTTGGCCTGCGACTCTTCTGAGAACTCTTCGGATGTCTCGTCGCCAGCATGCTCCAGGGTATCGGACGAATCAGCCACAAGCTCCACTTCAGGTGCCTCGGTTTCTCCATCCACCACTCCATCCGTCGCATCATCTGCCTCGGACCAAGAGTCTTCAGGGAGTTCAAAATCACCTGCGATCGTCTCCGCTGCGGGTTTACCTTCCCCATCAACCGCCACTTGGGACCCGGATGTCGTCTCCTCTGGGGATGCGACTTCTAACTCCTCTGCAGCAGGGCTGGTTTCCCCAGTGCGGTCTTCTTCCGAAACCGATGCGCTGGCATGAGTTTCCTCAACAGAATGAGAGTGCCCCTCGGCATGAGATGCGGTATTCGCTGGAGTCTCCGCCAGTGTGCTTGCATGAAGCCCAGCTTCCCAGTGGCTCTCATCTTTCTGTGATTTTGAGAGAGCCTCTTCAAACGCACTGTGGCCGATCTTCTCGGTAAAACTCCGTTTCCGCTTCGGACCTTTTGAAGGGGTGCTCTCAAGCGAATCGAAACCTTTTGATGCATCAATCATTGTCATTCCGTCTTGCTCCATCGGCTAGCAATGATGTCATCCACCATCGCTTGCTCGTTCCTATCCGCGATCTTGCTCACTTCGACGCGAGCCTCCAGAACAAGACGTTCCGACAATCTCAACTGTCGCTCGCAGCCACGAAGTACAGCCGCTGCTTGCTTGCTCTTCTCATCGGCTTCACCTAACGCACGATTCGCATCGCGAATCCCTTGGTCGGCACCACCCAGTTCTATCCCTAGGATCTCAATCTCGGCAATGTGGGCCGCAATCTTGAGCCGCTCATCAGATTCCCGAACGATTTCTCGGCGAGTCTCCTCCGCGTTCTCTTTGCGCGAGTTGCGTCTTTGGCGTTCGGCCTCAGCCACAGCCAGTTCTGCGGCAGCAGCGTCACGAATTCGCTCACGAGCCGCCTGGATTCGCTTGAGCATCTTCAGCCGATCTTTCAACTTGGAGCTCCAGGTTGCATCGCCGCCAGCATCTGCCCAATTGTCGCCTCAAAGTCGGAGCGCTCATTTGGGCGTTGCGCGGCCCATCGGTCAATCTGCTTGCCCAACAACAGAGCTTCGTCATATTCGGGATTGCTTCCCTCAACGTAGGCACCGAGACTCTGCAGATCAGCCACCATCTTGCGCGTCGCCAAGAGCTCGCGACAGCGTCTAGTGAGTCCTTGCACGTCATCATCGGTCACCTGCGAAGAAACCCTAGATGTCGACTCAAGAATGTCAACCGCAGGAAACTGACCGCGACTCGCGTGGTGTCTCGAGAGAACAATGTGACCATCGAGAAGGGATCGAGCGGAATCCGCAACCGGATCGCTAAGGTCATCTCCTTCCACAAGCACGGTATAGAACGCAGTGATAGAGCCGCCGTGTTGCATTGGCGCAACGCGCTCCAATAGTCGTGGGAGTTCTGCAAAGACGCTCGGTGGATAGCCCTTTGTCGCTGGCGGCTCACCGACACTCAAGCCAATTTCCCGAAGCGCCATAGCGTATCGCGTTACCGAATCAATCACCAAAAGGACATTCTTGCCCTCATCTCGAAAGTACTCGGCAATTGCCGTGGCTGTCTTGGCTCCGCGAGCTCGTTCCATCGGAGACTTGTCGGAAGTCGCTGCGACGATCACCATCGATTCGCGAACAGCACTGCTCAGCAGCTCACGAACTTCCCTACCACGCTCGCCAATAAGGCCGACGACAATCACATCAGCAAAACTCTGCCGCGCAATTTGCTCAACAAGCACACTCTTGCCAACACCTGCACCAGCAAAAATCCCCATGCGCTGACCGCGACCACATGTCAGCATTCCATCAATGACCCTCACACCGGTGTCGAAGCGAAGTTCGACTTCGGCCCGCCCATGAACTGAAGGTGCGGGGCTGTTGAGATCTTGTTCGGCGGCACAGGCAATTGGTCCCAAGCCGTCGATGGGCTGTGCAAATGCATCGACGACACGACCGAGCAGCGCTGCTCCGACGGGAACGGTATTCGCAGCAGGACATCGTCGAACGGGTGCGCCGGGCCGGACCCCATGCATGGAGCCAAGCGGAATTGCCAAGACGCACTCATCGCGAAATCCAACCACTTCGCAAAGCAGCGAGCGGTCGTCGTCGATAATCTCGAGTTGCTCGCCAAGGCGAATGCCATCGAGAGTCACCTCCACGAGCAGGCCCGATACCTTGACAACTCGGCCGATAACGACCGGAGTCGCCTCACGGGCCAATACACCTCGAATTCGATCTCGGGTGGTACTGCGCACTACTCCCTGTCTCCATCTTGCTCTTCAGCCATGAGTGTTCGAACCAATGTGTCACGAACGGCTTCTAAGCGTGCTTCGAGCGAAGCATCGATGATGCGGCTGGGCATCTGCACAACACTATCGCCTCGTCGAAGACTGGTATCGGCTTCCCAATTCATTGCCAGCATGCCGCTGTCTTCCAGGCGCGTCTTCACCGCTTCCAGGTCATCAGGATTCATGCGCACAGTGACGGTGCCATCGTGAGGAACACCGGATAGCGCCTTCTCAACGGCGGCAAAGACAAGGTCTTCGCGCACCGCGAGTTCTGCATGAAGAATCTCCTGCGCGACCAAGAGGGCAAGGTCTACGACCTCGGAGGTCACGACGTTCGGAATGGATGCAATCGCTTCGTCCAAGCGCATGAAGGTCGTTGCGTAACGTTCGTTGATCTCCGCAAGTTCGCGGCTATTCACTTCTTGCACATCACGGACAGCCAAGACTCGGGCCTCTTCGACACGTGCTTGGAACTCAGGCGCGCTGGCGTCAAATGTGCGCTTTGGCTCGCGAAACAGTGGTCGTGGTGTGCAACTGCCTTTTGCTGGCGGCTCCCCACCCTCGCAGAGAAGCTCTTCAAGAGACACCACAGAGGATGGCGTGCTATCGGCATCCGATATCACGGACGTGAGAGAGCGAACGATATGAGCCACTAGTGTCGGCTCCAGAATAGTTGATCGATGATCGCGACGGGAGTTCGTTCTCTGGCAAGGCGCGAACAACGAGCTTGCTGGAGCAAGTGAGGCGCAGAGTAACGCAGAGCCGAAGGCGCCCAGAGGGCGAAGAACCGAGCGAGCGCGAGCAAGATTTTTGAATCCGACACTAGACCATCTCCTCGCCGCCACCGCCAGGCATCGTGATTTGTCCCTCGGAAGCCATACGCATCGCTGTCTCGATGACTTCACGTTGCGCTTCTTCGACCTCGGAAAGGCGCTTCGGCGGCATGAGTTCCAAGTCCTCGCGCATGGTCTCGGCGGCTCGCGATGAAACGGCTCCGAAGAACACCTCGCGAACCGCTTCGCTCGCAGTGCGAAGTGAGGTGAGCAGTGCCTCAGAAGAAATCTCACGCATGAGGGTTTGCAATGATCGTTTGTCGAGGTTGGAGAGATCCTCAAAGGTGAACATGGCTTCGCGAATCTTTGGAACCTGCTCAAAGTCATTTTCCTCAAGCTCTTCCAAGAGCCTTTCGGTATCGTCCGAGGGAAGCTCGTTTAGAAGCGAGGCGCAGTAGGCAACGCCATCAAAGCTCGAGCGTTTGTCGGCACCTTGGGCGCCCCCAGCCGCATCGAGCCCGCGCACCACCGCTTCAGAGGCCACTTCGAGCGCATCGCGCGGAATCTCTTCAAGACCCGCAATTCGTGCGATGATTTCAAGCTGCAAATCCTCTGGCATCTCGCGAAGTACCTTGGAAGCTTGGCCCGCAGGAAGTTGGGAGGTGATTACTGCCGCCACTTGCGGATGCTCCTCAACGAGCAAGTCTGCAAGAAGGCCTGTGCGTGCGTGGTGCAGCCGCTTCATCGCGGTGGGAGGGGGAGGCTCGGGTGGAGCGAAGAGCCTCCCGGCTTTGTCGGCACCGAGCGCTGTTTCTGCAAGCTTTCGCATGTATTCGCCGCCCTTGCCACTCACAACAGGTTCGCGTAGCCGACGCTCAAACGTCCGAAGTGCCGGCCCCAGACTGTCGTATGGAATCGGATCGAGCTCGTCGACGACCTTGGCAAGTTGCACGAGATCATCTTCAGTCATGAAGCGCATGACGCTGGCAGCTGTGTCTTCGTCGAGTGAGAGAAGTACCAATGCAGCAGTTTGCGGACCGCTTAGCTCCGCTCCTTCATTTGGACCTGCTGTATCCGCCACTGATAATGCTGCAGCCATTATGCGCCTTCTTTCGCTGTTTCATCGAGGAGTGCAGAGAGGACGCGAGCAGCATGCCCGGCGTCAGATCGTACTGTCGTTAGGACGCGACCATAGAGGTCACCGTTTTGCGAGTTGAGCTCGACGTCTGCTTCTTGGCCATCCCCTGGTGCTGGCAACTCTGCTGGTGAACGTCTGGACTCGAGAACGCGCTCAACTTCAGAGATTGGAGCAGGAAGGGAGAGAACCTGTGCTTTGGCGATTTCCTTGCCACCTTTGCGTCGGGTCATGAAGAGAACAATGACGATTAACAGCAGGGCAACAACGGCACTTGCCACGTAAAACATGTTCTTGGAGAAGAGCGGCTTGGCGAACGGTGCAGGCTCATCGAGTGCGAGGGTCGGGGCCTCCTCGAATGGCACGTTCTGGACTACGATCGAGTCTCCACGCTCATCGTTAATACCGGCAGCTTGCTTGGCAATCTTCGTAATGACTTCGAGTTCTTCTGGTGTGAGCGGTTTTCGCTCGGTCTTGGGCTCTCCCGCCTCAGATTCTTTGTCCTCAGCCTCATCGCCTTCCTTGTCGCCTTCCTTGTCGCCTTCCTTTTCCTCGTTGGCAGGGTCGGCGGCTGGGTCCGCTGCGGGCTTCGGGTCCACCGCTGCCTCCAGCTCCACTTCTTTGTGGTTCACCAGAACGGCAACGTGCAGTCGCTTTACTTTGGAGCCTGCGCCGACGGTGTGTTTCAGAACTCGGGGAACTTCGTAGTTTCGTATCTCAGACGACGTCGTTTGGCCGGCTTCGCCCCCCACTTCACCGCCAGTCGCTCCGTTTCCATCGAGGTTTGCACGAGCTCCAGCGATTCCACCAACAGTACCACCAGCACCGGAATCGCGAGAGACGTTCGTTGTTTCCGAGCGAACCGCGATCTTGTCTTTGTCGAACATCTCCTCTGTTTGGTCGACCCGGCTAAAGTCCATCTCAGCCGTCACGACAACCGCAGCGTTTCCTATCCCAACAACAGTCTCAACCATTCGGCGTACACGCTCTTCAAGCCCAGCTTCGAGCTTGCTCTGCGTATCGGCGGCAGAGCTATTGGAATCCTCTCCGCCCGGTGACGAGAGAACCCGACCGCGCTCATCAATAATGGCAACCTTCTCTGGCTCCAAGCCGTTCACACTGTTGGCAACGAGGTTAACGATGCCTCGCACTTCGGAAGCGCGGAGTTTGCGACCAGGCTTGAGGTGAAGAACAACAGAAGCTGTTGTTGGCTGGGTGGCATCGCGAAAGACAGAGCGTTTGCCCATGGCAAGAAGCACACGAGCACTCTTGACCGAGGAAATCGCCAAGATGCTGCGCGTGAGTTCTCCCTGCAGAGCACGCTTATGATTCATTTGCTCGACGAAACTCGTGGTTCCAAACGTTTGTTTGTCGAAGATTTCGTAGCCGACGCCACCGCCCTGATTTAGCCCACTAGACGCCAACTCGATGCGGACTTCGTGAAGCTTCGCTTTGGGGACCGAGATCGTGGTCCCACCGTTGGATAGGCGATAGGAGATGCCGCGCTCCTTGAGCGTTGAGACAATCTCACCCGCGTCTTCGGCGGCCACACCATTGTAGAGCGGTGCATAGGACTCTACAGATCCGCCGAGGGACATTGCCCCGACGAGAACCGCGGTACCAACAACGGCCGCGACTACAACAGCTCGACGGCGTGGAGATAACGTATCCCAAAGCCCTCGTAGCTGGCCGAAGACTGACGCTGGTGCGTCGCTCGGCGTAGGTGTTTCTGTTTCGGCCATGAAGTTTCAGGCTGTCTTAGACCTGGGTACTCATGATGTCTCTGTACGCCTCAACAATCTTGTTCTTGAGAGTTACGGCGTAGCGCAGAGAAACGTTGGCCCGTTCGGAGGCGATAACGACTTCGTGAATTCCGACGTTCGGATCGCCTTCGGCAAATTGAAGTGACATCTCGGTTGCCTGCTTTTCATCGTTGGCAGCTCGCTGCATGGCGCCAGTGATTGCGTCCGCAAAGTCCAGTCCAGAAGAACTCTCAGCGCCATCAGTGCGGCCACTCTTTGCTGTGCGCCGTGCGGCTTCGTTGCGAGCAATGGGAAACTCACTGCGCTGCATACTCGCCAGATTTGCGATTGAATTCGCCACGGCTTACCTACCAATTCCCAAGGCGCGCTCTGCCATATTGACAGCGGTACCAAGAGCTGTGATGCCGGCTTCATAGGCCCTCGAAGCGGTAATCATGTCCACCATCTCCTCGATAGCATTGACGTTCGGATACGCCACGTAACCTTCTTCGTTGGCGTCTGGGTGCCCTGGGTCGTAGTCCATCTGCAGCGGCTCTTGGTCCTCAACAATTTCCGCAACACCAGCGCTACGCACTGTGTTGTTGAAACTGCCGGCCTTGTGCCCAGCAATACTTCCACTGAGGCGCTGTGAGCGAACAACAACATCGAGACGCCTGTAGCCCTCGCCATCTGGCGACGTCGTGTTGACGTTGGCCAAGTTTGACGAGGCAACGTTCATGCGTGTGCGCTGAGTTGCAAGTCCCGAGGCAGAAACCTCCATCGCGGTAAAAAAGTCCATCTGATTCTCCTGTTGCTAGAAACCCAAGCCCCCCCAGGGCCCCTATGCCGCTCCATCAGAGGCGGCGTACCGAAGCATCGCCAGACGCCTTGAAACCAAATCCGACGTAGTGGAATACCGCACGCGGTTTGCATCGATCTTGGCCATCTCGCGCTCGATATTGACCGCATTGCCATCAGCACTCTGCATCGCGTTTGCATCCACGATGGTCCTTGCATGGGCACCACCAGCGCCATCTCCCCCCGAGATGTGCCGGTCATCGGTCTTTGCCATGCGGCCCGCATTGAGCGCAGCATTGGCTGGTAGACGCTCTAGATCGAGGGGCTTGTAGCCCGGTGTATCGAGGTTCGCGACGTTTCCCGCAATCGTCGAATGGCGATTGCGATGGAAGGTCAATGCTCGCTGCATCTGATCTACGGCTTCGTACACTCTCATCGCGCAGCTACTCCAAAGCAATAGTCGATCCACACTGCGTGGCGACCGAGATCCACCTGTAGAATTGGACAGTTAGACATTTTCTTAGGACCTATGACAGGGCAACTGTCGGTGGGATTGACGGCGGAATTTGACGATCCACACAATCGATTGGCGCCTGCGAACTCCCACCAATCCGAAACAGAAAAATGCGCGCCCGTGCATTGGAAGCACCTTCACGCGCATGGCGAAGATTGAGTGGCTCTAGTGTCGGGTCCAGAATGGTGGATCGACGATCGCGACGGGAGTTCGTTCACTGGCAAGGCGCGAACAACGAGCTTGCTGGGGCAAGGGAGGCGCTGAGCAACGCAGAGCCGAAGGCGTCCAGAGCGCGAAGAACCGGGCGAACGCGAGCAAGATTCTTGAATCCGACACAAGAGCCGAAGGCGTTCAAAGGGCGAAGAACCGAGCCAGGGCGTTCTATGCCTCTGGATCCCACACTAGTTTCCGTGCTTGCGGATCTTTTCAACCAGCGTTGTGCGGTTGAGTCCAAGTAGAGCGGCCGCTTCGGTGCGGTTGCCACCGGTTCGCTCAAGCGCTTCGTCGATGAGCTGTCGCTCCACCGAGTCGATCGCTTTTCGCAAGTCAAGGCTTGTCTCTAGATTGAGCGACTGCCCAGCTGTCGAGCGACGTCCCCGAGCTGTAGGGCGTAAACCGAGGTCTTGTGCTCGCAAGCTACCCTGCCCTTTGAGAAGCACCGACCGCTCGATGAGGTGGTAGAGCTCGCGCACGTTTCCCTGCCACGAATGCGATCGAAGAACTTTCTCCGCCGAGCCATCGATTCCAGTCACCTGTCTGCGATTGCGGGTATTGGCACCGTCAATGAAGGTCTTCGCTAGCGCCACGATGTCATCACCACGCTCGCGCAGAGGAGGCAGATGCACAGGTATTACCGTGAGACGAAAGTACAGGTCCGCGCGAAACGTTCCCTCGGCCACCATTGCCTCTAAATCGCGATTGGTAGCAGCGACAATGCGAACGTCCACTGCAATCGGCAGATCCGCACCAACTGGTGTGATCGTGCGGTCTTGTAGAACACGAAGAAGTTTCGCCTGAGCAGCGAGCGGCATATCGCCAATCTCGTCGAGAAACAGCGTTCCACCGTCAGCGGCGGCGATTCGACCACTCCGTGTTGTAGAGGCTCCGGTGAATGCCCCCTTTGCGTGACCGAAAAGTTCTGCCTCGATCATCGACTCGGGAATAGCGGCGCAGTTGAGGGCGATGAATGGCTTGGGAGCGCGTTGCGATCCTTGGTGCACTGCACGAGCCGCAAGCTCTTTGCCAGTACCGCTCTCACCAGTGATGAGCACGGTGCAATCGGTATCGGAAACACTTCGAAGTACCTTGAGCGCATCAAGCAACGCAGGGTCTTCTCCGAGAATGTCTGAGGCACAGCGCTGGCGCCAACGGGTGAGTTCCTCGGCGTCCACACCTTGATTGACCCGTAGCTTGGCCAAGAGATCCGCGAGGTGTTGTACCTCGAACGGCTTTTCAAGCACGTCAATCGACCCAGCTTGCATGACTTCGACAACGGTTCCACAATTTGCAAATCCGGTCATGCAGTAGGCAGCCCCCACACGATGCTTGTCGACAGCCCACTTAATGAGCTCGGCGCCCGTTCCATCTGGGAGCCGAAAGTCGACAAAGGCGATATCAACAGAGTGCTTCTCAAGCACGTTCCGCCCTTCTTTCACCGACCCAGCTGAGCGGACCTTGTGCCCCTCCCGTTTGAGGAATCTCTCAAGCGCCCTTCGAAGCGGAGCCTCGTCATCGACGAGAAGAACAGAAAGTGGAGCCTGAGTGGAATTTTCGAGCACGAGTGTAGCCCTGTGCGAAAAGTGATCCAGCTATTGCCAGAGATCGGATGCACCACCCAGCTCTGATGTTCCTTGAGGTAAATGCTTCGGCCAATCGCGGAAGAGCTTGAGATCAAAAACGTATCTGAGATCGATTCATTTCGATCCCCGAGGATCGAGTTTTGGGATGGGAGGGAATTTGATGGCAAGCATGGGTCTAGCGAGACCCGGGTCACTGACCCATGCACCCAGGGTCTTCAGACACCCACAAGGGATCGAGTGGGCCTTCAGGTTCAAGGAAGATGGACGACCCAGCTAGTGATGGAGTCCATGACCGTAGAAGACCAGGTCTTCGGCATCTTCTTTGAGTATGGCGCTGAAGCTGTGTTCACGATGCACCAAGAAACCCGGGTCATTCTCTCGGCCAATCGCCACCTAGAAGAGCTGGTGGGGCGCTCAATTCATAGCATCGTTGGAAGTCCTGCAGGGCTGCTCTTTGATGAGGATGAACGATCTGGGCAATGGGACGACCGGATCACAGCGCGTGCTGGGCTTCATGAAGATGTGCGTCTGCGACGACTTGATGGCTTTCCCGTATTCGTCTCTCTCACAGTTGCCCACATCTACAATGGCAAGGAACCTCTCGTGGCCTGCATCGCCCGAGACACGACCGAGCGCCGCAACCTGGAGCGTGACCTCATTGCCAAGCACACCGCCCTCTACGCAGCCCATGCCGAGCTCGGGCGTACAGTGGAGCAGCTTACAGAAGCCCAGAGTTCCCTTGAGGATCGCAACCGCGAACTTGCGGCGTTGGGCTCACAGTTTGCGCAAGCCGCACAGCGGGCTGCCATCGGTGAGTTTAGTGCGGGCATCGCACACAGCATGAACAACCCCATGGCAGCGCTCTCTAGCGCCCTCCGGCAAATCTCACGACGCGTTGAACGCAACGCGGATGAGGCACTGCAAGAGGAGCTAGCGCGATTTCTAGAGCGATCCACCGGAGCTCTTGGGCGCATGGAGACGATTGTCGATGCGGTGCGACGCGCTCATAAGAGCGGCAGTCTCCCAAGCTCAGCACAGGCCGTGAACATCGCCGACGAACTTCGCACAGCTCTAACGCTGTTCGAGCAGCGGATGGACGAGACCACGCTCGTCTGCGATCTGCAAGAGAGTCCGCTGGCGTGGATTCCGCCCGATGCACTGCATCACGTGATTTCAAACCTCATCGACAATGCCCTTCGCGCGCTCGACGGAAACGGCACATTGAGGTTGCGACTGCATCGCGATGACAAATGGGTGGTGCTCGATGTTGAGGACGATGGGCCGGGACTGCCACAGCGCGTTCGCGAAAACCTCTTCGAACCCTTTGTATCGGGTCGAGAAGACGGCACGGGACTCGGGCTCAGCATGTCCTTTCGCCTAGCCAGGCAATGGCGAGGCGACATTGTGCACAGCGACCTGAATCCAGGCACACGATTTCGAATTCTCATGCCAGCTCACGATGAGCAGGCCCAACTGCCGGCACAACTGGGCACAACCACCGAGGAACCAAAAGATGAGTGAACAAGTAGTAACCGACTCTCGCTACCGCATCCTTATTGTCGACGACGACGACGACGTTCGCGATGCACTTCTCGATGAACTTGAACTCGACTACGATGTCACAGCGGTGGCAACGGGCGTCGAAGCGCTAGGGCATTTGGATTCCGAGCGCTATGACGCCATCATCTCCGATCAGCGAATGCCTGGCATGAGCGGTGTGCAAGTGCTGGAGGAAGCATCGAGGCGCGACTCAGAGCTCGTACGAATTCTTCTTACTGGCTTCGTCGATGACGATGCGCACAAAGCCACCATGCAAGAGAACGCGCCCTACAAGGTGGGAAAGCCCTGGCACGACGAAGTGGAGGTTACGCTCAAGCGCGCCTTTGAGCACAGGAACCGGGAACGCTCGCTTAGCGGCTCGGTGACAGACGCTCTGGCACTCGCTGGTGTGGACAGCGAGTTTGCAGCAATCGAAAGCCCCACGGCGCTAGCAAAAGTGCTCGTGCGTCGCGCGCTCTCGCTTGAGGGTGTTGAGCGGTGCGCTGTGCAAATGCAAGAGGAGCAAGAGGACCGTGTTCTTGCGGGCACTCTACCCTCAGCCTCCACCGAGCCTGGTCGCTGGAACGTCGACCTGCCGATTAGCTATGATGGAACAATTCGGCTTCTTGCCCGAGGCATGGGAAGTGTCGCCCGCGATATCGTCGACTATCTTGCTACCCGGGCACTACATTGGAGCTCCGAAGATGCAGCAACCCGGTTGGCCAAGTCGGCAAGCGATAGTCCGCAGGCACGCGAGAAACTCAGCGCTGTCACCAGGCGCGCCACACTTGGAACCATGACCGTTGCCCTCGTGCACGAGCTCGCTTCCATGGTACAAGGTCTTCAAGGCGCACTCTTCGAACTAGAAGACTTCGTAAGAGATACTGCGAGCAAAGAAGAAGATCCGGAGGTGGTTGACACCCTCGAGAATGCCGTAGAAGTCTCATCGCGCATGGTCGCGCTGTTTCGCGCAATGCGCACGTTTGTGAGATCTGGCGATGCAGTTCATCGTCCATGCGGTGTGGGACACTTGGTCGATCGCGCGGTAGCACTGTGCCGAGGCAATCTTCGTTCGGTTATCTCGCTCGACATTGGGGAAATGCCCGATGCGGAGGTCGATGTCAACGAGGCCCTCTTTCTGCAGGTTCTCGTAAATCTTCTCAAGAACGCCGCCGAGGCCTCGCCACTTGGTGCTGTGGTATCGGTTCGAGCTACAGTGGATCGTGACCGCGTTACCTTCTCCGTCCTCGACCATGGCACTGGTGTTGCCGAAGACCTGGTCAACGAAATCTTCGAGCCTTTCATGTCGACAAAGAACGACCACACCGCATCGGGGCTGGGCCTTGCGATTTCTTCTGAGATTGCCCACGAACACGGTGGAACGATTCGCTACGAGGCAACGGAGGACGGCGGTTCCAAATTCACAGTCACAGCGCCGCTCGTGCACAAAGACCGCACCCTGTCGGTCTGCTAGCACCAACGCTCTTTAGTGAGCCTCGCTTCGGTTTTGCAGGGCCGGAGCGAGGCATGCCCTATGACAATTTCGCGAGTTGGGGCGCCGATTTCTATCCTGGCTGGGTAACGGAAGCTATCCTTGGGCACACTCTCAGCCCCGGACCGACGTTGGACTACCAGGACCTAGCTACTCTCGGCGGAGACGTCTTGAGCGGCACGGGCGGCATGGTCCTCACACGCCTGCACGCGTTCTATATTCATGAATCGCGCACGAGTTGCAGGAGCTGCTACTATAAGAAAAACCCTGAAGCCCCCAACGCCGCCGCCGATGATAGCGGCAAGAAGAAGTCTTCTAAAGGTTGCAGTACGGGTGGAGGTAGCGGTTTGGGATTTGGGTTACTGTTAATGGCCCTCGCGTTCGCACTAAGAAGCGGCCGCGTTGCCGTTCGCCGAGGCTAACGGCCGAAGAATCAGCCGAGCGGGGTTGCTCAGCCTCGCGAACCTGATCGATAGTCTGGCACTACGAGCTAGGCCATAAGGTCGCGGACGTCACCATCTCGCCCCGCCTCAAGCAGTTCCAGGATTCTTGTGCGGGTTTGCTGGGCGGGCTCGGGCAGCTCTGGTGCTTGGCCCTCTTGCTCGGGCAGCCATGCCAGAAATTCTCTTAGTTCCGGGCTGTCGCCTGGCAGACTGTATTCCAGATTCACCGAGAGATGCACAATGTCTTGGAGCCAAGCGACGCGGTTTGCGATTTTTTCGAGCTCCGCTTTCGCCGTCTTGTTACCGCGCCAATGCACCTCTTTGGCGGCTTGCGAAACCTGAGCACTCAGCTCGGTGATGTGCGGAAAGGCCACGACCAAGCCCGAAGGGCCTTCTCCGGCTGCCTTGCGAAGCAAGTCGTCGATGTGCTCTGTGAGCCGACGGAGGCGCTTACTGAAGAGAGGGACGTAAAAGAGCGAGGAGGCTGCAACGTTGACGACAAAGGCGGAGAGCCCTGCAATGCCCACGGCCTCAAGCCGATACCCAAAGGTCTGCAGAGGCTCCCCAAAGGAAACCAATTGCAGAAAGAGTGCAGTGAAAGCAGCGGCCACCGTTCCCCGGTGAAACCCAATTCGGTGCGTGCACAAGATGGCGAGGCCAACGGCAAGCCCGACGCCGAGCGCCGGCGGTAGTTCGAGCATAGCCCCAAGCGTGCCAAAAATTCCACCGAGCACACTGCCTGCCAGTTGGTCAGCACTGGTTCGGAGCCCCATTAGGGCGCCAGGAGAGCAACACAACACAGCAACAAAGCTCGCTGTCACAAGATCGGGAATACCGAGCGCTTCGACGAGGAGCAAGGCAATTGCGCAGGCAGCCGCTGACTTTCCCGCCAAGAATACAGGGTTGGTGAGTGTGAAGCCCAAGACCCGCTACTCAAGCTCAACGATGAGCTGAGCCGCCGCCATCGGGTCACCATCGAAAGCGACTGCGACTCGTTCGCCACTGCCAGTAAAGAGAAACACCATGGAGTTGCCGCGCCGCCATTCAGGATCATTCACGCGTTCGCGAATGAGCGGCGCCAAATCGGGAGTTGCCTGATCGGCGCCCGCAGCACCTACCGTATCCCATGGAGCAACACTCCAATTCACTTCTCGATTGGAAGGCGTTCGGCCGGAGAGATTTGCGATTTCTCCCTCTAGTGCAGCCGGTGATGCCGTCGCTTCGGTGCGCACATTCAAGGTGGTCATAGTGCCATTCACTTCATCGACGGAAAATTGGATGTAGGCGGAGGCAACTGGCTCGCCATTGCCAATGTCGAGAGTTGGAAATCGCAGGGCGACGATTTGCTCACCCACGGCAGCTTGCACCATTTCAAGGTCACTACTACCAAGGACAACGACTCCAGTCGCAACGTCTTCTTCGGCATCCCCGTCACTAGAAGAAATCTGAAGAGAGAGTGCCGCACTGGCATCTGGTGATGTGGCGCCATCGTTTCTCGTCGCATCAGCGACAACGCCTCCATCGTCTACTTCTGACTCACAAAGGCCACTAACGCACGAGAACCCTGTTGGGCAGATCCCATCTTCTTCGCACGAGTATTGCCGCTCTGCATGGTTGACGTCGACCACACATGCAACGGATGCGCTAGCGAGACAAATGAGCGCCAGAACACGACAAGAGGCAAGTGCGGTCACAGGCTGCATCATACACCAGAGCCCGTTAGCCGCGGAACGAGACGTTCTCGGCCAGGCTCTTGACTACATTGCGATACACGATGAACAACGCCTCAGCATTCCATTGAGGAGGCAGCGCTTTGAGAATCCGACTTGCAAGCGACCCTTGCATAACAATGGTTTCTAGAAACGGTGCCAGGGCTCTATCAAAACGCGCCGCCAGTTTGTCTTCCCACAGAAACTGCAAGAGTTCCTGAGCGCGGCACCGATTTCCCTCAGGAAATCCCCAAGCGCGAAGGTAATCGGCATCACGCACAATGGCCGATTCACCATGGGTGATGGAGTTTTGGACAAGTTCATCTAGGCGCGCTGCGGGCCAGACGTCGAGTTCTGCGGTCGCCACTGGGCTATCAAACGAGAGCTGATGCACGAGCGCTTGCACGGCAGCCACCACGGCTAGGTTCGCAGAGACGCACTCCTGACCGTCCAGCATTCGAATCGCAAGATGCTCTTGGGTGCGTTCTGCCCACAAGCCACCAGCGCTCACCTGCCTTGGCGTTAGCGCGTCACTCAAACCGTGTCTCCGAAGAGCCACATGTAATGGCTGGGCCACCAAGCTATCGAACGCTGCAAGAGAATCAAGGGCGGGCGGAACGTGGCGCTGAACGCTGGTTCGCGCGAAGTCGGGATGACTGCAAACGAGATCGTGGCGGGCCGCAACTCGGCATTGTCGCGCAGGACCGATTGCCCCCTCCGCTATCGGAGAGGCGGAACTTAGAGCCGGCAGCAAGGGCTGCAAGAATCGCAAAGCAGCGTAGAGCAACTTGAACTCCGCCTCGCTTGAAAACGGCAGCGCCAAATCGAGCCCTTGTTGATTCGCCCATCCGTGGCGCCCCACTCCAAAAAGCTTGTGCATCGCTGAGTCCTGCGCAGCATCTTCGTGTGGCCAGCGTTCAACGCGGTCAGCGCAAAACCACGGATGCATGCCGCCTGGCATGAGTTTTCCCTCCACTCGGGCCGCTTGCTCGGCAAGAGCCTTAACTTGGGCTTCGAAAAAGTCGTGGGCATGCAACACGGAATCAAACCCGTGTGCAGATGCAATCGAGAGATTATGTCTGGGGCCAACATTCTGCCAAACGACATCGCCCTCTCGAACTCGCCGGATGCGCTCTCCCTCACAGCGAAGGCTCAACACCTCATCGGCAAGTGGGAGAACGTCGAGCGAACTCCATCCCACCAACGCGAAGTGGAGGGAAAGCCGGAAACCGAGCAAGCCATGCAGATCCATCGTGGTCAAGGCCCGTCCATGTTGCTGAATTTGCGGATCGAAGGCAAGAAGATGGGTCAGGCACATGCATGGAAGCTGGGAATCGAGCCCAACCTTTCACACAAGGTAGAGAAAGCCGGCATACTTCGCTCCATGAGCCTCTCATCGCTCCACCTCGATGCGTTTTTCGCGGCCGCGCAATCGCTCAACTTCTCGCAAGCTGCTCGAGAACTGCACATCACACAATCCGCACTCAGCCAGCGCATCAAGGCGCTCGAAGAAGACATCAACTTGACCCTCTTTGTGCGTATGCCTCGAGGGGTGCAACTAACAGAAGCCGGCGAACGTCTGCTGCGATACTGCCAAGCGCGCAATTCGCTCGAGGAAGAGCTCATTGAAGAGATGACAGGGAACAAACAGGATGGCCTTGGTGGTCATCTGCGCATCGCTGGCTACTCATCAATTGTGCGATCGATCTTGATGCCGGCGATTCGCCCGCTCTTGATGGATCACCCAAACATCCAGCCGCACTTTCAGAACGCAGAGATTCGCAACCTTCGCGACATGCTACTCACAGGCATGGTGGACTTCGTTGTCTCCGACTCAGAATTTCACCGACACGACCTTGAATGCGTACAGCTGGGTAGCGAGGAGTATGTGCTTGTGCAGAGCAAAGAGAACCCACCCGAGCGCGAGGTGTATCTCGACCACGATCCTGAAGACCGAATCACCCAGCAGTTCCTCTCCCATCAAGCCAGACCTGTACCAAGCTACAAGCGCGCCTTCATGGATGAGATCTACGCCATCATCGATGCAGCGGCGATGGGACTGGGCAAAGCGGTGGTTTCCAGGCACCTGGTGGAGAAGCACCCGGGCGTTGAGATGGTCCCGGAGCACAAGAGTATGAAGGTGCCGGTCTTGCTCTACTACCATCGGCAGCCGTTCTACACGGATCTACATAAGGCCGTGGTCGCCGCACTCACCGACCAGTGCCCGAGCCTACTGAGCGCGAGCTAGTACGCAACGCCGCACATCTCGATCATCGGAGCAACTATCGTCGATGGCATCGTAGCCCGTCGATGATGGCATCGTAGCCCGAGGGACTGTGCCCGTTTTCGGTGTAGCGCCCTAATGTACGAGGGTTTGGATGAGACGCAAATCTTGGACAGTATTGAGAGTATTGAGAACTGTGTGGCTCGCATGGAGGGAGCGTTAGACGACGAGCAAGAGGCTGCCTTTTGCACGGCCATTGCCAGTGTTAGCGGCGAGGGGCGGGTAAGAGAAGCGCGCATGAGACTTGCAAATGGCAAGGCTTGGAGGAAAAGACGTTGGGAGCAATTGAAATCGACTCGACAAATTCGCACTTGTGGATCATGCGGTATCCGCAACAAGCGGATATTCGTGACTACCGAGAGGCGGTGCTTGATTCAATGGCACGAAATCCAAGCAAGATCCACTACGGCGTGATTATGGACATGCGTTCAGTTGGCGCCTCTTCGTTGTCATCAAAAGGACGGCAAGAGGCTGCACTTCTAATGAAGGAACACGATGCCTGGTTTCGCGAAGTCGTCGTTTGCTCTGTGCGAGTAACTCTCAACCCCATCATGCGTGGGGCCCTCACGGTCTACGACTGGATTTCGCCGGCGCACTGGCCGCGCAAGAGTTTTTCTGCTGGTAGCCTTGCAGAGACTTGGGCGCGGGATAGACTGGCCGCGGCTGGTATTGAATGCCCCCCAAAGCCCGTTTGGCAGGAGCTAGCAATCAAGCGCTAGCGAATCCCTGCGCCTTGGTTACGGGCGGCATCGGCGGATTTCGATTTGACGTAGGCCTTCACATCAGACAGCTGCCGGGCATTCACGCGCCCACCTAGTCGCTCATAGCGATCGTGTTTCCCCTTTGCAAAAAAGCGATCCCATTGCGAGCGGGTGTATCGCTTGGTGCTCACGCTTGAGGCACCTCGCTCGGCATGGCAGGAGTTGCAGGTCGAGCGAATGGCTGATCGGCCGCGGCTGGCGCTGCCTTCGACGGAGGCCAGAACTCGAGGAGTGGCTGGGCGTCGTTGCACCTTTGGCATTGTCGGCGTGCGTTTCACGGCAACCTGTTGGTCGACCAACTCGACTTTTTCCAGACGCAGTTGCACACGCTCTCGCTCACCTTGCGTTGCATTGAACTTCGTCACTTGAGGCTCAAAACCCGCGTGACTTGCCGCAACAGTGTGACGACCAAAGGCGACCTTTGCACCACGGATTGGGGTTTTCCCAATGAAGATTCCATCGAGGGAAATCGTGGCTCCGCTAGGAACGGTGGTGACGTCGAGAGATGTTGTTGCAGGGGCTGGCTTGGGCATTGGCACCGGCACTGGTGGGACCACTTGCCTTTCGCTATTCTTTTCGCTGGCACGTGAGGAGGAACTGCGCCGCTTGCGTTTTGGCACGGTGTGAGAGCTTCTCCGCCGTGTCACAGGTGCGGTCTCTGTAACCTCGCTCTGGGCATCGTCGTCCTCTGGCTCGACCTCGGCGGTATTCTCCTCAGCGCCATTCTCCTCAGCGCCATTCTCCTCAGCGCCATTCTCCTCAGCGCTGTTCTCCTCAGCGCTGTTCTCCTCCGGGTCAACGTCGCCCGGGTCTGCGGCTAGCTCTTCCGCGTCATCCACCTGAGTCTCCGCATCTCCGATATCTCCCTCCACTTGCAGTGGTGGGAAGGCGGATCCAGCCTGAGTTGCTTTGGGGGTTGCGAGGGCAAAGGAATCCCTGTTCGAATCCTTCTTTTTGTCCTTCTTAATGAGCAACCAAAAGATCACAACGTTCACTGCGAGGATTGCTGCGACGAGACCAACGATGAGATTTGGAGTCCTTGATGAGCGCATTGGGCCACCACAGTCGCAATAAATGAGCCAATTGCCCTTCATAAAATTGGGCTGTGGATCTAAGTATTTGTCTGAGGTCGGTGGATGTCCCACCAGCAGAAAACGTTGCAACGCGACGAAACAATGTTGCGTCACTTGCAACACCCGGGACGAGGAACGAGGGCTAGATACATCTGAGAAACCCATCCTTCCTAGCATATTGTTGCGAAGCCACAAGGCGAGTTGTTGCGAAGCCACAAGGCGAGGAGCGGAGCCAAAGCGAACCTACGATTCGTGTTTGCCCCCACGCAAGCAGAGGTGGAGTCGCCTGACAGTTGCCCTCAGTGCCATACTTGGCTCGTGGATCTCGCACTGATTGGGAACGGCTCGTTTCAAGCCCTAATCGATGCCAAGGCTCGGGTTCGATGGCTGTGCTGGCCGCGCTTCGATTCCGACTTTGTATTTGGCCACCTCCTCGATGAAGAGCATGGCGGTTCGTTTCACATTGACGTTGCAAATGCCGAGGTTGAGACGCACCAAGAATACGTCGAGAACAGCGCGGTCTTGCGGACCGAGTTCCTTTGTCGCTCCAAGGGGGACCGTGACACGGCTTTCGAGATCACTGACCTTGCACCGAGATACCTCGAACAAGAAAACACCTACAGGCCACGTCAAATCGTTCGCCGAATCGTGCCAACGAAGGGCCACACATCGATTCGCATTTGCTGTAGCCCCGTATCTCATGATGGAGAGCAACAGCTACAAGCCACAGCAGTCGCTGGGGGATTGTCTTGGCAAGGTCACGAGCAGGGCATCGAACTCGCTGCAAGCGGGCAGATTGTAGCCATTCAAGGGGAGCAGTTCTTCACGCTTGCCGAACCGCTGTATGTGGTCTTGACCTGGGGCAGCGCCCCTGCCTCCGTAGCATCTGTGGACGCAGCCGAGCGAAGCATCGCTAAGACAATCTCTCACTGGCAAGAGTGGATTCGCGAAGCGTCACTGCCGACCGAGTTTCGCGATGCAGTCGTGCGCTCCATGATAACCCTCAAGCTTCATCAGTTTGAAGACACCGGCGCAGTCACCGCAGCGACGACAACAAGTGTTCCCGAGCACCCAGGTTCCGGTCGCAACTGGGACTATCGCTTCTGCTGGCCGCGAGACAGCTATTTCACGGTCGAAGCACTTGCTCGTCTTGGGCATCGGGATGCGGCGCGAGACTTTGTTGAGTTTGTCGGCGGCCTCGAGCGCCTGCAGCCCCTCTACGGAATTGGCGGAGAAGTCGAACTTGAGGAACGCTGCTTGCCCAAGCTCAGTGGGTATCAAGGCGAGCAACCAGTTCGGGTCGGCAACCAGGCCTACGTGCAAGACCAGCATGACATCTACGGGGAGCTACTGGCGGCAGCGGAGTTGGTCGTTGGCACTTCGGGCGAGAGCGGTCCAAGTCTCGTTGTGCGGGACCTGAGCTATGCCCTTCTCGATGCGATCGAATCAAACCTTCGAGCACCTGACGCGGGGCTCTGGGAAAAACGCCAGGAGCCCGCGCTACACACGTTTTCTCTACTCATGCACTGGCACGGGTGTAATGCCGCGATGAAGATCGCTGGGTGTTTTTCTGATGAGCAACTCGCCGAGCGAGCGCTGCGCCTGCGTGAAGCCGCTCGGTCGATCCTCGAAGAGGAGTGCTGGCGTGCAGAGGAGGGATTCTTCGCAGATTCGACATTGGGTCACTATGCAGATGCATCGCTCTTCATGATGGTGACCACGGGCTTCCTCGCACCCGACGATTCTCGGGCACGCTCGCACGTGGAGCATCTCGCGTGCGCCCTATCCGTTCGAGGGCACCTTCTCTTTCGATACCGCCATGACGATGGCCTGGGAGCAACTCATGCCACGTTTACCGTTTGTGGTTTCTGGTACGCGGAAGCGTTGGCATGCCTTGGCGACCATCAAACGAGCCGTGAGGTCGTGACGGCCATCCTCGAGCACGCCAATCATGTTGGCTTGCTCAGCGAAGACATTGATCCCGAGAGCGGGGCCCTTTGGGGCAACTTTCCGCAAACCTATTCCCATGTTGGTATTATCAACTGTGCCTTGGCTCTCACGAGCACCTCCGCCTAGTGTCAGAAGTACTCTCAGAAACCTGCGAACAGGCAATTGCTTGCATGAGAGCTGCAGTGAGCCCTGCGGGCTTTCTCGCGAGTGCTGCTTGGCGAACCAACTATCGACGGGTGTGGGCACGTGATTCGATGGTCTGTGGTTTGGCAGCCATCGCAAGTCAGGAGCCTGACCTGATTGACGCTATGGGGGCCAGCCTACAAACGCTGGCCGAGAACTGTGGGCGTGATGGCCTATTGCCCTCCAACGTTGCAGCTGATGGCAAAGGCCCCCCAAGCTATGGCGGCCTAGCGGGGCGAGTAGACGCTGGCGCATGGTTTGTGGTTGGCGCCTGCCACTACCTTACGGTTCGCCCCAACGACAACCGCCGCGCCCTTTTCGAACGAACCATGCGCGGTTGCCTCAAGCTGTACGACGCGTGGGAACTCAATGCCCGAGGTCTTGTAAATGTTCCGATGGGCGGGTGCTGGGCCGACGAATACCCACTGCATGGCTACACGCTCACCGAGCAAGCGCTTCGTGTATGGGCCCTACGCTTAGCGAGCACAACTCTCAGCGATCCAACGTTGGAAGTTCAAGGCGACTCTATTCAAGCAACCGTAGAGCACACGTTTTGGATTGATGCGACCTACGATGGTGCCGACAGCTACCATCCCATGGCATATCAACGCCTCCAGCAACAAGACCCAACCCCTGGATACTGGATGGCAGCGCTGTCACCCGGCGGATATCAGCGCGTCTTTGATGCACTGGCCAACGCCCTCGTCGTGATGCTGAAATTCGGAAACACCCAAAGTCGGAATGTCTGTCTGACGCATGGAACTCGGCTTTCAGCAAGTCTTGGAGACACCATGGTCCCCGCTTTCTGGCCGCCAATTGTTGCGGGCGATCCTCTATGGAGCGATCTACAGGCACTTTGCGCGCATGGCTTTCGCAACAACCCGGGCGAGTATCACAACGGTGGTTTGTGGCCTATGGTCAACGGGTTCTGGGGACTCGCTCTGGTTGCAGAAGGAAAACACGAAGAGGCTGCAAGCCTTCTTCGCAGCATGCAAGAAGCCAACTTGCGAAGGCGTCCTGGCGATGAGTCGGCGTTCTTCGAATACCATGTGGTCTCTTCAGATACCCCCCGAGGGACACCAAGTTGCACCTGGAGTGCAGCAGGGGAGATCCTACTAGCTGCAGCACTGCAGGGGCATCAACTGACAACAGCCCCGCGAGAAGAGGTGAAATAGATGGAAGGCGATAAGCTACTGATCGAGACGCATCACACAGCGCGAGCCGCTGAGCTGTGTGAACACATCGCGGCCAATCCCCTTCGCCCGCTCGTCGTAACCGTGGCTGGCGAGAGTGGAGCGGGCAAGAGCGAGACGGGGAGCGAGATCGCAAGAATTCTTAGCGAGAGCGGCATTCGTGCCGAAGTGCTGCAACAAGACGATTACTTTGTCTTCCCACCAAAGACGAATCACGAAATGCGTCGCAAGAACATCGATCAGGTTGGGCTCTACGAGGTCAAGCTCGGTCTGATGGATGCGAACCTGCGAGCGTTCAAACAGGGCCATGACCCGATCTATCAGCCGCATGTAAACTACGATGCCGATACGATCTCAATGACCGAACGAAGCCTCCACGGCGTGGAAGTGCTGATCGCAGAGGGAACCTACACAACGACGCTGCAATTTGCCGACGTGCGTATCTTCATCGAGCGCAACTACGATGATACGCGGGAACATCGCAAGGCTCGTGGACGCGATGCAGAAGATGACTTCATCGATGACGTTTTGCGTCGGGAGCATGCCATTATTCGCGAGCACAAGAGCCGGGCCGACTTTGTCATCGCCCGCGATTTTGGCTCCATCGTGGGGAAGACAGGGGAGTAAGTGGGAACAACGCTAGCTGGTATTGATCTGGCCATCATTGGTGGCTTTCTCGTAATCGTCACCGTTGTTGGTTTCGCGCTGTCCAAGATGGCATCGGAAAACGTCGATGAGTACTTCCTTGGCGGAAACAAGATTCCGTGGTGGGTACTCGGCATATCCACCTCCACGTCGAACTTCGACATGGCCGGCACCATGATCATCGTGGGCGTTGTCTTTAGCCTCGGCTACAAAGGCTTCTTAGTTGAGATTCGCGGTGGTGTCGGCCTCTCCTTGGCATTCTTGGTAGTTTTCTTAGCCAAGTGGTTGCGACGAAGTCGAGTCATGACCTCGGCCGAATGGATGAAGCTACGTTTTGGCACCGACAGACAGGGGCGAGTCGCTCACGTTCTCAGTGCGGTTGCAAACATTCTGCTCTCGCTCGGAATGATTGTCTACTTCTCCAAGGGCGCCGGTAAATTCCTGACATATTTTCTCCCGTACAGCGAATTCACGTGCATGGCCACGATGGTCTGCATTGGCCTGCTCTACACGCTCATGTCGGGTCTCTATGGCGTTGTCTTCACCGATGTCATCCAGATGATACTGCTGATCTTCACGGCGGTCTTTATTACCGTCGAGGCATTTTCCTTGGCACCAACCGTCAGCCTGCCCGATGGCTTCATGGATTTCGATCTGGCAACGCCAGTAGGAGGGGCCGCACTCATCGCCAAAGACCCAGCCTCATGGGAGCCAATACTCGGGATGTTTGGGGTCTGCGTGTTCATGTGGGTCTTTCGCACTACCCTTGAAGGCATGGGTGGTGTCGGCGGCTATACCGACCAGCGATTCTTTGCTGCTCGCAACGAGCGCGAAGCAAGCCTGCTTACGATGGAGAGCATCATCCTCTCGGTCTTCCGTTGGACCATGGTCGCGGGCCTCGTCGTCATGGGACTGAACATCGTGCAAGAGGGCCTGCCAGGTGCCATAGACATTAGTAAGGATGCCGAGCATGTCCTTCCCGTTGTGCTTGGCCAGAGTTTGCCCGACGGAATTCGAGGGCTCGTAATTGCAGGGCTCATAGCCGCAGCAATGAGCACCTTCGACTCCACACTCAACGCTGGAGCTTCCTACTACGTCAAAGACATTTACCAGTCGTATCAAAACCCAGAGGCTACCGGCGACGACCTCATTCGAGTCTCGCGTTGGGCGACAATGGCTCTCTGCGTCGCTGGCGTTTCTCTGGCTATGATCGTGCCTAACATCAATCATATCTGGGGACTGATCACGATGGGGCTTGGGGCTGGACTCTTTGTTCCACTGGTCCTGCGTTGGTACTGGCCTCGACTCAATGGCTATGGTTTTGCTGCGGGCACTGCAGGTGGCGTCGTGGCAGCGCTAGTCTTCAAAGCAATCCTGAAACTCCCGCTCTACAGCTCGTTCCCGGCAATCGTCGGCAGCGCGTTCGCCTCCGCCGTTCTAATCTCTTTGCTAACTCCTGCCACTGACGACGCCATTCTTGTGCGTTTCTGGACTCAGATTAACCCGTGGGGCCTCTGGCGCCGTCATGCCAAGGCAGCGAAGGAATCGGGCATGGTCGATGAGCAGCAGATGCGCGATCGAAACATGGAGCGACTCAACGATGGTATTTCGCTGTTTCTCACCATCCCCTTCCAGATTTGCTTGCTAGTCGGAGCCATGGCCTTTGTCTTTCACGACTGGAAAAAGTTTGGCTACTTCACCGTGATGTCAGTGCTTTGTGGCCTGGGCTTGTACTTCTTCTGGTTCAAGAACCTCAAGGCAGTAGAAGTGTGCGAGCAAGAGGACGAGTACTACGCGGAGCAGAAGAACTCTTAAGGCCCTCTCAGCTTAAGGGGTTCCTTGAGAAGAAAGCATGTTGCACTCACCCGCTGGGAAGCGCCTAGTGTCGGATTCAAAACTCTTGCTCGCGCTCGCTCGGCTTTTCGCCCTCTGGACGCCTTCGGCTCTGCGTTCTTGCCCCAGCAAGCTCGTTGTTCGCGCCTTGCCTGTGAACGAACTCACGTCTCTAGTCAGTGAATGAAGGGCTAATCGTTGCACCATTGTTCGATAAGGCCCCCCTGGAGGTAATATGGCCCGCACCACCACCGCCACCACCGCCACCACGGTTGCTCGTCACACCATCCTGGCCATCTATCACAGTGACATATCCTCCGTCGCCACCGTTTGCTGAGGGCGCGTTGCCTTCGCCATCACCACCGAGAGCTGCGACAGCACCTAGCTGGCCGTGTTGGCCAGCAGCCGCAGTCATTTGATTGGTACCACCACCGCCGCCGCCGCCATTGGCAGCAATCACAGCGCCGCTTCCCAGTTGAATTGTTCCAGCCTCAAGGCCGATCATGCCACCGCTGCCGCCACCGCCACCACCGCTGCGGTCTCCCTGCGATCCAGACCCACCTTGGCCTCCCGAGGCGATGATTCCGCCAATCAAGAGAGACTTCCGAGCCAGCAAGTAGACAGCGCCGCCGCTATTTCCGCCATCTCCACCAATCTCGGATTGGCCATCCCCACCATCGGCTCCAGGGCATCCGCCGTGAAATCCAGGGTCGGAGATCGCATCACTGCCAGCGCCACCGTCAGAGCCGTCGCCATCTTCCGCATCGGCGCCAGCCCCGCCAGCGCCACCAAAGCCGCCGCCGCCGCCACCGCCGCCACCATTCTCAGCGCTGTCTCCAGCTTCCGACGTGTCGCAGTTGTCAGAGTTTGCGCCAGCCCCGACATCGGTATCATCACTGCCAACGTCAATGGCACCAGCGACCATGAGGTTCTCCCAGGAAACCAAGATGAGCGGCCTACCACCTGTAGCACGCAACGTGGTCAAGGCCTTCACATTGATGAACCCAGCCACGACAACTCGCGGGTCGTCAGCATTCCCACCAAGTGTCACGCTTGTATGAGGCACAGGGGTTTGGGCCGGGCTTGTTAGGATGCCCGTGTCTGTGTCGTAGCTGTATGTACCGTTCTCATCAAGGATCAGAGGTTCGTGCACGATTTCAAAGTCAACGCACGGGTCTACGATAGTTGGTTGCTGAGCCCAGTCCATGCAGTTGATTTGTGCAACTGCGTCAGGAGTTCCCCCATCGATTGGCGTAGCGTCAAGCTCGGCATTGGAAGCATCGACCAAAGGTTGCTGGCCCGCGTCATCATCCACAGCTCCAGTTGTGCTAGTGTCGAACTGGCATGCTGTGAGGAGCAAGCAGGCAAGAACCCCATGACGGATCATGCCATTGACCTTACCACGCACAGGCGACGAATTAGCGCCTTTCCCTCCTATGGTTTGGACAGGCCTCCCCACAGATCCTGGTAAGCTCCTACGCTATCTCAGGATTTTTTAGGACCAAGATCAAGCGTGCGCCAAACGGCCCCCTCCTTGTTAGTGGAAATCTCCGCATTGTCGCGGCAAGTGGGAGAGTCGCATGGACAGGCAAGAAGGCAGCCCTGTGCCGCTGTGGAGAATCGAAGAATAAGCCGTTTTGCGATGGTGCGCACAAGGCAGCTGGCTTCGAAGCTGAGTAGTGGTTGCTCGCTTGAGCAGCCAGCCCAGGCGAGGGTTCCGCGCTTGATGTCCGTGCCGCAACAAAGCGCACAAGCCCAGCGCGCAAAAAAGAAACGAGCCCAGCGCAGCGTCAACCTCAGAGCGCCTGAGATATATTCTTACCCTCAGCAAAAGTGTGCAACCGATTGCGCCACTGCCCTGTCCCCTTATCAAAGAAATGAATCACACCTCCGACCTCATACCCACGAGTCGTCGTCTCATCCCACCCATTGTCCCAAGTCACAGTTAGGGTGCCCTCATCAGGGTCGATAGACCACTCGCCACCATTGTGCGAGCCAACATGATTGCGCCCCTCCATGGTTCCGTTGGCATCCAAATAGGTGACAAAACGAAACCCGCCTAGGTAGTCCCCGTGCACTGTCTTGCCCACAATGCGGCTCCTCAATTCATCGGCGCTTAAGGAATGGTGACCTTGTGCCACAAGCATTGATTCAGTTGTTGTCATGATTGGTTCCTCACGAGTGCGCGGTCCATGGACATTGATTCGTGATCGCGAAGTCAGCTCGTTTGCTGGCGAGGCGGGAAGAGGGAGTTTGCTGGCAAGCGACCGAGGAACAACGAAGCAGACGGGCTGACCTGCGGGCGAGAAGACGAGTGAGCGCGTTCTATATTCATGAATCGCGCACTAGAATGAACTAGCAAACTCCTGCACAAAGTCTTCAAGCGAAAGAGGCTTGCGCCCCAAAATTTGCTCCACATCGCCCTCTACTGGTGCGTTTATCCCACTTCGCAAGCGGCTAAAGAGCCCCAGCATAAAGGCAATCGGCGCCTCGGGCAGTCCCTGGTCTTGTAGGGCCGCTTTCATATCCTCCTCGCCGATAGGAGCGTAGATGACGCCACGCTGGGCAGCCTCAGCAACCTTGCCAATTGCTGCCTCATAGGTAAAGGACTCGCCGCCAGTGAGTGCGTAGACCTTGTTTGCATGCCCCTCTTGGCAAAGAACCTTGGCAGCCACTGCTGCAATGTCTCGAGTATCAATAAAGCTCACCGAGGCGTCCCCCGCAGGGATAAAAAGACCGTTCTTCTCTCGAATCATGTCGTTCATAAAGCCAGTCGCAAAGTTTTGCATAAACCAATTGGGCCGCAAGATTGTATAGTCAATGCCCGATTCTTCTAAGAGAAGTTCCACCTGTCGCAGAGAGATGCTTGCATCCATCTCTACCCCCAGAGCGCTCATATTGACGATGTGTTTCACGCCCAAAGCCGCGGCTTTTTCAAAGAGGGGGCGGGCCACATCCGCTGCGATCGGATCGGCTGAGCGCGAGAGATAAAAGATGCGATTCACGTCTTTGAGGGCACCATCAAACGTACTGGGATCGTCAAAATCGTAGCGAGTCGCTTCGACGTTGGGCCCAAGATCGCGGCTTGGATCCCGCGTAGCTGCCTTGACGGTTTCCCCTGAGCCGTCGAGAAGTTTTACTAGTTCGGCTCCGACAGTTCCGGTGGCTCCGACGACGAGAATCTTGTTGCGTGTGTTACTCATAGTTGCTTTTCCGTGGTTGTGGTGTGAGCTCACTATGGGCCCACACGAATAGTGTGGGAAGTGCAGCATTCTCTTGATATAGATGCAGGCCATGCAGCTTCAGGGAATCGACAGTAACTTGCTAGTGATGCTCCACCCTCTCTTGCAAACCCAGAGTGTAGCCAAGTCCGCTAAATTACTTGGAATGAGTGCTTCGGCGACCAGCCATGCCCTCGCCCGCCTTCGCATTCTGCTAGGCGACGAATTGCTGGTCCGGGCGGGACGCACGATGGTCCAGACCCCACGGGGTGCCTATTTAGCACCTCTGGTGGCCGAAGCAGTGGCAGCCCTTGAGCGAGTGATCCAGCCCCCGGACGACGTTTGCCCAGAGAAGCTCGAACGTACCTTTTACCTCGCCTATGCCGACTACCTCGACTGGGTGCTCCTTCCCTCTCTCGATCGCGCGTTGCGGGCACAGGCGCCCTTGGTCGATGTACTTACGAATAGCTCTTACAAGAACACGATCGAAGAATTGCGCAGCGACGGTCTCGATCTGGCGTTCCTCGTCACGACTGATCTGCCCCCAGATATGCATACAAAGCCTGTGATGCATGATCGATTCGTGAGCATGGTGCGAAAGGATCATCCGTGTCTGCAAAAGCGCATGACCCTCAAGCGATTTGCCGATTTGGAGCACCTCCTCATCTCCCCCCAAGGAAGCTCTGGCGGTGTTGTGGACACGATGCTCGCAGAAAAGGGCCTAAGCAGACGCGTCGCACGCACTCTCTCAAGTTTCATGCCCGCACCTTTTCTGGTCGCAAATTCAGACTACGTTCTCACCCTCCCCAAGAGTGTCGCCGATGTTGCGGCGACTCTGGTGGACTTTGAACTCCTGAACATGCCAGCCGCTCCTCCAGGCTACACCCTCCGCCTCGTCTGGCATCAACGCATGCACCACGATCCCGCCCACAAATGGTTCAGAAATCTCGTCACCGACCAACTTAAAAACCGCGGTTCCCAACACGCCCAGCCTCCCTCTTCCTAGCTGTCAACACGTTTGAGACCGAGGGGGCGCGCTCGCTGCGCCGTGGCCGCTTCGAGCAACCACTGGCTGTCCCGGACGAAGCGCAAGAAGGCTACAGCTCTGGTGAAGCGCCACTACAGCGACTTCAGGCTGATGCTGGCCAATGAGAAGCATGCAAAACTCTCGGGGTATCGCCCCGCTTCCCAGGTGTCGTTTGTGCCATTGGTGACCAACACCGCAGGTGATATGCAGGTCGAAGGGGCCAGACAGTGCAGACGCGAAACATCGGTGGGAGGGCAACGACGGCCATTAGCTTTGTCTCGGCTGCGGAATAGCCGATTGTCGATTCGCCGAAGCGCAGACCTCAGAAAGCACTGGCATTCGGATCGGAAAAGAGCTTTCCCAGCTCAGACGCCTCGAGAATGTCGGTCATGCGTTGCCCACCGTACTTCTCAATAATGATGTCGTCATATTCGTCGGCGACGCGAACAAGGCTCTCCAAGGTCGAGGTGATTTCCTCGGCATCAAGCGTTGCCCCGCCAAGAAGGGAATTCGTTAGCAGCACCAATTGTGCCGGAGCCGAGTAGCCAAATGCCCCAAAGTTGATTTGTGTGTTGAGTCGGAGAAGTTCGTAGGCCAATTCGGGCGTCATGTTAACGCCCTTAACCAGCTGTGCGAGGCATCTCACCTGCGGCTTGCCATCGTTCATAAGCTGTGCAGTGAGCATGACAAACGTCGACCCCTGCTTCACCAGGAACTGGCTCGGGCCAAGGCGCTTGTAGGCTGTGTTTCCCGATAGAGCAGCATCAATACGTGTGGCGGTTAACTCTTCGAGTTCGGTCATTCCAACATCATACTACCTATTTGTGGGGAGTTCGAAATGCGGCGCATGTTTGCGGAGATATCGCCGTGTGTCCAAGATGACACACCTCCGCCGGTATTGGATGCAAAGCTCCCACGCGCTAGATGCGCAAAGGCGGCTAGGAAGTTCATAGGTGGTGTTCCTAGGATATATTCGCAAAATCCCATAGTTCTGGACTGGCCACAATTCTGCACTTCCCCCGATGCTGCGGAGCAAACTGGACTGCAGGAACGTACAGCTCCTCGGGAGATGGCAAGTGTGCGTGTTAGCATCACCGCATGGACATGCTGGCCATCGTTAGCAAAGCAGTCTTCGCGAAGGCTGGATCACTGGTGCTAGGGGACGTGTATGCAACCTCGGTTTACCGCTCTAGCAACAAACGGCTAGAAGGGCTCGCTGAGGGCGGAACCCTCTACTTGGTCACAGTCCGGCCGGATGATGTCTTGTGGCTCGTCGCCCGAATGGAAAACCCGACTCAGACGAAAGACGGTTGGGAGGCTAAGAACTCTACCGCCCTCTGCGACATCACAAGCGCGATTGGCAGCCTGAAACTGTCAACGGGCAAGGGGATTAGCGCCAAGCCTGGACGGTTGGGCATGTCGTTGCAGACGCCACGGATTCTCTGCGCTGAAGATGTGCTTCTCCTCGATAAAGCCACGAGAGGCGAGGAATGCCCGCAAGCGCCTCCTGAGGTCGAAAGCGCAGAAAGCGACGTGCCAAGATCCGCACCCCCAAGGCCCGCCCAAAACGCCGAGACCAAGAAACCAACGCTTGCACCTACGCCGCTCGACTCCATCATCGAAGGCGATTTGGGCCGAGCCACTCAGGGCATGATTCGCATAACGTCCGAGTCCGTAGGCACAGAAATTGACACCCTCGTTAGCTGGCTCATCGAGGATAGGCTTTGGCGCTCTTTCGGCGCAAAGGAGTTCTATTTCCATCTGCTCTTCAACGTCCTGTTGCGTGCCAACGAGCAACATCTGCAGCTACTGCGACGGCCAGTGGGTCCGGATAGCCGGCTCAACATAGGTCCGCTGTCCAGCCAAATGGACATCTGGGTTTCTGAAAACCGAGAGCGCGTCTTCCAGTGGATTGGGTACCGCCTGTCCAAGAATCGAAAGGCGTCGTTCGACGATGCCGCCTTACCCAAGACGAAAGCCGCAATCGCCACGCACATTGCGCAGCGAATCGGTAGCGCCAATTGGAACCCAAGCAAGGAGCTTGTGGAGTTTGCCAAAGCCCCAAGGTTTCGGCTGGACGGTGAAGAGGGACTCCATGTTTTGGCCGCACTCTTGATTCACGGGGAATCCGATGACTTGAAGAAGCTTAGCCAAGTGGCTCAAAGCAGTCCTGTTCTCGCGCAGCTGCTTTCGGTGAGAGGGATTGAGGTAGAAAAGAACGCAAGCACGGAGGCTCTCTTTGCCCTCGTCTTTGAAACTCCAGACGATGACGATCCGCGCTGGGTCCTCTCCGACTCGCTCATGGAGCAAGGAGACCCGCACGGCGAGTTCATACGCGCTCAGCTCTCCGGAGAACCCACAAAGCTCACGACAAGAGAACGCAAGAGGTTCGCTGGAGTTCTCAGTGAACACATTCGGTGGACAGGTGCACACATCATTGATGGCCCGGCTGCGCACTTCGACAGAGGAATACTGCACGCTTGTGCTATCGCCTCGTTTGATGGCAAGTCTCGACGTGACCCGGGCTGGTCCGCGTTGGAGATCATCGATGTCACGAAGTCGATTGAGAGAATTTCGGACTACTCACTCCCCAGTCTCCGGTTCCTGGGAAGTGTCCAAGGCAAGGAGATGAAGGTGCTGCTGCAATCGCCCGTTGCTTCACAGCTCGTCGGCTTGGGCCTCAAGAACGTGCTGAAGGCTGACCGTGAGGGGATCTGGGATCTGGTCAATAGACTCCCAAACCTGCGATTTCTGAATCTGGGTGCGAAAGCCTATGACGAGTCGATTCATTCCCATGATGTCATGAGCCGAATTGAATACGCCTGGACCTGTAACTCAAGAGTCGATGATGCGAAGTTTACTTCTGGCAATTGGGACGCTTCGTGGTTGCCAGAGTACGCCACTTTGATGAGACGTTGGAAGAGTTCGCCGACCGAGACCTGAGTCGACAGACCTCGTGCGATGCGAGTACGCTCTGACGATGACGCCCGCACGAAAGAAAGCAATGTTCTCATGTCTAGCTGGTGGCGTCTTGGTTCGAGGAAAACTCGGCAAGTGGTATGCGCCTCCCATCAATCCATGGGCTCGTGGAGCGGTTGCATTCCAAGGAGCACCCACGCTCACGATGACCTGGCTGCTCGAGTCAGGATTCGCAGAACCTGTGCGGTTGATGATGAGATTACCGACATGGAGCGAAGGTGGGCCGAGGAGTCGCGTAGCCAGATGATTCGGCTCACTGGCAAGGGCATAGACACCGCGACGGCACTCATCGTGCGGTGCCCTGAATGCGAGAAGACATCGCTGGCACCATGTAACGACGATGCTGGGCAGTTGTGGGATGGGCTGCAGTGAGTGCGATGCCATGTTCGATGTGCAGGTCGTAGCTGCTCACGCGTGTGGCATGTCGGCAGCCTGACTTGTAGTCTCGGTGCGTTTAGGCTCAAGATCCGAGGTGCACACTGAGAACTTTTCGCAGTTCTCCAAGAAGGTACACTCCTCTTGCTCTTCTCGGCAGCTCACTTCTCAGACGAGTCCAAGCCCCGAGTTTCGGACCGGTTCGCTCAGCGGGCGACCATCTCCTGTAGGCAGTATGTTGCTTTGGGCTACATGGGCCCCCTAAGCGCGAGAAATTGGATTGCGCCGGCCGCTATTCGTGCGCCTTGGATTGGCCAAGCGCATACTTGCACCAAGCTCACAAACTCTCCCTTGCAATCCGCGCCGTGTCCACGACAACAGGCAGCGACTTCTATCCGTAGTTAGAATGGCGGCATGGTTGAGATATCCATACGCAATAGCAGCCTCATCGTCGAGGTGCTTGGCATACACAAACTCTGGGCCCTCAAGAAGCAGATTGAAGTGCCCTTGTCAGCCATTCGGTCCATTGAGACTCGTGCCACCACCAAACTCGGTTGGTGGCACGGGGCTCGTCTTCCAGGAACGCATGTGCCAGGTGTCATCGTCGCTGGCAGTTATCGAAAAAATGGCGTCTGGGAGTTCTGGGATGTGGTCAAGACGCAGAATACGGTGGTCATTGACCTCGAGAATCATCGCTACCACCGGCTCGTCGTTGAAGTTGCTGAACCGCAAGAGACAGTGGACCGAGTGCTAGCCGCCATCGCTTAGAATCAGCCGTCTTGAGCAAGACCAGAATTCTTCGCTAGACAGACCGCTGCACCTTCTGTAGTTTGTAGGAACTGTTGCGGACACTTTTGTCCCAACCACCTCTCTCCAACAATGTAACGACCTGGTCCAGAACCTCCTGTTTCGCGAGTCCTCCCAAGACTCTAGCGAGCCCTCGTTATCATTTGCAGCTGCGGCGAATGCCTTGCATCGTTGCGCATTGGAGCTGAACTATGCACCGCGTAAAATACCCGCGGACACGGCACTTGCCGTGGTCCCCCGGATCTACCTCAGACGACCTCTTTGCCGATTCTCTACTGCCCTTCCGGGGCCAACGCGTCATCGTGACCGAGAAGATGGACGGCGAAAACACTAGCCTCTACCGAGACGGTCTTCACGCTCGCTCAATCGATGGTCGCCATCACCCTTCACGAGACTGGGTGAAGGCGATGCACGGACGCATGGCGCACCAAATCCCCGAGGGCTGGCGTGTCTGTGGGGAGAACCTCTACGCCCTCCATTCCATTGCCTATGCAGCGCTTCCAAGTTTCTTTCTCATGTTTTCGGTTTGGAACGAGCAAAACCATTGCTTGAGCTGGGATGAGACAGTTGAGTGGGCGGCGCTCTTGGGGCTCGCTCACGTGCCAGTGCTCTTCGACGGCATCTACGACGAACACGCTTTGCGAGAGTTGGCGCCCGACACCTCTGTCACCGAAGGCTACGTAGTGCGCCTGGCGAGTCGTTTTGCGTATGCAGACTTTGGTGATTCAGTTGCCAAGTGGGTCCGCACAAACCATATTCAAAGTGAAGAGCACTGGATGCACAAGCCCGTTGTTCCAAACCGCCTGGCTTCCCAAGAAGGAGAAGAGCAATGAGCGATATCATTGATCACATCGCGAGCGGTGGCTCGCCATCGATGAGTGACATTATCGATGATCTAGGCGACCGGCTGCCCTTGCTCCATGAGCTAGAAGGCACGCCGCAAGACCCAGAATGGCATGCAGAGGGCAACGTCCTTATCCACACGCAGATGGTCTTGGATGAGACCTACAAACTACTGGACGCGGATCTCAACGGTATCTCACCTGCAAGGCGAGCGGCCCTTGTCATGGGCTCGGCGTTCCATGACATCGCCAAACCAACCACCACAAAAGAGCGTGAAATCGATGGTCGCATCCGGCTTGTCTGCCCTCGTCATGAACTGCAAGGTCGCTCGTACTTGGCTCTTCAACTCGCAGGTACCATGCGCTTTCCATTGCTCAACTCAGTCATGGCACTCACGGGCTATCACAACGCTCTAAAGAAACTCGTCTTGCGCAATCAGTCGCCAGGCGCCTACAGAAGGCTGAGTCGTGTGGTGGACCTCGAACTCATCTATTGGTTGGAAGTTGCCGACATCCGAGGACGTGAATGTCGCGACAAGGAAACTCAGCTAGAGCATCTCGAGATGTTTCGGATGTTCGCAGAGGAGTACGACGTATGGCACACCCAAGAGCGCGACTTGTGGAACGATGAGATCAGAGAGGCCCTGGCGGGACACTCGGGAGCAACAATCGATCTCGTGGTCGCCAAAGCAACGTCGGACCGCGAAGATGGCGTCATCGCGACTCCAGAAGAAGCGATTGCGAAGTCGTATGGCTACCGTGACGAATTTCCTGAAGTTGTTGTGACCACTGGGCTCAGCGGCAGCGGAAAAACGACCTGGATTGGCAAGAACCTTGGCGACCACAAGGTCGTGTCTCTTGACGATATCCGGGCATCCTTGTCTCGACGTGAAGACCAACAGAATAACTCTAAGGTCCTGCGCATGGCGAAGGAGGAACTACGGGAGCATCTGCGCGCAAAGCGAAAAGTCGTCTGGGACGCCACGTCACTTAGAACTGACTTCCGCAGCGCTGTCATCGCCATGGCGGTTGACTATGGTGCTCTGGTGACGATCGCTGCATTTCACTGTCCCTCAGAAGAAATCGCAAAGAGAAATAGGGCTCGATCCCACCCCGTAAGCGCAGCAGTTCGCCTCAAGCAGGCAAGAGGCACTCAATGGCCAGAGATCACGGAAGCACACCGGTTCTTGTCCATTGACGAAAACGGAAAGCTCCTTGCTATGCACGGCTGCCCAAGCGGCGTGCCCTACGGCATTGAGGCCTCAGATGATGTCTGAGCAACTTTCCCACTCCCCGCGGACTCTTCACTTGGGTCTGCTGGCATCGGTGCAAGACAGCCAGTCCATCCACGAATTGCGAATCGCAGAGGCAGCTGCGAAAGCAATCCTAAGCGGAGAATAGCCTCTGGCGACATGGCCGCAGTATGGTCCCACCATGAGCGATTCACAGGCACTCGAAGCAATGCGTTTGGCGCTCGGCATCGACCCTGAAAAACTCGATAAGAGCAATCGCAAGACTGTTCGCATCATCGGTGGGCAAGTCCCCTCCGTTGGCGTGCTTCGATAGCGACACCTACTCGAAGGTGATGTAGGTGTTACTCGTAGTGCGAAACTGCGCCTCAATCCAAGGCCCAGAAAGCCCCTCGTTGATCACGCGAGCCTCGTCGATGATGCCTCGGAATTCAAAACCGATCGGTCCGCGACCAATAAAGAAGTCACTAGAATTCGTTCCCAGACTGCCGCCTTTACTCTGGCTTGCTCGCTCGACACCATCGACGTAGGTTCGCATCGTGCTGCCATTCCAGGTAACGACGATGTGGTGGAATTCGGCAGATGCCACCACGACCGTATCGAGCAACGTGCCAGCCACCAGCCATCCAACGCGCCCATCGAACTCAATGCCGCTGCGGTAGCCGGTGGGAAAGCCTCCCTTGCCAATCGCCACCATCGGGCCGCCCGTGAGGTTTGGAGAGGCCCAGTACTCCATGGATACCGCGTCTTCGGAAAAGTTGAAGCTGTCGCTTGGGCTAATGAGGATGCGATCATTGTCGCCATCGAAGGTCTGCCCATTGCCGATTTGCCCCGCGACGAGATTGGGAACCCGAGATGCATCGCCACCGCCACCCTGACCATGATTGTTCTGTGGCGAGCTGTCTCTGAACTCATCAGCCGTGCCATCTCCATTCTCTTGCATATGCCAAACACCGTGATACGCGCTCCACAAGGTGTCGGCGTCTTCCCCTGGTGCAATGCCAACGTCGCCATACGTAAGAAAGATGTGATCGGTTGATGAGCCGGCGTCGATCTGCGGAACTAAGACCCAGATCTGCGAAGTGCCACCCGGATTCCATACATCGATTTCGTGAGGCAGCACGGTGGAAGCGTCATCATCTTCGAAGAGCAAATCGGATCCGTCGACTTCGGCGCTGCCATAGTCGAAGTTGCCAGGCGTCAAGGTCACGAGTACAGGGAAGTCTATGAGATTCTCTCCGATGCCCGAGTTGTCAAAGCGCAACGTGATGGTCGTCGTGGTAGCCGTGCAATCCGCGTCAGCGTCATCCGTATCGGTGTCGCAGTCGTTGTCAGCGTTGTCTCCACACGTTGCGTCGCCACTAGGCCCCTCACCAGCCAAAGGGTTGCAGAAGTTGCCATTGAGGCCCCCACATACTGCATCCCCAGCAGGATTGTCTGCACAGTCTAGATTGTTTGCGACAAACCCCGCTGGCTGCGTACAAGCATTGGTTGAGCTTGCGGGGTTTCCGAAGTTGTCACCATCGGCATCCGCGAACCAAACAACGTCCGGATTCTCATCGAGCAAAGCATCGCAGTCTTGGTTGTCGCCGTCACAAATATCGGCTGCCGGGTTGCCAGGAAAGCAGCTACTGCCGCAAGCGAGAGGATTGTCATCGCAGTCGGTGCTATTGGCGACAAAGCCAGTCGGCGCCACACAGCTCGCTGCGGAAGCAGGACTGGACGCATCGCCAAAGCCATCGCCATCGGCGTCGGCAAGGAATACCGTGCACCCTGTGGTGCAAGAAACTCCAGTGGCAATGCTGTCATCACAATCGCCTGCACAAACCGGCGTGCCATCGAAATCCGCATCAATGCAGTCACTCACACAACCTGTGGACATGTCATCGCAATCGCTTCCAGGAGTGACCGGAGCAGGTGGATTCTGGTCGCCAAAGTCGTCGCCATCAACATCCTTCATGCACTCAGTGCCATCATTGGGAGCTGCCCCCGGAAACGTGCTTGCTTGCGAATCATCGCAATCCGTTGCGACAGTTGACTCCTGTTGAGATGTCTCGCAAGAACCGTCGGGAGCGAGCTTGATCGTTCCCAAGTCGGTTCCGAACCCATCCATATCGCCATCGAGAAAACAGCTAACGGTGTCATTTCCATTGCAGTCTTGATCGACAGTGTCGTCGGCCACCTCGGGGGCACCTGGAAAGATCGAGTCTACGGCATCGTTGCAGTCGTTGCCCACGTTGGCACATGTGCTCTGGTCCCCTTCCGCGCCAAAACCGTCACGGTCGCGATCGATGCATCCACATGTGCCATCGCCATCCTCGTCAGCACAGACAGTAAACGCTCCAACCAGGGTGTTCGATGCCCCCAAAGGTCCAGTAACCACCAAGTCGTAGCTGCCAACTTCAAGTCCTCCCGGCACCACCGCGCTTAGGCTCGTAAGATTGGTCCACGCAACACCCTCAAGCTCGATGGGCAGCAACCCGCTCCGTACAAGCGTTGCCGTGAAACGATCATCTGCTCGGGCTGGCTTCTTATCGTCGAGGTTCGCGCTCGTGAATTGGTAGAAGGCGCTTCCCCTGATCGCAATGTTGAGAGCGGCTCCTGCCGGTTTGCTTGAGGGCATCACCGACTCAACGATCGGCGGGCCAGGTACGCGGTCTCCACAAGACCAAAGCACTAAGGCCAGCAATACACTTGATAAGCGGTTTGACAATCTTCCTCGATTCCCCATGCTCGCAACAATCTCGTCCGTATGGGAATTCGGCACTGTTGCCCGATTTCTTGAGCGAATTTGGAGGCTCTGGAGAAGTTCGCAGTCCGTCCAAGCCCGAAAAACGCAACATTCCTGAGGGCATGATGCCAAGAGCACAACCTCTTGCGGCCTGCGTGTGCACTTCAGGAGCATAGATCTCCTCGCGCGAAGCTTGTTCTCTGGCAAGGCGCGAACGACGACCTTACCGGGGTAAGAAAGGCGTGGAGCAACGAAGAGCGCTGGCCATGCCAGCGCGTTCAGAGGGCAAGAAAGCGAGCGAGAGGGTTCTATGCTCCTGGCCCCGACACGAGTGCGCGATCCATGAACATTGATTCGTGATCGCGAAGTCAGCGGGCGAGAAGACCAGTGAGCGCGTTCTATCTTCATGAATCGCGCACGAGCAGGGCGCTGAAGATCGGGACTCAGACGACCGAAGAGGTTGTGAGATACGCGCTAGTCCTCTTCGGTGGCAGCGCACGCCGGAGCCACAAGGAGATCGCGAATTCCGCCGGCGCTGCCGGTCATTGGCAGACTCTCAAGGAGCCGCGAGGCAACATCGGCAACTGAGTCGCCACCTAGGATAGCGAGTGGTGCCAAGTTCTTTGTGAGCTCGCCGGCGAGTTGCTTGTTGCCCAAGCTCTTCAAGGTTGCGATGAGTTCCGGTTGGAGGCTCTGCATCTGTTGGCAAAAGGCGTCTGCGTTTGCTGCGAGGGCTTGGGCCTCAAGTTCGGCCTTGGCGCTTTGCAACGCAAGTTGGGCTGTGTTGGTGATGGATGCTGCGTCAGCCGCGTTCTTTGCCCGTCCAACTCTGTCCATGCGATCGATTTCGAGCCGTGTGCCAGTGCGCGCTAGCTCGACACCGCGACTTGTCGCCTCGTGTTCAGCGGCTTGTTGAAGGGTCGCAATTTGGCTCTTCATGATTCGCAAATTGACAGACTCCTTGAGCTGCTCGTCTCCAAGTCGTCGATCTTCACTACTGCGATGAATCGCACTGGCTATCGCGGCCCGCTGCGAACTTTGCAACATCTCCAGAACGTCGGTGTCCTGAATGCTCACATCGAGAACCTCAAGATCGTAGACCCACATCCCATTCTCTTCGAAGTGACGACCAGTCCGGGCACCGGAATCTTCGTGGCATCCTAAGATAGCGTCGCGCAGCACCTGAGCCGATGATCCATGAAAGTCGTGAATCGTGGTTGCGCGCGCTGCCGATCGAATGATCGAGCCAAGATGATCGCACAAGAGCTCCACGTAGTTGCGCACAGCAAACCACTTCTCGTTGTCTCCGACAAACGAGACGCGATACGAGAGCGTCGCCATGAGATCAACGTGATCGGCGGTCTGCAACTGCACGCGATCCGAGACCTTGTTGCCTTGCACTTGCAGGAAGCAGGTATCGAGTAGGTTGGCGTTGCTCTTTGGCCGTCCGGTGCTCAGCTGCAAAACCTCAAGCTCCTCATCAAAATCGAGCACCCGAACTTGCGGCCCCATCACGAGTTCTCGCCGACTGGGCGCGATAATCAAGACAGCCTCGCTGGGAGGCACGTAGATCGCAGGAGCGCGCTTTGCGCTGTACTTGGAAATCCTCCAGGACGCTCGAACCTCGTCACTTAGAGGTCTTCCTACGAGTTCTTCTTTTGTCGGATCGACTAGATAGCTCTGCGGACCAACCACGGTGCGTACCCCGCCGCTCTCAAGGTCTCGCACATAAATCCCCTCTTTCTCCGCCAAAGGAATCGCTTCGACCTCTGCGACGACGTGGATACTGCTGTTTGGAAAGAAGAAACCAGCACCTCCCCGCAAGAAGACATCCTGGCCAGCCTGGTAGCGCCCTGGTGGCAAGAGGTCCTCCTCCCCCGTCTCGAAGCTGGCTGTCACCCGCAAGTGCAGTCCTCGACTGTGGTCCAAGCGCCAAGCCGTGCGCACATAGTTACCATCCCGATTGGGCACCACTTCGAGCCCCGTTGTTGGCAGATAAAAACTCTGATCGCTTCCTCGCAGAATGCTTTCGGTGCCAATGGGCGACCCCTGGCCGTCATCATCATAGACCCGCAATACGAGATACTCATTCTCGCGCAGGCGATGACCGTCCACGACACGAGCGGTCTGCCCTGGCCACAAAGGAAACTCCGCCGGACCGGGCACAACAAGCGTGCGACCAACTTCTAGTAGCACTGCTGAGTTGGCGCCCTTGGTAGCCTGCGTTTCCGGATCTTTGGGAGGGTTCTGAAGAATAATGTATTGCGATGAAGTCGCGCCGACAAAACGGTGCACGCTCATACCGGCCTCATCGCCTCGCACAGGCACAAAACGGCCATCGCGATGCTCAATCATGCGCTCGGTATTGCTGAGACTAACCTTGGTGGGACCGACGTAGAGCACGATGTCGCCTTTGGTTAAGTCTTGCACGTAAGCATATTCGTTTGGGGCTACCAAAATATCTCGTTCTCGAATGTCGCGTTCGGCCATAAGCAATCGTCCTTTCTGGGGTTCGCGGTGCATGAGAGCAAGTCGTATGCCGGGGCTAGGTGCGCGGAAGTTCGAGACGCGCATGACTGGCTGCTTCGCTCTGGAGCACTCCACATGCTTCGCTCTGGAGCACGAAAGCCGAGATACGAGGCAACGGATGAAGCCCCCGCTCGTATTAGGCCTCATGCGGATTCTGCTCGTGGGCCTCTTGTTGCTTTTGCTGGTGGCGCAGCCTGTCCACGCCAACGACTATGGAGTTGCGAGCGTCCATAGAGCTGCAACGTCGCTCCCTCGCCAAGAACAAAAACCCAACTATTGGGGCAAGGGCAATATCGCAAGCTGGCTTGGAAACTGCCGCATTGTAGTCAAGGACCAGAAGTCATAGCCGTCGACGGAGTTTCCTCACGGCGCCTAGTAGCATTTGCGAGCACCGCCTCAAGAGCCACCTTTGTGAACGGTTTGTAGAGCACTTGGTTGGTGCGTTTCTCTAGCATCGCGTCGTTGCCAGGAGAGAAAGAGCCTCCCGTGATAAATACGAATCGTTCTGAGAGCTCGCTTCGCTTCGTCGTGACTTGCTCGTAGAGCTCAGCGCCCGAGACCTCCGGCATCATCAAGTCACAAAAGATAATGTCAAAGTCCTTCTTGTCCAGTAGTTCGAACGCTTCGGCTGCTGTTCTGGCGATCGACACGTCGTGACCAACAAGCAATCGCCCCAACGACCGAGCGACCAATGGCTCATCATCGATGATTAGCACGCCGAGTTTTGAGGGGGTGACGTGCGACGACACTGATACCTTCTCCCTATCGGTGCCTTCCGCGATGGGAATCGTGACTCGAAAACTCGACCCAACACCAACCTCGCTCTCAAAGCCAATCGTGCCACCAATCCGAGCCATCTCATTGCGACAGAAATAGAGTCCAAGGCCGCTACCCTCTCCTACGTCTTTGGTGGTGAAGAAGGGCTCGAATAGCCTTCTCTGAGATTCGGGCGTCATACCCGATCCGGTGTCGCGCACTTCGACCTCAATGGCAGTCGCCGATTTAGCGACGCGAGCCGTTACGGTGATTTGATTACGAGAGTCTCTCGCATCAAGAGATTGTGCGGCGTTGATGAGGAGATTGAGAAAGACTTGCGAGAGCCTTGCGGTACTCGCTGCAACCGTGGGCACATCATCGGGAATCGACACCACCATGCTGCTCGACTTGTGACGGATGTGATTGCTGGCCATCCTCTCAGCAGACTTGATCGCTTGGCACAAATCGCCAGCCAACTCTGAGTCCTCCGGATGCGCAATGATCCGCAGCTCTTTGACGATTTCACCAACTCGTCGGCCACCGTGAAGACAGTCCGCAATGAGTTCACGAAGCTCAGTCCGGTGTTCATCCTTCATCCCCGGAGTGAGCGCGTTGAGGTCGGCGTCCAATACCTCGAGGTTTCCGAGGACGTATGCCATGGGGTTGTTGATCTCATGGGCGACGCCCGAAGCAAGCACTCCCACTGCAGCCATTCGATCCGCGAGTACGAGCTTGGCCTGTAGTTCGCTGTCTTTCTCGGTGATGTCACGTCCCATGACAAGCGATGAGCTGTGGCCTTGGTATTGAACCAAGGCAGGTTCTGACAGCTGCATCAAGACCGCCTGTCCATCAGTGCGCTTGAGCATGGCTTGCGTTCGAGTCATCGGTAGGCTCTTGCCATCAAGCGAGAGCGTCTGGACGGGTTGCCCGATTGCGTCGTCTTCATCGATCCGGAGACAGTCAAGGAACGCCGGATTCATGTAAGCAATTTTCCCATCCCTTTGAATCAAGATAGCCTCGGGACTCTTGTCTAGAATGCCTTGCATGTCGTGTTGCGCACGTTCGAGACTGCGAGCTGTTTCCTCAGAGGCCCTCAGGGCCGCTTCGGCTTCTCGCTGGCTGCGTTCGGCTTGTATGGTCATCTTCTGCAATCGACCGACTGCATAACGACGCGTAGCGTGCAGCAAGATGCTCAACAGGGAACCAATGGTTGCCATTGCGACAAACAAGCCCCAGGGCACGCTTCCCAAGCCAACGTACGCTGCACCCGCGCCCGACACAGCTGTGAGAGCCAACAACACCAGCAGCCACGGTGTCGAGGTGATGAGAGCACCAACAGCGATCTGGTAGAAGATGAAGTTGTAGCCGTGCCAGATATCTTTGCTCGCACCAAAGTGAATGGTGACATTCGCGAGAACCAGCAACGCACAAACACCAATCAGATGCGAATCCATTGCTCGGTTGCGATGGTCTCGAAAGGCATAGAGTGATGCGCCGGCAAAGATGAAAGTCGAAACGCCTGTCACAAGTGCCAGGCCTGCAGGTGCTTCTGAGCCGTCAGGGTTCGTTGTGCCCGAGAGGTACAGAAGTGTGTGCACCAAATAGAGCAAGGTGAGCAACGCAGTACCAATGGGGAGCGCATTGCTTGCGTACGAATCGATGCGCTCCTCAGCCAAGAGAGAATTATAGCTGACAAGCCACAACCTTTGCGCGTGGCGAATTCAATTCTGACAGCCATGCCCAGCTCTCTCTTTGGCCATGGCATGGACCAAACAAGCGCGAGCAATTCTGCGCCGCTGGCACGAGCGAGTGAGATTCTTCAACACCTAACATCAGTTCTGTCGAAACCTTTCTGCCGACGACTGTGGTTGCTTGTGCTCAACAAAACCGCGTTGAACTGATACGGTCCTAGCGAATGCTCGCTACTCACATCTCGCCCCTGGTTGTTGTTGTCGCTCTCGCTGGAGCTTGTCAGGGTGGTTCGGGACCAGCCTCTGGGGTGGATGCGGGTACACCAAGTGTGGATGGCTCCTCTGATGGACTTCAGACCTTCACGTGCAGCGCTGGACCAGTCTCCTTTGCACCCGCTGACAAGTCCTGTGTCGATGTCAACGATTGCGCCATGGTGTTCCACCAAACCGACTGCTGTGGCAATTCCGAAGCAGTTGGCATCAATGCCTCTGCTGTTGATGCGTTCACAACATCGGAGGCGGAGTGCAGTGCACTCTTCCCTGGTTGTGGCTGCCCGGCCAGACCGCCACAAACTGAAGATGGCAACGCAGCCACTCCATCCCAGATTCGTACCGAGTGTCGCGACAACTTGTGCAGAACGAAGTCAGTCTTCTAGCACTTCAATATTGCGAATTGCGCACGCAAAAAGGCGGAACGCATGCCAGCCACTACCTCAAGCGATGCGGCTGCGAGCGATTCATCACATTGACAAGCTCGTTCGTTGTGAGCTCATGAAGGCTGGCTTGCTCGTTCGTCATCGCCAAAGTTCTCGGTCTGATAACGCATGGCTTTTAGTCCAGGTATCGGTATGAGTGGCAGCCCCGCCTTATGCTTGAGATGAGCGAGAAACTCAGCGGGCACAGAAACGGTGTCCCAAACGGACGGCAAGAAGGTTGCCTGGCGCCCATTGGCTCGGATCGTTAGACCATCGACGCCCGGCTCAAGCTTGCGAAGCAAGTCGTTCTCATCGCGAAACTCCAAGGGCACCTGGGGCGTGAGCACCGAAATGCGAATGCGCAAACGAGGCAACTCCGCTGCCTGGATTGCGGGAAATCTGTCGTCGAGGAAAGCGGCCCGGTGTGCATTGTGCACAACCGACGAGACAAGGCTTCGATAAGCTTCGAGTTCTCCGGTGCAGCCGCGCAGCTGCCCGTCGACATACACGGATACGAATGCGGCTTCTACCGCCTCGAGAGCCTCTGAGAATTTTTCCGAGCGAATATCTAGAGGATGCCGCGACTCCGTTCCATGAGCCACAGCTCGGTGTGCGACCGCCAGAAGGCTTGCCCGATCATTGTCGGCAATGTGCTGACCTGTGCCGCTGTTAGGCAAAACTGTAGGCTCCATAGCCGACAACTCGGTCTTTCGCCCCAGCCGTATCTCCGGAGTTGCGCACGTCCAGTGTCGTCTCGACGAGCCCCCGGTTGCGCGCCACCTGCAACAAGCCGCGAACAGGCGTGGCCCCACACGCATTCACGTCTGCGAGTTTTTCTGGAGCGAGCTCTTCAATCGCCCGAGTCGCCTGAAGATCCATGCGCCGAGCAGTCTCATAATCGTGAAAGTGACTCAAATCCGATGAGATCAAGATAAGCGTTTCAGGCCCACCCCAGACAGCGTCAAGCACCGTCGCAACTTGTGCAGTAGTTGCGCGACCACACACAATCGGAAGAAGGCGAAACGGGCCGAGCGTTTGTTGAAGAAATGGCAACTGCACTTCGAGACTGTGTTCCTGGGCGTGAGCGGCATCGGAGTAGCCCACGCATGACAGCTCGGCGAGGGTTGCAGCTCCGGCCGTATCGAGATCCACCTCGCCCAAAGGCGTTGAGAACCGATCGGCGCTGGAGAGCGCAAGCCCATCAACAGCGACCCGATGGCAGGGCCCCATGAGCACAACCCGCGAAATCGTTTGCGCAAGCGGCACAAGCAAGCGAAAGGCTGTGGCGGCGATTGGGCCGGAATACACATGGCCTGCATGAGGCACAATGAGCGCTTTTGGTGTGAGCGTGAGAGCCGGAGCCTCATCCAAGTATCCGTGCACCGCAGCGGCTAAGTCATTGCGATTGGAAGAGTAAAACGTGCCTGCAACGGCGGGCGGTCTGAGCATTTGGGACATGATAGTTGACTTCCTCAATCTAGGTCGCACCTTGTACAGAGTGGATACGAACGAGACAGATGCAAGTCACTTTCCAGCGCGCTATTGGCGTAGGACAGCTGATGGGCAGGTGCAGTGCACCCTATGTCCCAGGGATTGTAAGCTCAAGGAAGGGCAGCGGGGACTCTGCTTTGTGCGTGCCCGTGAAGGCGACGAAATGGTGTTAACCACCTATGGACGCTCCAGCGGGTTCTGTGTGGATCCGATTGAGAAGAAGCCCCTGAACCACTTTCTCCCTGGCACCCCCGTGCTCTCCTTTGGCACCGCTGGCTGCAACCTGACGTGCACATTTTGCCAGAACTGGGACATCAGCAAGTCCCGCGAGGTTGACACTCTCGCCGACGCAGCCACGCCACTGGCAATCGCCAAGGCAGCGAAAGACAACAACTGCAAGTCTGTCGCTTTCACCTACAACGATCCAGTAATTTTCTTAGAGTATGCGGTCGACACAGCGCTGGCGTGTCACGATCTCGGCATCAAAACTGTTGCGGTCACAGCAGGCTACATTCACGACGAACCTCGCAAAGAGTTCTTTGAACACATCGATGCGGCCAATGTCGATTTGAAGGGGTTCACAGAAGACTTCTACAAGAAACTTTGCACAGGCAAGCTCACGCCGGTCCTCGACACGCTCACGTATCTCAAGCACGAAACAGATACGTGGTTTGAAATCACAACACTGCTAATCCCAGGGGAGAACGACTCTGAGCACGAAGTTCACGACGCTTGTCAGTGGATTGTGGAAAACATTGGAGTCGATGTGCCATGGCACTTTTCCGCCTTTCACCCCGACTACCGCATGCGTGATCGCGATCCAACGTCCAAAGAGAGCCTGCGCCGCTCGCGATCCATCGCCCAGGAATACGGGATTCGCTACGTCTACACGGGCAACGTGCATGACGAAGAAGGACACAGCACCTACTGTCACGGGTGTCAGCAGCGCCTTGTAGGCCGCAACTGGTATCAGCTGAGCGAATGGAATCTCGACGCTAAGGGATGCTGCAACCGCTGTGGTGAAGCCTGTGCCGGTCTTTTTGAAGAAACGCCGGGCACGTGGGGCGCCAAGCGACTGGCGGTGCGCATGAATACCAAGCGGAAACTCGCCATAGCTCCTTAGGGGCTAAGGCCGACTCTGCCAAGCTCAACCTTTGAGCAAATTCTTTAGGCGGCCAAAACAATCACGATGCCCACGAAAGGGCTTTGCACAGCTCCTCCACGGGATCTTGCGACCCTCTGCCCCACAAGAGCTTCTCCACGTTCTCGTTTTTGGGAATCCCGATTAGCAAGGCCTACGAATACGGCGCCTGCAGCCATTCCTCAAACCGGGCCCGCTTCCATGTATTGATGCACATGGCTCGATCGAGCCATCCGCGATGGCTGTGTCGAATGCCGTACTGAATTTGCTGCAGTTCCTCAGCGTTTTTTGCGCAGGAACTAATCACGAAGAGATTACCCGCTTCGCTACCTCGTCGAATAAACGCGGACGGTGGATCGAGTCGGGTCAATTCCGAGCCAATCTCAATCGCCACATCATTTTCCCTTGCGGCTTCAAGTACCGCTCGCTCATCAAACTCAATCCCGCGAAACTCACCGATTTGACGACCACTACTCTGTGCCAGAATCCGCACTGCGGGATCCTCCATCGCCGTGATCAACCTCTCGGTCTGCTCTGACTCCGAGAGCTGGTGGTGCCCGTCGAGCAAGGCGATGCAGAAGTCATAGTTGGCTCGGTCTTCTTCTGAGTACTCAGAATATCCCTGATCGTCGATTGCCACCACGCCAGCATGCAGAATCAAGAGGTCCGAGGTTCGGTCGCGCCACTGGCCAACCTCTGACTGCACACGCTTTTTTGCTGCGGACTCCTCAGCAGAACTTGCGATCGCCAGATAGCTGTAGCCCAGCGCCCGAGCCGCCTCCAACACGAGCTCCACGCCTTCTGACTCGTCGTAGTTGGTGCGCAGATCGCCTTGCAGGCAGTCCACATCAACGAGATGTGGAAGGCTGTTCTCAAGTGCGGCGGCGATTTCGCCGCGTCCCTGCCGCAACCCTGGAGAAATCCAGGGCAACCCAAGAAGCTCGTAGAGTTCCTCTTCCGATCCTTGTGAGACGACATCGTCGGTTCCGCGATGGTGCAGCGAATGCTCATTGAGCGAGAGGTCTCGATCGTGCGCATGCATGCGAAGCTGAATGTTGTGATTGCGCCCACTCGAAAAATGCAACATCGCCGGACCAATCTCGTTTGGTGTGCACACGCGAAGATCCACCTGCAGTCCGCTTTCCACGTAGACCGACGCCATGTGTTTCCCTTCGACAATCACATCGGTAACGCGCGGCATCTCGAGAAAAAACGAGAGAACACTTGCGGGTTCTTCGGAGACAACGAGCACATCAACATCAGCAATCGTCGATTCCAATCGGCGCAGACTGCCACCGAGATATGCTCCAGAAACTTCTGGTAGGTGGGCAAGCTCGTTTCGGATCGACTCGGCAATGGGCAAGACGATGTGAATCGGCCGCCGATCATGCTTTGCACCGATATGCGAAATCGCCGTCCGCATGCGCTCTTCTGTCCAGCCTCCAAGACCAGGTAGCTTGCCCACGCGTTCCTCGCGAATCGCCTTCTGCAAGCCCGCTAGATTGCAAATGCCAGCTTCATCGCGCAACCGCAGAACGGTCTTTGCCCCCAACCCTGGAATGCGTGTGAGCTCTACGAGTTCCCGAGGATACTGTGTACGCAACTCCTCCAGCCGCGCAATCTTGCCAGTTCGAAAGTACTCTTGAATCACTTCGGCCGTTGACTTGCCAAGGCCAGGCAGTGCCTTGAGTCGGGCCAGTGACATGTTGGATGTCCCGGCGTCGTCTGCAACAACCTTGGCGGCCTGGGCAAAGGCGCGCGCCCGAAAGCTCGCACGGCCCCCTTCTGCAAGAGTCTGCAGAGCCACCAACTCTTCAAGGGCGTCGACAAGTTTTGTTCGACTTCGCTTGGTCACGCACTGCCTCGCATCCACACCTCGCGACGAGGAGGATATCATTGCCCTTGGCCCCTTGGAAGATTCTCTTGCGACTGCAGCGTTGGTGCGAGTGTGTCCCCCGCAGGGCCGAATGTGCCTATGTTGTCCTCTGAGGATTCCGAGCCGAGCATCAACTTCGCAGAGCCTTTCGCATAGGTTTGCCGTGCGTCGTATAGTCGAGCGCGATGGCAAAGACACTCGACCGCAATACCGCTTGGCTTCACCTCTGCGAATGGACACAAGGAGAGTCGCTGCGCAAGCATGCACGTGCAGTGGAGATTGTGATGCGTGCGGCCTGTGAACAACATGGCGAGCAGGAAGCGCTTGAGGATTGGGGCATTGCCGGAATGCTGCACGACGCCGACTACGAGGCCTGGCCCGATCAGCACCCACAGCGCATCGTGGAATGGCTACGCGATCGCGGCGAGGAATCCATCGCGCACGCGATTTCCGCGCACTACACCAAGTGGGGCGTGCCATATGATTCGAGTCTCGACCGCGCTCTGCTCGCATGCGATGAACTCACGGGCTTTGTTATGGCTTGCTGCCTGGTGCGCCCCGAAGGCGTCGAGACCCTCACTCCAAAGTCGGTCGTCAAGAAGCTCAAAGACAAGCGCTTTGCTGCCAGTGTTGAGCGCGAAGAGGTTCATGCTGGTGTCGAGCTCCTCAACGTCGAACTCAAGCCCCACATCCAGATGATTATCGACGCCCTTAGGCCCCATGCAGATGAGCTGGGCATCGGCCCAAAAAAATAGGAAACAGGTCGCAGCTTGGCGCGGATTCGACTGTCGTGGTGCTGGCAGCGAAACACCTCTTATCGTTCGGTATCCAGGTGAATGACAATTGGCGAGATGCGGTTTGTCTGACCGCACCGATGATGCCGATGATTCTGCGGCACCATCAGTTGGCGTCCACGTGGTACCAGAAGCATCGTTATGCACCGCACGTGGCCTCAGGTTCTTCCCTCACTGGCACTTCTTGCTTGTGGCAGTTCTAGTGCGAACGAGGAGCTCCCCGACGCCCAGTCGGTTGTTGTCGCGGATGCAAGCGCTGCTGCAATCGACGCGGCTCCAGCGGCGGACGCAACTCCGCAGAGTCAGCGGTTTACCGTTGTCACGTTTAACACCGGAACAACATCGGGGCTGGCGCATGACAGCGATGGAGATGGCTATGGGGATGCGCAAGCAAACACTTCTGACCAACACTACGGTGACGGCTTAGCCTGGCAACCAGCAATTGATGCGGTCACGACATGGTTTACAACGGTGCAAGCTGACGTCGTGGTCTTTCAAGAAATCTTCTACTCAGGAGACTGCGAGGCAATTGAGAGCCAGTTCCGCACAGGCTTTGTTTGTGAGAACTGGTCGCCGGGAGATCCAACAGTCGCGCAACTTCTCTTGGGCAACGGATATCAAATCGCTTGTCACCCAAACAAGAACGACAAGTGCATCGCCGTTAAGAAAAGCTTTGGCTCCATCCGCCAGTGTGATGACACCGATTTCTGCTTGCAAGGTCTCGATGGCACTGCCATCAACAACTGTGGTGGAGGTGCACGCGTCGCACGCGCGACCATTGACCGCGTCACGGGTGGAGAAGTCACGATCGTTAATGTGCACGGCACCTCTGGAGTTGGAGGAAGCGATGCGGAATGCCGGGCAAAACAAGTTGAGCAGGTCTTTCTCGACATGGATGGAGCCCCGGGAGCAAACGGCTCTCAGAACGTCGTCTTGGGTGACTTCAATACGGACCCAGGGCGCATTCCAAGCATCCTTGATGAGAGCGTAGAACGCTGGAACCAATTCGTTGGCGGCAACCAGCCATTTCAGTGGGTCTCGCCATATGGCAGTTCTGCACCTGCGACGTACTCCAATTCCCTCACGATCGACTATGTAGCAAGTGATGCATTCACAGGCAGTTGTTTCAGCGCCGGCATCGACGGTGTTCCAGCCGTCTACCCAAATGTGCTCTTCGACCATCTGCCACTCGTCTGCAACATTGGCCCTCCTGGCGATGCGTTGTAAGGAAAGTTCGTTCGGAGAGAACTGCAACCAACATGCCGCAGGCACAGCCAGACGCGAACAACGAGCTTGCTGGGGCAAGGGAGGCGCTGAGCAATGCTGAGCCGAAGGCGTCCAGAGGGCGAAGAACCGAGCGAGCGCGAGCAAGATTTTTGAATCCGACACTAGTGCGCGATTCATGAACATAGAACGCGCTCACTCGCCTTCTCGCCCGCTGGAGAGACTGGCTCAGCCAGTCTTCTTCGTTGCTCGTCGGTCGCTTGCCCCACTAGTGCGTGGTATTGACTCGTTGCAACAGCGATAGCACAGTACATCGAAAGGTGATATGGAGCCGTCATTTCCTCCAGCTCTGGCTAGCCAACAAAAAGAGGCTTATAGTGGCTCTTGATGCGCACTGCCCTCGCTATGTTTGCTCTTTGCTCCTTGGCGTCGTGCTCGCTGCTCTTTTCTAGCGGCGATGGAGCCCCGGGGCAGAGGGATGGTGGATCGGTGGATGCCGCAGCCCCGGGTATAGACGCCACGCCCGTCGATATCGATGCCTCAGCAGTGCCGCTACAGATGGTTACCACTTCGATTGCGGATGGAACCGATGACGTCGAAGAGCAGCGTGCTGATGCTGCGGGCGCCGTTCTACCTGCCGCACAAATTCTTCACCTCGGCTCGACCGGGGGGATCGGCGAGTCCCAGTACGTTGGCCTGCGCTTCGCCGTGGGCCTACCTGTGGGCGCTAACGTGAAGCGTGCGCATATCCAGTTTCAGTCAGCGGCGGATAACGTGGGTCCGATGGAGGCAAATATCTACGCCTCAAAGCCCGAGACGGGAAATGCTCCCCCATTCGCGCTCGTAAACGGGGGGGTGTCCCAGTTATCTCCTGTAACCAGCACCCAGGTACTCTGGGCAGTTACCGAGAACTGGGGGAATGGCACAGCTGGAATGGCACAGCGCACGCCAGATCTAAAGAGCATCGTCACAGAACTTGTGGAGAACCCGTCATGGCAGTCAGGAAATCATATGGTGTTTGTTTTCGCAGGGGTATCCGGTGAGCGCCAGGCGCGCGCCTACGAGCAGGTGGGCAGCCCAGCGACGTTGACAATTTCTTATACAGTTGGCGACTAGGGACAATCCCTAGTGCTCGACTCATGCTTCCTTCAATCAGCAAGCACGAGGCCAAACATTGAGTGACTCAAACTCCCCATACCCACGCTCATGCATCTCACTGAAGGTGTGCATGTCTGTCTCACCTCGCCTCGAACTTGCAAACAACCGGTCGCAAAATGCAAGGAAGTTCCGAAATATCGTTTGCACCTTCAAGCGCGTTCTCTAAGACGAATTCGTAGGGAGGCCAGATGATCAGAGGCGGTGAAGCAACGCCAACGCCGAGGGCATTTCCATTCCGTTTCCGCAGCGCGATGTTCCTCTTCGCACCGAGCCCTCGGTCGCAGAGTGCCTAAGCGCGATCTCGAACAGCTATCCGCTATCGGGCCAAAGCGCTCGGCGCGGAAGCGAGCGCGAGAGACTCGCGACGCGCAAGCAGCGTTGGCAGCGCAAGAGATGCCAAGTGATGTGGTGATGTTCTCGCTTCTTGCTTCTCCCGCACAAATACGCCGCTAGACTCTCATGGTCGGGACAGGTCTCGTGGATTGTCATGACGTTGCCGGGTACTCTTTCGTTGTGAGTCTGACAGATGCCTTTCTTACAGACGGCGCGAGCCTCGATACCAGCGCTGAAGAACTGGAGTCGACGCTCTTGGCGGCATACAAACTCGGCGCAGATGCACACCCCGACGTTGTGATCGCAGCTGTGGAGTTTGCAGCGTTTCTCGGAGCTCGTGTTTCTTCCACGCGAGAACTGAGCTCTCTCGCGATCGAAGACTTATATCTTGCCTCTGCATGCTCAGCAGGTGATCCAGCAGCGCTCGCGGCATTTCAGCGTCGCTATGAGCCGGAGATTGCGCTCGCGTTGAGCAAGGTACCCGATGCCATTACGATGGCCGATGAGATTTGCCAGCTTGTCATGACCCAGGTGCTCCTTCCCGACCACGAAGGGCGCCGCGGAATTGCCACGTATCGAGGTCGAGGCGGGCTGTTCTCGTGGCTACGCGTTGTAACTGTGAGGCGTGCACTTCGAGAGCTTTCGAAGCTGCAACGAGAACAACCACTGGGGGACGAACAGATTCTGGCGTCGCTAGAGCCAACTCCTGAACTCGGCTACATGAAGGAAGTCTACCGTGATGCATTTCGCCAGGCGTTTGCCAGTGCCCTCATTGAGCTGGACTACGACGCGCGGGTCTTGCTTCGTCATCACTACGTGCACGCTCTATCGATTGACAAGCTGAGTGCTCTCCACAAGATTCACCGGGCAACAGCCGCTCGTCGATTGGCCAAAGCGCGAGAGGCCCTGCTTGGCTCCACCCGAAGACGCCTTCTCAGCGAACTCCGGGTGACTTCAGAAGAACTCGATAGCATCATGCGCCTCATTGCCTCGAACATCGAGGGCAGTATCGGGGCATTGATGAGTAGCACGTCCTAGAGGCAACTGCCGCCAACGCACTGCTGTCCCGACACAGGGCAATCATACGCAGGCCCACACTCAAGACCGAGGCATGCGGGAATGTTGCCAGAGCAATCCCAATCCCCAACGCAGTCGGCGACCGCTTGGCGTTGCCCATCGCTGAGACCATCGCAGTCGCTGTTGCACTGCGCGCCCTCGCCCACATCAATGGCACCACAGGCTGTGAGAGTTGAGCAGGCATCGAGACACGCTTGAAGGGCGTTGCCCGTTGGAGTTCCCCCGTCGGGAAGCGGTTGACTGCCATCGCAGGTGCCAACATCTTCACCCGCCTCTTTTCGACAGGTCGATCCTGATTCACAATTGTAGTCACCCAGACAACCCAAGCTGCACTCAGAGAAAATCTCATCCGCACAATACTGTCCAGGGTTGCAGGTCTTTGGCACGTCATCGGGGAAGGCGCCACAAGCAGTAAAACCGGGGCGCTCATCGTCGCTTCCGGAATCATCGCCGCCACACGCGACGAGTAGGAGGGCTAGAAGAGGGGAGAGTATTCGTTGTTTGCTAGTCATCGTTGTTCCTTGGCTGGGCCTCGATTGGTGAGGCCCCATCCAGAGCAACAACTCGGTATTGGTCGCGGAAAAAGCGCGAAGTTTTTTTGTTGGCGCTGCTAGAACTCTCTAGGGCGAGCGAATCTCCTCAAGCTGCCCCCGTACGTACTTGGTTTGCGGATGGTTCTCGCCAAGCGCATCGTGCAAGATCTTGAGGGCACGCTCGGCCGCAGCGATGCCAAGTGGGCGTCTGTCGGTGGCTACATAGAGGTCGGCCATGCCGCTAAGGCTGATTGCAACGCTTGGATGACCGGGGCCAAGAAGCTTTTCCTTCATGGCCATGCTCTCAAGGTGCAGCTCTTCCGCTTCGGCGCTTCGCTTGGCATCGAGTTGCACGATCGTGGCCAGCCCGTGAATCGTGCGAGCGAGGTCGGCGTTGTCCTTGTCGGCATGCGCGATTCTCATCGATGCCATCGCTTGACGATAGCTGCTCTCCGCCAACTCCCACTTCTCTTGGTCCGCGTAGATCAGAGCAAGGTTGTTGAGGATTTGTCCTTCGTACACCTCGCTTGACTTCATGCTCGCTTGAAAGCCCTCCAGAGCAGCCAGCGACTCAACAATAGCTTGCTCCCAATTGCCCTGCTCGCGCAAGAGCACGGCGTAGTTGCTGTGCACGCTCAAGGTGTCTGGATGATGTGGGCCAAGCAAGTTCGACATCGACTCAAACGCAAGACCAACGTGTTTGGTCGCCGCCTCAATGTCGCCAATTCCGAGGTAGGCGGTCCCAAGATCACTGTTCAACATCGCGATGTCGCGGTCTTTGTTTGGTTGTCCCGAGGCGAGCCCCAGTGCTTCCGAGTAGTGCTCTAGGGCTTTGTCGGGCTTGCCTTGTTTCATCGCAAGCCACCCGCTGTTGCGAGCGTAGAGCATCGGCAAGACGCCGGGTTCGCCAAGGCGCTTAGAAAACGCGCGACCATTCTTCAGATCGCTCTCGGCGTCATCATAGCGATCTTGAAAGTAGGCGTGTAACCACGAGAGATCGAGCCAAGCCTTGGCTACCAACATATCGTGTCGGCTCTCGGTCCCTGCGCTAATCGCTTCCCGAAACGCCTCTTCGGCCTCAGCGTGCTTTCCCGATTTGCTGAGCACGTTTGCTAACACTGCACTCACCTCGGCTTGCAGTGGCTTGTAGCTAAGTTCGGTGACTTCTGCGCGCAGGTTCCTCAGCGCCTCTGCAGCCGCATCCAAGTCCCCCATGGCGGCACGCGCATTCCACTGTGCAACTCTTCGCCGAAGCAGTTCAATCTCAGCTCTGACTTCAGAGTTTTCCGGAAGCGGAAGGACATCAGAAGGCAACGCACAGACTGCTGGAGAAATCAGCAGAGCCTGCGCATCGGCAACTTTGCTTATGTTGTCGAGCGACACAGAGCGCAGTGCACTCACCAACCCCGCAAACTCTGCACGTCGCTGTCCCAGGCAGTCCATTGCCAACGCCATTGCTGCCTCACTTTGGTCTTTGTGCACGGCGGTAGCTTCACAAGTGCGACGATGTTGCAGAACCCAGCTGGTTCGATAGGACTCTAGGCTAGGTTGGGTTCGTTCCCAAAGAGCCTGCCCGTATCCTTGAAGCGTGGAGAAGCGTGCGGCGAGATCGCCTTGAGACTCCTCATTCCACAAGCTCTCAAAATGGCGCTCTGAATCAGTGCATGGAGGAGGTGTGCTGGTCTGGTCGGGATAGAGAAGGAATGCTGCACCGGCAAGAAGGGCACCTGCCGGCACAGCGAGCCAGCCCTTCTTGGGAGCCTTCGGCGCCAAGGCATACAAAAGGGCATCCATATCTTCAAAGCGGTCTTTGGGATCGGGAGAGAGGCCTTTTCTAAGTAATGTTCGTAGTACCTCGGGCGTCTCCTTTGGAAGCGGTTCTCCAGTTGTGTGTAACGTGGAGGTGCAAACCTCGAGCAGTGCGACGCAAAAGCTGTATTGGTCAGAACGAGCTGTCGCGCGCCCCTCAGCCTGCTCTGGGGCCATATAGGCTGGCGTACCCAGCTTTGCGGTATTCGCCTCGGCACCTGCCAGGCCAAAGTCGGCTATGCGAGCACGATGATCGAGGGCGACCAACAAGTTGGCTGGCTTAATATCCCGGTGCAAGACTCCGTGCGCATGTGCGAACGCCAGTCCGTTTGCAACTTGCTCAAAATATCGGACGATATCGAGCAACGTTCGCCCTGAGAAATATTCCGATAGGCTCGGACCATCAACAAACTCCATAGCCAGATAGACCGCATCATTGTGACTGCCCACGTCATACACGGAAACGATGTTTGGGTGATTGAGTTTGGCAATGAGCCTGGCCTCGCGAAGAAGGCTGCGATTTGATGCTTCGCCGGCCAGCTGCATGAGTTTAAGGGCTACCTTGCGATCGAGTTTGGGATCGTAGGCGGCGAAGACGTGCCCCATGCCACCTCGTCCAACGCTGTGCAAGACAACAAAGCGTCCAACGCTTTGGCCGGGAACGAGCGCTTCATTCTGCTCAGAGTCTTCTTCTCTGCCGTTGCTTGTGGTGACATAGTGTTCTGAGGCCAGCGCCGCAAAAACTCGCAGGCACTCTCCACATGAGTCTACGTGGGCCTTGATTGCCTCCTGTGTTACGTGCCTCGTATTCCCAGCAAGGAACTGCAGTAGGACGTCGGGCTCAGGGCATTGGGCACCCGAATGGATATCGGCGTTTCGCATGGGACTCGATCGTTCTTTGGCTTTGTAGCATCACACATTCGATACGAGCGCCCACAAAATGCTGCAATCAAGCAAAACTTGCCTCTCACGAACACTGCGAGAATTTCGATTCTCGGTAGAGTTTTGAGAGACGCCGAGCGTTTGCAGAGAAGAACGGTAAGCGCTTGTGCGAATCGAATCCCACCAGCCTAGTGCGCGATCCATGGACATTGACTCGTGATCGCGAAGTCAGCTCGTTTTCTGGCGAGGCGGGATTTCCTCTCGCGAAGCAGGCTTGTTCTCTGGAAAGCGCGAACAACGACCGTACCGGGGTAAGGAAGGAGCTGAGCAACGAAGAGCACTGGCCATGCCAGCGAGTCCAGAGGGCAAGTGAGAGGTTTCTATGCTCCTGGAACGCACTCGTGAGCGGAGCTAGGGCCTCAACTATGAGGGATCGCAGGTCGTGCCAAACTCGCTGCACCCTCCCAATTTAGGGGAAGCGCAGCTGCGGTAGCGACGCTGACCTGGGTCGTAAAGGCAGGAACCTTTCGGCTTGCACGCGGCACCGAATTCTTGGCAGGCACCCTCGGTAAACTTCTTACACACCTTGTAGGTATTCGAAGAAAGCTCAAGCGTGCAGCTATCGGCGGGTTCACAAACGGCACCATAGTGAAAGCACTGGCCGTCGGCCCCAGATAGGCACAAATAGTGCCCACCGGCCTCTTGATGAAGCATGCAGGCCTGAGACGTACTTGTGGCATATTCCACGGGGCCGGTTGCCGCTGCCTTTGATGTGGCATCGACACTCGCTCTCGCGCTTCCTACCGCCTTTGGGCCACTTTTGTCACCCGCCCTTGACGAGCCGCCACACCCGACGAGCCCCAGTGAGAGAACCATCACAGCAATCGAAACTAGGGAGCCCGCCAAGTGCATCCCGTGTAGCTTACCTAGCACTGCTGTTTTCGCCAGGCGTTATGGTTCATACTTAGGTCGTGCCAATGCTTGTGTGCTCTCGTATTTCACGTTCCCTTGTCGCTCTTGCATCCACGCTCGTGGCTTGTGGTGGTGGAGACCCCCAAAGTGGAGTCGACGGTGGGGCACCCGATGGAGGCGCAGCCGATCTTTGTGGCTTCTCACCAGGCGAGCCGGTGTGGGTTGTCGAGGGCGAACCGCTCAGTGTGACGATTTCGTGCTCAAGCGGTGAAGCGTTGGAGGATCTTGAGATTGGGCCACTACCTGAAGGTGCAAGTTTTGACGCCGCATCCAGAACGCTCACCTGGACCCCAGCCCTCGATCAAGCCGCAGTCTACGACATCTCGCTGTCCTCGCCCGAACTCTTCGCAGCGCACACCCTCCAGATTGGTGTCGCCGATGCGTTGAACAACCCTGACAATGTCCCGATCGTAGATCCGAGCCAGTACACGATGGAGTTGGGCTTGCCCGTGATCTTCATTGCCCATGAACCTGCGGGGAATGAGGGCTTCGAGCCGATGCAAATCACGTACGGAGGTCACGTACACGAGGCGGAAGCCAAGCTTCGCGGCAAGTCATCGCTCACCTATCCAAAGAAGAGCTACGCACTCCGCTTTGACAAATTCGATGCTTTTGGGGAGAGCCGTTTTGCCGACTTTGCCAATCGAACCCGAGTTATTCTTACATCAACGTTCGATGACAATAGCTACATTCGGCAGCGCATGGCGTTCGACCTGTGGTCTAGACTCGAGCCAAGCATCGACGTAAGAGCCTACAGCGCGGTTGTGTATCGCGGCACAGAGTATCGCGGTATCTACACGGTTACCGATCACGTCAACGCAGAACTCATGGCTCGCAATGGGCTCTCCGATAGCGCCAACGTGTACAAAGCAGAAAACCACGATGCCAATTTTCGCACCACGGCGGCCAACGGCAGCAGCAAAGACACGCTGCACCAAGGCTACTCAAAAACGGAGGGGAACCCCGATGAGGGTGAGCCAGGCGCCTTCGACGACATGGATGCGCTGGTCGGGTTTGTCGCCAATTCGGATGACGCAACCTTTAACAGCGGTATCGCCGAACTCATCAGCGTCGATGATTACGCCGCTTGGTGGCTCCACGTGACATTCATTCTTGCGAATGATTCAGCCGGCAAGAATAGCTATCACTACCATGATGCTGCCCGCACCTGGCGAGTTGCGCCGTGGGACTTCAACGACAGCTTTGGCCAAGACTGGCAAACACGGCGCACCGATTCTCAAGACTACGAGCCCTTCTTCTCACGCAATCGCATCTTTGAGCGCTTGCAAGAGCACCCCGTTCACGGCGCCGCAATTCGCCAGCGCTACCGGGACACCTTGGAAGGAGGCGCCTTTGCCCTGGCCTCGCTAGAGTCCCTCATCGATGGATACGAGGCCCAGATGCGCCTTGCTGCCACTCGCGATTGGGAACGTTGGGAGAGCGAATACCGAAGTTTTGGACGCTGGTCGGGGCGTGGAGACTTCACAACCCCCGAAGAAGAACTGGCCTATGTGAGACAGTGGATTGCAGAGCGATGGCAATTTGCCCTCGACAACTATGCCAGTCCTGACGAGTAAACGCTGCCAAAACGCACTCTCCACCTCCACTACGTGCTATCTCTCCGTCGTGATCTCCGCAGAGAAATTTCGCGTGCGCGTAACGGCCGAACACGCTGGACTTCGCCTCGATCAATTCCTTGCCGCAACGGTGCCAGACTTGAGCCGCCGCAAGGCTCGTGTACTGCTCGACATCGGCGGGGTCTTCGTCGACCGTGCCCGCGTTAAGGTTGCCGGGCGCACTGTGAAGATCGGACAGCTTGTCGAAGTGGTTCTTGGCGGTGCGTTTGATCGCGCAACCAAGAAGACCGGCCGGGCAGCGCGTTCCAAAGATGCTGCAAAGCTGCCACAGCATTCGGTACTTTTCGAGGACGACCACATTTGCGTGGCATTCAAGCCAGCTGGGCTTCTCACTGCCCCCACCCCCGAATCCGATCGAGGAAACTTGGCCGATGCCCTTGGGCGTGAGCGCAACATCCGCATGTTTGTTGTTCATCGAATCGATCTCGACACAAGTGGCATTCTTGTCTTTGCAAAGACAGAAGACGCAAACCGCGAACTGAGCGAGACGTTTCGCAAGCACGCAATCGAACGCCAGTATCTCGCGGTTGTCGATGGCCATTGGCCCGACGATCTAACGCGCATAGAAGAGGACATCGCGGGGAAAGCTGCCGTGTCTCACTTTGCCGTTGAGGAGCGCATTGGCGATCGAGTCACCATCTTGCGCGTAACCCTTGAAACTGGCCGTACGCACCAAATTCGGCTACATGCGGCGGGTGCAGGCTGGCCCGTCTTGGGCGATAAGCAACACGGCCGCGTGAGCGACTTGGCCCCGCCTCGCATGGCCTTGCACGCTCGCAAGCTCGCCTTTGCCCACCCAATAAGCGGCGAAGCGATGTGCTTCGAATCTGAATTGCCCGAAGACCTGCGTTCGTGGAAGAGCGACCTCGTTAGCGCAATCGCCTGACGACAGGCACGCCCACCGGGCGAAGGTGACTCTCAGCGGCATCACGGTACAGTGCTGCGCTGTTCTTCGCGCGAGTCTCACGTTCAAACGTGCCGCCAAGCTCGACTTCATCGCCGGAGAAGAGAACCTCCTCGCGCACCAAGTTGAAATGTAGTGGGTAGAGTTCTTCTGAGGGCATGCGATGAGGATCGATGTCGTCGATGTAGGCTTCGAGTTCGAGGTTGTCGACATCGAGAATCTCGGGCGCCTCATCTGCAAAGCGCAACCGTCCTGCGGGAACTTGCACCATCTCGCCCGTACCAAGTTCAGCCACAAAACCGCAGGTCACAGCGTCGCGATACATGACTCGTTCACCATCGCCAGCCAGCACGCGCAATTCGAGGCTATAGGCGAGACAGAGTTCCGCGCTGGCCGGAGACACAAGATGATGCTCGCCCACAACGGTGCCGCGTAGAGAGACGTCTCCAACAACGGGCAATGCCTCTGCTCCTCGAGGTGCCTTTCGCTCGCGAATGCCTTTGTGGCGTGCCAGCATGCCGCCTGTCAGGCTTCCCAGCATGCCCCAGACCAACACGCCAGGACCGAGCCCCGCTAGGCCGTATGCCACGGTGCCGCCGAGAGAAAAGCTACCCATCGAGGTGGCGAGCACGCGCCGTTGCCCGCGCTGCGCGATGCGCCTCACTTGCTCACGCTCTGCGACACTTCCCCAACACGCCTCCACAATTGCTTCCCGTTCCGCGGGCACCTCGAAACACGCGACCTGGGGAGTTCCCCCGCAATCACAAACGCCGCCCGCAAAAAGCGCCGTTCGACAGCGTAGGCAAAGGCAGCAGCGCCTGGGAACCGCAGGAGTGGTCACGATGCTCAGCAGGGTAGCAGGTAGCTGGTCGTGAGCGAAAGGCTTCTACATCCGCCTAGCAATGGCTGGGGGCAGTGGAGAACGGCTCCGAGATTCGATGAGTAGCGAGTAGCGAATGATCGTCCCGATCGCCATGAAGATCGTGCCGCTCGTGAGCAAAGTGAGGTCGAAGGCACAGGTGAGATCGAGGTCCATCCACGATGGCGTGCACAGTCGATAAAAAAGTGCCGCCAAGAATGTGTAGCCGGCAGCCGAGGCGCCAAATGCTACAGCGGTTTGCGCGGGGCGCAACGTGGGAACAACCATGAGCCAGATCAGTGCTGGCAACAGAAGGATAAGACACCAGACCATGCCCACCCGCAAAGCAGACGAGGCACCCATCCAGCTTGCCAATTCAAAGCGTCGCTCGGCAGCGACATCGCTTCTCGACATGGGATTTGGCCCAGAGTCGGGAACGTATGTGGCGCATTGTGCTTCATCACCAAGGTGGCAATCGACGGAAGGCGCATACCCACTTGAGTCGTTGACAACCTGCCACGAAAGCGCTGGTGTTACGGAGAGAAAGAACAGCGAGACAAGCGCTGCTCCCGCGGCAATGCGGATCCGAAACACGGGGTTGTTCTCGCGCTTGAAGGCAACCCAAAGACCAAAGAGTGCAACGAGACAGAGAACCATGAACACCGAGTCGGCCCCAACTCCGTCAGTGTGTTCGGCCGAACCTGCATGGTGAATGAATACCGGCAGTGAGGGTGCGCTTAGGCTGCCATCCTGAAGCACGAAGCGCGCACGCACCCCCAACGTGAACGGCTGGTCTCGATATCGGCCCACCTGATTTGGCGCTACCTGAACGAGTCCATCAAAGAGTGGATGAACACGTCCCCACATTTGCGATAGCGAATCGGGACCGCTCCCCCAAACCGGCTCCAACAGAACTCCACGGACCGATGCGGGCGAGTTGCGAATCTCGAGCCAGAGACTCGCTGTGATGTCACGACTGGCACTTGCGTCCCCGCCACCGACCATGAACCCCGAGCGGATGATCTGTGGGTGCTGCCTATCGAGCGCTCGAACTGTCGCGGGGTCTTGTGGCACAGATTGCCCCTCTTGCGACGAGCTCAGGATGACTGTTCCGCACGCGCTTGCATCCGCGCTTTCCACCATGACGAGAGCGGCGATGAGAAGAAGCAGCATCCCAATGCCCAACCCCTGACTTCGCCTGCAATAGCCATCGAACGAATGCAAGGAGTTTTTTTCGCTTCGATTGTGGACAATAAGACAGAGCATATCAGGCCAATTATACTCCGCTCTCGGCAAACCTGTATGCGCTGATTTACAACTGCAGCAGGTTCTCTAACAACGCAGTGCGATTGATTACACTTGATCTTTGGACGGCGCAGCATCGGTCCAATACCGTGTTGGTGTGAGGTTGATGCCTCGCGCTTCCCAAACAAAAACACAATCAAAAGGATTCATTATGAAACGTTTCACACTTGCTCTTGTCGCTCTCGGATCTCTTGGCCTGGTCTTCACTGGCTGTAAGAAGGACGAGAAAGAGGGAGGCGAAACCGCTCCCAAGGCTAGCGAGGCTGTCGAAGCCGCAAAGACCGCGATCCCTGAAGAGGCTGCTGCCGCTGCCGCTAAGGCTGGCGAAGCCGCTGCTGCTGCTGGCGAAGCTGCTGCTGCTGCTGGTGAAGCTGCTGCTGCTGCTGGTGCTGAAGGTGCCGCCGCCGCTGCTGCTGCTGCTGGCGAAGCTGCCAAGGCCGGTGAAGCCGCTGCTGCCGCTGGTGCCGAAGCTGCTGCTGCTGGTGCCGAAGCTGCTGCTGCCGCTGGAGAAGCTGCCAAAGCTGCTGGCGAAGGCAAAGTCGACGAGGCTGTCAAAGCCGCTGGCGAAGCGACCAAAGCCGCTGGCGAAGCGACCAAAGCTGCTGGCGAAGCAACCAAGTAACAGCGCTTGCTTGCTACTTGCATCGGGGCCCGCAGCGTTGCGCTGTGGGCTTCGGTCGTTTTCGGGCTTGCAACGATACGCTGCGGCTTTGCTCGATTCGGCTCACGAATGTTCCGGCTGGCAACCACCTGGCGGCTCACTCGCCAATATAGTTGGGGCTGATGAGCGACCAGCAATTTCTCATGCCCAAAGTTCTGCGGGGCAAAAGCAGCATTTACAATACGATGTCTAGCTTGGCCCGGACGCATGGCGCGGCAGACCTAGCTCAGGGATTTCCTAGTATCGAAGGCCCCAGAGAGGTTCGCGAACTTGCAGCACGCCAGCTGCTGGATGGGCCCCAGCAGTACACCGATCCACGAGGCATTGAGTCGCTGCGCATCGCACTTCGCGATGATGTGAAGAACCGATACAACGTCGATTTGGACCACGACCTGGAGGTCACGGTCACTGCAGGCGCTCAGGGTGCGCTGGCGTGTGCCATGTTGGGCCTACTTGAACCCGGCGATGAAATCGTCTTTATTGAACCGTTTTACAATCCGGTCGTCCCCATGGCACGACGCGCGGGCGCAACGCCGAAGTTTGTGGCCCTGCGCCCGCCCGGGTTTGCCTTGCAAGAAGACGAACTGCTTGCGCAAATGTCCGAGCGCACCAAACTCATTGTCTACAACACGCCAAACAATCCAAGTGGGCATGTCTTTAGTAGCAAAGAACTCATGATGGTGGCGCGCGCTTGCGAACGCTTTGACGCCTACCTGATTGCCGATGAAGTGTATGAGCACTTGGTATTTCCAGGCTCCACTCACGTTAGCGCACTTGAGATTCCCGAGTTACGAAACCGCAGCGTGGTGATTTCGTCATTCTCGAAGTCCTATCTTATGACAGGCTGGCGGGTTGGTTGGGCGCTTGGAGCGGCGCCACTGATCGCGGGCATTCGCAAGATCAACGAGCTCAGCAATTTCTGTTTGCCGGCGTTTCTAAGCGAGGGAGCGCGTTTTGCAATCGAAGAGCTACCCAAGAGCTACTTAGAAGAGTTCGCAAGCGAGCATTTGCGAAAGCGCGACTTGCTTTGCGGTGGGCTGGGCGAGCTTGGCCTTGATGTACGTGTCCCCGAAGGCACCTTCTTCTGTCATGTTGACATCTCAGACCTCGTTGAAGACGACGATCTGGAATTTTGCCTGCGGATCGCCAAAGACGTTGGCGTTGCAGCCGTCCCCATGTCACTAAGTTGGCACAATAGACGCGAGGCACGTCATCTCATTCGCCTGTGCTTCTCGAAACAAGACGCAACGCTTCACCAAGCCATCCGTGCTTTCGCGACATGGATGGAAACGCGCTAGTGCTCGGTCTTCCAACGAAGAGGCGCCAGCAGATTCTCGCGCTCGCCGTCCCCATCATGTTGGGAATGGTCTCGCAGACGATCCTCAACCTCGTCGATACCCTCATGGTTTCGAGCCTGGGGGCAAAGTCGATCGCGGCAGTGGGCTTTGGCAGCTTCGCCAACTTCCTGGGTATTGCCTTTGTCACGGGCATGTCAACGGGCGTGCAGGTCATCGCCTCTAGGCGAAAGGGCGAAGGTCGCGAATCGGAAACGGCGGTTGCACTAAACGGCGGGCTTCTTCTCGTCGCCGCCATCTCCATCCCGCTCTCCGCAGTGCTCATTTTCACAGCCCCAGCATTCTTCCGCGCCCTCACAACCGACACCGAGGTTGTAGGCATTGGTGTCCCCTATCTTCAGGTACGGCTCATCGCCATGATTGCCATCGGCTCCAACTTCGCCTTTCGCGGCTACTGGAACGGCGTTAACAAGAGCAAGCTCTATCTGCGCACCTTGATCGTCATGCACATCTCCAATGTTGCGATTAGCTACGTGCTGATCTTTGGCGCCTTGGGAGCTCCGGCGATGGGCGCCACCGGAGCGGCAATTGGCACCGCAGCTTCAGGCTTCATAGGCACAGCCTACTACTTTTACCTAGGAATGGCGCACGCGCGTTTGGCGGGATTTCTCCGGGGCCTCCCCGATCGCAAGACCATGCTCTCGATGTTGAAGCTCTCTGTCCCCTCCGGGCTTCAATCCATGTTTTTTGCCGCTGGCCTAACTGCCCTCTTCACAATCGTGGGTCGCGTTGGCACCTTTGAAGTTGCGGCCATGAACGTACTCATTACCGTGACCATGGTCGCCTTTCTTCCCGGACTCGGACTCGGCTTGGCTGCAGCAACGCTCGTTGGCCAAGCCTTGGGTCGCAAGGACATCGACGATGCCGAGCGCTGGGCGTGGGACGTCATCAAAGTTGGGGTCGCCATCATGGTGTGCCTTGGCTTGCCTATGGCAATCGCCCCTCGTCTCATTCTTGAGGCGTTCTTCAGCAATGAACCAGAAGCGTTGGAGCTAGCGATTCTCCCGTTGCGACTCGCCGGCCTCACAGTGTGGGGCGAGGCCATCCTGATGGTTCTGCTCAACAGCATCATGGGCGCTGGCGCGACTCGAACTGCTCTTATCATCAATGTCGGCATGCAATGGCTGCTCTTTCTTCCTGCCGCCTATGTCATCGGGCCAGTCCTCGGATGGGGGCTCATCGGCGTTTGGACGGCCCGCATCGTCTACCGAGTGCTGCAATCCGCCGTTTTGATGGTGGTTTGGCGCCGACGCAGCTGGGCAAACGTAGAGGTTTGATGGAGTTTTGCTCGCTTCCCTGCGCTTGCCGGGCGTGGTAGGAACGGATTCTCAAATCTTCGGAGTCATTTGCCACATGCGCCTATCAACGCCAAGTTCTCTTCTTGCCCTTCCCTTTCTTCTCGGCCTTGGCCTCACCCCAGCCTGCAGTGGCGACGACAACGCCCCGACGGTCACTTTCACAGATGCAGCGCCTCCCATTCCTGACGCATCAACCGTTGTCCCGGACGCGGCGCCCTGCTTGGGTACCGTGTGTGATGGAGTCTGCACCGACACCAGCACCGACTCCCTCAACTGTGGTGGCTGCGGTGAGACCTGTGATTCTCCGGGGCAAATCTGTACCGGTTCAACCCCATGTGCATGCCCAGCAGACTTCGTGCCCTCACAGATTGGCGGCAGTGGCTTTGACCAGATTTTTGCGCAAGGACCTGTCATCGTCGCCCTTGCACCAATTGTCGGAGCAACGCTGGATGTAGGCGCAGTCGTCTTTGATCTCACCTTAGAGACTGGCGTCGAATACGACTTGGCTGAAGCCATTGGAACCTTGTCAGCTCCCGCAGCTGCGGCCGGAAACGACGTCGACATCAATACCTTCTCCGCACACACTCCATACGGCGCCACTTCCGGTACGATCGTCTTCGACACGATCTGTGCCGAAGGCGTGTCTGGCACGATGACAAACGTTGTCTTCTCCGAGGTCGCAGCGGTGACCGATCCAACCCTTGTAAAAGGTGGCTGCAGCATGATGAGTGAAACGATCAGCTTCAACATCGGTAGCTGCCCGCAGCCCTAAGCACTCGTGCGGTACTTCTCAGCTTCATTCACGATACTTGTCCTTCTAGGGCTCTCAGGGGCAAGCTGTGGGCCCAATGAGCCCACGGCAAAGGACACGGCGGATCCGGGCATCAAGGCTCCACCGGCTCCACCAATCACCACCCTAAGCATCATCGGCACCAACGACCTTCACGGTCATGTCGAGATGCTGCCCCTCTTTGGTGGCTACCTAAATATTCTTAGAAGTCACCCCGAGCGCGCTGTCGTTCTCCTCGATGGAGGCGACATGTTCCAGGGCACCCTCGCATCGAATCTTGAAGAAGGCGCTCCGATTGTCACCGCCTACAATATGCTCGGCTACACGGCCGCAGCCATCGGCAATCACGAATTTGACTACGGCCCCATTGGCCCCGAAGCTACGGTCTCCAAGCCGGGGCAAGATCCACGTGGAGCGTTAAAGGCCCGAGCCGCAGATGCGAGCTTCCCCTTTCTCAGCTCCAACATATTTGATGATGAAACCCATGCGGCCATCGACTGGCCCAACGTCATGCCAGCCATGATGCACGACGTGCAAGGAATCAAGCTTGGCATCATTGGCGTCTCAACGTTTGAAACCCCAAACGTCACACTACCAGCCAACTTCATCGGGCTCTCGATGGCACCGCTCGCTGCACGCATCGACGAGCACGCCAGCGCCCTTCGCGCTGCAGGTGCTCAAGCCGTTCTTGTTACCGCACATGCAGGTGGCGAGTGCGAAGAATTCTCAGATCCAAAGGACCTCTCAAGCTGTAGTGCCCACGAAATCATGGAAGTTGCAGCCGCACTTCCAAAAGGCAGTGTTGATGTCATCGTTGCGGGGCATACCCATCGCGCAATGGCCCACGAGGTCAATGGGATCGCTATCATCGAGTCCTACTCCTACGGCAAGGCCTTTGGTCGCGTGGACTTCAGCGTGGCGACGGATGGCAGCATAGCGTTTGAGAAGATCTTCCCGCCTCGGCCTCTCTGCTCCGAAGGCAAAGGGCCCACATGCTCCCCCGGCTTGTACGAAGAAGCGCAAGTCGAGATCGATGCGAACGTTCTCGCCGTCGCTACTGAGGCGCAGGCGGTGGCCGAGTCGCTGCGCTCCAAAGAGCTCGGCATTACCTTGCCCAACGGGATCCAGCGTTCACGCTCTGATGCCTCGGCGCTAGGAGACCTCTTCACCGACTTGATGCTGGCAGCACAGCCAGGCGCCGATGTGGCAATCACAAACGGTGGCAGTCTCCGATCCGACCTTCCAAGCGGGCCGCTCAACTATGGCGGCCTATTTGAAGCAATGCCGTTTGACAATCGATTTGCTCTGGTGAAGCTCAGGGGCAAAACGCTGCGCAACCTCTTTGCCGCCAATCTCGTTCGCGACAACGGACTGCTCAGCGTCTCGGGAGTTTTCGTAGATGCGAAGTGCAAGCGCGGCGCGTTGGAAATTCGAATAACTCGGCCGAACGGCAAAGTGGTGCGCGACGCGGACGTCATTACCGTTGCTACCTCTGACTTTGTTGCCTCTGGGGGTGATGGCCTGATTGGCTCTGCGGGGCTTGAGCCCCTCGAAACGGTGATCGATGGCGGCCCGCTAATTCGCGATGCAATGGCAACAGAACTCACCAAGCGCGGTGGAGAGCTACGTGGCAGTGACTTCTTTGACGCGAAAAAGCCACGCATCAAGTTTTCCGGGTCGCGACCTTTGACCTGCGAGTAACACTTGGCAAAGACCGCCGCAATACGAGCCTTAGAAGCCGCTGGGTGTGACTTTGAACCCGCCGAGTACAAGTACGTTGAAAAAGGCGGCACGCGAGCATCATCAAAAGCGCTGGGCGTGCATGAGCATATTGTCATCAAAACTCTCATCTTCGAAGACGAAATGAGGCGCCCTCTCATCGCACTTATGCACGGAGACCATCAAGTCTCCACAAAGGCACTGGCAAGACACGTTGGAACCAAGAGCATTCGTCCCTGCTCCCCAGCTTCCGCGCAAAAACACTCTGGCTATCAAGTAGGCGGCACCTCGCCGTTTGGCACACGCAAGGACATGCCCATCTACATGCAGAAGACGATCGCAGACCTCGACATCATCTACATCAATGGAGGACGGCGCGGTTTTCTTGTGCGCATGCTCGCCGCAGATTTGATAGGGGTGCTCTCACCAACCTCTCTTGAGATGACGGCGTAGGATCGTCCTGTGCGCGAAAGCGCGTCACAAGCTTCCTAGTGTCGTAGCCGGCGAGTCCATGGTTGGGCTAAAGCCGCTCACATAGTCTTGCGCAACCTTGCCCATCGTATTGATGCGAATACGTCCAAACCCGCCGCCACCGCCGCCGCCGCCGCCACCGCCGCCCACAGGCTGATGACCATCCTGCGCGGGCAGCAGCCCAAACGCGCCATCTCCGCCTAGAGAATTATCTGGTGAGGCATCACCGCCAAGGGCTATGACGTCCGACCCATTTTGTCCATCGCGGCCGTTGCGACTTGGGTTGCTTCCTGTGCCGCCACCGCCGCCGCCACCATTGACTGCAACGAAGCCGGTGGAAGCCATGGTGACCACGGGTGCCTCAAGCAAGACCGCACCACCGCTTCCACCACCGGATGCCCCCTTGTCTTTCGCCATGCCAGTACCTCGTCCTCCACCGCCGCCAGCATTGATAAGCCCAGCAACCGTAAGTGTTCCTCGCGCGGAAAACTGAATCGCTCCTCCTCCACCGCCCCCGATGTAGGATGGATCACCCGCAGCGCCCCCTGCAGCCCCACCAATGAGGGGAACAAGCTCGGGCGAGCCGTAGAGCATCTCGGCTGTGAGCGGTGTCGTGCCGTTTCCTCCCAGCGAGCCGTAGCTGCCACCACTTCCAGCGGCCTTGGGATCGGGCGACGTACTTGGGGTTCCTAGAGCGCTACCGAGCCCGCCTGGGCCAGAGGACGTAATGACCGCCGCCACATCGACTGTGCCAAACAGAGAAATGTTCTCACTGGCCAGAACGATGATGGCCAACGATCCAGTGCCATGCAGCGTTGCGCCTTCTTCGAGCCGCAAGTTGCGACATGCAAGAGTCATCGCGCGGGTGCCACCTACAAGGTTTACCAAGTTGATAACCGGTGCCACGTTGTTGCTCAGGGGCACACCATCGAGCAAGACTTGCCGCGCGTCTGTATCGACGAGAAGCGTTTGCCCACGGGATATGTGGCAATCCTCAGCCCCGTCGGTGAAGGAAAAGCTTCTGACGTTGCTGGGCTCGTAGTCAACTAGCTCGGCCGAAAACAGCAAGCTGCAAGCGGACAGGAGCATCGCGATTCCTGCCAGTACCAACGCCGTGAGTTGAGTCTGCTTTGAGCTCCCTCGAGACACTCTGCAATCGTAGCAGAGTCGAACCTTCCGCACCGAGCACCTTCCGACCGACACGACCGACACGACCGACACGACCGACACGACCGACACGACCGACACGACCACGCCGCCCGCCCAACCGCCGACCGCCCGACCGCCGACCGCCCGACCGAGCAGCATTTCGCCGACCGCCCGACCGCGACCGCCCGACCGAGGAGCATTTCGACGCAACCACGCCGCACGTTTCTCGATACGTGACCTCCCGGATCACGCCGCGGCCACCGCCCGACCGAGCAGCATTTTGCCACAGCCCCCACCGCCCGACCGAGCAGCATTTCGACGCAACCACGCCGCGCGTTTCTCGATACGTGCAGTATGAAACCTCGACAAGTTCTCAAAGGCACAACCTACCTACTCACGAGGCGCA
>JANTGM010000009.1 GCA_024762925.1 Kofleriaceae bacterium | reverse complement strand
CGACGATCCACTCGCCTGCCGCGAGGGCAGCTGCGATCACCAGAGCGACAAGACGTTCTGCGATATCGATGGCGTGTATCCGGGCACCGAGCGAGCCTGTCGCTCCATAGGCCTCAACCACTCGTGAGGCATGTGGCGACTTCACGCGAATCGCTTCTGACTGCAGATTCTCACATTCGCAAACAACTTCCACTCCCTTGCATCGATACACTCTGCGGCGTCCCCATGAAGAGACTAATTCACAGCTTCGCTCTCCTTCTTGCCACGTGGTTTGTGGTCGGCACAACACAGGCAACGGCAACTCCTAGAGTCAGCACTGTCCTCGTTCTTCCCGACGGCGCTGAGGGCGTTGACTTGTTGCTGTCCAACGCATCGGATGCGCTGCGAAAACTCAACATCGGTATCACGGAATTTGATGACGCAACGGTTGCTGGCTTCGAACTGGAAGCTGCCCTTGAGTGCCTTAACGACGCCAAGGCAGAGGACTGCAGCGACGTTCTCAAGATGGTGCCAGCGGAGTGGGTCTTGTTGCTTCGCATTCGACGGGTCAGCCAAAATCCCGATTCGGATCAAAGCGTTGTTGCCAAGCTCTATGCAGCGACAACTGCCGATCTCCTACAAGTAGAGCAACGCGTGTGTCAGCGCTGCTCATCCTCAGAGCGTTTGGCCGACGTTATTCGCGAGCTTGTCGACGAGATGGCCAGCAAACAGCTCGCTGAAAAGGCTCGTGACACGTTTCTGGATGTGCAGTCAAATCCGACTAGTGCTGTGCTCGTCATCGATGACAAGGTGGTCGGCCCAACAGGGCAATCATATCGAGTGCGCCCCGGTGAACACCGCATCAAGATTCGCCATAAAGGCTACCGCGTCGCTTCCCAGACGGTTGATGTTGGCCCCAACGAGCATAAGGCGCTCACTGTTTCATTGGATCCGCTACCAAAGCCCGATGGCACCCGGCGCATGTTGGGATATATCTCAATCGGAGTTGGTGCGGTCGCGCTCGGAACCGGTGCAACCTTCATTGCCATTCACGAAGACGAACCCGGGCCAAACGAGCCCCGCATTGAAGGCCGTCGAAACACCAAAGGTATTGGCATTGCAAGCGTAGCCACAGGAGCCGTCTTGGTTGGAGTTGGCGCCGCGCTTGTTCTCACGGCCAAAGATGCCCCAAGTGAAGAGAGCGATTCTGTCGCCTTTTCCGCCGGTCCGACGTCCTCTGGATTCGCCCTTGGTCTCTCTGGATGGTTCTAACACTCGCTACGTATCACCATGCGCATACTACTTCTTCTGATCGCCTCCATGGCATTCACCGCAGTCACCGGCAACATTCGAGTTGCCAGTGCACAAGACGAGCTAAGGCTCGTACTCGAGAGCCACGTTGGTGCCCGTCCTCGGGATGCCGACTACCTGCTCGCTCCCCTGCTTGACGAGCTCAAGAAAAGTGGATTTCAGGGAAGCTCGGTGACGGGCACGCGAATTCACTCACAGCACTCAATCTCATCCGATGAACTGAGCAGTAAGCAGATCGCTGAGGCTCGTCAACTCTCCCTCGATGCCTACAACGCCTTTGTCGACCTGCGCTTTGAAGGTGCGCTCAACGCAGCAAACCGCGCGATCGCGTTGCTGCTGAGCCGGCCTGCAACGATGGCCAGACAGCAAGAGCTTCGGGAGTATTTCTACGATTCGCTAATCTTGGCGTCGATGGCACATGCACGCCTTGGCAACGCGACAGAACTCGAGGCAACGATGACAGAGTTCATTCGCAGCTTTCCGAAGCGCGAAGTGAGCAACAAAAAGTATGGTCCCGAGGGAGAAAAGCTGTTCCGCCGCATCAACAAGCACCTGCAAACGCTGAAAAAAGGCGAGCTGCAGATTGCGGCCGCTCCAGGCGCGACCGTCTACATAAACGAAGAGCATCAAGGCATCGGCTCACAAAAGGTGAAGCTATATCCTGGACGCTATCGCGTCTTCACCCAAATCGGAGCGCAAGCAGGTCGCGTGCACATTGTCGATATAACGGCGGGACGCGCACACACCCTAGTCGTCGATCCGGTTATCGATAGCGCTCTTCGTACTAGCGGCAAAATGGTTGGCTTTGTCTTTGAGGACGAAGCGACCCGCGCGAAACACGAAAAGCGCGTGGCACTGGAACTCGGTCGCGCCCTTGGTGCAGACGAAATCGTGCTCGTTGGCTTTCACAAATTCAAAGGCAAGGATTCGATCGTCGCCAGCACCATAAAGATTGAGCAGCGCGAAACCGGCGTATCTGCCCGCGTCCCACTTCCTTCCAACGGGGCGCCTTCTGCGTCTCAGCTGCGTTCTTTGGCTCAATTCGTTGCCGGCTCCAAGCCCGCGAACGCCGACATTCAGGTGCTCAATGGCGAAACCCCTATCATCAAGAGCGACAGCAAACCAAGTGACGATACGGGCGGCATTAGCCCGGTGTGGCGCTGGAGTTCATGGGCACTTGGTGCAACAGGAGTTGGCTTTGGCGCGTACCTCATCGCAATCCACGATACCGGTACCTGCGACGATGTGGTGTGCCCAGAAAACTATGACACGATAGCGCCTGGCATTGGCCTTGTCGCTGGTGGTGCAGCGGTCGGACTGCTGGGCTTCTATCTGTGGACCAAGGAAGCTGACGACAAGGGCGCAGCGCTCTCTGTGCTGCCAACACAAGGGGGCTTTCACGCGGCTCTCAGTGGCACCTTCTAGCCCGCAGGCTGGCCTTAGACCTGTACTATGCGGCTGTGACGCCCCCTGTAGTACTTGGCGATGCCTGTGTCGTGCCGCCAGCCGAACTTGGACGCAAGGCCCTAACGCTGCATCGTCTGTTGCAAGCAGGCCTCCCTGTTCCTCCGGCAATTGGCTTGGTTCCAAGCCTTGCTGAGGACTCTGCGGTGCTTCGCGAGGCTGCAGCGGTGCTGGGCTATCCGATTGCGGTGCGATCGTCAGCAAATGTCGAAGACTTGCGCGACTCAGCCGCTCCTGGACTCTTTGAGAGTGTGCTCAATGCCGTAGACCAAGAGTCCCTTGTGCGCGCGGCAACAGCGGTTGTCGACTCCGGAAAGACACCGCTGGTGCGAGCCTATCTGCAAGCACGGGGCATCACTGAAGAGGCGCGGGTTGCGATCGTGGTGCAAGTGCAAGTCACGCCAACCGTGGCCCGCGGGGTACTCTACACACGGCCGCCGGGACAGCCTCGCTCCTCGGTGGCAATTTTGGAAGTGCCCGGCGAGCACCCACTGTGGATTGATCGCGAGACGGGTGAGGGACAGGTGCCCCCTAACGCGTCGCTTTCCAAGCTTCAGGCCAGCCAACTTTGGGCGCTGGCAGTTGCCATCGAAGACGTGCTCGATGGCGCCACCGGTCTCGACATCGAATGGATTTGGGGGCAAGACGGTCCACAGATTTTGCAGGCTCGTCCGATTGTGCATCGACAAGACTTGGACGATAGGAATAACTCTGAACTACGCGCCCTCTTTGCGTTTAGCCGGGGAGACCAAGAGCGACTTTGGCGGTTGGACGCCACACACAATCCCCTGCCACTCTCCCCCGCCCAAGCAGGTCTCGTGCAAGAAGTTGCAGCGCTCGCTCCATACGATATGCGAGTTGTTGGCGGCTATCTCTACACCGCTCGGCGCCCAATAGCATCCAGCGAGGCCAAGACCGTACTCTCTCAGCATGCCCTTCAGCAGCTCTTCCACGAAGATCTACTCCCACGGATGGAAGCTGCGTTGGACGTTGTCGAGGGCCAAGCGACACCGCGGCTTAGCGACGCACTTGCCGCCTACCGCAGCGTCTTTGCGTGCTACACAGAAGAACTCGCACCCGCTCTGGCAGCTGCCGGAGAGCAGCAGGGTGGCAATCCTCTAAGCGCGTGGATCGCACGCTTCTTGGCCGGCAAGCTCGACAAGCAGGAGCTTCTGCGACAGGTCGCCCCAATCGCACCAGCCTGGGACGTTTCAGTTCCCACGTATGGGGAAACCCCCGATCGAGTTGAGCGCGCACTAGCGATTCGCCTCGGCACCTCCGACGCGAACTCGGCCATGCGGGAATCCTTGCGAGAGAGCGACGACCTTCTCTTCTACCGAGCCCAGTATGTGGTTCGACGCGCGCTACTCGCTCTTGCCGAGAAGTGGGACATTGGCGACACCATATTTTTCGCAGACCTAAGAGAAGTTCTTAAATCGGAGGACGCGACCCATGCGCCAAAAGCTCTGCTGCAATCGGCGGCAGCGGCGCGCATGACTCTCGCCGAGCAACGCAAGGTCGAGATGCCACTCTCGTTTGCGAGCGGAGAACCACTACCGACTCGGCTGCCACCCAGCGCCGAAATCTGGCGAGGGGTTGGAACAGGTGGCTACACCACAGGCCGCGTGGTTCGCGTCGCTCGCCTTCGCGACTTCCCTGTCATTGGGCCAGACGATCGGACTGTGTTGGTGATTCCCACCGTGACCCCAGCTCATGCGCTGGCAGCTCGCGGTGCCGTGGCTGTGGTTTGTGAATATGGTGAGCACCTGGGACATGGAGCCGCGATGGCACGCGAGCTGGCGATCCCATGCATCGTTGGGTGCAAGCGAGCCTGGCGCGAGCTGGAAACCGGCGATGAGGTTGGCGTGCACGGAGAAGCCGGGCTGGTGGCCCGACTTGTTCGCTCCTTGGAGGCCTAGACGCGCTTTGCTAAAAGCGGTTTGCTAAAAGCGGTTTGCCTAGAAGCGGTTGCCTAGAAACGGTTGCCTAGAAACGGTTGCCACCAGAGGAGTCGTTGCCCCCGCCAAAGCCGCCACTAGTTCCGCCCCCAAAGCCACCGGAATCCGTGGGAGGACTTGGTGCCGGTGCTGGCATGCTGGCTGGTGCCGCGGCAATGCCTTTCGGACCTTCGCCCGGTGCCGTCTCACGAGAGCGATTGACCCGCTCGCGTAAGTCCTTGCCGACCTTGAAGAATGGAAGACGCTTGGGAGCCACATGAACTGTCTCTCCTGTTCGAGGGTTTCGCCCCTCATACGCCTTATATTCGCGAACCGTAAAGCTGCCAAAGCCCCGAATCTCGATGCCTTCGCCCTCTTGTAGGGCCTTCACCATCGAATCGAATACACAATTGACGATTTGCTCTGCCTTCCCTGTTGGCAGCTTGAGCTGCTCAGAGATGTGTTCGATGAGCTCTGACTTGGTGATAGTACCTTCCATGGCGCTTCTCCGCTAAGTGTATAGAAACAATAGCCGGTGTCCAGGAGGGTCTGCAAGCCCGAAATGGCTGAGAACACTCATATAATTTTCCGCCGTCTTGGTAGGGCGTCTCAGCCACCAACGTAAGCAGTTGAAATATAAGAACAAATTATTGCAGCCGACACGCTAGAGATCACCCCCACCAAAGGGCAAAGAATGTTCGCCATCCTCCTGAAATGCCTTGTAAGTGGCTGGCAGTGAGTAGGTCTGGCAACGGTGGCGCGCATAGAAATCCGCTTGATCTCGCCACCTCACTCGCCCATCCAGAATCGCCTTTCGAAGTGTTCCAGCTTGGGGCACTCGACAAGACATCCTATCGAGTGGAACCACATGCATGCCAACCGTACGCTCCGCCAACGCGAAGTTTCGAGGGTCCATCGAGCTTAGATAGAGGAAGCCCAACTCGGGCAGCTCTATGACTTCGACCTGGGTGATCTCCAAGGTGCGGCCCTTTCGGTAGACACACTCTGCGCGTTTGAGAGTGCCACCCGCCGGAATCGCCAAAGCATTGTGGCGAACTTGCCTTGTGCTCGCGCAGGCCCCTTCGCCCGAACTCGGTCGTGTTTGAACCCGGTAGGCCAGCGCTTTGTGGCCAAGGTTTTCGATGGTGAGCATCATCTGCTTGGACGAGCTCCCCTTCACGGTCTCGACGCTGTGTGTGAGTTTCATGCCCAACACTTCGATCGACTCACCAGGCGACAACACATGATGTTCTTGATCGACTTGATAGGGAAACACCGCCGCCATTTGTTGTTCGGTCACGGAAGGAATTCCAAACGATGCGGCATCGCGTTGGAGGTAGGTCCGATACGCCTCCGAGGAGAGTCCAATGCGCTTTGAAACATCTTGTCCACTCGCAACGGCAGCAACGGGTTTGCTCGGCTTGTCTGGCAACGCAAAGTCACCGCAGTAACGAAGACGTGTGACCAACATCATCGCGATGATCGCCACACCAAAAACCACGGCTGTGTACTGCTTGTTCGAAAGCTGCATGAGTAGAGAAATGGCGCTTGTGAATTTCTATGTTGTAGCTGACGTCTCGATTGTTGCGTCAGTGGCTGCATGCGACATGTAGGCAAACGTCGCAGCAAAGATGAAAGAGATCACGTCTCTTCATCCCCAATTCTGCATGACTCTATCACTGCTTGGCCGAGTCACGCGTCAATGCAGTCCCCCTTCACACCACTGTCGAAATCAAGCATGGCAAAACTTGAAAGTCAGATCCGCGCGAGTGGTATTCTAGGCCAGTCGTTGCGCGGTCAGTATCTGTCGTCACTGGCACGTTTCGAGTCTTTCCGAGGAACCTATTTGAGCGCAGCGCAACACAGGTCAAGACTCGCCGCTCTCGGGATCCGGTTGCTACTTGTGGTGCCCGTTCTTTGCTTCTCGGTTGGCGACGTTCGGGCCGACAGGATTGGCGACCTGAGCCAAAGACTCTCGCGCTCGAAATCGGACAAGGCGCGAGTTGCCGCTGCAGTCTCTCTCGGGCGACTCAAAGACAAACGCGCCCTCAAGCCTCTCGTTGGCGCGCTGCGTGACAAGAACAATGCCGTCCGTGCAGTTGCCGCATCTGCGCTTGGCGGTCTTGGTGACTCTCGGGCGCTTCCAGCACTTCGGCGGGCAACTCTCGACAAAGACGTAACCGTTCGCAAGCGTGCCACCCAAGCGATTGGTGTGATTCGCAAAGAGGCTGGGGCTTCCGCCGACTCCAATCGATACAACCTCAAGAGCCGCAAGATTCGAAACGCCCATTATCGAGTCACAGGCCAAGAGTCGCCGCGCATGTCGCCACGCAAGCCCGATCTCTTTGTGACAGTTCGCGCTGCAACCGACAAAGCCCCTGGCCGTGTGACGAAGAAAGAACGCAAAGCGCGCTCCGAGACCATGCGCAAGCTTCTGTTGGCCGAACTGACTAATTCCAAGCGCCTAACCACCAGCACTTCCATTGCCGAAGATTTGAAGCTTCCCTACTACGGCGTCGACATTTCCATCACTCGACTGCAGCGGGTCGTGAATGGGCCTTGGGTCGAACTTGAGTGTGAGTTGCGCATTGCCATCTCCAACGAGCGCGGAAAAATGATCTCATTTCTAACAGGTGGTGCCAAAGTTCAAGTTCCCAAGCGATCGTTTCGCAAACAGTTTGAGCCCAATATGCGCAAGGAAGCTCTGGAAAACGCCGTCAAGAGCGTTCATAGCGACCTCGTCCGCTACCTCCTCAAGACCTCTGGCGTCTAAGTAAAATACTTAGCCGTGGCGAACAAGCCACTTGAGACTCTCCTTGAGAACCCCGGTCTTCTCTGGCATGTGCACATGGCCACCGGCGACGCTGCGAATCGTTATGTTTGGATTGCTGGCGGTAAGAGCCGGCGCAATTGCCGCTCCCCGTACCATTGGATCCCCGTTCGCAAAAACGAAGAGGGTAGGAATTGCTAGCTGTGTCAGATATCTATCCACGCCGATGTTGCTGTAAAGGTCACGAGCGGACGAAAAACCGAAGCGTGGGGCTGTGACCAAGTCATCCCAACGCCGCATGAGCTTCACATCCGAGAGCTTGGACTCATCTAGCCAGCCGGAGCGCGAGTGATGAAGACGATCCACACAGCCTCGAAGCCCTGTGAGCAAGTGCCTGCGATAGAACACACGCTTGGGATGATCGATGTAGTCACACGCCGCGTCGAGATCGATCGGCGCACACAGCGCTGCAACCGATCGCATTCGCGGGTCGGCGTCTCGTCCATAACTTGCCACCAAGTGCCCGCCAAGTGAAAAACCGATCGCATGCAGATGCTCGTACTTCTCTAGCTGAGGACTTGCAACCGCCGCGGCCATATCCGCCACCAGGCCTCCATGATAGATATCCTGCCCGTGCTCGTCTGCCCCCCGGAGGTTGAGCCGAAGCGCCGATAGCCCCAACGCATTGGCATAGTGTGCCAGGCGCGTCACATACCCTTTGCGAGCGTTGCCCCCCATGCCATGCACGATGATGACAAGACGGTCGGCACCCGGGACTTCGCTGAGGATGCCCGTGAGCCGAATCGTGCCAACGCTCGGATCTTCAAGTTCGGTCCGCCACGGCACTCCGTGCTCTCTCGGAGGAAGCAGCATGTCCCGAACGTGTGGGACGATGGTCCATAGATGCCCTTGCACGCCTTACTCCTGGACCAACGAGTGTTCCTTGTTAGTTGGCAGTGCCTTTGCGCTGCTCGTTGTTCCGTCAGGCCAAAACACTTCAACATCCACAGCCTTCGCATCGCCAGTTCCTAGGGAAAGTACCGAGGAGGATTGACTCAAATAGCCGCGGCCTCCGCTGCTCTGCCTCATAAATTTCCGCCCACGGGCCGTCACTACGATACGTGCACCAATGGCCTTGGTATTCTTCCCCTTGGCTTGGAGAGCAATTCGCAACCAACGGTTCCCGCTCCGTTGCATGTTGCGCAAAACTCTGGGCCCTTGGCGAAAGTTGTTTGCGACGATGTCTAGGTCACCATCGTTGTCAATGTCCACAGCAGCTGCGCTACGCGTATTGCCAGCGAAGGCCTCCGCACCATCATCGGGCGCCAAATAGAAGGCGCCTTTGTGATTAATGTAGAACTGATTCTTCTGCCCACCGGCATAAGAGCCCTGCACCCAACCGTTGGTCACGTACATATCTTGGTCGCCATCATTGTCGACATCCATGAATGCAGCATCCCAACCCCAACCGCGGTCGTGCGGCTCGAATCGCAAATGCTCTTCCGGTGTGAAGCCACCCTCGTCATTGCTGACATAGAGTTTATTGCCGGTTAGGTACTGAAAGGCACGGGTTAGCGACTGATTGATGTCGATAGTCGACTCATCTCTTGGAAAGACTACTTTGATGTTCTTCGAGAACATGTCGATGTTTGTGACATAGAAATCCCACTTGCCATCGTGATTCACATCGGCCACATCGACGTTCATTCCGCTGCCCCGATCTCCCGTACCGAGGGCCTCCGTCACATCTTCAAAGGTGCCATCACCGCGATTTCGGAACATCGCGTTGGCACCAAAGTCGTTTGCTAAATAGAGGTCGAGATACCCATCGAGATCGTAGTCGAAGCTCCCCACCGCGAGGGCCCAGCCAACATCTCCAACCCCAGCGGATGCTGCGACCTCCTTGAGTGCGTCGCCATCGTTTCGCCACAGTTGGTTTGGCGAGCCATTGCGACCATCCATCGAGGGTAGGCTGCGTGCTTGGCCTTTGGCATCATGGGCTTCTTTGCTGCCGTAGTAGCCAACAAAGATGTCTAGGTCGCCATCTCGATCGTAGTCAAAGACATGGGCCACATGAGCTCCGTAGTGCGTTGCCAGTCCCAACGATGCAGCAGCGTCGCTAAAGGTCCCTTTGTCTTGTAAGAAAAGTGCTGATGGGTGTTTGCTTCGCAGGACAAGCAGGTCCTGGTCGCCATCCCCTTCGAAATCAAAGAAGAGCGTTCCATGCCCATCGTCGATGGTTGGCAAACCCAAGGCCTCGGTGGCATCCGTAAAGTGCCCAGGACGAGCTTTGCCATCATTGACGTACAACCTGCCCAGAGACTCACCTGTGAGATAGAGGTCTTCATAGCCATCGCCATTGACATCACCAATGGCAATCCCACCCCCCATGATGGTCTGCAAATCGAATGAGGTTGGCGCGGTGGTGCCATCTTTGGCGATGCGCTCCCCGTCTTCGTTGAAGTCGGCGAGCGTGCTTGGAAGTCCGCTATTCGCCGTCTCGTCTTTGAAGAACCCATGCCCGTACTCGGCCAATGCGGCGGTCTTGGCTGCAGCCCGTTCTGGCGGCCACGCCCCCTCGCTTGGATCGTGTGGCGGGACCATGACATAGAGCTTCGACTGCACCCGCGCAGCGACCTCTGCGTCGACTGTGCTCTTGCCCATCTCCTTTGCAAGTTGCTCTCCACGACGCATCCACGTTGCCATCATCATGGAGACGACTTCGGTGAGATACTCCGCTGCAAACGGGTCCATCGCAAAGGCGCGCTCATCCCAGACCGTGCGCGCTACCAGCCAGTGAATACCGCTATCCCGCACGCCGTTCATTTCGTGATCGAGAATGCGAATCTCGATGGGTTCGAGTTGCATCTTGGTCATAGGTCCCGGATTGGGCTCGTAACGCACCACGATGTCGCCGTTGTTCATCATTCGATGAGGAAAGAGCTGCATGACGGCGTTCTGCACCTCGCTTGTATCGAGATAGTCTTTGCGCACCACAGCGGTACTGGCAAAGGAGCCGTCGCTTAGGTAATTGTCTGAACGCATGGGATTGTACCCAGCCGCGACGAAGTGCACGAAGGACTGCAACTGACGCTGCAAGAGCGTGACGGCTTCGGGCGTGAGAGGCGTACGGGCAACGCGATTGAGATCTTCGACAATTCCCTGAGCTGTTGGGGTATCGCTCACACCGCTGCCCTTGTTGAATGCTTTCAGTGCCTTGAACTTGCCGTCGAGAAGACGTCTCGTGAGCGGCTGAAGGTGCTCTTTGACAACTGAGCTCGGCAGCGCTGCTCGGGTTCTTGGCTCACTGCTGAGGCCATGCGTGGTGGCAATCGATTGATACGCGGTCTTTACGTCTTCCCCACCGATAAACTCGCTTTTGCTGCCCTCAGCTGCTGCGGCCGATTCCTTGAGCAACATCAGGCTCAAGGTGGTGGCAACACCAGCAAGACTGTGCAAGGCACCTTGGTCCAGTGGTTTGAGCTTTGGACGACCACCGGTTTCGGCGATTTCGTCCTGCAAGACGGCCAGAACAACGCGCCAATGCTCAGCAGTCTTCTGATAGTCCGAATAGTTCTTAAGACCGATATCGTTAGTAAACGCCGCAAAGTCAGTCGATTGTGATGACTCGAGCGCAATCGCGGGCAAGGTGACCGCACTATCTACATCCGCGGCTGTGATCGTCGCGCCGGCCGATGCGGCCGAAGCCTTCGCCCAAGCGGCTCGAACCAGCGCCTTGACTGCTCGCACTTTGGCGAGCGTGGCGTATTCGTCGTAACTCTTCTCGGCAATGAACCAATCGAGTTGCCGGAAGCTCGTCCAGCAGGTCACGTCCTTTTCAGACTCAAGCGCTGCCAGCTCATCCAACACAGTATCGGCCGAGGCTCGAATTAGGGAGGCAGGATCTGTCTTGGAAGGTAACGCCTTCGCTGCTGGCGTTTCCTGTGGTTTCTCGTCCTTCTTGCTCTTGCACGAGCTGGCGACAAAGAGAAGCAAAGCAAATCGTAGAGCGTGTTTCATGATCGTGAACTCCGCACTTAGCCTAGAACACCTGCGCTACGCCAGCACTAATGCGCCCGGGAAATCCGGCATTTGCTTTCTGCAGCGGAAACGCCCAGTCAAAGCGAAATACGATTGGCTGCAACTGGGGCACAAGGGCTCGCAACCCAAAGCCTACGCTGTGTTTCATTCGCAGCTCTTCGAGCCTATTTGCGGCGTGCCCCATGTCCCAAAACAGCAAGCCGCCAGCCCGCGCAAAGAGAATTCGCAAGGGCATCGAGCGCACTTCCACATTGGTGAGAAGCTGTTTTTGGCCGGTGAATTCCGAGATGAGATATCCGCGCAAGCCATTGGAGCCCCCCAATCGAAAACGCCCGTTCCCACGCTCTCGCAGCCGAAGCCCGAGGTCTGCTTTGGCCACCACTCGAAACGCGTTGGCAACCCGAGGGGTTGCGACCTTTACTGAGGAACGCGAGAAGTTGTCGATGAACTCGCCAGCTTGAATTCGACTACTTGCTCTACTTGCTGCGCGAACGAATCCATCACCATCCCAATCGAGTACGTAGGACGCGGAGATGTCAGGCTTGTAGAAGGAGTTCTCGGAACCTATCGGCTTCAGAGCCAAGGATACCCCCACCGAGATGTCGGGCCCGAGGCGAACATCCTCCGCCAAGTCGAAGCTGCTGAGATTGCGATACATCACAAACTTGGGAGTGAACAGGCGATATCGCGCAAAGAGCGCCGAGATTCGCTCAGACCGCGGGAAGACCTGATCGGCAAATGCCTCACGCTCCGATTCGCTGGCCTCGAAGCCCTCGATGAAGTCTGGTCGAAAGACAGAGAGACTGTGTCCGAGGCTCAGGTTTTGCTTGATGTCTCGTCCGTAGGAGCGACGAACCCGACTCGTGACTTTGAGACTTCGAACAGAAAACACTCGAGGCAGCGCTTCCTCCTCGGGGGTGTTATCCAAGTCAACAGTCTCGAGATCCGCGCCAAAGAATGATCGGGAGATGAAGTTGGAGTGCGTCACGCTCACGTCCCCGCCCCATTTCTGTCGAAAGGACCAAAGGGGGTAGGCCAGGCTCGTGCCACTCGATGTGCCTTCAAACTCGCGCGTTTCCCGTGAAAAGATCGCGTTAAAGCGCGTGGTCAGCTGAAGTCGCGTGCCTACTAAGAACTTATCTACGTATTGCGGCCCCAAGGTGAAGCTACCTTGGGTCATGTCAAAGACAAACGCGCCGTGTTTGCGCAACCCAAAGATGTTGTTCTCCGCGACCGAGAGCTGCAAGCCGATGAGACTGCCCTGCAAGTACTCGAAGGCCGAGTTCATTCGCAAGCTCCATATGTCTCGCGTAACAACGAGCAGGTCGACACGCGCGACCTTGGCGGATTTCACCGGCACCACGACTACCAGACTCGTGAATAGGGGGTCTTTGAGTCTGCGCTGCGTCTCCAAGATGATGTCTGAATTCCAGAGGTCTCCGGGGCGCAGCAGCACTTCGCGCCGGATCACTCGTTCCCTAGTTGTGACGTGCAAGAAGTTGAGAAATCGCAGCGCCCCTTCCGCTTTTCCAAAGACATCGAGGTTGACGACAACAATGCGGTCGAGCAGTTTGCCATCGGGCGAATCTTCAATTACGAGACCACGAGCTTTAAGGGCGTGGTTCAATGCTCCACGCTCGTAAGATCCGAGCTTGGGCGCAGACTGTGTGGCTTCTTCGTCAGCCCAAACCGTGCGAGAGGTGAGCAGGAGGAGGAGCGCACAGAGTGCCGCAAAACATCGACCTCCATACGGCATTCGTTGCAAGCATAGCCTCTTCCTTGCCCCCAGGGCTGATTGCCTGCGAAAATTCCGGCCTTGGCCACGATCATTCTCTCATTGGCGGACCTCGGTGCCGCCATGCCCCTCCAAGAAGCGCTTGAGCAGCGGGGTCACCATGTGACTTGGGACCGTGTGAGTGCGGACGGACCAACCAACGATACTGGCGCTCCCGACATCGTGCTTCTGGATGCCGAGTCGAAACGCGCAGCGGCAGCGGCAGTTGCTTGGCGAGATTACGATCCTCCTCCTGGCGTTCTAATGGTGGGCACAAGCGCCGAGGCCCATGCACGTGCAATGGAAGCTCGTTGTCACTTTGTGCTCAACACAGCAACGGGTGACGACATCGAATCGGAACTTCAGGAAGTGTTGCGCATGCGCTTCGCCGGACGAATGTCGGGCCCCTACGCCCGAGCGGTGTTGAAGCTTGGTGTGAGTATCGACCCAACTACCGATACAGCCCGCATCGTAAAGGGCTCGCGCCAAGTCGATTTGGAACTTGTGCGAGAGTGCCTCCGATGGCACGTACACGACTATGTGACGGCAACGAGTATTGTAGCCAAGCTTCGAGAAGAGCGAGCGCTCTACGTGCCCGAAGTTGAGGTCTGCAAACGCCTCGACGGAACGAAGACCGTGCAGCGACTGGTGTCCACCAACCAGGGCGAGATGGTTGGGCGCTTACTTTGGGGCTTGATCTCCGCGGGCGCTGCACGTTGCTCGAAGACTCCGCCCGACGAGAGTACACAGGCGAGGATGCACATTGTGACGATGCGTCAGCACCTCGTAGCGCGAAGCCAGAGGCTCTCAAACGCAAGCTACTATGAGGTCCTTGAGGTTACTCGCGACGCCAATCCAAAGCTGGTCGACTATGCCGCACGGGTACTATCGATGCGCTTCTCGCCCGAGAAGCTTGCGGCGGTAGACTTGGGTGACAAGGCGCACCTAGTCGCGGCGAACTGGCAGCAGGTGCTTGAGGCGCGTCAAACACTCATGGACCCTGCAAGTCGAGGTCGCTACAACGATGCGCTTGTTGCCCGCCGCAGTGAATTGACCTGTCCATGGGCCTTTGATGTCAAAGATCCTTCGGTCTCAGAAGAATTCTTTCGCAGAGGACAGGCCGCACTCGTCGCTGGGGAAGCATTCAAAGCCGTGTCGGGCATCGCAGGTGCGTGTCGCAACCACCCTGACCACCCCGTCTACGAAGCCTACCTCTGTTGGGCCCGCTTTCGCGCAGGAGTTGACAAGGATGGAGACCGGGCAGAACTCGCACGAAAGGAACGAGGGATCGCAGAAGAATTCTTATTCGGCCGCCGACCTTGGCCCAACGCTCTTGTAGCGCTTGCCCTGCTCTGTGCCGCTGATGGCTCTCAGGAGCGCGCGAGGTATCACTTGCGAGAAGCGCTCGCCATCAACCCAAATCTGCCAGTAGCAAAGCAACTGCTGGGGCGACTCAGTTAGCCTTTGTGCTAGTGTCGATGAGGTGCAGTTGACAGCTCGAAGCATGGACGCTGAGGTCCTGCGAATGCGTCTCCGTGAAGATGATCACACAAGCCTTCGCATGCATGGAGACGCCCGCCGAAAGGACGGGAAGACTTCCCTCGCATGACCTTCTCGAGCGATGTGGCGCTGCTGCGATTGCTCGGCTGGATCATGCGAGCCGAGCCGGGCAACGTGCCAACAGAGATCCGCGATGCACTCGCTTTCCAACAAGTGAGAGACCACCGGCTCGTGGGTTTGGCTCATGACCGAGGGCTTGGCGAGTTTCGCGACGACTTCATTCGAGCGGCACTCTCAGCAGAGTTGTGGAGACAAGGTCTGGGTGAAGTGCTGGAGGCATTTGACGCAAGGGGGATTGACGTTTGTCGACTCAAGGGCTGTGCATACTTTCTCGATGTCTACAACGATCCAGGACATCGGCTAATGGGTGACCTAGATATTCTCGTACGCCCTGAGGCCTTTGCACACGCCAGGAGCGTTCTTCGCGAGCTTGGGTACATGCCACGTACCACCAAAGACTACGCATATGCGCCCACTCACCATGCACTTACGTTTGACCGAGGCCCGCTTACGGTTGACCTCCATCGCAATATGATGCAGCACGGTCGCAGCCAAATTGACCTCGATGGCATCTGGCAGCGAGCAGATCTTGCGAATCATCGACCAGCCCCACTTGACGAAATCGCGTTGCACCTTGGCCATGTTATTCGAAGCGAACTCATGGTCCCACTAGCAACGTTTGTCGACCTCGCTCTGCTTTTGCGACAGTCTGGGTGCACCCGCGCCGCCCTCCTTGCGCGCTGTGATGCGTTTCGAATTGGCCGCGGAGCGCGTGTTGTTCTCGCCATGCACGACCTACTGATGCATGGTGGCACCGGACGGGTTGGACCGTATCCGTTGCCCAGTACACTCGAATTGGCTCGTGGAGCAGAACTACCTCGACTAAGAACTATTCTTGCTAAAGCGTACCTCGTGGAGGGCCCAAAGGAGCTACTTGGCCTGGCGCGGACGACACTGCTGGAGCGCGGTCGGAGCTGGCAGTCCTGAGCTATGGCATCTCGTGATTCTGCCAGTCAAGTCGCCTGACGACCGAAGAGGTTGTGAGATACGCTCTAGAACGGGATGTCCGCGTCCATGTCATGGGGCGGCTCGTTTGGGGGTGGTGGCTCGTCCCCACGCGCTGCACCGGCGCTAGCGTTGAGTGGCTCCATACGCCAAACATCAAGGCTATTGAAGTACTTGACCTCCCCCTTGGGACTTGTCCACTCACGACCGCGTAGGTTGAACTGGACTTTCACCTCTTGGCCCTCGTTGAAGCTGTCGAGGTTGCTGCACCGATCTCCTGTGAACTGGAAGAGCACCTGCTGCGGATACTTGCCGTCTTCCACCTCAAGCACAAACTCGCGCTTGGTGAAACGCTCGGTGATCTGCTTGGTCTCAAAAATCTTGTACAGCTTGCCGGTAACTTCGATTGCCATGCGGCGGAGGATAGGCCGCCCCTACGACAATGGGCAGTTTGATGGGCCACTTACTCGGTTTGTTGGCACCCGGGATCGTTAGTTCTGGCTCTTGTCACTTTCGGCCTGCACGTCCTCAAGCGCTTGGGCCAGCACGTAAGGTTGCAAGATCACGAACTGAAATCGCAGTTCCCGATCAACACACCAGTCCGAGAGTTGGGCAAGGCTCGGTTTGAACAGCTTTTCCTCTTTGATGAGTACCGCCACGATCTCGGTCGCATCGGAGGCGATCGCCACGGCTGCATCGAGGATATCCACATCCTTTCGGACCATGAAAAGAGCATCCCGGCGGTGATGGGGCAAGAGTTCAGGTGCGTGGGTCGCCTGAATATCCGACTTGAGTTTTTCGCGCAGGTCCTCGGCCATGGGCTGGGTCTACCACGAAAGCACCGACTGCGAGTTTGCCCGCGCGATCTACTCGTCGATGTACTCAGGGCGAATTTTTGGCCGTGAGCTTTGGTCCTGCAATCGCTCGCTGCGCCTTGGATTGGCGATCGCCTCTCCCATCGCAAGCTCACAGAGCCTTAGTGCGATGGGGTGCGAATCCTTCACGTCGGTCTTTTGCGCGGACTCCTCCGCCATGTCGAAGAGCTGCTGGGTTCGATTCGCCTGTAGCAGCATCTTGTAGTCGCCAACGCGAATCGCGCGTTGCTTTGGCCGGCCATAGAGCAGAGCGCTATAAGGTGCGCGACTTGTGCGCTCCTTGTCGTGAAGCAGTGGCAAGAGACTCTCTCCTTGAGCTGTAGTCATCTCAGGCAAGCCCAGAGCGTCAACAATCGTCGGTGCAATGTCGATATGTTCGACCACCTCTTCAAACGTCTGCGCTGGAAAGAATCCGGGTAGATGCATGAGCAATGGAGAGCGATAAAGCGCGTCGCCTAGCGTCCAGCCGTGCCCCCAGCGCCCATGCTCCCCAAACTCTTCGCCATGGTCGTTGAGGATGATGAAGGCGGTATCACGAAGAGTTCCCTTCGACTCAAGCTCCTTAAGAAATATACCTAGTTGCGAATCGTGGTAGAGCACTTCTGCATTGTAGAGAGCCTTGAGCCAGCGAGCGTCATATTCGCTGAGTTTGAGCTTGCCTTCGTTGAGTGCATCTTCTTCGGATTGCTCAAAGGTTGGACCGAGTTTCCCCGTGTAAGGCCCGCCAAAGAGCTTCTCCGCGGAGCCTTCTGGAACGGAAAAGGGCACATGAGGATCGATGGTTTGAACATAGAGGAAGAACGGCTTGTCGCCCTTTCGTTCCTCGAGCCACTTGGCTGCGCGTCCAAACGCCTGGGCCGCATTGTCGGTTTTTTCAAACGAATCCCAGCCTTGGTTGAAACCAAATTTGGGGCCCGCAGAGATGTTGGAGACCATAGCTGCGGTGGCAAACCCCTGTTCTTGCAAGTATTCGCTGAGAAACACGAGGTCTTTTGAGCAGCGATCTTTGCGCCAGCGTGCTCCATGGGTACCGGGGTACAGGCCCGTATCTATGGTCGCTATCGATGGCTTGGTCCAATTCTCGTTGTTGTAGGCGTTTCGAAAGGTGGAGCTCTTTGCCACGAGGCTCTCATAGGCCGTCGCACCAATATCCTTGCCAACAATGGAGAAGGAATCGGCCCGCTGGGTGTCGATGAGCAAGACAAGTACGTTCTTTGGCTTGGCCCCCAGAGGTTTCGACACGGGCAACGGCTGGGTGATCGCGAGTCGTGTGAACCGTGTTGGGCCATCGGCAGAGATGCGCAGGCGAATCGGGTCACCGACGAGATCCGCGAGATCGATGGGCTTTTCTAGGTCTGCTGCACTCGAAGCCAAGACCTGCGGGTCTCTTCCGTCGCGCTCTGCAGTAATGGTGAGCGAAGCGCCGACCTCCGCATCGATCTCAAGGAGACTTCCACGCTCGGGGATCAGGTAAAACTCGTAGCTTCCCGCCGCAGAGAGACGGAGTTCGCCTTTCTCCACACGGGCCACGGATGGAGGGCTCGCTTCGGCGCTCTCTGCTATCCACACCCAGTCGACGTTAGCCCGCTTGCCGTGCAGAGAGATGCGATGACGTCCCGGTGGCAGACTCGTTCCCATCGAGTAGCGGAGCACGGTGTATTCGCCTGAAAGAGAGTTCTTCTTAGCCCCACCCTTGCTACGAGAGGCGCCAACTGACACCCCAAGAGAGCCGCGCCCCTTGGCGCGAACCACGATCTCCGCCGCTGGCCGTTCGAGAACAACATCGAGAAACGCCGATCGACCATCGATGCGAGCGACTGTCGTCTCGCCATCGAGCTGATTTCGGCCCCAGCCAGACATCCAACCACCTCGGCTGTATTTGTGCTGATCGATCGTTCCGACATCGACAAAGACTCCACCGGCTCGAAGCTCGGCGCGTCCGGCTTCAGCAATGAGGTCCCGACTGACTCGGCGCTTGGGCCCAGGAGCGCTGGTCGGTTTGCCCTTCACAGCATCGCTCGGCACCACGCGCGTTTGCTCTGGCGCCGAAGCCTCACCGCTAGGGCGAGGCGCGTCGGTGGAGGTAGAGCCGCAAGCTGCGCAGAGAGCGAGTACGAGCCCGAGGCTACGCATCCGTCATGATGGCGTCGGCATCGTCCCAGACCTTGACGTGCTTGCGTGTCTTGATTTCTTTGAGCAGGCGCTGCACGAATTCCGCAACAGGGTACGTTCGCTGCTCCTTGATGCCGTAGCGACGCACCGTAACGGTTTCGCCTTCAACTTCGTTGGCACCGAGCACTAAGAGACTCGGAATTTTCCCTACAGTTCCTTGGCGAATTTTCTTGCCAAGGCTCTCACTTGAATGATCTACCTCGGCGCGAACAAAGTGCTTGCGCAGCTCGGCACACACCTTGTCGGCGTACTCCGAGAAGTCCGCTCCTACGGGCAAGAGGCGAACCTGCGTTGGGGCCAGCCACGTTGGCATCGCGCCACCAAAGCGCTCGATCAAGAAGCTCGCAAAACGCTCGTGGGTCGAGAGCGGAGCCCGGTGGATAACGTACGGCACCTGCTTCTCACCATTGCTATCTACATATGTGCAATCGATGCCGCGATCGACAAAACGCTGAGGAACCGCAAAATCGAGCTGGGTTGTCGACACCGTGAACTCCTTGAGGCCAACTGTGAGGAACTGGACGTCGACCTTCGGGCCGTAGAATGCGCCCTCACCGGCTTCTTCTTTGAACGGCAAGCCACTCTCGCGCATCGCCTCGCGAACCATCTCGGTCGTTGCTTCCCATGCCTCAGGATTGTCAACATACTTCTCCTTGCCTTTTGGATCGTCTGGATCCCAAGTAGAGAGACGGAAGTAGTAGTTGTCGAGCCCTAAGAGTTCATAGTAGCGCTTGTGCAGATCGAGCACACGCACAAACTCGGAATGCACTTGCTCCTTGGTGCAATAGATATGTGCGTCGTTCATACACATGGCGCGCACCCGAGAAAGCCCGTGAAGCGAGCCTGAGCGCTCGTTGCGGAACGTGTGCCCGTATTCTGCGAGTCGCATCGGAAGCTCGCGGTAGCTTCGTGCACGCGCCGAGAAAACAATGTGATGATGCGGGCAGTTCATTGGCCGCAGGTAATACTCGTCGCTCTCCTCGGCTTCGTCGCCGAGCTTCATGCCGGGGAACATGACTTCTTTGTAGAGTTCGAGATGCCCCGACGCTTCATAGAGGCTGCCTTTGGTCAGCACAGGCGTGCGCACGCGCTGATAGCCATCCATGAACTCATATTCCTCCGCGAGTTTTTGCAGCTCATCAACGATAACAGTTCCATTTGGAAGCCACAGCGGCAGCCCTGGACCAACATGCTCGTCAATCACATAGAGGTCGAGCTCTGTTCCAAGCTTGCGATGATCGCGCTTGACCGCTTCTTCGCGAGCCTTCACGTATGCATGCAGTGCGGCTTTGTCTTCAAACGCCCATCCGTAGACACGGGTGAGCATTTGGTTCTTCTCATCACCACGCCAGTACGCGCCAGCAATGTTGTGAAGCTTAAAGGCGTTGCGAGGAATGTCCCGCGTGGTCTCGACGTGCGGGCCTTCGCACATATCGACAAAGTCGCCGTTGGAGTAGAAGCTCAGGGTCTCAAGACCTTGCTTGTCGGCTAGCTCCTGTGCGTACTCGGCTTTGTAGGGCTCGCCCATCTCTTCAATGCGCTTGACGGCATCGGCAATCGAGAGGTCTTCGCGGGAAAACTCCTGCTTTGCCTTGATGATCTCAACCATGATCTTCTGGATCTTTGGCAGGTCCTCATCGGTGATGGGCTCAGGCAGGAGGAAGTCATAGTAAAAGCCGTCAGAAATGGCCGGGCCAAATCCGAGTTTCGTTCCGGGCCGATAGCGCTGCATCGCTTGCGCGAGGACATGGGCTAGAGAGTGCCGGATGCGGTGAAGTGAATCGGATACTTCGTTCATAGTCATAATTCCCGTGGGATGCGCCGAGCCTACATCGCTAGGCGCTCGAACAAAAGCCGTGGTACCAAGCGCTCATGCGATTGACTCTCCAGCCAACTCCTCTTCGTGTGGCAAGCGCTGTTCTGCCCGCAGCGAGCGCCCTTCTCCTTGCCATCGGTGCCTGTGGCCCGAAGAACACCGCACCCACCGAAACCAAGGCGGCCGACACGGTCTCTACGGCGCCCAAAATGACCCCAGCGGAGAAAATGGTCGAGGACCTGGCAGGCCTTCACATCGACAGGCTTGGCAATCCGGTGCTGCGCTGGGACCACATCCCACCAGTGCTTGCACCGAAGGAGCGTCCACACAAACTGCTCGTCCTTTTGGTCGAATATCCCGATCGCAAGTTCGACCGCTTCAAGGGCGAGACTGACCGAGAGCAGAAGCTCGCCGACTTCTACCAAGCTGAGCTCTTTGATGAGAGCTACGGCAAAGTCGATACCCTCAGCCACTATTACAAGAATCAGAGCCTGGGCGCCTATCACGTCACTGGAACCGTGATGAAGCCCATCACCCTGCCTAAGAGCCGCCGCCACTACGGCTCCCCCCTCAAACCTGCGGGCGGAAATTGGCGCAACGACTCGGCCCCTGAAGGCTTGGTTGCCGATGCGCTTGCTGTCGCAAAATCCACGTTTCGTGACATGGACTGGACCGACTTTGATCGCTGGGACCCAGAAGACTTTGATGGTGACAAGAGCCTCGATGAGAGCGATGGCTACCTCGATCACTTTGTGGTTGTCTTCGCTGGCGGTGGCCAGTCCTCGTGCGAGGGTCTTCATAAAGTAGGAGATGTTCTTACTTCCAACGTAGGCATGGAGGACGGCATTCGGCTCTTGACGAAAGAGCAGCGCGATTGCGCCGACCGCATTTGGCCCCACCGCTCGAAGGCCAAAGCCAATGACGGTCGCGGACCAAAACTCAATGGTACAGAGAACACTGGCGGTGGCATTCCTGTTCGCGACAATTTGTGGGTTCGCGACTACAACATGCAGAGCGAATACACCGGAGCTTCCACCTTTATTCACGAATTTGGTCACTCCATCGGGCTTCCGGATGTCTACTCGCGCACCAGCTCAAACTCCACAGGCGGCTGGGAAGTCATGAGTGGCACTGCAAGCCCAAGCCCTCAAAACCTATCTTCTTGGTCGCGGCTCATGCTCGGTTGGCTCAAACCCCAAGTGATCTTGCCGCCCAAATTCGGGGGCGAGGCCAGCACGACCATCTCGCTCCGCACTCTGGATGATCCGGCAAGCGCCACCGGAGATTCAACTCGCGCCGCCATGGTGATACTGCCGCCGAAAGAAAAACACATCGAACTCACCGACTTGCCTGCAGCATCGGGCAAGTGGGCGCTCTACTCGGGACAAGGCAACGAGCTCGATCGCAAAGCAACGTTCACTGCCGATCTAACGAAGGCCACCGGACCTGTCACTCTCTCGTTTGATGCATGGTGGGAAATCGAGCCAGGCTGGGACTTTGCGTACCTTGAGGTGAGCGGGGATGGCGGACAATCGTGGACCCGCAAGCTCCCTACCGACAAGGCTCATATGCCAGCAAAGCATGGCCATGATGGAAAGACGACTCTTCCCGGCTTTACTGGCATCTCGGGCGACCTCGATGGAGATGGCAAGAACGAGAGCAATCGCACGTGCGATCCAAAGGCCGAACTTCCCCACGGCGAAGACAAAGACGGTACGAAAATTCCCGATTGTCTCGTTCCAACTTGGGTTCGCCCAAGCTTTGATCTGAGCGACATGGCTGGCAAAGAAGTTCGTGTTCGACTTCGCTACTACACAGATGGAGCAGCAGTCATGCGCGGCATGCTCATCGACAACGTGACGGTCGATGGCGTGGCGCTGGCTGGCGACTTTGAAACGGAGAGCTTTGAGGGCTGGACGATGGACGGATTCTCTCGGAGCGGTGGCAGCCACGACTTGCTTGTGCCGCACTTCTACTTGATTGAGTACCGCGATCCATATGCCAAAGAGAGCGCAGGACACCACCGATACGACTCCGCACTCGCAAAGAGTACCCCGCTCTTCTACGCGCATCCTGAAACCGGCGAGATGCATGCAGTGCAAGTTCGCAGTGAGCCAGGCGTAGTGCTCTGGTACTACAACGGCGCGTATGCATGGAGCGAGAACGATCCGTCGATCAATGGCCCTGGTAACGGTTACTTGCTCGTGGTCGATTCCAATACAGAAGAACTCTCACTGCCAGGCCTTGAGGGTTGGCTAAAGGGCAGTCCCGCCACAAACGATACGCACTACGACATCAAGAGCAAAGCGGCACAATCCGCCCTTGCCAAAGCCTACGAGGCCACGGTGTGTTTTATACGCAATCCTGCCTACCTTCCCAAGACAGGTATCTCCGCAAAGGCACGCAAGCGATGTGCTCGCACTCCAGCGCCAGTCGGCATGGTCGAATTTGATGGCAAGCCCCTTGAGTACTCGTACCAGGTCTACAACGAGCTGCTTCCTGGGCCTGCTCGTCAAGCGGTCGCCCGCACGGGAGAATTGCTCGATACACGCAGCCGCAAGGGTGTCGTGAGCTACCGTCTTCGCGACCGCTCGCTTCGCTCGCTTCACACCAAAGACGCTCCGTTCTCGGCAGAGCCATTCAAGAACGCAATTGTCGACTTTGTCATCAACAAGTCTGGCCTAACGAAGATAGGGAGCCGCGATGTAGCTCCGGTTGCCACCTTCACAGACGCCACACCCAAAAAGTACCTCAACGCAAAACTGCCGTTTGGAGGTGTTGCCCTACCATCAGCCGGTATGTCCCTCGAAGTGATGCCAAAGAAGACTGACCCCGAAGGCAATACCCAAGTGCAAGTCCAGGTGCGTTGGCAATGAGCAGCCCTGTGTGCTGAACATCAGAGCGGTGTTCGCAGAGGGATGGCTCATGCACTGTGGGGACGCCTTCTTTCACTGCGGGTGCACAACACACAACGGCTGCGCGACCTCCAACAATCGCATGGTGACGATATTCGACTGGTTTGCTCTCACGCTCCGGTGCAGTTGGAGCAGCTGCAAGCGGGCCACTAGGGCTCTGTCGTCGCTACTTGCGATGCCCGACGCCAAGGTCGATCAGAGCCTTCGCCATAGCTTCGGCCTTCGTGTTGCCAGCGCTGTAGACACGAGCGCTACCGCCCGGCCAACGAAGTCGGACCCAACGCATCGTTCCTTGTGTTGAGTCTCCAATATTGAACGGAGTGTCAATAAGAACTTTACTTAGCTGCGTAAGTTCTTTGGAATCTCGAAGCAAGATCCCCAATGTCAGGTTGGCTCGCAAGCCTGGCATCTCATCAATCTCTGCATCGCGGCGCAGACGATAGCGTCGCAGTGCCTTACGAGCAATCCAGAATGCAAGGACTGCAGCGAGCGCAAATCCAGCGCCCGCCTTCCAGCCAGCCGACGCCGAGACACGACCGGTCATCGCCAGGCTTGGCCACACCAGAGCGTGGACGGCAGTGATGAGGCAAAGCCCTCCAGCAACCCAAGCTGTGATGGCTGCAGGGCGTGTCCCCCGCTGGCCCATAATGACCACTGGGCCTGCGCGCCCGACTTCGAAGCCCGCCGATATGCCCAGCGCTTGGTACTGAAGGTCCTCGCTCACACAATGAGTATAGGCCGATGCTAGTGCGCGATTCATGAATATAGAACGCGCTCACTCGCCTTCTCGCCCGCTGGACAGACTGGCTCTGCCAGTCTTCTTCGTTGTTCCTCGGTCGCTTGCCGATAGAAGTCTCTCATGACAAGCCCGGCCTCATCGCTATCGTGGGAAGGGACTCCACCAGCTTGTCTGACTCCTCTGCCTCCCCGATTAGCCTTTGGACACCCGAGGGTCGTTGCGTAGTTCGGCACTGAGCAGGCGCTGATAGAGCGTCTCCTTGAATCCATCGGGCTTGTCGAGCCCCATGCGCCGCAGATAGGGCGCAACGTCTGAATCATCTTCTCCATGAGCAACTGCATTGGCAACAGTCGTGACAGCGTGGAGACCTGTATCCATTTTCCCTTTGAGACGCCGGAGCGCTCCTCCAAGAATAATCTCCTCTTCGGTGAGGTCTGTGCCAAACGGAAAGAGTGGAAACATCCCTTCCTCTTTAAGTTTGGCGAGCGGAACAGAATAACTCTCAGGCGTGTTATTCCGATAGCGTCCAGGGATTTCGTAGTCGGGGGCCAGTTTTCCCTCAGCCTTCGCCTTATCGGCGAGCTCATTCTGAAATCGCGAGTCACTGATGTTGAGCAGTTCCTGAACGACCTCCTCGTCGGTCTTTCCTCGCAAGTCGGCGATGCCGTACTCGGTTATGACGATGTCCCGCAGATGCCTTGGAATCGTGATGTGACCGTAGTTCCAAACCACACTCGACTCAAGAGAATCACCATGTCCGCGGGTGGATCGCACTTGGATAATCGAACGTCCATCGGGGAGTGCATGCGCCATCGAGACAAAGTTGTATTGCCCACCCACTCCACTAATGACAGTTCCGTTCTCAAGTCCGTCACTGACCACAGCTCCAGACAGAGTGACCATCATGCCGGTGTTTACGAAGCGCGCGTACCGTCGCTGCAATCGATCGAGGGTTTCGTGGCCGTAGAGTTGGTTGATGCGGGTAACACTGCGCATGTTGATTAGGCGGCGCTCCATCTCAGGCATGTCTCGCAACCACTGATAGAACGCCTCTGGCCCCAAGAAGAAGCCGCCGTGAATGACTGCGCCGTTGTCGAGTTCGGTTCCAAGGCAGTGTTCACACAGAGCGTCAAACGACTCGTTGTCAACGAGGCTTGCACTCAGTCGGGTACCATCTTCCGTCAGAATTGACCCTTGCTGGTACGTAAGCCCCTTCTTGAACACACCAAACTTCACAAGGTAGTCAAAGTCGGACTCGCCGAGGTGTAGATGAATGGCCTTGTTGTCGGCTAGCAGGCGAAGCATCTCAGGAGTGACCTTCTCAGTGATTTCCCCACTCCCCAAGAGGCGCTGCAAATGCAAATCGTCGTAGACCTTGCGCTTGATGATGCCAGCCTCGTAGAGATACATGAAACCATCCACAACCATCTCAGAGGCTGCAAAAAGGCCTTCATCAAAGAGACCCAGATCGCCCGATTCGGAGATTGGGCCACCACATCTCTCAAGAATGCAAAACTCATTCAGAACTCGGAGATATTTCTCGTTGTCTTCTTGCCGCATGCGCAATCCGTAGACAATCGAATCACCAAGAGAGCCGATGCCCACTTGAAGTTCGCCGCCATCGCGAATCAGCGTTGAGGCATACAGGCCGATCATGTAGTCGGTGTCTGAAATGCTCATCTTTGGCGGGCCAAAAATTCGATAGTCCAACTCGGGATTGTGAACGATAAAGTCAAAGGCGGAAGCCTCTAGATCTGCATCCCCAAACATGTAGGGGAGCTCGCCATTGGTCTGCGCGACAAACGCTACATCGCTGCGTCCGCCAAGTACTTGCATCAGATCAAGCATCACGTCGGGGTTGCAGCTCAAACTGACGCGCTCTTCACCAGTGTCTTCGCTCCATGCAACCTGTTGAACGAGAACGTTCACGCCTCGCCCCAAGACATCACGTGCGACGTGCGTGTAGTTCGAGCTAATGTAGTCGCGCTGGGCCTGGCTGTTGTTCTTATATTTCCCTGCGGGAAAGTAGAATTCGATCACCCGAACATTGTCGGGCAACTCGTTCGCAACCCGGTCAAGTTCGTAGTGGAGGTCTGGATAGTTGCCAAAGACGCGCTCCACCATTGGCTCGAGAAACCGCTTCTCTAGCTCACTTTTGCCCTTTGGACGCTCGAGGCTGAGCGCAGTGTAGATCGTGAGCGACATTTCGGGATCGCCCTTGGCGCGATCGTAAAAGGCGTTGAGCAAGTGATTTGCTTTGCCTGCCGCGAGTGGGGCAGCAAGGCGAATCTCTTTGCCTACCTTGGCGAGTACTTCATCGACACAAATCTCCGGGTCGTCGAATTTCTTCATCCCCCGAATGTATGCCGAATTGCGGCGGTTGCCATCCACTGCGTTGCGAATGCTTTGCAACTCGCCATCCAAGGACCGCAAATTTTTCCGCCATGACGCCGAAAAACAGCGAAGCCGAAGTCCTAAACTCTGCAGTCCTCTACAACCGCGATGAATTTGGGACTCCGGCAATGGCCGGAGGCGTAGCCTCAGCGCACCCTGGGGAACGCTATTGTTTACTTCAGATCCGTGAGTGGATCAGACAAGTTCTAAGATAAGAATTGGGATTCCTGACACAGAATCTGCAACAGCGTCTCTTCAGAGACAATTAGCAAGTAGACGACCGGAGTCTCGTCACAAAAGCCCGGCCGTCTACTGCCGTGACACACGCTCGGCGCTATGCCTGCTACTCATAGCGCCGAAGTTACGCTAACCGATGAGACTAAGAGCCGCTTGAGGAAGGGCGTTGGCCTGTCCCAAGACCGAGATACCGGCTTGACTCAAGATTTGGTGCTTGGTCATTTCTGCCGCTTCGGAGGCGACATCAACGTCGCGGATTCGCGAGTTGGCGGCGGAGAGGTTTTCATGGGCAACACCGATGTTTTCAACGGCGATGTTCATGCGGTTTTGAAAGGCACCAACCTTGGCTCGTGCTGTCGAGAGTTGCTCGATGGCCGCGTCGAGAGCACCAAGAGCCAACTGAGAGTTAGTTGCGGTCGACATGCTCATGCTGCCGATGTGCAAACCACCTGTCGATCCGAGAGTCGATGCAACGAGGCGAGTGATACTCACGGAGAGTCTGTCATTGGCGGTATTCTGGATACCGACCTGCATCGTGAGGCCGCTCGATGCCGAGCCGTCAAGTAGCTTCTGGCCATTGAACTCCGTAACACTCGAGATTCGGTCAATCTCAGCTTTGAGCTGGTCAAACTCCGTGTCGATGTAGCTTCGTTCTGTGGCGCCTAGGGTACCGTTTGCACTCTGCACAGCGAGTTCTCGCATTCGAGTGACGATTCCGCCGACCTCATTCATCGAGCCCTCAGCCACTTGCATCATCGAGACGCCGTCATTGGCATTTCGTCTTGCTTGCGAGAGCGACCGAATGTCGGCCTTTAGGTTCTCGGAGATTCCGAGTCCCGCTGCGTCGTCAGCAGCTTGGTTGATTCGAAGACCAGAGGAGAGTCGACCAATAGACTTGGACTGCAATGACTGGCTGCGACTGAGATTACGTTGGGCTCCCAACGATGCGGTGTTGGTAAGAACTGAAATAGACATGGTGCTTCACTCCACTTATGTGTTTGGGGAAAAGACGCCACACCCCTGTTGGTGCCTTCTCAAGTTATTTGCTCTGCTGGTCCACACTAGCCGGTGTGTCCCTTGTCTCTGCAAGTACAAGGTTCGCCCGCCACCCGATGTGTTTAAGGGGCTGAAGCGTTTTTTTGCGTTTTTCTTCACAGGCCCAGTTTCCCGCTTTGCAAGCGCGCTATCGCAACGTGCACACGGGCGGGTTTACGGTGCCAAGTGCCACTCAAGCCTACGGTCTGGTTCCTCTAGGCTGAGGTCATACGCATTCTTGAAGCTCACAAGGTCCTTGTCCCCCTGTGCCGAGAACTGCAGTGAGTCGATGGGGGAGACCAATAGGTCGTATCGAAGCCAGAGGACCCGTCCCTTCCATGACCGAAGAATTCTTATGCTCTCGTTTGATAGCGTCTCAAGCCCAGAGAGGTCCAAGTAGTCGCCTCTCCAAGCCACGAGGGCCTTTGCTGTGTCGACATCGAGATGCCGAAGTCCACGGAGTTTGATCTCGTTGCATTGGGACAGCGCCAAGGCACGAGCAGTGGCGGCGTCAAGGGATGCGAGGCTCGAGAGATCGAGTTCCCTGCCCTGCCAAGTGGCGAGCACCGCTGCTGCCTCTGGGGACACCACGTTCAACGACGCAAACTCCAAACGCTCCAATTTGGGAAATCCAACGATCACTTCTGCCTGCTTGACCGAGAGAGTCGATGTGTAGACGCGCAGATCGTCGAGCCAGTGAAAGGTGTACGTCGAGTGCGGCAGATGCATCGCGGTCGTCATTTGCGCAGAGAGCTTGTCGGCGACGGTTGCACCACCGAGGGACCGATCATGACTCATGGGGTGGCCGTTCCAAGAGACCGTCGACTTTGCAGTGAGCAGTGCGTTCAGTGCCCCTCCATCGAGAACCTGGAGTCCATCGAGTTGCAACTCCTCGCCGGGCCAGCGCGACAACGCCTTGGCGGCGGCAATCGTAATCGTTCGCAGTCCATCGAGTTCCAACTTGCTGCCGCGCCATCTTGCCAATCTCTGGGCCGCGCCACTTGAGAGTTCGGTGACGCCATCCAATTCAAGCTTGTCGCCACGCCAACCAGCGAGTTTGCCAGCAACGCCGGCATCGAGTGATGTCAGGCCGTCGAGTTCGAGCTTGTATCCCCTCCATGCGGCCAGAGCGCCAGCAGCCTCCTTCGATAGGGTCTCCACAGAGTTTAGGTAGAGCCGACTGCCCTGCCATCGCGCGAGCACCTTTGCGCTCTTCACAGAAAGCGTCGTAGTTTCGCTTACCAAGTCATACACTTCATCGCGCTCTAGTCGCGAAACGAGCGCCGCGTCTATAGCCGCGTCTGCAGCCAGGACAACAACGCCTTCAGCATCGTTGAGAGCTCGTGGCTCAGGGCGAAAGAGTTCGGGATAGAGTTCTTCGGGCGGAACTCCTTCCCAGTCCCAGAAGACCTGCCAAGCCTCGCCACGTTGGTCATCGCCCGGTGCCTGCTTGGCAAGTTGCACAAGGTCTTGTGGCCGAACGGCTTCAAGGTTGCATCCCGAGGGCCGATCGAAATTCCTTTCAGCCTCGGGGTCATTTCCAGCAAAGAGCAGCGGCCTAGGACCATGCCAGCCTGCCAAGCGCGCCTGCGATTTCGGTGCGAGTGTCCTAAGAACAATTCTTCGATCATATAGAGCGGCGATTTGCGACTCGAGTGTTGGTGGCTCGTAGACTTCCTCGCTGGCGGGGATGTCCACGTCCCGAGCTTGGTTGCGTTGAAACTCCGCGGTCACCCGCTTCTCTGCGCCAAGATCTCGCGCATTCCACCCAAGCAACTGAGCCGCAGTAGCAGCATCGATCTGCTCGATGCCATTGAGTGTCAACTCCGAGCCTTTCCACGCCAACAACGCCCGTGCACGTTTCGCAGTCAGAACCTCTAGCTGGTTGAGCTGCAGCTGGGTGCCTCGAAACGACGACAATGAAACAGCCGTCTTGGGTTCCAAAACCTGTATCCCCAAAGCCAAGCGCTCCACCCTCCACGTCCCAATCAGAGCGGCGCTCTTTTCTGGTAGGCGTCTAAGGCCGTTCAGCGACAGGCTCGAGAGAGGCCAGGTACTCACCAACGTTGCCTCTGCGGGGCTCAACGTCGTGATGCCGTCAATTTCGAGGTGCAGATCAAAGCTGGCGGGCTGCGCTTCGGTGCGACCATCGTTGGGCAAGGTGCGCAGACCGCCGAGCGATAGGTGCATGGCAGATCCAAGCGTTACATCAGGCCAAGTGAAGAGAAGATGGCGCATCGCTTCCGGTTCTAGGGAGGCCAGCCCATCTAGTGATAGGTACAGGGACGAACTCGGAGTGTAGTAGTCCCAATCGATTTCATCTTCCTCAGAGTCACTTCGAAGCCAACCGTTCCAATGCGACAGCTCTTTGGCTGCAGAAATCGAAAGAGTCTCAACGCCATCAAGATTTAGTACTAGGGAAAATTCTGTACTGCTATCGCCCCATGCCGCAAGAGCTTGGGCCGTAGCTGCGTCAATGGACTGAACTTGACTGAGATCGAGAGTAAGACGAGTTGCCCAGGCTGGTCCCCGCCAGGTGGCCAGGAGCTTGGCCGTTTCGAGGGAGAGCGCAGTCTTGTCATAGATGAGATGGATGCCGCTACTCGCATCAACAGCGAAGCGAATCGGCAGCTCCTTGCCAACGTGCACCGCAAAGGCCTTGTGGAGCATTGCTTCTTTGAACGCATCGCACTCCGGCTGGGGCGTTGTTATCTTGAGCGTTTCTGGTGGGGGCGTTGTGGATTGACGTGTGGGACTTTTGCAGGCGAGGAGGAGAAGCAAGAGGGCTATGCGGGGCACGAGGTACTATACGAATGAGCCCGCAAAACGCGCCATGAAGCGTGGCAACCTGGAGACAGCGGGATTGACGCGACGGCGCTAGGCTCCAACTTCCCCCATAGATTTAGTCACTTGTGCTCGGGCTTTGGCGCAGTGTTCTTGGCCTACAACGAATGTGATTGTGCGTGCGATGTAGCGCCGTTCTACGAACTCGATCGATGGGGTGACCGACCAGTTCGGTCCCAGTGAGACGCTGCGCCCTCAGCGAGGGCCAGGGACTCAAACCCCATGTGGCCTCATCCAAGATGATGTTTGGTCAATCCAGGACGGTCCTCGAATCGCGCCCCCCCTGAGAAAACCGTAAGATTGGTGTTGATACTCTGACCACCTCAGATCCGACTGGCCTTTGCATCAGAGAGGCGCACGCCATGATGAAACCTACCTCGCGAGCCCTGCTTTCCCTTGTGTTGCTCGCTTCCGCTGGCGCCTGCGCCTCAGAAACACAACCCGACGCATGTGAGGAAGCCATTGCTCTGGTGGATGAGTGCACAGGACACATCGCTGCATATCCCGCCGAAGGCTGCGTTGGCGTCTACGAAGAACAAGCAGAAGCGATTGTGGCAGGTGGATGTGATGGACTTGAGGATGAAAAGGCCGATGCCTGGTGCCACCCAGCATTGCACTGGCTCGGGCAGTGTGACCAAGAGCCGTTGCAAGACGTTGCTCTTCTCTCCAACCTCAACGACGTCTGTCCTGGTTCTCGCCAAGATCCGCTCTGCCAATCCTTGCGCACAGCCGAAGACCTCGCCTTGGATGCAATCATTGGTGGAGACCGGGACGCTGCCAAGACGGCGTACTCAGAAGTTCTCTCAGTCGCTCGCGCAACCATGGAGACCAATGCAAGCGAGACTCGCACCGACCCTGCGTTCCGCTATCTGCTTCGGGAACGCGCCCTTGGGCTTCTAGTGCACAACGTTCTCACCGAGCGCGGAACTCGGACCGTTGCAGGCGACTATGAGCAAGAGGCCCAAGCCGTTGTCTCGGAGCATTTTCCGGCCTACCCAGAAGGCAGCTTCCCATTTGCGCTTCTCGACGTGCCTCCACAGACAGACGGCCTCTGTGAGTCTCCCCAGGGGCTACTGATCTTTCCTGGCGTGGTTCGTCTGACAGACCGAGATGAATTCACCGAACAAGCGCTGGCCATTGAAGAGGCCCTCCCCTGCTTTCACCCACTTCGCGTCGAGACCGGAAGCTTTGTTGCTCCAAGCGTCAATGCCGATCAGGGGGAGTTGGCTGCCGCCGCAATCACAGAAGAATTCGGAGAGATTCCTCTACACACCTTGGGATACTCACAAGGAGCGATGAACTCCCTAACAACGCTAGTCAACAAGCCCTCCATTGCGAGCCGCGTACGCTCGGTGATGACAATGAACTCAGCTGCGCATGGGTCAGAAGTTGCCGACCTGGGCCGCTCAATTCTCGATCCTCTTGTGGGAGGCGTTGCGGATTTCTGCGAGGCCTTGCCCGAGTTTGCTGCACCACTGTGTGAGATCGCCGCTCAGGAATCACCAAGGCCCGATGAATGGGTCCTGGAGCTAATCGCCCTCGGTATGGGCGTGCCGATTGACTCTCTGCAAGCCTTCATTGAGGCGGAAGATGGCGTTTCGAATGCTCCTGACCTGCGAAGCTTCTTTGAGAGACACTTGCCAGGTATCGCCTCACTCTCTACTGAAGAAGCAGGAGTGTTTTGGAGCGAGCGAGCGAGCAACGGAGCTGCCACGCCACGCACTCTACTATTCGTTCCGCAGCGCAATTTCGAATCCTACAGCCAACCTTCCCGCGTCCAATCGACTGTTTCACGCGCTCTTGGAGCGAGCTGGCGAGAGAAGGCCGTACAACGATATGCAAGTGCTGCTAGACAACCAGATTCTAGGTGGCCCCATCACAGATCTTGAAATCATGTCGCCAGTCGCCGAGGGCAATCACTGGCAATGGGAACTGGCAACCGGTGCAGTCCCAGAGTCAACAATGCCCGCAGACATGACCGAGCGTATCCCGCATCGCGAACTGCTCGTTGGACACTATCAGACGCTCGTTGAGCTTGGCGTCGCTCGGTAGCCCCAACACAAACGTCATAGTCCTCAGGCATAGTGAGGCGTGGTTGAGATAGACTGGCGCTTGCTCGTCGCGGTGTTTTTCGCGGCATTGCTGCTCGTACTCTCACTCGTACTCTCACTCATCGGCAAGTGGACAGCATGGCGCCGCAGTGTGCTCGCAAAGCGCCGTGGCGCGAGGGCTGTGCGCGGAGAGGAAGCAGCCGAGCTGCTGCTTGAGGAAGCTGGCTACGAAATCCTGGACCGGCAGTTGGGTCTCACTTGGGAGATTGAATGCGATGGCGAACCAGTAGAGTTCTTGCTTCGCGCAGATTTGCTCGTGCACCGTGACGGGCAAGACTATGTTGCCGAGGTCAAAACGGGCGAGCTTGCGCCAACTCTCGCAAACGCATCAACACGTCGCCAGATGCTTGAGTACTCGATTGCCTTTGACAGCCCCGTTGTCTTGCTTGTGGATGTCGAGCGTGAGGAGATTCTCGAAGTCTACTTCCCGCAAGCGAATGAGAGCTTCTCTGAGTCTCCTGAGTATGTCGCGAAGGTCTGACTCCGAGCCTTGTCAAGCTCTGCTTGTGCGGCCCGGTAGAGGGCTAACGTCCAGACATCAGGCGCCCGACGCCTAGATGCAAAACAACTTCACCGAGCAGAGCGTCGATCGGAATCGAGCCAAAGTGTCGACTATCGCGCCCTTCATTGGGGTTATCGCTGCCGAGGTAGACCGTTGAGTCCCCTCTGGAGCGAACGCGTTTGACGACGATGGTCTTGGCAGTCGGCTCTCTTGCGACGACAAGTGCATCAGACTCGACATGCTCAAGGGCTCGAGTGTCGGCAATGACATAGTCGCCTGGCTGCAGTGTGGGAAGCATGCTTCGTCCACGTACGCGAAATAGTTGGTGGTGCCCATGCCTCCAAGTAGCCGCGATCTGTGCCAGCTTGACACCCTTCTGAACTTGGCTAGAGGCCCGTCGCCAGTTCATACGAGTGCCCGCTTGGCCCAAAGCAGTTTCCCAAGAACAGAAAAACTCTGATCTGGTAGACAGGAGTAAGTGCCAACGATGCGCGATCATCGCAGCATCGACGACGAGTTGAATCCTGCCGCCAAGCGGTATGGCCGCAGGATTCAGAACGCATCAGCCTCCAGCGAGAACCCAATCGACTTCTCGCCCTTTGGTGGCCCAGAAGATTCCATGAATCTTCTCGACGGTTGCGATGAGCTCGTCGGCGTGGGTCGGGCTCACTTCCACTTTGCATGCGGAGCACAGCTTGGTGGCTTCCCAGATGATTGTGTGCAGGTCGGGGTATTTCTCAAGATGTGGCGGCTTGAAGTAGTCGGTCCACAGAATCAGAAGCTGCCGCTTGGCGGTCTCGGCTTCTTCTTCTTTGATGGCAACGTAGCGAGCCATGGTGTTGTGGTATCGAGCAACCGCAGCCGAATCACTGTGATCGGCTGGCTCCATTGCCATAATCTTCTTGGTCATGGAGCGAACTGCCTCGGCCGCAATCCGGGCCGAAGCTGGATCGTAGATGCCGCATGGGCCGTCGCAGTGTGCTTCAGCGTCTTGAACGGCGAGCGTTTCGTGTGCGCGATTGATGAGGTTTTTCAGCATGTTCTATTCCTGTGGTAGCAAAGGGGTTAGCGAGAGCGCTTCTGCTTCCAGAGGCGAGCAGCAAAGAAGGTTCCTGCAGCGATAGCAAGGACGACAAGACCCTCGACGATGTGGTGGTTGGGGCTCATGCCGGCATGAGAGTGGCCAGGGTGAGCGAGAGCAACGGATGGCAGAGCCATCGTGGCAGCGAAAACAAGTTTGTTCATTTCGTGTCCTTCAAGGAAGTAGGCGCATCTCTATAACTAGAGCTTGGATGCGATGGAATTTTCATTGCGCAGCCAAGGAGGTGTCAAGAGCACCACCTGCCTAGAAGCCTTGTCTTTTCCGGGATGAGGATTGAACGCCCGTAGCCGCCCCAGTTTGCGATGTCTCCCACAGATCCCAGGCTTCTTCAGCCAACGTATCACTCCCTAGTTGACACTTAGGATCGAGTGAGGCCGCTATTCAACCTGAGTGATTGGGCCGGTTGCAGTTTTGTGCTGCTTTGGAGTCACCAATGTCCTGCCCATCTTCTTGACGCGCTTTAAGCATCGCGCACCACGCTGTGATGAGTAGGCGAGGCTGAAACTATCGCAATGGGTTTCGGCAAGCCGCCAAAGATCTCGCGGCACAACCCGATCGATATGCGTCTGAAGTGGGATTCTGCACCAGCGCAGGAAGAGCGCGACCATCTCCGAGCACACAAGCTTCTTCTTGTCGTCAAGATCGTTGCGATCCCAGATACGCACAACATAGATGAGCAAGAATCCGATCAGGCTCCAGTTGTCGTAGAGAGCACCGAGGCGATGCCCTAGCATTTGCATCGCGCCTGCGGTGACCTTGTCCTCGCGTTCAATCTCGTAGAGCGCCAAGAGCTTGTTGGTTCTCTTCCACGCTTCAAATGGCACTTGCACAAAACCTCGTCCTTGCACTTCAAGAACCATGTGCTGATCGAACTGCTCGCTGAAGAAAAGCAGGAATGAGTGTGATGCGGGAGAGCGCGTCGCGGTTCGGATAAACCACGAGATCAGTCCCTTCTGTGTCGAGAATCCAATATGGACTTTGCCCGGCTCCGGTAGCCTCACCCAATTCCCCCCAAAACGCATTCAGCATGGCAGATTACCCCGACCATGGCAAAGCGATATTGGCTGATGAAATCCGAACCAAACACGTACTCGATTGATGATCTAAAACGAGACGGTACGACTCCTTGGGAAGGAGTACGCAATTATCAAGCACGCAACTACATGCGTGACGACATGAAGGTAGGTGATGGCGTGCTCTTCTACCACTCCAACGCCAAGCCGCCAGGTGTGGTTGGCATAGGGAAAGTTAGTAGATCTGCCTACCCAGACTTTTACGCATTCGACAAGAAGAGCAACTACTTCGACCCGAAGAGCGACCCGGAGAATCCGCGGTGGATGATGGTGGATGTGGGCTACGTCTCAACGTTCAAGCGCATGGTATCCCTCAATGAAATGAAGGAAATCCCAGCGTTATCTGACATGCTGGTTATCCGTAAGGGCATGCGACTGAGCATTCAACCCACAACAAAAGACGAGTTTGCTCTTGTGAAGAAGCTCGGCAACACAATAGCCAAAGCGTAAAGAGACGCCGAAACGACAAAGGCTCCAACCGAAGCTGGAGCCCAAAATGGATCACCTAGGTTTTCTTAAAGTGCCGGTACAGCAGCAGCTGCCGGCTTTGCAGCGGACTCCACACTGGGAACCGTTGCTTCCAAAATGTCGAGTTTTGCGATGAACGCCTCGGCTTCATCGCCAAACTCGGCAGTTGCCAAATCGCGATAGTAGGCAATTCCGGCACGCAGGTTGTTTTCGTACTTTGCTAACCGAGGAGCCTCTTCGGCGATCTGCTTGCCTAGCTCTTCAATGTAGAGTTCAAGTTCGCGCAAGAAAACATGGGGGCGCTCGGGCCTGTGCATCGCAACACAGCGTCCGTAAATGTGACCGATCATCTCGTCGAGGCTAATCACCTTCTTGAAGTTGACGACGTTTGGACCAGGGCAAATCGCCGGCCGCGCCTTTAGATCGATGCCAGCTTCAAGGGTCGCACAGCCACTTAGGTCGTGGCAGATGCACGAGGGGTTCATGATCGTGAGTCGCTTCTTCTCTTTGAGTTCTAGGGATTCTTCGGACTCTTCAAGAAGCTTGAGCTCCCGACTCTGATAGGTGCGCGAGGCACGACACAGGGGAATTTCTTGGAAGTCCCACTTAAGAGCAACATGGCCTTTTGGACATGGGCTTCCCGGCTTGCCGGCAGCGATTCGCTCGCGACGCGCCTCTTCGCTGCCAGAATTCACGAAGTTCCAGAAGGGGACTCCGAGAGGCGAGTTTGGGCTCAGCTGAATGTCTTCGTCCTTGCACGCAGCGAGGTCGGCACGCGTCTTTTGATCGAGATTCGAAGCCTCGGGAACCAGCAGAAATGGTGACCCCCAAGCCGTGCTGTCGACGTTGAAGTAGTCGTGCAAGAAACTCTGCTCTGCTGCGGTTCCCAGCCCGCCCTGAAACGTGAGATGGGTGGTTAGAGGAGCATCGAAGGTCGGCAGCTCGGCTTTGACACGAGCCTTGTTGTAGATGACCATGATCTTCTCGGCGAGTGCGACGCGATTGTCTTTGAACTCTTGGAGAATTGGCCCCATGAGCAGACCAGCGGTTGCGAACGCATGGCCACCGCAATTTAGGCCTGATTCGATACGATATTCAGAGACCCACACGCCCTTCTTTGCGAGCACCTTACTCTGTACATCGGCAGACCGAAAATCGCTTACCTTGAGAACCAAGCGCTTCTTAATGTAGCCGCTAGCGTCGGGTCGGAATTCTTCTAAGGTCGCAATGTACGCAAAGAGCCTGGGGTTCATTCCCGCAGAGAGAATGAGTGAACCGTCGACGGTGCTCTTCGCAAAGCCACGGGCAGCTGCAAGTGCATCCGAGTCACCAAGTGGCAACGGAACTCCCTTGCGGTCTCTGTCCCGGTCGAGCTTGGTCATGATATTTGCGTTGATCGCACCCGCCTTGATTTGCCCGCGAAGCGACTCTTGCATGCGCTCCTTCTCTGTGGCATCCGTGCAAGCTTGCATTGCCTCGTATTCGGTTCGGAGTGGGCTTGGCGGCAGCAATTCGAAGTATCGGCAAATGTCTGAGCCTTCTTCGAAAGGGAGTGCGCGCATCACACGCATTTGTTTGGCGACCTGTCTGTCGAGGAAGTCTAGATACGCAGTGATCCGAAGTGCTCGACCGTTGGGAGCATTTTTCTTGATCGGTACATAGTCATCACCACACTCTGCGCTGTGGTGCTTGCGCATCTGCTCGAGGAAGGCGTCGTCAACGAGCGATACGGTTGATGAAATTCCGTAACGAGCAAGCTTCAGTGGGGAGTCCACGGTAAAGGCAATTCCCATCACAGGAATTGTGAAACTATGCTTCCCGGCATCTACTGCAAACATGGCGGGGAGTTTGGCCACATGTGGGCCCAAACAGGCGAGAAAAATCGACCATGTCTCTGTCACAATTGGGTAATTCCCTACCCAGATGATGCGCTAGGTAGGTTTCGATCCTGCTGATGGACGCTGAGATCGCTAGTTGGCGATTGCAGACCAAGCACTTGGAGCGCGCACCTAGGAACTGATCTCTAACCAATCGAGCAGCCTGGCCGCATCGTCCTCCGGCACGTCCACACCAAGCTGGGACACAGAGGTCACGCCTTCGCCGTGGAAATCTGACCCCGCGGTGCCAACCATCTTGTGTCGCTTTGCTAAGGCCGCCCAAGTCTTACGCTTTTTTGTAGGATAGATCGCATAATGCACTTCGAGCCCAGAGAGCCCCGCTGGTCGGTGACGCTCGATGAGGGCCTCAACTCGATTTCCCTGCAGATGTGGATGAGCCAAGCTCGCGCGGGCGCCAGCAGCAGTGGCCAAGTCCAAGCCATCGGCAACCGAGAGCCGACTCACTTTGACATCGCCTGGCCCGCCATCTTTGAGAAAACGTGAGAAGGCTTCGTCTCGCGAGGAGACAACTCCTGTGCGCACGAGTTCCGCAGCGACATGTGGCCTTCCAACCGTGCCCTTGTGGCGCGCAAGAACTGCCTCCGCGTCGAACACCGCTCCGTGGGCCGCCAATCGCTCTGCAATGATGTGAACGCGTTCACGCCTGACCGCGCGCTGTCTTGTGAGCGCAGCGTCGATGACCGTCCAGTCGGAATTGGGCAGGCCGTAGAGCAAGATGTGCACTGTCTTGCCCTCCTCGGTGCAGCTAAGTTCGACACCGCGAATTGCATCGGGGAAGACCTCGCGAGTGGCCTCGTAGCCCGCGCACGAATCATGATCGCTCAAGCAAAAGACCTGCACACCGCGACGTTTGGCGCGCTCAGCGACTTCGGCAGCGGGAAGAGTTCCATCTGAATGAGTGGAGTGACAGTGCAAGTCAATTCGCATCTAGCTTCTCATCTTCGCCATGTGCCGCGCGATGCTCATTGCCATCTCGAGCGCTTGCTCGTAGTTGAGACGAGGGTCGACTCGCGAATGGTAGGCGCGCTCTAGGTCGAGTTCGGAAAGATCACGCGCTCCGCCCATGCATTCCGTCACGTCTTCACCAGTGAGTTCAAAGTGAACTCCACCAAGAACAGAATCGCTCGCTGCATGAATCTCGAAGGCTTGCTCAAGCTCGCGCAGGATGTTGTCGAACCGACGGGTCTTGATGCCATTTGTCGTTGTCTCCGTATTGCCATGCATCGGATCGCACTCCCACAGCACGCGGCGACCCGTGTTGCGAACCGCATCGATAAGCGCTGGAAGCTTGTCCCCGAGATTGTCAGCTCCCATGCGGTGAATAAGCATAATACGGCCTGGCTCCTGCTCAGGATCGACGCGATTAAGAAGTTCTCTTAGCCAATCGGAAGTAACATCTGGTCCAATCTTGATGCCGAGTGGATTGCGAATGCCTCGAAAGAACTCCACGTGCGCACCCTCGATTTCGGCTGTTCGCTTGCCGATCCAGGGCAGGTGCGTCGAGAGGTTGTACCAACCGTCACGGTTCGGAACTTCTCTGGTTTGCGCTTCCTCATAGTGCAGATGCAGCCCTTCGTGGCTGGTGTAGAAGTCCACGCGATTGGTGCTCGTGCGCGCACCGGCAACAGCTTCCATAAACTCGAGCGAGTCCCGAATCGACTCAACAATGCGCCCATACTCTTCGGCGAGGGCAGAGTGTTTCACAAAGTCGAGCCCCCAATTTTCAGGATGATGCAAATCCGCAAACCCGCCGTCGGCAAGCGAGCGAATAAAGTTGAGCGTAAGAGCCGCGCGCTCATAGCCGCGCAGCAAGAGTTCGGGATTGGGCGTGCGCTCCTCGGGCGTGAAGCCCGGATGGTTGACCAGATCGCCGCGGTACGAAGGCAGGCTAACTCCATCACGAGTCTCCATGTCGGCGGAGCGTGGCTTTGCGTACTGACCTGCGATGCGCCCTACCCTCACGACCTGTTTCTTGGTTCCGTGAACTAGGACCAAGCTCATTTGCAAGAGGATCTTGAGCTTGTTCGCGATGATGCTCGACTCACAATCATCAAAACTCTCAGCGCAGTCGCCACCCTGTAAGACAAAGCACTCGCCTCGGGAGGCCTGCTCAAGCTTGCTCTTTAGCTCCTCGATTTCCCAACTCGTCACGAGCGGAGGAAGTTTTGACAGACGCATCAAGGCGTCCTCAAGCGCCCCTTGGTCGGGGTAGGTTGCCTGCTGAGAGGCGACCTTGGACTGCCACGACGCCTTCGACCAGTTACTTATCGTCACCAAGCCTTCGTAGCATCTTGTGTGTGGCCATTCAATTTAGGGCAACAGCAGCGCGCTGAGGCGAAGGTCGCGCTCGGCAGTAGACTCTGGGAAGTCGGGACCACTGCGACCGCGCCAAATTGGCTCATAGGGGCGGTCTAAGGAGTTTCCCATGACTGCTTCGAGCTCGTCCCAGCTCCGCGGATCGTGGTGAAAGAAACACAGAATCCACGCGCCAGGCTCAGCAACGTTCGCAAGATAGGGCGCGAGCGAAATTGGAGTTGCTACATCACCAGCCCCCACACCCGGCGGTGGTGGGTCGACAATGATGCCACTGAACCTGCGCCCTGAAGTTGCCGCCTTGCGAAGCATTTTCACGGCATCAACGCGCTCGAGGTCGCGGGCATCCGTACGCTGATCATTGAGCCTGTGATTCTCTTGGCAGCGGGCCAGTGCACGCTTCTGTGTGTCGACGTGAATCACGCTGCGGGCACCACCGGCTATAGAGGCAACACCTAGACTTCCCGCATACGAGTAGAGGTTGAGCACCCGCCGACCGTGGCTGTTGCTCTGTAGCCAATCGCGGGCTGGCCTGGCATCGAGATAGAGCCCGGGATTTCGAGGTGCCCAGGTTTCCACCCAGTATGACAGGCCGTTTTCCCGAACCACGGTTCGTTCACTAGGAAGAGTTCCTAGGAGAGCCCGCGGATCCTGACCACGCTCCTTGAGCACGATGCATGAAAACTCATCTAGCCGCTGTAGAACTCGCGACGCAATCGCTACATCCCTGGCCTCGGCGCCGCGGTTCTCAATGAGGACGACATCACCGTAACGATCGATCAGAAGCCCTGGACCGCCTTCGCCATATCCGTGAAAGAGTCGATAGGCCTCAAGCCCTGGATCGGCGTGCATGCTCGCCCGCGCCTCATAGGCCAGGCGAATCCGCTCTTCGAGTTCTGCAGCCACCGACGACCCGCTACGACGTTGGTTTGATTTCGCCGCTCTTCACCTTGCCAAGGTAATCGTCGAGGTCGGCTTTGACTTTTCCTGAAAGCAAGATGACACCCAAGACGTTTGGAAGTGCCATGCCGAGAATCATCAAGTCGCCAAAATCCAAGACGGTCGTGCCAGTCATAAGTGCTCCCATGAAGGTGAAGACGAGAAACACGCCGCGGTAGTACATGCCAGTCCCACTTCCAAAGAGCCACGTCCAACAGCGCTCTCCGTAGTACGACCAGGAAATCATCGTGGAGAAGGCGAATAGCGCCACGGCTACGGCTAGGATCCATGGGAACCATGAAATCTCCGATCCCATCGCCTGCGATGTGAGCCCAGCGCCGTTGTTGCTAGCGACCAAGTCGGCAAACTCCGGGTTATTCCACGCGCCGGTAATGACAATCACGAGGGCCGTCATTGTGCAAACAACAATGGTGTCGACGAATGGCTCGAGAAGGGCCACAAGCCCTTCCTGCACAGGGTAGGCGCTCTTGGCTGCTGAGTGTGCAATGGCCGCTGACCCAACGCCAGCTTCGTTGGAGAATGCTGCGCGCTTAAACCCCTGCACCATGACAACGCCAATGATGCCGCCCAATCCAGCCTTGTGAGAGAACGCGCCCTCAACGATGGCACCCATGGCCTCGGGAACTGCGCCGGCATTGGATAGTAAGATATAGAGGCAAGCCGCCACGTAGATGCCACACATGAGCGGCACAATTGCCTCGGCGATGGTTGCGATACGCCGAATGCCACCAACGATCACAATGCCGACGCCCACCGTCATGATGGCGCCGTAGACCCAGTGATTGTCAGCGAGGAAGGTGATCTTTTGCTGAATGGCTCCGAGAGATTGGTTCACCTGGTAGGCGTTGCCTCCCGCAAAGGATCCAAAGATGCACAGAATCACAAAGAATAAGGCCAGAACTTTACCTAGAGTAGGAAGATTGATTTCGGCAAGGCCCTTGCTAAGGTACTGCATTGGCCCTCCCAAGACACTTCCATCGGGCTCAATCGTTCGGTACTTCTGCCCCAGGGTGCACTCCGCAAACTTTGAGGCCATGCCCAAGAAGCCTGCGACAATCATCCAGAAGGTTGCGCCGGGCCCACCGATTCCGATGGCAATCGCAACGCCGCCAATGTTGCCAAGCCCCACGGTTGCCGAGAGCGCAGCGGTCAGGGCTTGGAAGTGCGTGACTTCGCCAACGTCATCGGGGTCGTCGTACTTGCCACGAACGATTTGCACAGCGTGTGCGAGACCACGCACATTAATAAGGCCCATTCGCAATGTGAAGAAGCAGGCTCCGATCACCAACCAGAGGACCAACATCGGAACGCTGATGTTTGTGGCCGAGTCGTTGTCCCAAAAGACCACGTCATAGAAGAAGACCTTGGCAATCGGTGTCACAAAGTACGTGCCGAAGAACTTGTTGACCTTGGCTTCAAAGCCAGCGTTCTTCTTTGCCTTCATTGCAGGTTCTTCTGCCGGAGCTGCTTCCGTTTCTGGCGAGGGCGTACGCCTCGCTGCCAAAACTGCGGCGTTCTCCGCTTTGAGCTCGGCAGCAACCGGTGTCGTTGGGGCAGTCTCAGTGTTCGTTTCAGCAGGGGCGTCTGCCGCTGCATCGCTTTCTTGAGCGCGCGCAACTCCCATCCAGCCGCCAACAAACAGCAACACCACCATCACACCAACAAGAGCACGTCTTGGAATTATCCCACTCACGGGCCGTGAATACCCTCTGGTGGCGCGCAAGATCAAGGGGTTGCCCAGATCCGCTCCTCCTTCCTCGAATAGCACGACAGCATATTCCATCAAGATTCGCCGACACACTCTAGGCTCGACCAGGTTGGTGCGCTTCCGCAATGCGATATGTGGCGTTGCTCGGCTGGCTGAGGGAACGCCTTAGACCTCGCTAGATCTGGTAGTCGGGCTTTTTCGCTTCGCCGTAGTGAATGCGGACCCAAGCGCGCTCATGCAGGTAGTACACGAAGAATTTGATCGACGTATCTAGCAGACCAATTTCCACAGCGAAGCTTGCCTCACCGGTGATTCCATACGCGACACTTGCGGTGATGATGGTTGCTAGAAAGCGCCAGCTGAGCGACTTCACAAGACTGCGACGACGGGTTTCCATGAGCCAGCGGCAAACCTAGCTCATTGCGCGGCCAGCTTGCTCTCTAATCGTTGCAAATCCTGAACATCGTCAACTTCGGCCCAACCATTGGGGCCGATGTCCGCTGCCTGCATCCGAATGCTGCCATTGTTGATGAGCTCAGCCAAGACAGCCTCGTAGTATTGATCGAGCCGTCCCTCAGCAACCCAGCGGTCGAGAGCCTCTTTATAGACGCCCCACGTCTCTTTAGAAAAGCTATAGAAGTTCACGGTCTTGTGCATCTCGCTCAGGGTCTTGGGGCGTGCCAAGTGGGCGCGAATAACCATTTCCTCAGCACGACCATCGGCCCCGATTGTGATTCCCGTGCCGTCCATCTCCGATGTGTACGGCGCCACGAGGATTTGATCTTCCTTTGCAAGTGGACTGAGCACCTCTGGACTTAGATAAATGTCACTCTCAACCAGTAGGAAGGGGGCCTGTATTGCTTCATTCGCTACTTGGAGGGAGAGAATGTTGTTGGTGGTGGCATAGCGCTCGTTGTGAATGAACTGCCAGCGAAAGCCACCGCGATCTCGTAGATAGGCCTCAAGCGCCTCTGCCCGATAGCCAGTCACAACCACAATCTCCTCAACACCCAACTCTGTAAGCGCGTCTAGGAGAGTGTCAACGATCGCTCGACCCGCAACTTCGACCATACACTTGGGACGATCGGCGGTGAGGGGCATCAGACGGGTGCCTGTGCCAGCTGCGAGTAATACGGCTTGAGTAATCATAGGCTGAGAACCAAGCCTACACGGGCCAAAGAGCAATCGCATCTGGCGGGTGAAGTTTGCCAGAAAGGGGTCGAACTTTGTGACAGGTTCACTTCCGCGGCGCTGCGAAATTCTCTGATTCCACAATGGGCTCAAGCATTTTGGGCACTTCTTTGCCTCCGCGGAGCCCGACCCTCTATACTAGTATGTCTGCGGGGATCGACACAGCGACGAGAGCTGAACGGAGCGTAGGGGCAATGCCGCAATCGGGCAAGACATCGAAGGACAACCAACCAACGAGACGAATCCTCATAGCGACAGGGGATCCCTCGCTCAATGCCTCTATCGATGCCCTTGTCGATCCAGGGCCAACCCGACGCTTTGTGTGCAATCACACCGCAACCTTTGCGGACACCATGGCAACCCTACAAAGAGATGGCAGTGACGCTGTCCTCTTTGACTTGGACCTCGAAGAGAATGGAGCCGTCGACGCCGTGAAGGCGTTGGTGGGGACTGGCAAGGCGCCGGTCATCATCCTCACCAAAGTTGGCCAAGAGTCACTTTCGCTGCGTTGCCTAGAAGAAGGTGCACAGGAATACCTGGACCGCGACGAACTCTCGACCGTGAATCTTCGTCGCGCTCTTGGCTATGCGATCTCCCGCCACCGAGCCAACAACCTCCGACTTCGGCTTGAGCATTCCGACAAGCTCGCCGCGCTTGGGCAGCTAACAGCTGGCGTCGCTCACGAGATCAACAACCCTGCAACCTATGTTCTGAGCAACCTACGCCAGATTGAGGAGATCGTCGGGCGGCTATCGGGCGGCACTGCAAAGCCAGGCGACTTGGAACTCATTGCGGACATGGCACAGGACTGCCGTCGTGGCGTCGACCTGATTGCTTCGATCTCACGAGAGCTAAAGAGCTACGCACGTAGCGATGATGCTGCATACGAGTACATCGACATCAGCGAACTCATCTCGAATACCAGCGCGATGACACTCAACGAGATTCGATATCGCGCTCGATTCGAAAAGCATGTCGGTGACGTGCCTATGATTGTGGGTTCGCGTTCTAAGCTCAGTCAGATTCTCGTAAATCTTCTGATAAACGCGACCCATGCGATTCAAGAGGGCAAGAGCAACGAGAACCTCATTCGCGTCTCGTGTGAACTCGATGGTGAGAATGTTGTTATCCAAGTGCATGACACCGGCTGCGGCATTCCTGAGCGTGATCGAGAAAAGATCTTCGAAGCGTATTACACCACCAAGGAACATAGCCTTGGAACTGGGCTTGGGCTGCCGATTTGCCGAGAAATCGCCGCCCTTCATGAAGGCAAGCTGGAATTTGAGAGCACGGTTGGAGAGGGCACCACATTCACGCTCACCCTACCTGTAAAGAGCACACTTAGAGCCCCAGTCGCCGCACCGACCGAAGCTCGCCCAGCTGAAGCTGCAGAGGGCAGCAAGCGACTACGAGTTCTTCTTATCGATGACGAGCCGCTCCTTCTCAAGTCGCTTGCGCGCATGCTGCACTCACATCACGATGTCGTCGCTGCCACCGGCGGAGCGCTCGGTGTTGAGGCGCTCGCAAAGCAAGACTTTGATGTGATCATCTGCGATTTGATGATGCCCGAAGTCGATGGCCTCCACGTCTACGAGAAGCTTCAGGAGAAGTATCCACAGCTGGTTGACAAGCTCGTCTATCTTAGTGGCGGGGTTTTCACGGACCGCATGTCGAGTTTTTTGGACAATACAAAGCCTAGACTCTTGGATAAGCCGGTGAGTCGAGATGCACTGCTCGATGCCATCGAGGAGCTTGCCCTCCCCAGCTAACCTGGGTTTGTGAGACACCAGCAGCGCACCTCCTGTCTTTAATTCTAGGCAGTTACCCATCATTTGGTCGTGGCCCCAGACTTGCTTTATTCCTTGGCATGACTCTCGCGTCCCCTGTTCTCGGCCCCGACGCAGCATAGAAAGCAGAGCTGCTGCTTGCGTCCAAAGCTCCCGTTGCGACAAGGTTCGCCAGCCTGTGTACCGCTTCTTTTACTGGCTCATCTTGTCGCGGATCCCCGCAGAGACCGCACACCGTGGGGCGTTCTTCATGTTGCGACTTGTCATGGCCGTGCCTGGAGTCAAATGCCTGGCGCGAAGGTTTCTCGCTCCCCGTGACTCAGAGCTAGCAGTGGAGGCTTTGGGCCTCCGGTTTCCCTCGCCACTTGGCCTAGCAGCGGGATTCGACAAGAACGCTGTGGGCTTCGAAGAACTTGGGGCCCTGGGCTTTGGCTTTGTCGAAATCGGCACTGTCACAGGACAGGCCCAGGATGGCAACCCAAAGCCTCGAATGTTTCGATTGCCCCGCGACCGAGCACTCGTCAATCGCATGGGCTTCAACAACGCCGGCTCAGAGAAAGCTGCCAAACGACTTCGGGCCCGACCTAAGAATAGTTCGCTTATCGTTGGGGCGAACATCGGCAAGACAAAGGCCGTAGAACCGGAGGATGCAATCGCAGACTACGTGCTAAGTGCAGAATGCTTGGCACCTGTTTGCGACTACATGGTTGTAAATGTGAGTTCACCCAACACACCAGGCCTGCGCGACTTGCAGTCCGTGGAGAGGCTTCGACCACTGCTGGTGGAAGTGAGAAAAACTCTCAACCGTGCTCGTCCAGATTCGCACCTTCCGCTGTTGGTGAAAATCGCCCCCGACTTGGCGGATGCGGATATTGATGCGGTTGCCGACCTCGCACTCGAACTCGAACTTGATGGCATCATTGCGACCAACACCACAATCGCTCGCACAGGTTTGCACAGCGCCGAATCTGAAGTCCAACGCATTGGTGCAGGCGGGCTTAGCGGCGCCCCACTTCGAGATCGCAGCCTCTCTGTTTTGCGACGGCTCAAAGCTCGAGTCGGCGAGCGCCTGGTCCTAGTCGCGGCGGGCGGCATCGAGACGGGTGATGAAGCTCTGGCCCGACTCGACGCGGGAGCCACCTTGGTTCAGGCCTACACAGCATTCATTTATGGCGGCCCATTGTGGCCCCGAACTGTGAGCCGAAGGCTTGTAAAGCTGCGCAGGTTGCGTTCTTAGCGTCACGCTCGCGACACCGACAGGTGTTAGGATGCCGTCGATGTATTGCCAGACTCCACTGTCCGCACTCTTCGCGACCTTTGCTGCGCTCAGTCTTTCGGCCTGCCCCTCAGGGGGAGCAAAGTCTCAGCCCGAGACACCCATTGTGCGCGGTGGCGAGCATGAACGTGTCACAGAGCCCTCTGCCAAACTTGTTCTCGGAATTGTTCTGGACCAACTCCCAAGTTCAGCAGTCCTCCGTTTCGCCCCCTACCTTCCCAAGGACGGGGTAATCCGCCGTGCGATCGAACGTGGCATGTTTCACGAACGTGTTCGCTACGGCTATGCCGGCACCAACACCGCACCGGGTCACGCGTCAATTTACACTGGTGAACTACCTGCGGATCACGGCATCGATCGCAATGACATCTACACAAGTGAGACGGGGCGTATTCAGATCGTCAACGATGGCAAGCACGCCGTATTTGGTGTGGAAGGCAGCTTTGCGAGCCCCTTTCGCTTGCTGAAACCTACAGTCGGTGACCTTCTGCGCAAGCAGTCCCCACAGTCGAAAGTCGTCTCAGTATCACTCAAGGCGCGAGCTGCAGTGGTCTCCGGTGGCCAGACTCCCAACTTTGTCACCTGGTACGACCCAAAGATTCCCGGCTTCACGACCTCAGAGTTTTACGCAGAGTCTCTTCCCGCTTGGCTCGCATCGTGGAACGCGGACAACCCGGTAACCGAGCGTCTTCAGCCATGGACCGCGGAATCCCCCGAACTGTACAAGAAGCTGCTCGGTCCAGATGACGCGCCTGGCGAATCGAACTGGTATGGATTGGGCACGACGTTTCCACATGACACCGCGGGCACAGCAAAGCCGGAAAAAACGTTTGTAGCGACACCATACAGCATGGAGTACTTGCTGGACATGACACGCGCCGTGACAAAGCAATATCAGCTTGGGGAAGATAAGCATCCCGACTTGCTGATGCTCTCAGTATCGACCACAGACTACGCAGGGCATTCATTTGGCTCGTCGTCTTGGGAGTACCTCGATGTGCTAATCAAGACCGACCGCGCCCTTGGCGCTTTGGTTCGCGAACTCGAAGCGACCACAGAGGTTGCAGTATTGCTCACCTCTGATCACGGTGGAACTCCACTGGCAGAACAGAGCATCGCCGAAGGGAAGCCGGGCGGGCGCCTCTATGGTGACGTCATGCTCGAAGCGCTCGAATCGGCCGCTAGCAAAACTCTCGGCAAAGGCCCGTGGTTTGAGACATATATTCAACCATACCTGTATCTTAGCGAACATGCGGAGAGTTCGGGAAAACTCTCAGAACTACGAGCGCTCATTGACTCCTACGTTCGCGAAGATCCCGCGGTGCAAGCAGTCTACCCAGCGAGCGTGGCACGCACACTACGGGAGAGCAAGAACTGGCTTGAACGTGATGTTGCCAATACAGTATCGCCCACTGCCAAGGCCTACTTTGTTGTGCCTGCCGAGGGCCATGTCGGCTCATCCGTCAAGGGCACCTTGGGTACGGGTCATGGAACACCATGGGACGCGGATCGCGAAGTATCGGTGCTCGGCATTGGCGCAGGTGTTCACAAAGTCCACAAATCGAGCGTCTCAGAGCAAAACCGAGTGGCACCCACCATCGCCGCACTCTTGAACCTTGCTTGGCCCCTACCAGCAGCGCCGCTAGAGGGGGCTCCAAAACCCAAGGCGAAGAATCAGAATAAGTAGTAGTAACGTAAACAGGAGGACGCCATGACGCTGCTGCCACTGCACTGCTCAGTGCAACACTACGCGTGGGGCTCTAAGACCAGCATCCCCTCTCTACTCGGAGCAGCTTCGCCCCAGCAAGAACCTTGGGCCGAATTGTGGATGGGCGCTCACCCAAAAGCTCCAAGTCACCTCAGCGACGGCACAAGCCTTGTCGACTTCATTGCGCAAGCCCCAAATGCCGCGCTTGGCAGGCCTGGCGCGCTGCCCTTCCTCTTCAAGATTCTCGCCGCAGAGGCTCCGCTCTCCATCCAATGCCATCCAAGCAAAGCGCAAGCAGAAGAGGGCTTTGCCAGAGAAGAAGCGGCAGGTATTCGCCGTGACGCGCCAAATCGCAACTACCGTGATGCGAACCACAAGCCAGAGCTTATTGTGGCCTTAGAAGAATTCTGGGCGCTGAAAGGATTTCGATCGCCCGAGGCCATCGCAGAGCTGTTTCGGCGCGCGAATCTCACCTCGGCAACGACACTCTTGGAGCTACTCGCGAGCGGCGGTCTTCGAGCATTCTACGGTGCCCTCCTCGCCCTCGACGCTCAAGCGACCAAGGTGCTTCTCAGTGAACTGGCACGCGGTCTTAGCAACTTGCCAATGCCAGAGGCGTCCTGGTCTCAGGGCCTGCTCGCGCGCTATCCAAACGATCCCGGCGCGACCGCAGCGCTTGTCCTGCAGCTCGTCAAGCTCGAAGCGGGGCAAGGTCTGTACCTCGACGCTGGCGAGTTGCACGCTTATCTTCGCGGCACGGGCCTTGAGATCATGGCCAACTCAGATAATGTCTTACGCGGAGGTCTAACGTCCAAGCACGTCGATCCAGCCGAGCTACAGCGTGTCCTGCGATTTGAGCACACCCCCTATGAGATTCTCCGCGCTCAAGGCACAGGTCTGCTGCGCACCTACCACACTCCCTGCCGGGACTTCTCCCTATGGCACATGCAACGGCAACTGGGCGCTGCAGGCGAGGTGGTGATGTCCTCTCCATCTGCCCAAATTTGGCTAAATCTAGGGGCTCAACTTGAGCTGCAATCCGACACACAGCTAGAACTCGCTCGTGGTGAGGTCGTCTTTCGAACCGCAAACTCCGCTCCGGTGACGGTCAAGGGATCGACGAGCAATCTGTGGATCGCCAGCTACCCGCCCTAGCCGATCGTCAAGCGTTCCAGCTTCCGGCCGCCAATCTCGACATCACTTTCTCATCAAGGCCAGCACAAGTCCTGAAGATCCTAGGCGCGAGGGCGCGGCACCAGCATTGCACAATGGTGCTTGGTGCGCGTTTGCTTGTACCTATCTACGCTAGTGTTCTTCATGCTGCTCTTCACTGGGCAGTCGGTTCGAGCCGAGAAGGTTCGAGAACAAGCCCCCCTGGGTCTTGCGGAGGCGCGGATCGGGCAAGGGCTAGCGCTTGGAGGCGGTTCTGGCGAATCGACATGGCGCCTCTCCCCACTCAGTGTCAGCGCGCTTGCTACCTATGCGACCAATACCGACCCTTGGGTATCGGTGTACGGCGGCCTTGTCTTTGAAGGACGCAATCGCGCGGCCATTGGTGGCCTACTCGGGCTCCGCCTCAATCCTGGTGCCGGGCGAAATCGCGTGTCGGTGGCTGGCGTCGCAATGGGGCTGCCGTTTTCCGCCTATGGGGCCACGGTTGGCCTTGGACGCTGCATTGGCGTTGAAGGAGGCATGGGGTTTTGCACCGATCTCGAAGCCACCGTCTTTGGCTTGGGATCGGACATTCCCGAGGGCCGCATCGCGACCCAGGTGCAAGCGGTTTTGGGAGTGGCGTTTGACGTTTTCTAAGAACTATTCCTACCCCCTCCTCGTATGCTTACTAGCGACCTACGCTGGCGCATGCACGACCGACCTGTGTACACGGCACAGCGACTGTCCACCGCAAGACATCTGTGGTCCATCGGGAGTCTGTATTGCCGAACCCATCGTTGTGGTTGACGGCGCGATCTCCGACTCAGGAATCGCGGACGCCATGTCTTCCAATGCCGACGCGATGCCTGGCCCCGACGCGATGCCTGGCCCCGACGCGATGCCGACGCCCGACGTCGATGGCGGCGCCACAATCCTTGACGCAGGCCTTGTTCCACCCGCCGATGCCAGTAGCGGTGGCATGAGTTCGAGTTCGCCCCCTGAGTTTCCAGGGTCGGGAAGAGTTCTGGGTTCAGCTGACGGCTCAGTGGCCGTACAGCTAGATGCGGGGGGCCTCTCTCCCTGAGGTAAAATCGTGGCCTTTAAGTTTAAAGAATCTCGCAACAGAGACGCAGAAGTTCGAGAAAAGCGCCGGGTCAGTACTGACTCTGTCTTGCGGAAAGTCGACAACCTTCCCACGTTGCCCTTGGTTGCCATGAAAGTGGGGCAGATGGTGAACGATCCTGGCATCACCGCCACTGAGATCGCCGCGACGATGGCGGAGGATCCAAGCCTCTCGGCAAAAGTGCTGAAGCTGGTCAACTCGCCCTATTATGCGATTCCCGGTGGCGTTAGCGATGTACAGCGGGCCATCTCCTTTATTGGCTTCAACACCCTTCATCAAGTCGTCTTGAGCGTCTCGGTCTTGGATGCGCTGAAGACACCAAAAGGTTCAAGCTTTGATGCAAAAGGGCTTTGGACCCACTCACTTGCTGTTGGCTCGTGCGCCGAAGTCTTGGCCGAGCACATTCGGTTTCGACAAAGTGGTGCATGCTTCACAGCGGGACTACTTCACGATGTTGGCAAGATTGCTCTCGCAAAGGCGGCTCCAAAACTCTTTGGTGGAGCACTCGATGACGCCAGGCAAAACGGCAAGTGCATGTCCGACGCAGAGAAGGACATAGGGCTACCGTCTCACGACAAGATTGGAAGTCGTCTCGCAAAGAAATGGAAATTTCCCTACGAGCTTGCACTTCCCATCGAGCATCATCACGCAACCCATCGCAACTCAGTTCGCAATGAACTCGCCCCCTCTCTGATGTCGCTAGTGGATATCGTGGCGGTCGCAGATGAGATGGCTCGTGTGTTCAAACTTGGAGATAGTGGTTCGCCCGCTCCTGAAAAGCACGACTTCACCGCCCTTGAGCGTCTTGGGCTCAGCTCAATCTCTGTGGACAAAATCTACACCGAGCTCATGCACAAGCTCGAAGTCTCCAAGAGCTTCTTGAACCTCTTGGACGCGTAGTTCACGATGTGAAGGCTTGCTGATGTGCGGCTACGGCTGGCTGCTCTCCACTGTCGCGCGATCCCTTTGAAGGATTGCTTCTCCCAACCGCCCGGGACGTCGCAGCGTTTCAACAAGCGTTGCAACACATTGGCGTGCATGTAGGTTTAACCCCGATACTCTACTAATATTACTACGCTTTCATTCTGGTACGCCGCTTGTATTGCATAAATGGACATGCAACTAGAGGTTTCACAATGAGCTTCCTAATCGCCCTTCTTGGCGGCATTGTTCTCGGCCTTGGGGCCGCCACCCTGCACGTCCTTATTGGCCGAGTTGCGGGCATCAGCGGCATTGCAGGACGAGTCCTCTCGCCAGACCCAAGCGAACGCGACTGGCGAAGTGTCTTTCTCATTGGTCTCGTCTTTGGCGGGGCCTTGATGCTCGTCATCGCGCCAGGGCAATTCGCCGTTGCATCATCCTCTCCGTCGGCTATCAGAATAATTCTGGCCGGGCTGCTCGTAGGATTTGGCACGCGCCTTAGTTGTGGCTGCGCCAGCGGACACGGAGTCTGTGGCATCTCGCGCTTCTCACCTCGTTCTCTTATCGCGACGCTTACGTTTATTGGAGCCGGCGCTCTCACTGTGGCCGTGGCCGGCTAAGGAACCTCATGCGACTCACATCAAGCTTCATTGCAGGAACACTCTTTGCCATGGGTCTCGCCATTGCTGGAATGACACAGCCCGACAACATCATCGGTTTCTTGGATTTCTTCGGAGATTGGAAAGCAGAACTGATGTTCGTGATGGGCGGTGCTGTTGCCACCCTCGCTGCAATCAAACGATTCACTGCCTCACAGAGGCGACCACTATTCGATGTTAAGTTCCGAATTCCGACCCGTCGAGACGTAAACCCTGCCCTCATAGGTGGTGCGTTGCTGTTCGGAGCAGGATGGGGACTCGGTGGGCTTTGCCCTGGCCCTGCAATCGCTTCCCTCGCCACTTTCGAGCCAGATATCTTCATCTTCGTGGCAGCGATGGCAGCGGGAATGACCGCTCACACCAAGATGGAGCGCCACTTAGAGAAAGGAAACTAGTCATGCAAGTTGAAGGATTTTACGATCAGCGAACCGCCACTATCACCTACGTTGGTTGGGACGAGGACACTCGCGATGCCTTCGTCATAGACCCTGTGCTCGACTACGATCCCATTGGGTCGAAAGTCTTCACCGAGTCTGTCGATCGGGTGATTGCGTTTCTCAAGAGCAAGAAGCTTGTGCCGCATCTCATCCTCGAGACTCATGCACATGCGGATCACCTCTCTGGCGCGCAAATGCTCAAGGCCGAGTTTCCCGACGCGAAAGTGGGCATCTCCGATCGAATCACCCAGGTGCAGCGCATCTTCCACGAAGCGTTGAATCTGGGCGATGAGGTCGCCACTGACGGAAGCCAGTTTGATTTGCTCTTTGAAGACAACGCCACGCTTCGTGCGGGCTCGCTGTCCTTGACTGGTATCCCAACGCCAGGTCACACACCAGCGTGTTCAAGCTACCTCATCGACGACATGCTCTTCACAGGAGACGCCCTCTTCATGCCTGATGTTGGAACAGGTCGCTGCGACTTTCCGGCTGGAAGCGCCAGCGACCTCTACGACTCTGTTCACGAGGGGCTCTACGCACTTGCCGATTCAACCCGCGTCTTTGTGGGGCATGACTATCCAACGCCAGGACGCGAGGTTCAGTTTGAAAGCACCCTGGGCGCCGAGAAGGCTCGTAACATTCAAATCACAAGCCTAACCGAGAAGAAAGACTACGTTGCAATGCGCCAAGCGCGTGACAAGACGCTCGCAGCTCCAAGGCTCTTGTATCAGTCGATTCAAGTCAACATCGACGCGGGGCGACTGCCAAAGCCTGCACCAAACGAGAAGCAGTTCTTACACATTCCTCTCAACGTCGTCTAACCGAAGCCGTCACACAAATCCCCGGAAGAGCACTCTACAAGGAGTGCTCTTTCATTTTGCGCCACAGCGTAGAACGACTCATGCCAAGCGTGGCAGCGGCATCAGCTTTCCGACCATTGGCCTGCTCCAGCGCTTGGCGAATCCGCTCTCGCTCATCCCCCATGACACGTCGTACTGTCGGCGCGACACCACGAAACTCCGGTGGCAGCTCCTTGAGCTTCAGGACCGGGCCCGTGCCGAGCGCAAACGCATACTCGACCAAGTTCTGCAGCTCTCGAATGTTTCCGGGCCACGAGTAGTCCCTGATTGCTGCTATCGCTTCTTGCGAGATACTCTCAATCTGTCGCAAGCCGTGAGCATTGAAGTTGTCGATGAACCTCCACAGGAGTGATTCCACATCACCTTTGCGATCCACCAGCGGTGGCAGAAATATGGGTATCACTCGAACGCGATACATGAGGTCTTCGCGAAACCTTCCCTCGGCAACTTCCGTGCGAAGCGCTTTGTTCGTGGCAGCGACAAGTCGAACATCGACGCGCTGGGACTTGGTCCCTCCTACGGGAACAAAGCTGCGTTCCTGAAGTACTCGCAAGAGTTGCGATTGCAGGACAAGTGGTAGCTCTGCAATTTCGTCGAGAAAGATCGTACCCGTGTCGGCCTGAGCAAAGAGCCCATCATGGTCACGCACAGCCCCCGTGAAGGAACCGCGGACGTGCCCGAATAGTTCTGATGCAAGTAGCTCGGGTGTTAGTGTCGCACAGTTGATTGCCCGGAACGGCTTGTCTGCGCGAGCACTGCATTCGTGCACAGCGTTCGCGACCAATTCCTTGCCTGTGCCCGTTTCGCCCCGCACCAAGACGGTCGATTCTGTCTTGGCCACTCGCGCGATAATCTCGAAGAGTTCAAGCATGCAAGGCGCCGAAGTGAGCATGCCGTGAAACTCGACGGGGCTCACTGTAGGGCGTGTTATGCCTCCTGTAGCAGCGTTGCGACTCATGTTGCATATCATGAAACAAGTCATTGCATTTCGCCATCGCGGATTCGATTTTTTCCGATGTAGATTCAGACACTTAGGGCAGAGCACTAGTTGGTCCAAAGTCTGCAATCGAGTGCAACATGTTCTTGGTCATCACTTTACTCGCACTCTTCATGGGCTCGGTACTTGGACTCCTTGGAGGAGGCGGTTCCATTCTCACTGTTCCAATCTTGGCCTACGTCGCCGGCATGCCCGCCGGAGAAGCGATCGCATCCTCCTTGGTGGTCGTAGGTGTCACAAGTCTCGTTGGGGCTGTAAATCACGCAAAACGCGGTGGGGTTGAATGGAAGACCGGAATCATCTTTGGCGGTGTAGCCATGGTAGGCGCATTTGTCGGCGGACGACTTGCAGTCTTTGTAGCAGACTGGTTGCTCCTAGCATTGTTCGCAGGACTCATGGTCACAACCTCGGTCATCATGCTTCGCAAGAGCAAACCAACGAACCACGTACCATCAGAAGCAGGTCTCCCGATGATTGCGCTTGAAGGGTTTTTCGTCGGTGCGGTGACAGGCCTCGTGGGTGCGGGCGGCGGGTTTCTCGTCGTACCAGCGCTCGTGATTCTCGGTGGACTTCCCATGCACAAAGCAATTGGCACCTCACTTCTTGTCATCGCAATGAAGTCCCTGGCGGGCGTTGCAGGTCACCTCACACATGTCGACATCGACTGGGGACTCACGATGACCGTCGCCGGATTTGCTGTGGTCGGCTCCATCATTGGTGCGCGATACTCCTCCAAGATTCCCGGTGACATACTTAGAGTCGTCTTTGCTTGGTTTGTCCTAATCATGGGCACCTTTATCCTCTCCAAAGAACTCTTACCGATTTTGGGATCATCCATGGTTTTCTCCGGACTAGTACTCGCTGGGCTCGGTATCGCCGCCTTTGCATTCCGCAATAAGTACGGCCAACGAACCGAACTAGGAGCAGCGTAATCATGTCCGAGTCCATTCCTCAGATGCGCAATGCTATCGTCATTGGCGAGCTTCTGGTGGGAGGCACGCCCAGCCCAGACCACCTGGAGGAGGCTCATTCTCAGGGCTACAGCGTCTTTATTGACCTGCGCTCTGTGGGAGAAAGCGGCGTTACCGAATCTCGAGAAGCGCTCGCAAGATTGCAGGCCTACTACCTCCATATCCCCGTCGCAGGTTCAGCTGGGCTCACTCGAGAAAACGCAATTGCGCTGGATCGCGCTCTTGTGGAGGCAACCGGGCCGACTGTTGTGTTTTGCGCGTCAGGAAATCGGGTTGGAGCGCTACTGGCGCTGCGCGCTCACTGGCTGCAGGGGGCGAGCCCCGAGCAGGCCCTCCAAATCGGCCGAGAAGCTGGCCTCACGAGTTTGGAAGCCATGGTCGCGGGACACCTTGGGCTCCGAAGCTAAGCATCTCAACGAACACTGTAGCGCGAAATGCCATAAGATGCGCTCATGAGCACAATTGATGAACTTGGCCCTCTCGCACCACTTCTTGGAATTTGGGAAGGAGGAAAGGGAACCGATCTAGCTCCTTCGGATAAGCCCGAAACGGATCGCCAGATCGCGACCAGCAAGTACCGTGAACGCATGGTCTTTGAAGCGACAGGCCGCGTTGACAATCACGAACAAAAGCTCTTTGGCCTTCGCTACAACACAACCGCATGGCGCGTTGGCTCAGACGACCCATTTCACGAAGAGGTTGGCTACTGGATGTGGGATGCAGCATCCAAGCTCATCATTCGCTCATTTATGCCACCACGTGGAATGGCAGTTCTCGCAGGCGGAACTGCAGAACCGGATGCCACCGAGTTTGCCCTGGAAGCAAAGGCTGGCTCAGAAGTCTTCGGAATCTGCTCAAGTCCCTTTCTCACCAAAGAATTCAAGACCGTTGAGTACACACTGAAGATCAACACCAGCATCAAAGATGAGCTGCACTACGAAGAACACATGTTCATGAAAATGAACGGTGTTGAAGAGCTATTTGATCACAGCGATATCAATACGCTACGTCGCGTCTCGTAGAGGCATCAGTCGCGAAATGCGTGATGCCGAGGGTAAGCCATTTCGCTGTGATGTCGCGGTCCAGAAACCAGCTCCGAAGTCGTATCCCAAGTCGCCGCATAAGCTCTTTGGGCTCGCGCCTCTTCTCATTGGTGTCCTGGGTCGACGACCAACCTATCGACTAAGGCCGAGCGAACGACACCCAGTTGGTCGAAGCGGAGAGGCGTCACGCTCAAGAACCGTCGCGGCTTGATAGCGCTTGGCTAGACTCGCGCGAGGTTGCGATGAGTCTAGCGATCGCAAAGCAGCCGTATCGATTATCACGCTGCTGTGAAGCATCGTGAGCATGAGGCGCGTAGTCGAAGCCAAGTAGTCGCGGTCTACCGTCGCATAGCTATCCGACGAGAGGTGATAGTGCGGCGTTGTATCGCCGTTGACGTACTCCTCGGTGATGCCGATGGAAGTGAACCCATGCTGTCGAAACGAGACATGATCCGTTGAGCCTGTGTTGGTTTGGTGAATCGGCATGCTTGAGCCCGCGACTTGCTTGGCACTCGTATATGCGTCGAAGAGGGTTCCGTCGGGTCGTTCGAGTTCGAACGCTCGGTCGCCATCCTCGTCCCATCCATTTTGATCAATGGTGTGAACCGCAGTGACATTCGCGCCAAACTCAGGCCGACCGATTAGCTGCGCAAACTGATCGCTGCCAACGAGGCCAATTTCTTCTTCATCAAACAAGACAAAGATGATGTGCTGCGATCGACAATCGAGCTCTGCGGCATAGCGCGCTGCGGCGAGAACCATGGCTACCCCCGTTGCGTTGTCGTTCGCTCCAGGGCTTCCGGGAACCGAATCAAAGTGCGCGCCGACTACGATGGTATCAGTGGTCTCCACAGTCGCTGGCAGCTCTGCGAAGACGTTGGCGCCCGTGCCGTAGTTGTCGAGCATCGGGCTGTAGCCGAGAGACGCAAAACGCGCCTGCAGAAACTCTCTGGTCGCAGCGCGATTGCTAACGGTCGATCTCTCCGCGAGCGTAGCGCCAGTCATCGTTGCCTCAATGCCTGTGAGCTGTCGCAGATCGCTATCCTGAGCGCCTAGAAGCCACTCAGGGTTTGCACCGACCGCTGTTGCGCACTCAGCGCCGCCAGCGTCGACAAGGTCCGCTCCTGCATCCCCGTCGGCTTTGCCATCATCAGCCCCACAGCTTGCCAGGGCCAACGATACAGTGAGAATCGACGCGATGTGAGCAGCGAGCATGTGGCGCAGAGTACACCGCCCAAGGCCCCGAGCGAACCAGCATTTATCGCCTTGTTAGCTCATGTCATCTCGAAGTTCGAGACTGAGGCTCACACGAGTCTGAAAATCACGGCCTATGAGCCATGGCGAGCGTCGCTACAAGACCTCAAGCTTGATGGCGCTGAGGTTCATTGCGGCGTCCTCACCCAAGCTGATGTGCGTTGCACTGCCGACGACTTCGTCCCAACTTGGATCGACTTGCACCCAGTGACCATCGATTTCAACTTCGGTCCATGCGTGCCAGCCAAATGCGGAGTACGCACCGCAACAATCTCCGGATCGCGAGAATCGATCTCGGTAGTTGGCGTTGGTAAGGAGCTTGTTGGTTTTCACGGCAAAAGAGTTGATATCAACGCCGTTGATGTCACTTTGGGCAACACTCTTATCTTCGAGTTTCAGTGCGTTGCCCGAGCCACACTGGATCTCAATCGCCGTTCCTGGCGCAGCGATCGTTGCCTCAATCCACTGCTTGGTGTCGCCGGTTCGAGATGCGATGGTCGCAACGCCAAGCTCAACCCCGCCCACCACACGCTGCGTGATCGATGCGACTCGCTCAGTGAGCAGGTCCAAGGAGTCGTAGTTTCAAAAGGCCCGGACGCCTCAAACGATTGCACGTTCGTGGAACTCCACAGACCAATCACTTTGCTCCGTTTTGGGCGCCGTTCATAACGTTCGAGTCGAGACGAACGCGCTAGTGGATTACAGCGCGCACAGCGGCTTCTAGGTCTTCCAACTCGTAGGGCTTTTGCAGGAAGGAGGTCATGCCTCGTGCTGCGATGCGGCTGATGGCCTCTTGTTCGTTGAAGCCGCTGGACATGACGATGGGCAGATCCGGAGTGATGCGCCGCAGAGCGGCTAGGGTCTCTCTCCCATTCATGACAGGCATCATCATATCGAGTAGTACCAAAACGATATCGTCGGAGTGTTGTTGATACATCGCAAGGGCTTCTTGGCCATTGCTTGCGACGATGGCTTCAAAACCAAGGTGCGTTAGCATTCGCGTTGCCACGCTGAGAACAGAAGGTTCGTCATCGACGACGAGCACTGTGCCTGTGCCTTTCCATTGCTTCTTGGTTTCACTACTGCGGAGAGCAATCGCAGTGTCTTCGATGGCAGGGAACAGTAGTTTAAATGCGGTTCCTTGGCCTGGTTCAGAGTACACACGAATTGCTCCCTGGTGCCCCAGAACAATTCCTAGAACTGCAGACATCCCCAAGCCGCGGCCAGTCGCCTTGGTGGTAAAAAATGGGTCAAAGAGTCTTTTTCGGGTCTCGGCCGAAATTCCGCAGCCGTTGTCAGATACTTCCAGCGTGACGTACACACCTGAAGGCAAGTCCTTGGCGCCATAGACTTCTCGCAGCGTGTCCGCCGATACGGTTTCACGACCCGTCTTTATTCGGATCACCCCTTGCTCCTCGCCTAAGGCATCGGAGGCGTTGGTGAGTAGGTTCATCGCGATCTGCTGGATTTGTGCCTGGTCAGCGGCAATGGCGGGCAGATCGTCTGAGAGGTGTAACTCAAGTGCTGCTTTTTTTGAAATAGCGACGTTGAGCATGCTGGTGATTTCGCGCATGAGTTCGCTGAGGTCTAGCGGCTGCACGACGAACCGCCCCTTACCGGAGTATGCTAGAAGCTGCCTTGTGAGCTCAGCGGCCCGCATCGCGAGAAGTTCGATTTGATCGATGTTTCTAAGAGTTTCACCGTTGGGTGTCCCGTACTCCAATCGGGCCAGAGTTGCCTCGCCCAATATGCCCGTTAGCAGATTGTTAAAATCGTGGGCTACGCCACCGGCGAGCACACCCAGGCTTTCAAGCTTTTGGGCGTGCAGAAGTTGCTTTTCCAGGTCGATGGACCTCTGCATCACATTCATGCGGCTGGTGATATCCACAACGTAGCCTACAAAGTGTGTAACCTCGTCGCCCTTGCGAAGTAGGTGGGTGACGTCGTGGAGCCAGCGAACGGACTTGTCGCGATGAATGATGCGATAGGGCTCGTGTTCAAAGGAGTCGAGGTTCTTGGCGAGTGCGTCCGTGACTTCTTGGGTGACCTGATCGATGTCGTCTGGGTGTATTAAACCAGCATATGCCACCGTTCCCGACATGAAGTCCTCGGCGTTGTAACCGCAAATGTCTTTTACGTTGGGAGAGCACCAATGAACGGGCCAGCCTTCGGCGTTGTGCCACTGAAAGAGCACCACGGGACCTCGCTGGAAGACGGCGAGCTTTTCATTCGAGGAGATCACAGTTCAATTCTAACCCAAATCTGATGTGTACCGGTCATTTGGCAGCGCTTTGAGCTGGACCACTTGCTAGAAACACGAGTGCTTGCCTATGAGAAGGAACATCGCGAAATGCGTGATGCTCGGGCAAGCCGTTCCGCTGTGATGTCACGGATCAGAAAGCAGATCCGAAGTCGTATCCCAAATCGCCGCACAAGCTCTTTAGGCTCGCGCCTCTCATCGGTGCTCGGGTGAAGAAGGATCGACTCACCGCAATCGCACGGCTACGACGCTTTTGGGAGAGGCACGAAGAGGCCCGGCTTCGAAGGAAAGCGGGCGAAGAGGGCGTTGTCTTTCCCTATGGCAGCTATCTCGCTGTTCAGCGCTGGAACGTGCTCGTCGAGCCCGCTCCCACCTGACCTCTTCGGAGGCGCGGGCGGAGCAACAGCGGCGAGGAAAGCACCAAGGGAAGTCGCTTTGGTGCTTCGTTGCGTCTGCTGCGTGGGACCGAGAGAAAAACTCTCATGTCTAGGCTTGCAATAGGGCAAATGGACAGTCGATTTGCGGCTTGAGACGTCAGATTCGGCGTTGGCGGACATGGAGCCGCGCTCAGCCGTGAGAACAACCCTCGGTCCGGAAGAGCGGCAACCCTCGGTCCGGAAGAGCCCGGCCTGGAAGAGCCCGGTCCGGAAGAGCCCGGTCCGGAAGAGCGGCGGACATGGAGCCGCTCAGCCGTGAGAACAACCCTCGGCCCGGAAGAGCCCGGAAGAGCTGGAAGAGCCGGAAGAACCGTCCGGAAGAGCCGGAAGAGCCGGAAGAGCCGGAAGAGCCGGAAGAGCCGGAAGAACCGTCCGGAAGAGCCGTCCGGAAGAGCCGGAAGAGCCAACTACCCAAGAAACGGAGAAATACGCGGGCAAAGCATGTCGCAGAAAGTGTACTCCACCACTACAGAACTTCAGCATACTGTCCGATTTCCCTATAACGACGATGTCGAGCGATAGCTCTCATAACGCGCCAAACCTACTTGAGCATGGACTTGCCTACCTAGCCGACGCGCAGGTGCTGGTCATTGATGATGAGCCCGCCATCGTCGATGCGATCGAAGCCATCCTTGAAGTCGACATTTGCCGCGCAAGCTCGGTAGCTCAGGGCATCCAGCGGTTCAACGAGGACGGCCCGTTCGATTTGGTCATCGTTGACAAGAACCTTCCCGATGGATCGGGATTGGCCACCATCCGTCGCCTGCGCCAGCAATGCCCCAACCAAGAGTTCATTCTGATCACGGGGTACCCTTCAATGGACTCAGCCATTGAAGCGGTTGAGGCAGGCGCCTTTGACTATGTTCCCAAGCCCTTTCAATTGAGCACCTTGGTGTTCAAGGCTCGCAATGCTGTTGCCAAGACGAGACAAAACCGACACGAGCGAGAGCTGGTCGATCAACTGCGGGCCAGCGAGCAGCAGCACCGAGCTCTCTTCCACGCATCTTCTGACGCAATTCTCGTCGTCGATAGCGCAAGTGGACAAGTCCGAACCGCCAACGATGCTGCAGCACGCATGTATGGGTACCCTGTGGAATCGCTCGAGGGACTTTCTCGTTCTTCGCTGCTTGAGGAAACCGAGCACGCGCTGCAAATTCAAGCTGAGGGTCCAACCGCAAAGATCTATGAGGCCATTCGACGCGATGGCGCGAAGTTCCTGGTCGAGGTTTCCCGTGGGGAGACAACTCTCAACGGCAAGGCTGCGTGTGTTGAAGTGATTCGCGACTTATCAGAGCGAGTGCGGATGCAAGAAGAGCGAGAGAGCACCGCCAAACGATTGCGAGCCTCGGAGAAGATGGAAGCACTTGGGCAACTGGCGGCAGGAATTGCCCATGACTTCAACAACCTGCTTGTTGTCTTCATGGGTGCGTCGGGCGAAATCTCCGATTGGGTAGAAGAGAACCCCGAGCACGCGAACGAAGACATTCGCTATGCATCAGAAGAACTCTGGCAGGCAATCAAGAGCAGTAAGAGCCTCACACGACAGCTTCTCGGATTTGGGCAACGGCAGCTGCCATCGCGACACATGCTTGACCTGCGGCGAGAGATTGAAGGCGTTGCGCGCATGCTCAGCCGCACACTCACCGAACGAATCCATGTGACCATCTCTGTCGCAGACGATTTGCCACTACTGCTAATGGACCGCGGCCAACTAGAGCAGGTACTCACAAATCTGGCACTGAACGCTCGCGACGCAATGCCCGGTGGTGGCGACCTCCACATCTCGGCTGATTCGCACAAGGAAGCTGGTGGGCAAGTCGTCGCAATCCTGCGCGTGACGGACACAGGCACTGGCATGGATGAGGCAACAGCGAGTCGCATCTTTGATCCATTCTTCACGACGAAAGGGCCAGACCGAGGCACGGGCATTGGCCTTGCCACGGTCTATGGCATTGTTCGTTCCAACAACGGCGAAATTCGCGTTGAGTCTGTACTCGGTGCCGGCACAACATTCGAAATTACTCTCCCCTGCTCTGAACTAGAGGAAGAAGAATTCTCAGAGGCTCCAACGATGCCGTATCAAAACCGGGTTGGTGCCAGAATCCTCGTTGTAGAGGATCATGAGCAAGTTCGCACCTTCGTCGAGCGAGCTCTCACCCGAGCTGGCTACCAAGTTGCGTGTGCCAAAGATGGGGAAGACGCTCTTGAACTTGTTGAGAGAACGCCTCGCTTTGACATGCTTCTCACTGATGAGGGCCTACCCGCCATGCAGGGTCACGAACTCGCTGCTCAACTTCGGTCGCAGCACAATATGAAAATTCTCTGCATGTCTGCCTATGCAGCACAGATTCACGCTCCAAGTGCGCCGAGTTTCCCGTTTCTCGCCAAGCCATTTAGCTCGCATCGATTACTCGCTCGTGTAAGAGATACTCTGAATGGACTTGGAGACGAGCCTAGTCGCTAGAACGCGACGCTACCACCAAGACTCACGCTGTTCTCGCCTAGGCCCAGTACTTCAGCGAAGAAGTCGACCTTGCCAGGAATTCGGTACGTCGCACCAAGACCAACGGTGTAGTGATACTTGTCGCTCCCAATGACATCCTCGCCACCGAGCTTCCAATCCACAGGGCCACCAAAGGCGCGTGCACTGGCAAAGGGAACGAATCGATCACCGATTGTCTTGCCCACCATGACTCCGGCGCGCACATCGTAGGCAATCCAATCGTGACGCATGGCATCGTCGGAAACGGCCGTCGTTCTCGAGTGACCAATGGTTAGGCTCCCAAGAATGAAGGGAAGCTTCGCAGACTCGTACAGAGCCAGATACGTGCCACTCACAGAAGCGACAAGGCCTGAGCCAATGTCACCTTCTGTCCCGTGATTTACCGTGCCTCCAAGGATTCCTCCGGCCGAACCGACAAGGCCCCACCGCGTTGACACCTGGTAGCCGAGCGTGGCACTGACACTGGCCTGCTTGATGTCGACGTTCTGCTCTCCCTCGAAAACGATCGTTGTTGAGAACGCGCCACCGCTGACACCCGCGCGCCAAGACTTTGAGCCAGAGTCTCCATCGCATTCATAGGGCAACCCCGTTGGACCAACAGGGGGAGAGAGTCCTCAGGCCTTGGCGTCGCGAACTGCTACGACTTGGGTTAGAGATACGGTCGCAACAGTTAGCGCAAGCGCGCAGGTCAATCGAAAAATCATCGCGGGCACTTTATCAGATTGTTCTGGGATCGTTCTGGCCAGACTGTTCGATGCGGCTCTCACTGAATCGTTGCATGGGTGGCAAACGGCTAACCATGAAGTAAGGTGAACTTCAACGCCTTCCGTCAACCCAGCCACCCGCGGACGAGTAGCGTTGCGACTTGGGCTCCGGTGCTACTTGTCCAAGATGCGCCAATGAAGCGTGTGTGGTCGTCCTTGCCAATCGCGAATTACCGGCATCGGGAACCTTCACTGCACACTTACCGATAACGCCCCCTCCGACAACCGAGAGTAGGATGAGCAAGCGCACACCAAAGCGTAGCCCCTGCCCATTACTGATCGCGGCAAACCTGTACCTCCAGTCGACCATCCTCATCACGAGAGACGAAGACACGCCAGGGCCTGCAACAAATCGCGCAGTCCTCCACGTAGCTCCCCTGCGTTTCAGGGTCGACGTAGAGTTCGATCGGTTCATAGCAATACGGGCACTGCACCATTGCAAGATCATCCATGACGACATCCTATGAGCTCTCGCATTGAATTCTTCCTGACGTTCTCATGAGCATGCACGAGGTCAACCTCCCCCGCTAGTGCGAACAGGGGATGGCGTTTTTTTTAGAAAGCACTATCCTCTTTGTTCATCGTTGGAACTATGCCTCATCTTAGCAAACTCGATTCTTCACTCGCCGGCCGCTTTGCTCATCGTTGGTCACAGGTCACTTGCGCCTTGCCTGCAAACGAACTCTCTTAGTTTCTGATGACCAATGCCCATGAACTAGACACCATGCACCCAACCATTACAATATCCGACAAGGCAGCCGAAGCGTTGCGCAATGCCATCGACGAGAGTGGCGAAGTCGTTCACCTAACCATTAGCCCGAGTTTTGAACACGCGTTAGAAATTGGCCCGGCGATCTCTGGCAACCCGCTCACACAGATCAGCGGTGTGGCAATCTCTTTAGACCCCGAAAGCTCGCTGCAAGCAGAAGGCATTCACATAGACTTTGTAGAGCATCCTGGCAGCTCAGGATTTCGGATCGACAACCCCAACGCGCCCGCAAAGATTACTGAGGTTGCAGCCCCTGACCTAAAAGAGCTTCTCGAATCCGGGGTCATCGAACTGCTCGTCGATGTGAGAACCACTTGGGAGCGAGAGATCGCAAAGCTCTCATCATCGCTCCTTCTCGATGAGCAGGCAAGCGCTACGATTGCCGGCCTCGACAGAGCCACACCCATCGCATTCTACTGTCATCATGGCATCCGCAGTCGAGCAGCTGCCTCACACTTTCTAAGCCTTGGCTTCACAAAGCTCTACAACCTTGATGGCGGCATCGAAGCGTGGTCCCAGCTTGTGGACGCCTCGATTCCCAGGTATTAGGCCTTGTGGCCGAGCTGAGTATCCTTGAGGTAGCCGAGACCGAAATCGGCACCATCTATCTTGGAACGCGCGACGTACTCGGGGTTGAAAAGAGCGTCTTTGAAATCCTCATTGGCGACGAAGTCTTGATGACGAGCCTATCACCGATTTCCGAACGCGCGCTGGCGACGAGTGCGCTTGCCCAGCACACTGGCACCGCCCCATTGAACGCGCTTGTCGGAGGATTGGGCCTAGGATACACAGCGCAGGCGCTGCTTGGCGACCCGCGAATCGCGAGTGTTCACATTGCAGAGAAGATGACGTTCATCATCGACTGGATGAACGAGGGCAAGCTTCCGCTCTCAGAACAGTTCCGATACGACGATCGCATCAGCATTGCGCAAAAGGACGTGTACAAGACCCTTCTGGCCCCACCCACGGAACTCTTTGATCTGATTCTCGTCGATGTAGACCACGCGCCCGATGCTCGGCTTTCGGAAGATAGCGCCCCCTTCTACACCACAGAGGGCCAGACTGTGGTTTCCAAGCATCTCCGTCCAGGTGGCGTTCTTGGAGTTTGGTCGATCGATGAGAACGAAGAATTCTTGGCCGTGCTCGAACACGTGTACGGCGAGAGTCGCTGCGAGGAGGTTACGTGGCAGGACATCGAATTTCCTGAAGCTGATTACCAAAACGCGCTCTTCTTCTCGCGCGCTACGTAGCGCGTTTCCTATCTCCGTTAATCAGGTACTGGTTCGTTCGTAGCGGGAGATTAGCGGCGCCGTGAGCATCACGAGAAACGACGCTCCAAAGACAAACTCTGGCAGGATGCCAATCAAGATGAAGACCGCACAGGTTGCCACGACGCTCACGCCGAAGTAGTTGAGCCACCTCGTGGACAGGCCACCAACTTTACCGTATCGAATCCACGGCGTGTTCATTGCCAAGCCGAAAGCAACGAGGACGGCACCGTAGATCCACAGAGCCTGCGAGTCGACATAGCCATTGCTGTAGCCCGAATTGATGCCAGCTGCATACACACCTCCGGCGAGCGTGCTTGGCACACCGCGAAACTCCTTTGCCGCCTCTTGCAACGAAAACCGAACCAAGCGAATAGCACAACCGAGAATGTAGACCGCCATTGGAACGATCAGGATTGGCTGCAAGCCGCTGGGACTAGCGCCGAGAAACAAGAAAGCTGGCGCCACACCAAATGCGACAAAGTCTGAGGAAGAGTCGAGCCATACACCAAACTTGCTCGTCGCGTTGAGTGCCCTCGCTGCAAGGCCATCCATACGATCGAGAATCGTTGCATAGAGAACAAACCAACTTCCCTCAACGGGCTTGCCCTGTGCTCCATAGACTGCCGCCCAAACTCCGCAAGCCAGCGCCAATGCTGTGATGCTTGTGGGCACTAGATAGCGTAGGGACTTCATTAGAGCACCAAGATACTGCCACATGGATCGCAGCCTCGCCTCCCGCCCCCTCATGCCTGCTATGCTGCCAGTATGATCACGGTGCATCGACGCGGGTGGCAGGTTCTGCTTGTTGCTCTCAGCATGCTCATTTCCTGTGGGGGCACGTCATGGGATGCAGCCGTCAATGACGCGAATGCGTCCAAGAAGGTGCTAATTGTTGAGTTCTACGCTGACTGGTGCGGCCCATGTAAGCACTTTGAAGCCAACGTTCTCTCCGACGATGAAGTGAAGGCAGCATTGGAGACCGTCGAGTTTCGCCGCTTTGATTATGACTCCACTGCTGGCAAAAGATACGCACATCGCATGGGGGTGCGCGCAATCCCTGCGGTTGTTGCCGTGGGCCGAGATGGCAAAGGATTTCGCGTGCTGAAAGGCTCGGTCCCAAAGACAATGTTCCTTCGATTTCTGCAATGGACCAAGGAGCAGGTCTATCCGCCTAGGAACTAGGGCGTTCTATGCCTCTGGATCCCAGTCTAGTGCGCAATGCGGACGTTACGACAAGGCTATCCGACCGAAGAGACATAAGAAAAACACCAACTTCAGTGAAGTTGACATCATGGCTCTTTGGCTTTTAGGAACTCAACATGAAAGCGAACCGCACCTTGTGGCGCAACCTTGTGCAGTACGGTTGGCTCAACAATGCCATCCACACCAGGACGCAAGACCCAGCTCACTTGGCCAATTGTGTAGAGCAAACGGCCTTTCTCTACGACGATGCGAGCCCATGTCCCGGTCTTGGTTGCGTGGTTGCTCAAGAGCCCTTTCGGGACACTCGTCTCATCAAACGTCTTGGTCGCCTTGTACGCGAATAGTCCATCCGGAAATGTAGGCATGTCGCACAGAAGACAGTCGAGTTCTTCTCCGACAAGGGCCTGACGACCAACCTCTGTTGTCACGGCGATGCGCTCCTCAAAGGGAGGCTTGTGGCGGAGATGCTGTTGGTGGCCACAGGAAAGCTCTACGACACAATCGCCTATCTCGTCTTCGTGAAATCCCTTGATCGTTCGTAGCGCCAATGCTGCAACGGTGTATCACAATTGCCGCTTTGTGTTTGCAGGCCTCTTAAGGCGCGAGCCTTACGACATCGACATCAGCTGGAGACTCCGTATCGCCTACATTGAAGGTCGTACCGTAACCAAGTTGGCCAAGACTTCCATTGCCCCAACATCGCACCTCGGAAACGTCCGTGACGACACAGGTGTGAAAGGCTCCGGCGTCGATTTCACGCACCCGCCCGCCAACATCAACAAAGCCCGCAAGATTGGGAGCTTCATTGTCACCAATGTTCAGTTTGTTTCCGTAGCCAAGCTGCCCCTGTGCCGCAAGCCCAAAGCACTGCACCTCACCGTCAGCAAAGGCTACACATGTGTGCGAGCTACCAGCGGTGACCGTGATTGGCGCTGCGTCTAGCACAACTGGCGCAACAGCCGTTGGCACTTCATCGTCTCCAACATTGCCTGGAACGCCCGTTCCGATCGCACCAAAGAGCGCCCGCCCCCAGCAGCGAAGCTCGCCTCCAACAAGCAAAGCGCATGTGTGGTTTGCGCCGGCTGCCAAAGCAATTGCGCTGGCGCCCAAAGAGACGGCGCCTGCGTCCGCAGGGGTCTTCAATAGGCCGACTGCGTTGCTATTTCCGTAGCCCAACCGGCCGAAGGAGCCAAGCCCCCAACACACAACTTCGCCGGAATCGAGAAGTGCACAAGTGTGATAGTCACCGGCAGCAATGGCTGTCACTGGACCACCAACATCAACAGCGTCGTTGCGCTGAATGGGATCGGCTTGTAGGCCCGCACCCAGTTGCCCGAAGGAGTTGTCGCCCCAGCAACTCACGACGCCTCCCTCAAGGAGTGCGCAGCTGTGTTTTTGTCCCAAGGCCAGCTCGACCGCACTTGCTGGCATCGGAACTTTTCCTACATCAGCAGGAACTTCATCGTCACCAACATCCTCGCTATCGGCGTGTCCTAGGCGACCGTGTTGACCAAGCCCCCAGCATCGAATCGTCCCATCGTCAAGAAGCACACAGTTGTGGGCCCCACCAACTGCCAACTGCACCACTTCCTCTTCTGCGATGTTGACGATGGGCGCGTCTCCTGCGATTTCATCGTCGCCAATGTTTTGCGTATTGCCGTGACCAGTTCGCCCGTTGCTTCCAGAGCCCCAGCACTTTACGACGCCTTCGTTCATGAGCGCACAGGTATGCGCATCCCCCGCGCCAATGCTCTGTGCCTTGATCGCGATATCGACGCATACACCGGCATCATCAAGGTCATAGCCGCGGCGACAGTTGCAGTCAAAGCCGCCAGCGGTATTGCTGCACGAGGAATTCAGCGGGCAGTCAAAGGTGCCGGTTGCGCACTCATCGACATCGAGGCAAGTGAAGCCATCGCCTTCAAAGCCTTGCCGGCAATCGCATGCAAACGCTCCGATTGTATTGGTACACAGCGCGCGCTCACTGCAGGTGTCAGTGCCAAGCGCGCATTCATCAATGTCGTTACAGACAAACCCGGTGCCTTCAAAGCCGGGCGCACACTCGCAAGCGAACCCGCCGTCGGTGTTGAGGCAAATCGCATCATCGCTGCATGTATCGGTACCAAGTGCGCATTCGTCAACATCGGCGCAGCTGAAGCCGTTTCCTTGGAAGCCTTGCTTACAAGTGCAGGTGAATTCGCCAGCGGTGTTGTCGCAGTCCGCATTCGAATCGCAGTTGTCGAGACCGGCGCTGCACTCATCAACATCGATGCATGAGAAGCCATCTCCTGTGAAGCCATCTGGGCACACACAAGTAAAGAAGCCTTGCGAATTGGAGCACTCCGCCAGTGGATCGCAGGTATCTGTACCCAGCCCACACTCGTCGATGTCAAAACACTCAAAGCCATCGCCGTCCCAGCCGCCGTTGCACTCGCATGTGTAGCTGCCCTCGGCGTTGAAGCAGGTCGCTGCATCGTGGCATGAGTCGAGGCCAAGAGCGCACTCATCAACATCATCACAAACAAAGCCATTCCCTTCAAAACCCTCAAGGCACGAGCAATCGTAGCTACCGGGGATGTTGATGCACTCGGCATCGTCGGCACAGGTATCGGTGCCAATTGCACACTCATCAATATCGGAGCACGTCTTGCCATCCCCCTCATAGCCGGCGTTGCAAGCACACTCATAGGCGCCCAACGTGTTCACGCAGGTAGCGTTATCGTCGCAAGAGAAGGTTCCGCGTTCACACTCGTTGACGTCTGTGCAAATGAGTCCATCTCCCTCAAAGCCCTCGGCACAGGCACATACATAGGCCCCAATCGTGTTGGTGCAAATCGCATTTGCGCTACAGCTGTTATTGCCTGTCTCGCACTCATTCTCGTCCTCGCATGTGAAGCCATCTCCCACAAAGGATGCGTTGCAGACACACTCATAGCCGCCTAGCAGATCATTGCAGGTCGCGTTTTCGTCGCACTCATCGAGACCAAGTTCGCATTCATCGACCAGTGGCAAGAACGCGCATGCAACCACCCCATCGAGATCCGCTCCTCCGTTGGACTCAAGGCCCGCATTTCCCGTTGAGAGTTCTCCAACAGAGCCGCTCAAGCCGGCAACAGTGCTAGCGCCATCGGGCCCAAAGAGACTGGCGGTAACGTCACCATCTCCGTGAAAGAAAACGTCGAGATAGAGCCACTCGCCAATTGGAAGAGGCGCTATGACCTCGTTGATGAGCGCCGGCTCCCCGCTTCGAGTCCATCGATACAAACCGAGCGCGCCGCTGCCATCCGCTTGTAGGAAGCTGCCCCCTTCATCGCTACTTCCGAAGACAAGGGACGCGATTGCTCCGACATCCCCTAGGCGTATCCAAGCTCCGAGTGCATCTTGGCTCTCGCCGAGGGCAGTGGGCGTGTGCAAAGCACTTCCGTCCAGCTGGGTGAGGCCAACCTTGCCCGTTCTCGCAGAACTCGCCGCAACAATTCCGCCAACCGCAAGACCGTGAGGTTCTCGCCATGTGGCATTCGGCCAATCGGCTTCGAAGTTCTCAAGGCTCAGACAGCCATCATCAGGGATACAGCCTGCTCCAGTCCCTGAGAAGTGCGGAGAACAGGTGCACTCGTAGGCCCCGATGGTGTTGGTGCAAAAGGCATTCGCATCACACGCGTGACTGCCGTCTTCGCACTCATCAATGTCCTCACACTCAACACCATCTCCGGCATAGCCGTCATTGCAGGAACACTCGAAGCCCTCGAACGTGTCAGTGCAGGTGGCATCCTCATCACAGTTGTCGAAACCGAGTTCGCACTCATTTGGGGGAGAACAGACGATTCCATCGCCTTCAAACCCTGGGAGGCACTCACACGTGAAGCCCGGGTCGGCATTCGTGCAAACCGCGAAATCGCTGCAGTTGTCAGTGCCGGCTTCACACTCGTCAACATCAGAACAAGTCTTACCATCTCCTTCGTACCCCTCGAAACAGAAGCACTCGAACGTGCCTGGCAGGTTTCTACAATCCCCGTTTTGCTCTGGATTCGCACAATCATCGAGGTTCAGCTCACACTCATCAACATCGATGCACTGGGGCGCCGCAACCTCCATGACCACGGGAACCGAAGCCGTGTTGGCGGAAGAGGTTACCGTAATGGTCGCCGAGTAACTGCCAACCTCAAGGCCCGCACGGTCGATCACGACCGGATAGCTGTGAACATCATCGATGATTTCGACCGCACCGAAGCGAAGCCATGGAGCGTCGACGGTGGGTGCATCAATGACAATCGCCCCCTCGCCAGAGTTTCGCACAACAAGGCTTTGGCTGGTCTCGGCTGGGTCGAGGAAACTCATCGCGGATGGCTCAGCAATCAGTGACGGTTGCTCGGAAGGAGGCGCGCCCGCCACAAACTCTTGCGCACGCAACACCGCCGCTTCCGCGTTGATAAGGCCGTGTCCAAAGCTGTCGTCACGCCCTGCGGCTCCAAGGTCAGTAGTAATGAGACCCGATGCCAACAGAGCGTCGATGTCGCTTGGGCCAAGTTCGATATTCGCAGCACGCATCAGTGCCACAACGCCAGCCATGTGCGGTGAAGCCATAGATGTCCCTTGATAGTGCTTGTAGATAGGCGCAATTCCGCTACTCGTATCCGCACCCAGCGTAGAGAGAATGCCGTCGCCCTCACCATCGCCATTGAGATCGACGCGTACGTCGCCACCTGGTGCCGCCACGTCAATCGCACCACCGAAGTTTGAGTAGTAACTCAGAGCATTTTCAACGTCGGTCGCGCTCACCGAAATGACTCCCTCATACGAAGCTGGATACGCCAAGACAGAAGAGCTGGAGTTACCTGCAGCAGCAACAACCACAACACCAAGTGCACGAACTTCAGCAATTAGCGCTTCAAAGGCCGGATCTCGTCCGGGGCCGCCAAGACTCATATTAATAACGTCAGCACGACGATCCGGAACCGTTCCCGAATCGTTTGGCAAGCCCGCAGCAAAGCGAACCGACTGCATGATGTCATAGCTACTTCCGCCTCCTGCACCAAGAGCGCGGAGGGGCATGATGCGAGCGCCCTGGGCGACACCCGCAACACCAATGCCATTGTTCGTCTCCGCAGACACCGTCCCGGCAACATGCGTACCATGATAGGAACTCGCACCAGGACTTGCCGAATCCCCGACATCATCCGCGTCAGGGTCGATGCCATCGCCATCGCGTGCTCGGCTTGGATCGCGAATGAAATCGAATCCTGGAACCAGAACATCATCGAGATCTGGGTGATTCAGAATAACTCCGGTGTCGATCACAGCCACAGTGATGGCACTTGCATCGGGAACATTGTCCCACGCTTGTGGAAGTCGAATCGCCGGGTAGTTCCACTGTCTTTCGAAGTGTTCATCGTTTGGAACTGCGCTCGCTTTGTAGAGGTAGTTCGGAGATGCACTTAGGACATCAGAGCGCCGCGACCAAGTCTTTGCCATCGCCACGGCATCGTTGGGGATGTTTAGCCCCGATGACGGATCCGTGGCCATCGTCGCAACGCGCCCCGCAGCCCGGCGCATGAGTGTCATGCCACCATTTTGGCCACTCGCCTGCTTTGTTCCCATCGATTGAGCGACAGTAGCGATGCTATGCGCCATGTTGGCACGAGGGTCGAATCGCACGATCACCTCGCCGGGAACGAACTCGGGCTCTGCCATATTTCCGAGGGCAGCGCTTGCCCCAAGAGGCTCACCGATAACGAGCGAATACGATGAAGTTCCTGCGCTTGCCTGTACGACAACCAGGTAGGTCCCGCTGGCCTCTGCCACCACCGATTCAAACCTCGAGGTGCTGAGTGAACGAATTGCTCCGCCAGAAGAACCCTGAACTGGTTCTCCTTGAAGGTCGTGCAAGTGAAGTTCTAGATCGTTATGAACGCCGTCCGCACTGATGAAGAGGGATGCTCCCTGCCCCGCAAGGAGGCGAACGCGGTAAATGTCGATCGCATCGCTATCAGCATCGGCGGCTCCTCTCACTGTTGTTGGGCCAACAATCCGCTGTGCGGTGGCAATCGCATCGTTCGCGCCCTGCTCCATGGTCACTGAGGCAAAGCCGTCAATCGTTCCCTGAGAGACTCCTGGTGCACTGGCACCCGTGAGCACGTAGCCATCAGGGCAGACGAGTGGTTCCTCCGGGTCCTCGGGATTCTCCCCTGCCCCAATGCACTCAAAGCCGCCATCGGTGTTTAGGCACAGTTCATCATTCGCACAATCATCTAGGCCTCGAGAGCACTCGTTGATGTCGGCGCATGCCCCTCCGACGTCTTCGTAGCCGTCTTCACAAGCGCATGTTTCACCGGTGCCTACGAAGGTCTCAAGACATACACATTCGTAAGCGCCTGGTGTATTCACGCATCCAGCGTTCACATCACATGTATCGAGGTCAAGTGCACATTCATCGATGTCAGCGCAGAGGAAACCGTCTCCAACGAACCCTGGCAGGCACTCGCAGCTATACGTACCATCACCGTCGGTGCATTCGGCGTTCTCATCGCACTCATCGTTTGACGTTGCACATGCGCCTCCGCAGCTAACTCCGTCACCAAAGTACCCCTCACTGCATGCACACGAAAACCCGCCATCCGTATTCGTACACGTGGCGAAGTCCGCGCAATCGTCGGTTTCATCTCCACACTCATCCACGTCTTCGCACTCGAATCCGTCGCCCTCATACCCAGCATGGCATTCACACTCGTAACGGCCCTCGGTATTGCTACATGTAGCCTGCGCACTGCATGCATCCACGCCAAGTTCGCACTCATCAACATCCATGCATGTCACACCATCTTCGCCGAGTCGAAACCCTCCAGGGCACACGGCGGCCAGAATGGGACAATCTCCCATGCGCGCGGGCCGCTCATCGTCTCCTACATTTTCTGACCCCTGATAACAAAGCTGCCCGTGCTCACGCGACCCCCAGCAGCGAACGGTGCCACGGTCCAAGAGTGCGCACGTGTGGAACGAGCCAGCGGTGAGCTGAGTGACTCGCCCACCAACGTCAACGTCACCAGCTTCAAACGGATGTTCATTGTCGCCAATCGTATTGGTGTTTCCGTAGCCAAGTTGACCATCGCCTCCATACCCCCAACAGCGAACATTGCCATTCTCGAGCAGCGCGCACGTATGGTAGGTGCCAGCAACGACCTGCTTCACAGGGCCACCAACGTCAACCGTTCCAACATCAGCTGGCAATTCATCATCCCCAACACTGTCGCGATTCGCATATCCTAGAGCGCCTAGATTTCCATAGCCCCAACAGCGAACGCTCGCATCGTCGAGCAGCGCGCAGGTGTGGTACCAGCCTGCGGTGAGCTGAAGTACTGTGCCACCAACGTCAACCGCTCCAGCATCGACCGGTAGCTCATCATCGCCAATGTTCTCGGTGTGCCCGTACCCTGTTGGGTTGTGCTCCCCGCGCCCCCAACACTGAACGGTGCCATCTTCGAGAAGCGCGCAGCTGTGGTCTCGACCTGCGACAACCTGTGTTGCTGATCCTAGGAGATTTACTGATCCGCTGAACAGAGGATCCTCGTCATCGCCAACGGGTGTCACATTTCCATTCCCCAGTTGTCCATCGATACCGAGCCCCCAGCAAAACACGTTGCCTTCAAAATCCAGGGCACAGGTGTGCTCCCCCCCGCCCGCAACCTGTGCCACTCGCTTGCCGCCAAGAGCAAGCACAGAAGAATTCGGAAGTTCAGTATCACCAATATCATTGGTATTGCCGAGGCCCAGCGAGCCATAGAAGTTTCGTCCCCAACACCGAAGTGTGTCGTCTTCAAGAATTGCGCAGGTGTGCGTTACGCCGAGGTCCAAGTCTCTCGCCGCCACTCCAAGCTGTACGTAGGGAGAATCCGCAGGTTCGTTCGTGACGCCAATATCGTCTGTGTTGCCGTACCCAAGCTCGCCGTAGATGCCCCAGCCCCAGCAGCGAACCATCTTGTTGTCGAAGAGCGCGCAGGTGTGTGCGCCACCGGCTTTCACGAGAATCACGCGCTCTGCAGCGTCGTTGCACGTGATGCCGTCACCAACGAAACCCTCGTCACACTGGCAAGAAAACGATCCTGGCGAGTTCTCACAGTGCCCATGCTCACCGCACTCTTCGGTCAGACACTCGTCAATATCCACACACAGCTCACCAACGCGCTCGAAGCCCAATTCGCACGCGCAGCCAAAGCTTCCAATGACGTTCTCACAAACACCAAAAGCTCCGCAAACACCGACCTCCTGACACTCATCGATGTCGTCGCATGTCTCGCCGTTTCCTGAGAAACCGGGATTGCATTGACACTGGTAGCCGCCTGCGGTGTTTTCACAGCTCGCGTTCTCAGCGCAGAGATTGTCTCCCTGGCATTCATCCACATCTTGGCAAGCGAACCCATCGCCAATAAATCCCGCGTTGCACTCACAATCAAATCCTCCCGATCGATTGCTGCACGTTGCATCGTCGGCACATGTATCACTTTCTTCAAAACACTCGTCAACGTCATCACATGCAAAACCATTTCCTCGGAAACCAGAGTCGCACTCACACGCAAAAGAGCCAGAAACGTTCTCACAGTGCGCATCTGGGCTGCACTGTGCGACTTTGGTGGCGCACTCGTCGACGTCTGTGCAGCTCTGGCCGTCTCCCTCGTAGCCAGGTTCACACGTGCAGTCAAAACCGCCATCGCGATTTATGCACTGCGCATTGGAATCACACGTATCAATCCCTTGTGCGCACTCATCCACATCCAAGCAGGTGTTTCCATTACCCTCATAGCCCGCCACGCATGAGCAAATGAAGGCACCAGGAGTATTCTCACATGTGGCGTGCTCATCGCATCCAGCGACGTTGCCCGCGCACTCGTCCACCTCCTGACAGAACGAACCATCTCCGACATAGCCACTCTTGCACTCGCATGTGAAGCTACCTAGCGTGTTTGTGCAGATGGCATCGGTCGCACAAGAATCTGTTCCGAGATGACACTCGTCGATGTCGAGGCAATCTACTCCGTCGCCCTCAAAACCCGGCTTGCACGAGCATAGAAATCCACCAGAAATATTCTGGCACGCAGCATCACTCGAGCAGTTATTGGCACCAATGGCACACTCATCCGTATCGACACACTCAAACTTGGGACCGTTTCCATCGCCACCGCCATAACCGCCATCGCCACCGCCATAACCGCCATCGCCACCGCCATAACCGCCACCGCCATCGCCACCGCCATAACCGCCATAACCGCCATCGCCACCGCCATAACCGCCATCGCCACCGCCATAACCGCCACCGCCATCGCCACCGCCATAACCGCCATCGCCATCGCCATAACCAGACGTGCCAAGCAGAGGCTCAAATCCATCTGGGCACGAACAGGAGAATGCTCCCACCGTGTTGTCGCAGATCGCCGAGTCGCCACAAGAATCGAGCCCTTCAGCACACTCGTCAATATCAACGCAGGCTTCTTCTACTCGTCGATGTCCTGTTAGACAGTCTGGGAGTTTTTCGCAGTTGATGCCATCTCCAGCGAAGCCTTCGATGCATGCGCAGAAGGAACGATTACCCTGCCGCTCACAGATCGCATCCTCGGAGCACACAACTCCACAGCCTCCACAGTTGTCGACATCGTCGCGCAGGTCAATCTCACAACCGGTGTCGGCATCAGCATCACAGTCGCCGTGCCCATTGTTGCAGCGAATCTCACAGCTTCCCTCTCGACAACTCACGATTCCACTGTTGTTATTGCAAGAGCGGCCGCAAGAGCCACAGTTGTTGGCATCATCCTGAAGGAGCTGCCCGCACGGGTTCTTCTTGCCTCCAAAGATCACGCCCAGCGTTCCGAGTTCGGCTTCCAGCCCCGCCTCTCTCGTTTCGGCGTTGAGGTTCTTGCTTCCCAAAGCATCAACGGTAAAGAGCGCTACATCATCTCCAGCGACCACGACTTCGACAACCGCAGGAACATCGAGGATTAGCCCCTCAGGCTCAATTACGAATACTTCTGAAACCGCCTCTTGCCCCTCTGGTACCGCAAGCCCGCGCCGAAGCGTCAAGACCAACTCGCTCGATAGCGCACCTACCGGCAACTGCACTCGAGCACCAGCCAACCTGAGTTCTCCGCCGTTTGGTCCAATCGCTTCACTAATGCTCATCGGAGCATCCCCGGCATCGGGAGCTCCGGTCGTTACGTTGCAGGCACTTGTGAGCCCAAACCACGCGACTGCCAAGAATATGCGCCACCCCATTCAGCGAAGGATCGGGCATCTGATTGGATTCTAAAGGTTGAAAGCACACTGATTTCAAACCATTGGTGTGTCTACGGACTACTGGTCGAGATCCCAACCACATGGCAAGTCCACGTAGGAAATCTACCGAGAGACACGTCCATAGAGTACTTCTGCTGGCATAAAGCCCCACTCCAAACTGCGCTCACCGTGCCAGCCATAGCCAACAGTCTCACCCAGCTCATTGGTTGCAAAGAGCATCGTGCCAAAGCCAAATCCCCCTTCCCCCTCTTGCGGTCTGGTGTCATCGCCATGCGGCAGCGAAGTCGCATCCATGATTCGAGCAATGTAGATACTTGGTGCATCAGGAAGAGGTGTCGGCGCTGTGACGAAGAATCCGACATGCCCCGAGACTCGCGACTTTGAAATCGGAGATCGGAGCCAAGCAAAAACGTCTCCAGGGCGTGCATCAGAAACGTGAGGCAGTTTCTGCCAGCCTCGCCGTGCCCTCTTGGTCGGCGACCTATCGATCATCTTGAAATAGTCGCGTGCAACTGGGCGCGACTTCTCAAGAGCGCGAAGAGCTGCAGGAGCGCTGCGCTTGAGGATCCAAGAACTCATGCCAGAACAATCCCAAGCGTAGTAACCGCTCTCAGCTCGTACCACTGTACGACCTTGGTACTTCGTCTCTACAACAGAGTCTCGAAGCGTCTTGGTCCACTTGATGATGCGGGCAGCGGCCTTTGTCTGCCCTTGCTCGGCCCGAAGCATCGCCTCTGGTGGCACAGACACGGGTTTTGATGTTGCCCCCGTCCCTGGCGTGGCTTGTGACACGGACCAAGTCGAAACGGGTGTGTTGAACGATGCTGAGCTTGGTTGTTCTTGCACCGCACAGGCGCCCAACGCAACGATGGTGAGAAGGCCGAGACATTGAGGGGACACCTACATAGGGTACGCGACCTCTACACTGCACGCACGTTGGAGTCGAAACATCGGGCTAAGGTATCTTTCGATTCCGGCGCGGCTAAAGGCCTTGACTTGGACAGGCTGCTAAGCGGCTCGTTCAAAATCGTCGTTTCGGGACCAGCAGCAGCAGGCTTTGAATCAAATGACGGCAAGGCAGAGCTGCAGCTCACATTCGCCTTTGCAGCATTTGAATAGCGCGCGGTTGGTCGTTCTGCCATTACACTTCGCACATGACGAATGCGTTGCAAGAGCAGATCTTGGACTTTTGGTTTGGCGAGCTTGGCCCTGATGGCAGTGTTTCCGCCGCCAAGCAGGCGCGCTGGTGGAAGAAGTCCGACGATTTTGACAAACTATGTCGCAAAGAGTTCGAAGCAGAGCTCAAGGCCGCGGCACAGGGGCAAATCCAAGCCCCGACCGACAATGCGCGCGGCGCCCTCGCGTTCATAATTCTGTGCGATCAACTCTCGCGCAACATGTACCGCGATACTCCTGCGGCTTTTGCCACCGATCCTCTGGCTCTCTCAGTCACACAACACCTCATAACATCGGGCATGCTTGGCAGTCTCTCACGCATAGAGAAGAGCTTTGCGCTGATGCCACTTATGCACTCAGAACAACTCTCAGTCCAAGAACAATCAATCGAACAGTTTGCGGCGCTCAAAGAAGAGGGGCATAACAATCTCGACTTCGCCATCCGTCACAAGAAGATAATCGACCAATTTCACCGCTATCCGCACCGAAACGCCATCCTAGGGCGAGAATCGACTCCGGAGGAAGTGCGTTTCCTCGAGCAGCCGGGATCGAGCTTCTAGCACTTCATGCGAAATACGCGGTAAGATCGCGACCACAAATTATAGTGCTCCCTTCAAAGCAGCAATCGGTGCACTCGCTGCCGGCCTTTTGGTTGTCTTCAGTCGGCTCCGAGATGAGGAATCATTTTTGCGACTCGACAACCTGCTTCTAGGTACTCTTCTGCCGCCTGGGCTCCTCTCCTTGTCCCTGGCGTGGTCGTCACAGGCACCCATCTCACAAACATCGAATCGCGAAGTCTCTTCTATCGAACGCCAGATCACTCGAAGTGAGCGGTTCTTCCTAGTCGAAGAGCTGTTTTCATTCCGGCCGCATCGACGAGTAAGGACGAAGCCTTGTACTTCTCGATCGAAATGCTGAGCGCCTTCTCGGCCTTGGCAGTCGTGCAGAGCGTTTCTCGTGCAACCTCAACCTCCAAGCATGTGCGCCCAGAGGGGTTGCGCAGTCAAATAGCCTGGGTTGCATGATACGATTCGATGGCATGCGTAACCTAGCTACGTTCTTATTGCTTATTGGATCTATGGCTTGTGGAGGTTCTGACGATGGCAACCCCGGCGACATGGATGGCGGCAAGGCGCAGGATGGTTCGACTGGCACCACCGATGGTGGCGGTGATCCCGCAGATGCTCGTCTAGGCCCTGATGCAATGCCAAATGTTGACATGAGCTTCTTCGTCACGAGTACCGGTAGTGGGGCCAATGGTGGCGATCTTGGAGGGCTTGATGGTGCTGATGCAAAGTGTCAAAACCTGGCGACAAACGGTGGTGCAGGTGCGCGCACTTGGCGAGCCTACCTCTCAACAGGGGCCACAGGACCAGGGCCTGCGGTAGATGCACGCGATCGCATTGGCTCCGGCCCGTGGTTCAACCAGCAGGGCACGATGGTCGCATCAAGCGTCGCTGCGCTTCACACCGACGGCATCCTCGGCAATCTCATGTTTGATGAACTCGGAGCCACAATTCCAGGCAACGAACATGATGCGCTCACCGGAAGTGCAAGAAACGGCACACTAAATAGCGACAGCGAAACCTGTGACAACTGGACAAACGGCACCGTCAACAGCCAGGGACAGGTTGGGCATACCGACACAGAAGTTGATGATGGTGAGAGCTGGAATAGCCAACACAGTGGTTCTTGCGACGAAGAGTCGCTCAATGGCAACGCGGGGACCGGCCGAATCTACTGCTTCGCGATTGATTAGAGCGTATCTCATGACCACTGACCGAGTATGAGGGCCCGAGTTGCAAGCAGGTCCAGGAGCGAGAGCGCAGCGCAGCATAGTGGCTCCACGGCAAGGTTTCGCGACGCCGAGATGCGCCGCAGATCGGGACTCAGACGACCAAAGAGGTTGTGAGACAGGCTCTAGTTCCAAGTTCAGGAGCATCAATTTGCGACCACGTGAGACCACGCATGCGTAGCGTTGATGCAGACCTGTTTACTACTTATTCTTAGGCGATTTACCGTCCGCAAGTGCAGCAGCTTGATGTGAGGGTAAGCCCTGGCCCGCTTCTTCGACTCCAACCGCGAGGCTCAAATCGTGGCGGCGAATCGGCGATGCATTCCCAAAACGAGCATTCCCGTACGATTGTTGTTGCAGTTTATGTAAATACGCTTTACTTTTTAAACATGGCTCGCGAAATCGCCGCGTCAGCGGCCGAACACTCACCTCGAGTTCGCCGTAAACGTCTAGAACGAAAAGAGTTTATTGTCGATACGGCGATGCGAATTCTGGCTGAGGGTGGGCTCGAAAAGGTGACGGTGGGGCGCCTTGCAAAGGAGCTCGACTACACCCCAGGTGCGCTCTACCGATATTTCCCATCAATGGAGGTGCTTCTCGCCCATATGCAGAGGCGCGCAATTGCCTCGCTCCACAAGCGCATTGCCGAGGCGTTGGCGCCACTTGAAGGTGAGGGCAATGAGATTGCAAAGCTGCGTGCTGCGGCCGAGTGCTACCTGCAGTCGACCGCCGGCGACTGTGCCCATGAACTCAGCTTGATAAGTCAGATGCTGGCATCTCCCAAGGTCTTGATTGGCGACCCCATAGCTACAGAGACCGCACCAAGACTCGTGGCGCTCATGATGTTGGTGGAGCAGCTGATTGCGAGAGCGCAAGACGAAGGTGCCCTCTCCCCAGGGCTGGCGCGGGAGAGGGCGATACAGCTTTGGGCATCGCTTCAAGGTGCTGTTGCGCTCGGCAAGCTTTCACGCTTTGACCCAGAACTTTTCTCAGCACAGAGCGTGGGACAAGGACTCCTAGAAAATCTCTTAATCGCCTGGGGCGCACCTCAAGAGGCCAAGAAGGGATAGGTTCATGCTCATTGTCTACATCGCTGTTAGCAGCATCCTCGGCGTACTCACTTGGTCGTTCGCAGAGTATGCCCTTCACAACTGGTATGCGCACGGAGCCAAAGGCCGAAACCGATTCTCCCGGCAGCACTTGAAACACCACACCAACGGTCAGTACTTCGCCCCGGCGCTAGAAAAGGCAATTGCCGCGAGTTTTGCCCTGGCTGTCGCAACCCCAGCAGTGCTTTGGCTTGCAGGCCCGTTGTTTGGGTTGTGCTACGGGGGTGCCTTTGCCTCAACCTACCTCATGTATGAGTGGCTGCATCGGCGGTGCCACACGCACGCGCCAAAATCTCGATACGGTACCTGGCTACGGCAGCATCACCTTCATCACCATTACACCCGCCCAAAGGAGAATCACGGAGTGACTTCGCCAATTTGGGATCGAGTATTCGGCACGCTCACTCCATCGGGAATTGTTCGAGTTCCAGAACGGAAGCTCTTTGAAGTGCCCTGGCTTGTCGACGAAAACAATGAGGTGCTTCCGGAGTTTGCAGAGAACTACGTGATTGCCCGCCCACACAAGAAGAAGAAGACTACTGCCTCACAGAACGCGGCGTAACGCTAGTGCCAAGTTCCGGAGGAAAGATTTCCTCTCGCGAAGCAGGCTTGTTCTCTGGCAGGGCGCGAACGACGACCTTACCGGGGTAAGGAAGGAACTGAGCAACGAAGAGCGCTGGCCATGCGCATCTCGGGGTCGCGAAACCTTGCCGTAGAGCCACTATGCCTGCGCTCTCACTCCTGGACCTGCCCTCAGCTCGGCCCCTCATGCTCGGTCAGTGGTTGTGAGATACGCTCTAGAGCAAGGGAGAAACCAGCCGAGCGAAGCTCTGCCCCAATCGTCGAAAACGGCTATACCGAGCAACCATTTCCAACGTTACCTCCACTGTGTTCTCCAAGTCCTGCTCAAAGGCTGCAACCAACTCCTCGCAGATATCGCCATCGTAGCAAGCCACGCCAACTTCGAAGTTGAGACGAAAGCTGCGATTGTCAACATTGGCTGTGCCCACCAACGAGAGCGTGTCATCAACGACTAAGGTCTTGGCGTGCACCATGCGTGGGCCGTATTCGAAGATGCGCACGCCAACGTCCAGCAGGCCAGGATAGTATGAGCGCGAGGCAGCACCAATGAGTTTCAGATCGTTTTTTCGAGGAACGATGATGCGCACATCGGCACCGCGCAGGGCAGCGGAGTTTAATGCGTCGCAGATTGTGGGATCGGGGACAAAGTACGGCGTTGTTATGTAGACCCGGCGAACCGAAGCAAAGATGCTCGAGGCGATGAGCTTGTGCATCGCATTGTGGCTCTCATCGGGTCCTGATGAAACGATCTGCACGGCTCGAGACTTCGCGTGAGCGGTCGTTTCGATCGGGAAGAACTCGGCTCCATCGAGAATCTCGCTCGTCGAATCATACCAACCTTCGTTGAAGACCATTTGCAACCCACGGGTCGCAGGGCCTTCAAGGCGCAGGTGGGTGTCTCTCCATGAATCGTCCCCTGAGAACTCTTCGGAGTGCACATCGGTGATGTTCATGCCGCCGCTGTAGCCAATCTTGCCATCGATGACTGCGATTTTTCGGTGAGTCCGAAAGTTGCCCGTCCGGCGCCGCAGCGCCAGTCGATTGAAGTGCGCGACAACGCCGCCAGCGTCTGTTAAAGGCCGCCAAAACCGCTTATTTGCCTTGGCAGACCCAACTCCGTCGAGATGCAAGCGAACCGCAACGCCCCGCGCTGCACTGGCGACAAGAGCATCTCGAAGTCGGGTGCCGATCGAATCCGGCTCCCAGATGTAGTACTCCATGTTGACATGATGCGTGGCATTGTCGATGTCCTCGATAATCTGCCCGTATGTCTCGTTTCCCGAGAAGAGCAGCTTGAGTTCGGCAGTGCGCCTGTGTGCGGATGCGCCGAGAGCGCCATTGTTCATCGCAACGAGAAACTCAACGTCCTCCGCATTGTCAACAGAATCATCGTCGCTGGGCGCGACCAAAGCTTCCTTCACAGCCTGCTGCGCTTGTGCACGACGGCGCTTCTTGCGATCAAAACGGCGAGGTCCTACGAAGTAGTAGACGACAAAGCCCACGATTGGAAGAAAGCCCAGCGTGAGCACCCACGAAATTGTGGATGCTGGTGAGCGCCGCTCTGAAACCACATAGACTGAGAATACGACGGCCCAAATAGCTAGAGCAGATAAAATCAGCGAGAGCCAGTCAGCGATCACAGGAGCAACTCCTTTGCATCATCAAGCAGCTCCTAGGCGAGGAGCTGCCGAGAAACAAGGCTAGGTGTTTTACTTAGCGAGCGCCTTCATGACGCCGTGGAGCGCATCATGAACTGCGGCAAGTTCCGCTTGCACGGACGCCTTCTTCTGGCGACAAGCTGACGAGACGCCCTTCACTTTCTCGGCAAGAGACTTCGCCGCTGTTGCGTAGGCAATCGCTTGCTCTCGCTGCGCCTTGTGTTGGCTCACGCCTTTTGCAAGTGTCTCCCACTCTCGTGCTTTCGCGCATCCGGCCGTGCTGCGAACTGCATCGCTCTCTTCGTGCCACACCTCTGCGAAGGAGTCGTGAAACGCTGTGACCGGGGCAGGTAGGTTTGCGTGCAGCTTGTCGTGCTCTGCTTCGTCATGTCCTGTCATGCCGCCATGATGCCCTTTCATCGATCCGTGACCATTGACAGGAGGATGCCCGGCAGGCATGTCGTGATGTCCATTTTTGCCGTGACCGTGGGGCATTCCATGGCCTTTTACGGGTGGGTGACCCGCAGGCATGTGATGACCTTTCATGCCGTGATGACCAACAGGTGGATGCCCCTCCGGAAGTTGGTGTTCTGCACCGTGGTGGGTGCACTTACTGGCCTTCTTTCCGCTATCTGTGGCTCTGTGGTGATAGTGATGCACGGTGCACGCAGAGAGCAGGAGACCTGTGCCAAATACAATGGAAGCTAGTAGTTTGTTCATCGCATAAACCTTTGCTGGAAGTTGTAGCCAGCAGACCAGATTTGTGGCTCTCGATCCAGCTAAGCTGTGCATAGGGTGTCTGCAAACGAAGCAAACGAAGTCGCCAATCGCATCGCAGAGATACAAGCATCGATGGCCGAGGCTGCACGTCGAGCAGGCCGCTCTCCCAGTGATGTCATGTTGCTAGCTGTCAGCAAGAAGCAGAGCCTAGAACGCGTGCAGGCGGCCTATGATGCGGGTCTCCGGGATTTTGGCGAAAATTACGTGCAAGGCCTTCAGAACCATGAAGCGCGGTTGCCAAACGACGTGCGATGGCACTTCATTGGCCATATTCAAAGCAAGAAAGCCAAGCGTGTTGCGGGTGTAACTCTGGTGCACAGCGTTGACTCGCTCAAGCTTGCCGAGAAACTCGCAGCGGCCGCAGAGCAGCTCCAGCGTACCCTGCCCGGCCTTCTCAACATCAACATCTCTAACGAAGCGAGCAAATCAGGAATTGTTCCAGACGATACGCTCCCATTGCTCGAACAGCTGGCTTCACTTGCTCACCTCGAGATTCGTGGCTTCATGTGCATACCGAGCCCCGCAGAAGAACCGCGACGAGCGTTCGCGCGCCTACGTGAGTTGCGAGACCTTGCACGAAGCAAGACGGGCCTGGCTTTGCCAGAACTCTCCATGGGGATGAGCAGCGACTATCAAGACGCTATCGCCGAAGGCTCGACGATCGTTCGAGTTGGAACGCGCATCTTTGGCCCACGCGACGCCTAATCAAAGAGGCATCACTGCGGAAAGAGCACGTCGCGAATCTTGTCGAAGAGCGGATACTCATCTGCATCGACACCGTCAACCGCAATGGAGTCGTTGAAGTAGCGCATAAAGCGCGCCCGTTCGACGAGGTTTTCAGGTAGCACGTTCGCGAGCACTTGAAGGTGATGGTCTAAGCGCGCAAACTCGTTCTTGCCGGTTTCGAGTAGTGCATCGGCCTCCGCTTCCGAAACACCAAACTCCGCTGAGAAAAACTCGTGGAAGCGCGAGAGCTCAGACTTGGTGACTTGCCCATCCACGCCAATGATGGCGGCCGCAATACAGGCAATGGAGTCACGAAGGGGCGAGAGCTGCGGATTGTTCTGCATGGGTATAAGCAAGCCTAAAGGAGAAGTGCCTGGCGAGCTATGGCGATCTCGCATGAGTTGGTCCTCCAAAATGCGCTGACTCCTCTCATTCATGAAGTCCAGACGACACCAACAAGTTTGTTTGCAGAGGCCAACTCTCGCGCGCTTCCGAATTCATCAAGTTCTGTATGGTGATTCGTTCTGAGTGCGCCCCAACCGCCATGGAGCATGCGGAATCGATCCGTGTCACATCAGAAGCTTCTCAGAAACTCGTGTCGGATTCAGAATGGTTGATCGACGATCGTGATGGGAGTTCGTTCACTGGCAAGGCGTGAACAACGAGTTTGCTGGGGCAAGTGAGCGCTGAGCAACGCAGAGCCGAAGGCGTCCAGAGAGCGAAGAACCGAGCGAGCGCGAGCAAGAGTCTTGAATCCGACACTCGCGCGCGATTCATGAATATCGAACGCGCTCACTCATCTTCTCGCCCGCTAGACAGACGGGCTCTGCCAGTCTTCTTCGTTGTTCATCGGTCGCTTGCCCCAGCAAACTTCCTCTTCCCGCCTCGCCAGAAAACGAGCTGACTTCGCGATCACGAATCAATCTCTCTGGATCCCACACTAGTGTGCGGGCAGGGCGCCCAAGTGCGTGCACGACCATCCGGCGAGCAAGCGCTTGGGTTTCACACGATCAGGATCAACAAGGTACTGGAGATTCGAGTCAAAGCAGATTCGAGCGAGTGAAGCGCCGGCTAGAGCTCAACTCCGTGCCTTGACTTGCAGTACTGACGCACCCGACGTCTATCGGCACGTGCAACACGGGCAATCCAATCGGTAGCTGCCCCAAAGTTGTGTTCACCGCAGAAGCTCATCACTGTGATCGCATAGCCACGAGAGGTCTTCGCAGCCCTTGGCGATTGACTAAGAGTTCTTCTTGCGGAAGCGTACTTGCCCGAGGCGAGCAGTGCGGAAGCCTTCTCGAGCACCGAAGCAACCTCTTTCGAATGCGCTCCTCTGTGTACGCGTGCAGCCTTTGGCGTTTTGGGGCTGGCATCCAGAGCGCTGGCCGCAGCGATTGTACTCCCCTGCTGCTCGATGACGTATGCGTCCGAGGGGATTGCAGCACGCGCGTCGAATGCCACAGAAGCGTCCGGAGGTTGCGGCTGAACGATCGCAGCGACACCACCATCCACCTTCTGCGACCGGGAGCCACCATCTTTCTTGGCTTGGTAGGCCACAAATGCAACGGCCATTAGAGTCGCAGCGACGGCTCCAAGGAAGAGTGCTCGTCTTCCCGCCTCGTTAGAATCCTGGGCTTCTGCAACGGTGGCAGATTTGGGTGCGACCGTGTTCGTTTCCGAATTCTCGGGTGTACGCAGTTCGCTCTTTCGGCTCGATGGGCGACTGGCAACCGTTGCAATGGTTGCGGCGTCTGGCTGCCCCGCTCTCACAGTCGCGTCGTCTCCTGCAACATCTTCTCGTGCCAGTTTGAGACTCGACTCCACCACCCCAGGATCCGCCTTCAAGGTTCGTCCCTCAAGTGCCGCAACAAATTCCGCCATCGAAGGAAAGCGCTTTGAGGGCGACTTGGACATGGCGCGTGCCACCGCCGACGTCACATTCGAGGCCAAGTCGGGTTGTACTTCGGCAAGCGGAATCGGATCGACGTAGCACACGCTGTGCACAATCTCGGCGAGGTCACGTCCGCCAAAACACCTTCGCCCACTGAGCATTTCGTACACGATGCAACCGAGCGCGAATTGGTCCGAAAGGGGCCCAACCTCATCGTGCCGGCCCATTGCCTGCTCTGGCGCCATATAGCGAGGAGTCCCGATTATTGCTGACGTCTGCGTGATTGCGTCCTCGGCATCGACTTTCTTCGAGACCCCAAAGTCCAACACGGTTGCGTGCTCGCGTCGTTCGCCGCCAATCTCTACCGACCCCAGGAATATATTGGGCGGCTTTAGGTCGCGATGCACGATGCCTTTAGCATGGGCGGCCGACAGCGCTGAGCCAACTTGCCCAGCGATCACAAGTGCGCGTTCGGCAGGCACAGCACCTCGCCCCAACGTCTTCGCCAAGTCCTCACCCTCAAGAAACTCCATGACCATATACGGGCGACCGTCTGGAAGTGCGTTGAAGTCGAAAACGCGAACGATGTGGGGATGTCCAACGCTTGAGGCTATCTCGGCTTCTTGACGAAACCGTGCAAGCGACTCAGGTTGGTGCTCACCACTGATTACCTTGATCGCGACTCGCTGTGGAAGTCGTTTGTGCACAGCTTCGTACACCTTGCCCATGCCTCCAGAGCCGATTACCGCATAGACGCGATAGGTATCCCCGATAAGTGTGCCGGGAGCCAAGCCGTCATCGCGATTCTCGGATGCGCTGAGCGCCTCCTCTAGCGCCTGAGCGACAGAGATGACAGAGCAATAGTGTTCTTCGTCGCTTCCTGCATGGCACTTCTTGACGATCGCATCGATATCACGTGGCACAAGCGGTTCGCCTCCGTCGGCTACCGATTCCATGGAGGCTCCGAAGAGTTCTTGAATCAGCGCTCCAAGCGAGTAGATGTCCCCCTGAACCGATGCGGCACTTCGCTGTTCTGGAGAGCGGTCGAGAAGCGGCCCCACGATCTTCGCGGTCTTCCCCTCCTTCGAGAGCATGACTGCACTGCGGGAGAGTTCTCCGTGAGCGAGCCCCACCTGATGCATTACGGCAAGCCCCGCACAGACTTCCGCAAGGAGTCTCGCGGTTTCCTCGGGCGAGAGCGGTACCGTATTATCCCTAAGAAGAGTCCCTTCGATCCATTCTCGCACAACATAGGCCCGCCCGTCGTTGAGGCGGCCATAGTCGTAGAGCTCAACCACGTTGGCATGTCGAATACGACTTATGACGCGAGCGGTTTGCTCAAGCCTTGTGTGCATAGCGTCGTCGCAGTGTTCAAGATGATGAACCCGCACCTCTGCTTGTCGCTCCAGTTTGCTGTGTGTGCCGCGAAAGATTGCGTAGTGCGTGCCGTCCGAGCGAAGTTCGACAATTCGATACTCTCCAACGAGGCTCCCTACGAGCGAATCAGTATTGGATTCGGAAGCGGACACGATGCAGAACACATCGTAGCAGCCCTAGTCGCAGACAAAGCCCAGCTCGTCCCCATAGTAGACGCCTAGTTCGTCGTATATAAGAGCCCTGTTGGTATAGATGTTGACCGGAGTGAGAGCTGTCTCGTTGCGTCCGCGAATCCACGTTGCCGATCGCTTGCCCTTGTTGACAACGAGCCGCAGATCGCCACTGGTGGTGGAGAAAAGTGTTCCCTCGCTATCCTCAACCAGGCCTTTGAGTTTTGAGAGTTTGAGCTGGCCACGCCGTCCCACGAAGACCCGATATCGTTTGCCGCCGAACGCTCTCATATACCGATCCACGTAGTAATACGTTCCGTGAGAGTCCCTGGAGAGGAAGTAGGGTTCTCGCTTCCACTTTGGCTCCGATTTGAATGTCGCATTCTTGAGCACTGCGTCCCGCTCCGCAACGGAGAGTTCCTCGAGGGCCTGGCGCTGGAGATCACAGGCCAACTCCCACTTCCCCCCTCTGCGATACAAATTGGCATTCACCCCGCCCGAGGGGAGGCTGAAGCTCTGGGGATCTGTGTCGCGAGAAGTGCCACCTGGAAAGAACACCGGGCCCGTTCCATAGTAGGACGAAGCCTGAGCTAATGTGTAGTCGATGACGAAGTGTAGTTTGCCAAGGCGCAACACCTTGCGTTCGGCATTGAAATGCTTCCGCAAGTAGTCCAAGCCTCCGTTGAGCACAGCGAGGCTATCGGCCCCACGACCAGCGGTAAAGACAATCGTCCCATCGGAGTTTTTCTCAATCGCCCACTCACGCTCAGGCTCCTCCTGCAGATTCTTGTAGACACATTGCAGTGCCAGAGAATCCTGGACGCTCTTGGCATATTGAGGGTTCTGCTTGCAAAACTCGTCGACAGTGTAGATTGGTAGCCCACAGGTCGAGGCAATCGATGTAGTCGCAAGCGCCTCATCAGACACAGAATCCCAGTCCACGGAGAACTTGAAGCCTCTGCAGTCTTCGGCTAATTTGGCCTGCATCTCGCGGAGAATGCGCTCTTGCCACTCTTGCTTGGCCTTGCGCCCAACAGGTTCAACTGCTCGAAGCGCACTCCCTCGCTGCTCGGTGCGAAGTGCAATCAACCTCTCCGCATTCACAGGCTCGTCCACAGGCTGAAGCGTCTCGTCATCACGACTCGCCGGGTCGTAGCCGTCGTAGCCCCAATTCGTGCTGTCCTTGTTGTGGTACACAATGGTAGCGGGTGCCCCCCGCAACTGCGCGACAAACGCAAGCGTCTTCTCGCGACGCTTGCGCTCCACGACGATCACCAATCCATCATATTCCGATTGCGTCCCGGTGGCGCGCAGCAGAAAGCGATTTGCCAACGATGGATCTGTGGTCGATCGAACTGGCACGATTACCACCCGAACGCCATCAACGTTTCCCAGGTGGGATGTTGGTCCTTCGCCAAGCTCCCACTCCGCTGCGGTTGGCGCATCGTTCTCGGGTGCTCTTGTTGTTGCAGGCTCAGTCGTCTTGCTGGCACCGCCTGGGCCGCAGGCGAGAAGAAGGGCAATTATTGCGATACGTGTGAAGACCATAGAACTCTCCTGCGTTGGCCCCAACACCAAGCCGCCTGTGAACAACAAGGATAGTCGCGAATTCCTCAAATCTGGAACCTGCAGTGGTTTTTTTTGCAAGTCGCCCCGAACAACGAGGATATGCGGGAATTGTTGCCCTTCGGTTGCCGTTACGGGATGAATAGCCGTGCACACCAACCTTGTCGTATTGAGTCTCGCTGTTTGCGCACACCTCGCCGCATGTGGCGCCAAACAGACGCCTTGTCCCGCACCAATTCAGTGTCCTGCAGCTGTTCCCAAAGCACCAACCGAGGCGGATGCCCCTGTGCCATTGGAGCCGAAGCTACACCTCGAACTGGTGGACTTCGCAGCGCTTCCAGGTTGGCAACAAGACTCTGTTGGAGCGGCACTTCCCGCCCTGCGCAAATCGTGTTCTCGGCTGGCAAAGAAAGCCGATGCAAAGCTCGTTGGGCGTGATGCAATCGGCGGCACCGCCGGTCAGTGGCGAGATGCTTGTGAGGCGGCAAAGAAGATTGATGAGAAGGATCACGAGGCCGCCCGCGACTATTTTGAAACCCATTTTCGCCCCTTCCTCGCTAAGAACCATGATGATCCGGAAGGACGTTTCACTGGGTACTACGAGGCTTCTCTGCATGGCTCTCGCAAGCGCCAGGGCAAGTATCAAACTCCGCTGTACAAGCGCCCCGCTGATCTCGTCATGGTCAACATGCGCAATTTTACCTCCAAGCCGTCGAGGCGCCGCATTGCGGGCAGAGTTGTAAATGGCCTCTTGCGGCCCTATGAAACGCGAAAACAGATCCGTCAAGGAGCACTCAAGGGTAAGAACCTCGAGCTTCTTTGGATTGATGACAAGGTCGACGGCTTCTTTACGCAGATTCAAGGCTCGGGTCTTGTGAAGCTCAATGATGGCACGGAAATGCGCATTGGCTATGCGGGACAAAACGGCCACAGCTACACCGCGATCGGCCGGGAGCTTGTGCGCGATGGACACATCACTCGCGAAGCAATGAGCATGCAGGCGATTCGTACTTGGCTTACTGACAATCCCCAAAAGGCGGATGAGATGATGGATAGAAACGAAGCCTACGTCTTCTTTGCAGAGCTCTCCGGCAGTGGTCCAGTCGGGTCGCAAAACGTTGAACTAACTCCCGAACGTTCAGCTGCCATCGATCGAAACTTCATTCCGCAAAGCGCACCACTTTTCATTGACACAACCATTCCCACCGAAGACGGCACTGGCGAAACCACATTTCAGCAGTTGGTCATTGCCCAGGACAGTGGCGGCGCGATCCGGGGGCCTGTTCGCGCAGACATCTTTTGGGGCGCAAGCGACCGAGCCGCGGCAATCGCAGGACGTCTAAAGAGTCGGGGCAGATACTACTTGCTCCTACCAGTAGAGGTTGCCGCAGCCCACACCAAGTCGCCGTAAGCACTGGTACACTGGGCTCGCCCGCATCGCTGCGGGACGTAAGGAGACTCAATGACCACCCAAAAACTCGTGCTTACGACCGCCCTCTTGGCTGTGTTGGGCACCGCATGCGGCGGTTCCAATAATGGCAAACTCAACCGACGGGTAAGCCAGGCTCACTTGGCGCCGGTAAGTGCTGCCGACCGTTCCGCTGAAGCAGAAGCTCAAACGGAATTTTTCTTATCAGAGTGGCAAGTAGCCTTCACAGAGAGCCAGGTGCGCGCCGCGAAACTCGACATTGACATCGCGAAGAACGCGCTGGCAAGTGCCAAACTCGCAGTGAAGAATGCGAAACTCGAACGCAAGGCAGCCGATGAGTCGAACGATCAAAATGCCATTGCAGAAAAGAAACAAGCAGAGCGCATCGCGGAACTCAACATTGAAGTACACAAGCTGGCGATTGAGCGTGCCAAGCAATCAAAACGCTACCTCGACAAGAGGCTAATGTATGAGCAGCGCAGTCTTCGCAGTCGTGAGGCAGCGGTGGAACTGGCACGGGCAAAGAGCTTGCAAGCAGCGGGCATCAAGCCACCGAATTTTGATGCCAAGAAATACAAGGCGCAGTACACGGAACGCGCTGCCAACGCAAAGGCTGCCAAGGCCTCGGTAGATGCCGAAAAGACGAAGTTGGGCGAAATCGAAAAGCAGCTTCTTGGTGCCAAGAACGCAGTGGCGACCGCAGAAGGGAGCCCGGTGCTGCAGCCACCGCCTGATCCGGTGACGCCTATGGAACCACTCGAAGGAGATACCCCACCGGAGACAACTCCTGAACCAGAAACCACACCGCCAAACGACGCCCAAGAAGATCCAGAGCAAGTGGCTCCGAAGGAGGAAGAGCCCACACCTGAGACGCCGGCAACTCCAGATGCGCCGGACTCGGATTCTGAGGCAGGTGACACAACCGCCCCTGCTCCGACCTCGGACAAGCCAACTGAGGAGCCCAAATCATGAGTCCAAGAATTCTTCCTACCTTCGCGCTCCTCCTGGTGAGCATCGCCGCGCTTGCAGGAGCAAGCTGTGGTGGGTCGCCGCCCGCGATCAAGCATCACCTCCCGATGGAAATGCTGGCACCAACTCCAGTCGAGGCAAGAAGTCCTGTTGCCGAAGCGTATCGCGGTCACTACCGAGCACAGCAGGAACTCGATCATGTGCGCTACCAACTTCGTGACATTGACTATGAGTTGAAGATTGCTCGGGCCGAGAAAGCCCAGCGGAAAGAAGAGCAGAAGATTGCCAAGCTCCAAGGTCAGCGGAGCACCGCATTCTTCAAAGCAGATCTCGCCAAGGCCGCCGACTCACTGCTCAATGGAATGAAGAAACGTCGACGCGCACAAGGTGAGCGGATTCGCTACCTCAAGGCACAACGTAGCTATCTGAAGCGAGAGCTTGCATATGCAAAACTAGCGTTGCTGCAGGCCGAGGCAACGTTTGAACTCGCCAAGGCGCGACTCGCCAAAGAGCGAGAAACAGTGCCAAAGGGCTTCAAACTCGCAAGATTCGTGGAACAGGAGAAGCGTGCAAAGTCCCGAGCCCAAGCAGCAGCTCAGCGGGCAAAGACTGCCAAGGCCAAAGCAAAGAGCCGCGAACAAGCTTGGAAAAACGCTGAGAAGTGATCCGCCCCGCAAGACCGGGCTATACTCCTCGGCTATGGGAGATGAGAAGCTGGGGAAGAGCTCCCAGCTAGGTCAGTACGTCTTGGGAGAACGCCTTGCCGCAGGTGGCATGGCGGAGATCTTTCATGCCAGTTGCATCACACCTGGGCGTTTCGATCGCCCCATCGTTCTCAAGCGAATGCACAAGCACCTCGCTGAAAACCGCGAGTTTGTGAGTATGTTTGTCGACGAGGCTCGCATCTCAACACGACTCGACCATCCCAACATTGTTCAGCTCTTCGATTTCCAAGCGAACTCGGATGGCCTCTACATCATCCTCGAATACATCGAGGGGCCAGATCTTCTTAGCCTTCTAAAGGGAGCAGCACGGAGACGCACCACAATGCCACCCGAGATCGCGGCCTACATTACCTGCCACATCTTGGAAGCTCTCGACTATGCCCACAGCATGGAAATCAATGGTCGCCCTCTGGGTGTTGTTCACAGAGATGTTTCCCCCGGAAATGTTCTGATCTCACAGCACGGCCGAGTGAAACTCGCAGACTTTGGCATCGCCAGGGCCAACGATCGCCAACGAGAGACCGCGACGGGAACCCTCAAGGGCAAGTACGGTTACATGTCACCTGAGCAGATTGAGGCAAAGCATCTCGATGGACGCTCAGACATATTCTCAACTGCAATCGTCCTCGCAGAACTGCTGATGTCAAAAAGGCTCTTTCGAGCGACCAATCAGCTCGACGTACTGCTCATGGTTCGAAGCGCGAACTTAGGTCGACTGGAGGCAAACGGCCAACACATCGACCCGAGCCTGCTCGCAATCATCCGCAAGGCTCTAGCCCGAGACCGAGAAGATCGGTATGCCACCGCAGGTGAATTTCGCGATGCTCTCGCAGAATGGCTTGCTTCGGGCAAACAGCGGATGAGCACCAGCATCTTGAAGTCTTACATTCGAGAGCTCACCGATGAAGGCTACGTTAAGCCAGCGAGCCAAGGCGAGGGTACAGGGTCACTCACGTTGAGTGGCACCAATACTCGCGCCCTCTCGCTAGCAGCAAGAGGTGCTGCCAACGTTGGGCGGGAGATGTTCGAGCTTGGAGCGGTGAGGCCCATCGATCTGACCCTGGGTGCAGCGGGTGTCACCGTCATCACCAGTCGCCCCGACGTGCTGCAGCAAATTGCCGACGAATATGAAGATGTCACGATCGAGACCCCGCTCGAAGCGGGTGAAGCCCTCGATTGTGGGCACGGTGAGCTTGGGTTTCTTTTGCCGCTCGACCTGGTGGGAGCGATTGCAGCCAATGAACGTACCGGCCTACTCACGCTCGAGCGGGACGACATCAACAAGCAGGCGTACTTTGTCGATGGACACCCCATATTCGTTGCTTCCAACGATCCGCAAGAGCGCTTCGGTCAGTTCCTCTTACTTCGGGGTCTGCTCACACAAGAACAGCTCGACCGAGCCATTGCAACCATGCCGCATTTTGGTGGCAAGCTCGGCCAGGCCTTGGTCGGTTTGCATTTGCTCAAACCGGTCGATGCCGTCCACTTACTAGCAGCACAAGTATCAGAAAAACTCCTAAGATCGTGCAGTTGGGATTGCGGACGTTTTGTTTGGCAAGCGGGTCAAGAAAATCCCCACGACACTGTCGCTCTTCATCTTAGCAGTCACAGAATCGTCGCTCGCGGGGTGCAGTTGATCCCAGAGACTCGACTGACTGACTGGATTCAGGTTCGCCGCGATTTGGCTCCAAACTTGGCTCAGTATGCTCCGTATGAATCCTATGGCCTCGGACCATCGTTGAGCAAGCGTCTCGCCACAATGGACGGGCGGCGCACGTTAGGCATGCTCATTGACTCTGTCTCCAAGAAGAGTGCAAGAGTCATCAGTGCAGCGGCCTATGCAATTATGGCAACGCATCTGTGAGTATCTCGGCCGTAATTACTGGAGCAAGCCAAGGCATCGGTGAGGCGATTGCCCTCGCGTTTGCCGCCGAACCAGACGCCCGGCTCTTCCTGATCGCTCGCAACCAAGAGGCACTAACCAACGTGGCTACCCGCTGCGAGGCGCTGGGAGCACATGCCAAGGCTCTGCCGTGCGACCTAACCGATGCGGATGCCGTCACCAACGTGGCGGCGACTTTGGCGTCCTTGGGAGAATCGCCAAACCTACTCATCAACAATGCAGGTCGATTTACGCAGAAAGAATTGTTCTTAACCACAGCAAATGAGTTTCGTGACTCGCTCGAGACCAACCTTGTGAGTTCCTTCCAAATCACACGGGCACTGGCTCCCGACATGATGAAGCGTGGTACTGGCACGATCATCTTCATGGGATCGGTGGCGAGCAAGCGGGGGTTTGCAGAGTCTGCGGCCTACACCGCCGCCAAGCACGGGTTACTTGGTTTGGCGCGCTCGGTTCGCCTTGCAACGCAAGAAGCGGGCCTTCGCGTCACAACCATCATGCCTGGCGCGACCGACACTCCGAGCTGGAAAGAAAGCGGGATTGCAAAGGGGCGGCTAATGCCAGCCGAGGACATCGCACAGAGCGTTCTATCCATCGTTCGGCTGAGCGAACGTACGGTGGTGGAAGAAATCGTGTTGCGCCCGCTCGCAGGTGATCTGTAGTTCGCTCACCCAATCACAGAGACGATCGAATCTTCGATGCGCAGCGAGAGTGCACGTTTGGTCGCCTCCTCTGCCGCTCCCATCGCCACAACTCCGCGGTCGAGGTGGAACGGGTTGGCTCTTGGCAACTCGGTGATTTGAAGGCTGACCATCGAGTCGCGACGGGGAATCTGCAGCGCCTTGCTTCCCGCGCGACGCCAAGGCGAACGCGACGCGATGTGGTGATAGAACGTGCGCTCGCTTGGCTTCATGCCATCCAAACCAGGACGGTCAGCGATGCCACCATCAGATAACAGGCAACCATCCCTCTTTACCGGATGAAACAAGACCGGAAACGCACAGGATGCCAAAATCGCGCTCGCCAAGTCTCCCTCCTCAAGAATTCGAGTCTTGCGAATCCCCAAGTCGTAGGCAGAAATCGACACAGGTGCCCGACACTCGGCAAAGCTCTGAACAGGGAGAAGTTCTTCCAGCTTGCTGCGAAAGAGTCGCCCACCAAGGAGCCCTAGCCCTGGTTTCGGATCCCAAAAATCGCTCCGTTTTAGCGCTTGCAGCTCCTCACCGAGTGAGGCTGCGCTTAGTCCCGCTCCCCATAGCCCCGCAACCAACGCGCCTGCGCTCGAACCAGATAAACTCTTAGGCGCGAGCCCTTCCGACTCCAGCGCCTTGAGCATGCCTGTGTGAGCAAAGAAGCTGAAGAACCCTGACGACATCGCCAGGGAAAATGGCTGTGCTTCTAGCCACTCGCCGAGTGTCACGTCCTGCATAGTGCCTTGCTACCACACCACAGTCAGCACATAGAGCAAGTTGCCAACCGAGCGGCCTGCGAGTGCCGGAATCAGGGCTGCTCGGTCTCGCGATCTGCGCAAGAACTGAACTCAAATGCAGCCAGCACTAGGTTCGTGCCTCGCCAGAAAGCAAGCCTGCTTCGCGAGAGGAAATCTATGCTTCTGAACTTGGCACTAGTGTGGGATCCAGAGGCATAGAACGCCCTGGCTCGGCTTTTCGCCCTTTGAACGCCTTCGGCTCATCGTTGCTCAGATCCTTCCTTGCCCCAGC
>JANTGM010000008.1 GCA_024762925.1 Kofleriaceae bacterium | reverse complement strand
CTCGGTCGCTTGCCCCAGCAAACTCCCTCTTCCCGCCTCGCCAGCAAACGAGCTGACTTCGCGATCACGAATCAATGTCCATGGATCGCGCACTAGTAGCGGAGAATGGTCCCAGCTTCGGTCTTGCCCAATTCGACATCATCTACCACACCCCCCGCGCCCAAGTACAACTGCTGCCAGCCTGTGGTGCCACTGCGAATCACGCGGAACTCCTCGTCCAAGGAAATCGTGAAGGCCCTGGGCAAGGTGCCACCCGGGAGGGGTTCGAACCCCAGGTTGGTCGCGCCAACGTGTACACCAGCGACTTTGGTGGGGCCATGCTGGAGGATTTCGGTAGGCACCTCATCACCAGTCCCTCCGAGTCGGAGCGATTTCCCTGTGGTGCCATCGCGCCCCACTTGCCACAGAAGCAGGTCACTGCCTCCTAGGCTCGGCAGGTGCGTATCGCCGATGCGCAAATCATCGTGCGACGCCGCAGCGAGCGTCACGCCACCATCTGGGTTCACACGCATGGCGCGGACGACATCGGCCTTGCGGCTGCCCCAGTGGCGTTCCCATTGCAGCTCACCGTTGGCGTGAAAGCGTGCTAAGAATATATCTGATTCTCCCTGAGATTTGAGAGTTTCCGTCCCAAGGTACAGTGAATCGATAAATGTGCCCGTGACGATAAGCTCGTCTTGATCGAATCCAACCGCACGCACACGCTTGGCGCCGCGCCCAATAAATCGCTTGCACCACTCTGGCTTGCCATCCAGGTCGTAGATCGCAGCAAAGCCGTCCTTTGCGGACCCCCTGCCGCTGTATCGAGTTCTGTTGAACACGAATGTGCTTTCGGCCCAGCCGCCGACGACGAGTCGGTTCGCATCTTCCGAAATCGAGATATCCAAGACCTCTTCCCGGGCCACCCCGCCAAGAGAACGCATCCAGCGCAGCGTTCCATGCAAATCAAGACTCACAACGAACACGTCCCGGTCCCCTTGTGCCATCATGACTTCGTCACCGACACGAAACTCTCTAGCGAACGATCCAGCCAGGTAGATGTGGCCCGAGCTATCGACCGCAACAGATGTCGCACGTGCCTCTGGATTGGTCGTGAGTTGCACGCTCCATCGAACGGTGCCGTCTGCGCGAAACTTGAGCACGTGAAGCCCGCGACTTAAGAGAGTGGTGCCGAAGGTCTTCGGGGAGCGCAGTGAAGGCGCTATAAGAACATCCCCATCGACGCCTCTGTGAGCAACCTCTAGTGAGTCACCTGGCGCAAAGACCCGTTCGAGGGGCGGATCAGGCTCCAGGGGCGGATCAGGCTCCGGGGGCGGTTTGACAGTCTTGGCAGCCAGCACCTGTGGTACCGGCGCCCCCCACATCGGTGCTGGCGACTGGCGAGAGCATGCCATGAGGAAAATCAGAACTAGAAAACGACGGGCCACCAACAGAAAGTGTAAGTCACTTCGTCTCTGCGTCGAGGAACTTGTGCTTCGTTGCCGGTGATGGGATGGGGCATGCATCGAGTTTCCCAAAGAGCCGATAGCGCAACCTAGCCACGACGGCATAGCCAAAGTTGAGCAGGAACGCTGGCAAGACGCGCAAAAGCCCCAGGACGCGCCAGCCTCCGCCCAGCTTGTCGATGGCGTAGAGAGCCGCCTTGCCCCGGGTCTTTGCTTGTTCTCGGTCCGTGCCCCAATGCTCGATCAGGTAGACGGTGCTTACCGCATCAGGATCGCCCCCATGACGCATGACGGCTTCCCGCCCAAGTGAAGACTGCAGAGCCGCAAACCGGTAGCGGTCGCTCGAATCACGAGCCAGCAGAAACTGCACAAAGCGGTCGCAGAGACCGCAGACGCCGTCATAAAGAATCAGATCGTGTGGCGCCGGGCTCTGCATTATGCGGGGGATGGCTTGGGGCAGAGCGCTGTGAGGCGCGCCACGAAGGTGTCGTGCATTGGGCCGTTGGATGCGACCAGGCCCTCCTGCAGGCTAGTTGTGGCCGCGTTGTCGTAGCGAATTGGCTGGCCATGCATATCCGTTAGTTTCCCTCCGGCCTCCTCTAAGAGAATTTCTGGGCCGCAGACATCCCAGCTCGAACAGTTGCTTGCGGGGTTTACGTACAGTTCGCAGGCGCCAAGGGCCATGGCGGCCAGCTTGATTCCGATCGCCCCGAGTGGTTCATCCTCGGCAAAGCCAAAGGCTTCTCGGATCGCCTTCCGGTCGCCGCCGTGCTTGGATAGGAGACGGGCGTGGCCAGGATCGCGGAGTGCGGAACACTGCAGTCGTCTGGGCTCGTCCAAGCCGCGTTGAACCCAGGCCCCGCCACCTGCGCATCCATAGATCAGAGTGCCCAAGTTGGGCTGGTAGAGGAGGCCAAAGACCGGGCGGTGTTCAATGGCAAGGCCCAGCATGACGCAATAACCTGTGCCACCTGCGATGAACGACTTGGTGCCATCGATCGGATCGATGTACCAGACACGCTCGGCATCGAGACGCCTAAGATCGTCTGCAGCCTCTTCGGAAATGATGACATCCTCGGGGAACGCCTTGGTCATCGCAGCTACGAGAAACTCTGAGCACTCGCGATCTGCGAGGGTGACCGGCTCGTCCCCTTCTTTGCGCTCAACGCTAAGGGCAAGGCCGTGGTAGCGCAGGGGAATCGCACCAGCCTTCTTGATAATGGCAGCGGTCGTTTGCAGCTCGTGGCGATACGGGCCGTCGTATGGAATGGAATCAGAAATTCCCGCCTCCGTTGGGCCACAAGAGGGCTCTCGCTTCATCCACCGTTGCTACACTGCGTCCTGAGAGCTGTGCAAGCTTGCTGGCTTCTTCGACAAGCTCCCCATTCGAGCGCGCCATCTCGCCGCTTGGAAGATAGAAGTTGTCTTCGAGGCCGACGCGGATGTCACCGCCGAGGCTCAAGGCCGCCATGCACAGCCTCCACTGATCTCGCGAGATGCCAATGACCTTCCAGCGCGATCCGGCTGGCACATTCTCCGCTTGAAATGACAGATGACGCGCCGTGGCCGGGATCCCACCAAGAACGCCCATGATGAAGGAGAAGTGATACGGCTTCGCAATGAGGCCCATGTCCTCGAGGACGCGATGGGAGTAGACGTGTCCTGTATCGAAGCACTCCATCTCGGGCTTTGCGCCACAAGCCTGAATCGCTTTGGCAAAGGCGATGATGTCATCGAAGGAGTTTTGAAAGACAAATTTGAATGCAAATGCGCCCTTGCTTTGGCGCCACTTCGCGTAATTCATAGAGCCCATGTTTAGGGCGGCAATATGCGGTTTGGTTCGATCCAGGTGGGCGACCCGCTCGCTCATAGGGCCAGCGCCCCCTGTGGACCAGTTGATGAGCACAGGGCAGCGCTTTGTGACTTCTTGCTGGATGCTTGCAAAGACCTCGGCATCCCAGCTCGGGGCGCCTTCATCGGTGCGCGCGTGGATGTGCACGATGGCAGCCCCAGCGTTGTAGGCCCGCTCAGCTTCTTCGGCGATTTCCACGGGCGTATAGGGAATGGCTGGGCAGTGGCTCTTCGACGTGACAGCCCCGGTCAGGGCGCAGGAAATGATGACCTTGTCAGTTGCGTTCATGGTGCCTCGCTTGCTTCGCCATTGCAGGCTGCTTGCTCGACGTGCGCTGCAAGCTTTCCCAAAAGGCCGATGAGTTGATTGACTTCCGATTGCGTGAGGGAACTAAGAGAATTTCTAAGCAGATCCCACGGTGCAACGTCGACCTTGGTAGCAATGTCGCGCCCCTTGTCCGTGAGCTGGATCATCCAGACGCGACCATCCTCTTGGCTTCGAGCACGCTTCACGAGGTCAGCAGTTGCCATTCGATCGACAATGCCTGTGATGGTGCTGTTGCGCGCCGCCATTTTCTTGCTCAACTCCGAGAGGCTAAGATCGCCAATTTCTATGAGCAGCTTGATGACGGCGAGTTGAGTTGCGGTAATGCCGTGGAGCGCACATTGCTCCTTGGCGAGCCGCCTGGTCTCGCTTTGCAGGTAGATGGCAGTTTCGACGATGCGGTCGATGTGCTTCTTCTTGCCCACCTAAGATGTTTAGCAATGCGAAGCTTTTGGGTCAATGCGCCAGGTGGCAGGCCTACTTCTCGCGCTGATCGTAGACGCCATCCCAGTCCTCTCCAAGGTCACTCATCCGCAACTCGGACAGCCGTTCGATGAGGGTCTGGCTCGGTCCGTCATCGGGAACTTGCCTCAGAAACTCGCGCAGCTGGCTCTCGCACCGCTCCCAGTCTTGTTCGCGATACGCGGCTAGCCCTTGGGCAAAGAGATCGCGTTGGGCGTTCGTGAGACTGGGGGCATCGGTGGTGCCACAAAGCTCATACACACTGGCTGCGGCGCTTCGTCCCATCACGCGAACCCGATCAAGTTCACGAAAGACGAACTCTTGCTTGGCAGCTTGCATCGTGTTTGCACCGACAAGAACCTTCACACCATAGGTCTTGGTGAGGCTTTCGAGACGTGCTCCTAAGTTCACAGCATCGCCCATTACCGTGTAGTCAAAGCGACGCTCCGAACCCATATTTCCAACACTCATCGTCCCCGTGTTGATTCCGATTCCAATTTGAATCTCTGGCAGGTTGTGGTCTTTCCAGCTCTTGTTCAGAGGCACCAACGCCGCTTGCATGCCCAAGGCCGTTGCACAGGCGCGAGCGGCGTGATTGTCCACGGCCAGCGGGGCACCGTAGACCGCCATCACTGCGTCGCCGATGTACTTGTCCAGCATTCCCGATTCCTGCATGACAAGCTCGGTCATTGGCGTGAGATACTCATTGAGGAAGTCTGAGAGAAGTTCTGGTTCCAGCTGTTCCGAGAAGCGAGAGAAGCCGCGGATGTCGGAAAAGAGGACCGTGAGTTCCCGTCGTTGGCCACCCAGACGCAGGCGAGCGGGATCTTGGAGCAACCGTTCAACCAAGGTGGATTGCAGGTATTGACCAAAGGCCGAGCGAAGCTGCGCCTTCTCACGCCCCTCTGTGGCCAAAGCGGTACTGAGTGCGGTGAGCGTTATGACAAGCGCGCTCACCAAGGGCGCCGCCACTTCGATGACGAGATTGGTCCTCGAGAAAACGAGTTGCGCAACAATGCAGTAGGCAGTGAAGAGGGAGAGCGATCCAATCCCCACCATCCAAGTGCCGCGCTTGCGCACCGAGCGCAGCTGTAGAACCGCCAGAAGGCTTCCAAAAAGCAGAATGACGAGTATTGTGGTGCTTGCTCCAGTGTGCCGCAGAAGCTCTCCGTGTAAGAGATTGTGCACAAGGGTTGCGTGCAATTCCACACCGTCGAGACGACGCTCAAGAGGAGTGGTTATCTTGTCGCGTGCGGAATCGGTGTAGCCCAAGAGAACGATCTTGTCGTGCAGTGCAGGGTTCGGCCCATTTGACTCCATGACTTCCACGGCGGAGATTCGCGGAAACGTCTTATTGGGGCCGAGATAGGCGATGCGCGCGAAGGTCTGTGAGTCCAAGGGAATCTTCTGATCGCCCAAAGTCACAAAGGAGTTCCCACTTGCATAGCTCGTGTGAACTCCGCGCTCCATGCTTGCGAGTTTGAGGCTAAGGCTCTGGTAGAAACGGCCACCGCTTTCAATCAGCAGCGGCGCTTCTCGCACCATGCCATCAGCATCGTGGCGAACATTCACGTGGCCCATATGTCGGGTCTTCTCGCCAATCACTTGCAGTGGAGCGACCAGACCAGAGGCCTGTGGAGGCCGCTGGTCCTTTGGTTGATCGAGGAAGAGAGATTCATCGACTCGGGCATGCTCAGTGCCAACGCGCTCCTCGGTGCCAGGGGCAAGCGGCGTTCCTCCCAAGTAGAAGAGCAGGGCGAGCACAAGGGATTCGCTCTCTCCGACTGCATCCGCAAGCACGGCATCACCGCGCGTTTCCGCGTCGACACTCGCCAGGGCTTTGCTGGCAACGGTGCCGGCGGCAGAGAGCGCCTCTTCTGTGCCAAGCTGCTCGAGGGCACGGCGCACCTCTGCCACCGTCTTGCTGCTCAGGTTGATTTCGGGAGACGCAAAGAACGCATCAACACCAAACGCTCGCGGCTTGGACTCGCTGATCTTGCGAATGAGTTTGGAGAAGCCGCGACGGTTTTGCCACAGCGAGGGCATGCCTCTGCGGGTGGCGTTGTCCAAGGCGACGATGATGACTCGATCGTCCTTTGGGGCCACTGTGCCGCGCAGTCGAAAGCGGATATCGATGGACCGTTGCTCCCACGAAACGAGGCCTGGAACTTCGAGAATGCCCGCCCGATGTGCCGTGTAGAGGAGGGCGCAAACGACCGTAGCGATCATCGCGGCCCATAGAGGAGCGTTGACGCGGCGAAACCACGGTCGCCTTGGCGGAGTCGATGAGGCCACGAGAAGGTCAGAATATCAGCCCTATCCTCAGAGCATGATTCAGTATTTATTTGCTCCCGAATTCGTCCAAGGTGTTGACAGAGCCCGCTCGGTCGCGTAGAAAGCTCCTCACTTGATGCGGGGTGGAGCAGCCCGGTAGCTCGTCGGGCTCATAACCCGAAGGTCGCTAGTTCAAATCTAGTCCCCGCTACCAAAAACTAGAAGGCTCTTCGGTACTTAACCGGAGGGCCTTTTGGCTTTCTTGACCGTGTCCGACTTTTGTCCGACCCGTGTCCGACTTCGTTGGTACTACACTTTGATTGCCTCCAGAGCTGCCGCAGTGGCCTCGTAACGCTCCTCACTAGGGGGCCCTTACAAGGATTAGCCTTCGTAAATGTGAATGTCGGGTCTTTTCCGTTGTAGTTTCTTACTGGCTCGACGAAGTGCCGGCGATGGATCTTGTCCAATAGAGACCTCTTTGAGAGGCAAATCCTCAAGCGCATCCAGATTGCTTACCTCGCTCTCACCGAGCCAGACATACTCCAGACGCGAGAGGGTCTTCAGCGGAGCAAGATCGGAGACTTGTGTGCCATTGAGAGCGAGCTTCTGAAGATTCTCAGTTTCGCCCAGAGGGGAAATCGTTGAGATGGCGGTGTCACTCAAGGTGAGCTCCTTGAGTTGGCGAAGCGCAGCTAAGGGCGCAAGGCTGTCAATTGACGTTCCTGTCAGCGTCAATACTCGGAGATGATGGCAGGTCGCGAGAGGGCCAAAATCTTCCACCTTGGACCAGGAGAGTGCGAGGGTTTCCAGTGTCGGTAGCGGTGCCAAGGTCAGCGGCACGGCGTTCCAAAGGATAGTGAGGGAGGTGAGGCCGGGGAGGCAGGAAAGTGGTGAGAGATCCCTTGCAGCAACCTCCATCAAGTGGATCTTGCTCAGACTCGTCATCTGAGAGATAGGGCCTAGGTCAGGCAACTCGAATTCTCTGATCTCGAGTTCTCGGAGATCCTTGAGCTCTGCTAGGAGAGCAGCGCCCGTTTCCCGAAGTGCTTCGTGATCGATGCGGCCACCTACCAGGGCGTCACCTTCAAAGGTACGAAAGTCGCGTTTTACAAGGATGGCGGCAGGACCGATGAGGCCGTCCATCTCCGCCTTGCGCTCATCAGTGGGATAGATTTTGCTGTGGACGGTATTGATTAAGTCTTGCAATGACACAGACGCTACCTATCACGACGGAGACACAAGCCGTTAACTCTTTCTGAGCCCGTTGGGATTCTCTGGAAGTCAGAAAAGTGCAATCTCTCAGATGGACGGGGCTCCGAGTCCAACTTTGTGAGCTTTCCCCGTTTCTTTGGACACCGAAAAAGAGGGTTTACCCTCAAGAAAGGTGCCCAACATGGCCAAGAAGAGCAAACGATACACAGAAGAATTCAAGCGTGAGGCAGTTCGCCTTCTCTTAGATCGAGGCGAGCAGTCCGCTGCCGAAATCGCGAAGAGCTTGGGCGTCGCGGCCAGCCAGCTTTACGAGTGGCGCAAGCGATTTGGAGACATGGCGGTTGCTGCAACCAACGGTCGAGGCGAAGGCAAGGACGAGGAACTTGAACGCCTTCGCAAGGAAGTGGCACAGCTCCGAAAGGAGAAGGAAGTGCTTAAAAAATCTGTGGCGCTTTTCATTCGCGAGAACGAACGATGAGCGCCCAAGAAATTATTGATGCGGGACAAGGCATCTTGCCTATCGTCGACACCTGCAAGCTTCTCGGTATTTCTCGTAGCAGCTACTATCCAATGCTAGTCGCGGCAGGAGCCAATGCAAACGGAGTCTCGAGGTATATGGGACCGGCTGTCGGGATTGCCGCACAACGTCGAGCCCCTCTCGCAACGCTCAGACAACTACTTGATGCCGGTTCCAACGTAGGCGACTCAGATCGGTTCGGCAACACGGCACTTCACCTGGCCATCAAGAGTTTTTACTCCGACGGAGTTCGGTTCCTTCTGGACCAGGGCGCGGATCCACTTGCAACAAACTCGCGTGGCAAGAGCTGCCACGACGTTGCCAAAGAGGAGGGCGGACTGGGAATGATCGCGGCGATTGAGAAGGTCCTCAAAGACTCCGCCAACTAGGCCGAGCGGTGTTAGAGAAGATCGTTGCTATCCCCAAGGGGGATCCACTCACCGCCAAACACAGACTTCGCCATTGAGAATGGTTCCGGTCGCGTATGGACTCCCCGCACTCATGCATCCGCCACAGCGCCGCGCCACGGGCGGTTCTGAGGTTGTCGGCTCGAGCATTGTGTTGGGAATGGGCCGCTTCATACGATTGGCGAGGTTGAATCCAGCGGATCCTTCAGGACACCACAGCGTTGCACACCTGTATGGGTATCTCAGCGCGCCAGGCAAGTCATCTCCGAGCGTCTCCGGTAAGATCGTCATGTGGATGAGCAATCTGTATGGAATGAACTACCGCTTCAATTGATGCCCTTTGAGGAGGCCAACAAGATTTTTGGAGGCCGGCTTCAGAGTGCCTTCGTCAATGAGGAGATTTTTGAGGGGGAGGTTGCCGTTGCACAGGGCGACCTGCACGTGAAAGGTGACCTTTGGGAGATGGTTCGAGAAATGGTGGGAGAGGACAAGGACGTTCTACTCATCGCAGTTGAAGGCAACTTGACCACAGATGAGGCGATTGAAGCTGATGATACTGATAAGAACCTCTTTGTTCGCAAAGAGGCCACCGCAGAGCTGCTCCGAGTCGCTGATGATGCGGAAGTTGTACTTGGATCGGCGAAGATTCGATATCTGATTCATACAGAAGTGAGCGGGGCCAGACTTCGTGCCGATCAGGTTCAGTGCCCATACGTTATTAACGACAGCATCGACAACGTCCTCCAGTTTGAATGTGATGCTGTTTGGATCTGTGGAGATGAGGAAGGTACGCCGGATGGCTACGATGTCTCATGCGCGGACTACGGCAGGAGAATCCCGCATGAATTGCTCTATCGTGAGGGACGCATCGACTCAGAAAAGTTCTGCGAGGCGCTTCGGGCAGGCCGGCCGGTCTTGGTGGACTAACTCGACGGTAAGGGCTGGTGCGTTAGCCTGCATTAGACGGGTGATGCCAGATTCAGCCGAAACGGCAAAAGGCACGCTTCTGCGTGCCTTTCTCCTGGTTGCGATGGAGTGATTACTCTTGAGCAGCCGCTGTTTGGATGCTCACGTAGTCGTTGGTGAGCTCACAGTTGGTTGGGTCAAGGCGAGAGTCTTCGTTGACGCGAAGGTTGTCAGTGGGAAGCGTCTGCGGGAATTCGAAGACGTGGAGCTCTCGAGCCTTGGTGCGATTGAGAGATTGGATGCGCATCATGCGCTCGGTGCGCTGTTTCGAAGTCAGTCCCTCGCAAGACTCCATGAACGCGTCGACAATGTCATTGTGGCCACCTTCGGCTTCAAGATTGGCCAGAAGGTCTCCGGCTGGTGTGCCACCTTCAGCCCCGGCGAGGGCAGCAATCACCGAGTCGGTTAGCTCTTCGGCAGTTGCATCTTTGGCGCGCTCGGTTGGCATTTGCTGCAACAGGTCACAGCGGTCGCTTGAGAAGATGGGGCGGGTGAAGTCGACAGCAAGCACGTCCTTTGCGAATTCTTCTGTGATGATCTTGCGAGAAATGAGGGCGTCGACAAAGTTATTGTCGGCATGCGCACGCTCGATGAAAGCGTAGGCGAAGAGGGTATCAGCAGCTCCCATACCAGGAACTTCCTGGCCATTCTCCTCCATCTGGTCGAGATAGTCTTGATTCTCAATATCCAGGAAGCCAAAGCCCTTGAGGTGTGGGTCGAGGAGAGAGTCCGCCGAGAAGCTGTCCATCTTTGTGGTTGGGAAGTCGCTGCCATTGTCGATGTTGACCTCGACCGTGCAGAAGAGTGGCTCTAGAACGTCACGCAGTGTGCCTTGCTCGAGAAGGAAGTCGACACGTGCTTCATTCCATTCACGGTTGCCAGCTTTGACAACGCTCTCCATGTTGGAGCCGCTTGCTTTGGTTCCAAGATCCGGATGTGCAGACACCAGGTCAGCTGCGCCAGGAGTGTCGGTGTGGCCTTCCCAGTGCATCCAAGGCGTATCGAGTTCCTTCATAATGAGGCCGCCACCGGTGTGACACTGAGCGCAGCGTCGGGTGTTGCCCTCAGAACCTTTCTTCATGTCGCGTGAGTTGCCAAAGAAGGAAATCTCACCAGGGCCGGCTTCGTAGTAGTTGAAGACACCCTCCGACTTGTCAAAGGCAATCAGCTCGACCGTCTCTGGCAGGCTGGTTGCGCCAGCACGAACACCAAAGAGGGAGAAGAGAACTTCGTGTTCAGCACGGTCACCACAGCGACGGGATGTAACTAGACGATAGCTCGTCGGCTCGTCGGCGAGTTGGGCAGTCTCGCTCACGACACGTGTCCTGATGCCATCACGCTCACCTGAGCAGCCATCGTTGTCGACCTCGCGAAGCTTGGCCATAATGTCTTGGTAGGTCGTTGGGCAGCTCTCCGTGTTGTGCCAAAGGAGTTGGGCAACCGGATCGTGAAGTCGACCGGCGACTTTCGCATTCCTTCGGCCACTCACATCGCGCATCACACCATCGCAGGCAGAGTCGGGAATCTCAGAATCGGGAAGGTCGAGGTCATCGCACTTGTCACCAGTGCAGCTGTCGCTGCTTGGACCTGTGTCGGACCCACAGGCTGCTGTGGCAAGGACGGGGGCGGCGAGGGCGAGGGGGGCGAGAATCGCGAAGAGTTTTCCAAGAGAACGCATGCTCTGCATTTAATGCGAACTGTGGGCCAATTCCTAAAAAGGGGTGATCGCCAGTAGTTGCGGTGGTTTGGGGCGGTGCTTGAGCATGATGGTTACCTGAGGCTCCAGCTGGGCATGGCTCCTTGGGTTGCTGATGGGACACTTGAACCCACATCACTCATAGCTTGAATTTCGCTCACTCTATTGTGCATCCTCCCAGTCTTGTCCCTGCGGAGCGCGCCACCCCCCTAAGAAGTATTCGGACTGGCAGCTAAGAAGGACGGTGCGATTTCCACGCTGCCTCATGGCACAGGCTTGCAGGCCCTCGATACGATGAGGTTGTGATCGAGTATCCGACCCAAGACTGGTTGGCGACAGTACTACGGGTTCGTGGGACCGTCTTGCCTCGCGTACTTGGGCGGACCCTCGCCGTTGCCCTGCTCACTGTCGGCCTCATCCTTCTCCAGGATCAGACAACACTTCAACTCTCCATTCCGGGCACCGCCCACGCCATGGTTGGCGTTGCACTCGGATTGCTTCTCGTCTTCCGAACCAATGCTTCCTACGCCCGCTACTGGGAGGGACGCATTCTCATTGGTGGGGTTGTTAGCAACTGTCGTGACCTTGCCCGCCAGTGTGCCTCCTATCTGCCGTACAGTAGTCCGCAAGGACGGAAAGAGGTTGCATCGGAGATTGTTTCTTTCAGCGCCGTTCTTTCTGCCTTTCTGCGCTCTGAGTCCCCAGTGGAAGCGGCAAGACCGTATGTTGGGGAGCGTGCCGAGGAGTTGCGCGAGCTGCAAGGGGCTCCACTCCGAGTCGTTGGCTGGCTGGGAGAGCGCTTCACGGCCGAAGCAAACGCAGGCATTCTTCCGGAAGTACGGCTACAAACTCTTGAGCAGACACTGAGCAACCTTGTGGACGTTTGGAGTGGCTGCGAGCGAATCCTTCGCACGCCAGTGCCGTTTGCCTACGCTCATCACATCAAGAGCTTCCTCACGATCTTTTGTTTCACCGCGCCCTTCACCATGATCGGTTCGATGGGGTGGTATGCGCCTGCTGCTGCCGCTGTGGTGGCCTTTGGGCTCTACGGCATTGATGAGATTGGGGTCGAGATTGAAGAGCCCTTTGGGCGAGATGCCAACGATCTGCCCCTTGATGCAATTGTTCAAACGATTGACCTCAATGTGCGTGAATCACTGGGTTAATCCAAATGCCCTTGGAAGTCTTGCTACCCGATTGATACCCTCGCTGCATGGAGGATGGGGGCCTGGGGGGCGAGGTTGCGATTGACGTGTGTTTCAGTAGCGGCGACGAACTACTGAGTTCGTACTGGGGCTACCTCACAGGTGGCGGCCTCATCATTGCGGATCCAGGCTTTGAAGTCGGCAAGCCGTTGTCGCTGCGAGTAACGATCGATTCTAGCGAGAGCCAGTATCGACTTCGCGGAACGGTGGTGAAGCGAGAGCCCGATAGTGAACGAGCAATCATCGCCTTTCGCTCTGGCGAGGCACACGACATGCTGCTCTCTGAAGCGCTTGCCGACAGCGAGAACGTGGCCCCAAGGCGCTATGCACGCTTCGGTGTTGATTGTCACATTGCCGCTCAATGGGGCTCGGAATCCGTGGATGCGAGAATCGTGAATGTGAGCCAAGAGGGTTGCTGCCTCGAACTCGCCAAGGCTGACCGCGATGCAATGCGAATCGACGCTGAGGTCGCGGTCCGCGTCGGTGATGTACACGCGCTGGGAACTGTGGTCTGGATTCGCAACATCGAACGCGGGCTACACATGAGCGCCGATGAAGCGAGTCCGCTAATGCAGGCCCTGTTGCCAGACGTGTGTTCGTGAGCCTACTCGCTTTGAGCCTACTCGCTACCGCCGCCAACGTAGCCAGCGTCGATAAGACCGTAGCGGCCCTCGAAGGTGACGCCTAAGAATACCTCTGAGGCCTCAAGGCGGCCCTCTGCGGCAACTCGGAAGCGGCTCGCCCTCGAGGGAATCCAAAGCCAGCCGATTGAGCCTCCGATACGGGTGGCCAACTCCGAGTCATCTTGGCCGTCTTTACTTGCTCCGGCGTCGACGCCCAGATCGAGTGCCCCAATGGGATCGTAGTTCTTGCCATAGTGGTAGTCGCGCCAGTGCACGGTGCCGAGAAGGGCCCATGGGCTCGCCTCGCCATCCTCCGCCAGCACTCGATAGCGCGCAACGCCCTCAGCTCGCACCTCACTGTCACCCGAGACGTTTTGGCGCCCGTAGCTAGCGACAGAGGAGACGGTCTCAATGCGTCCTTCTTCGAGTCCCAGGTCGTCGTCGCGCAGAAGCACGCTTTCTCCGAGCCCAAGGTGTACCTGCAGTCCTTCTTTTCGGTGACTGAGCTGGCCGTCACTAAGAACTTGTAGGATCGCATAACTTGTTCCCGAGTCGGGCTCGCCCAACAGAACGCCTGCCTCGCGGAGCAGAGCCACGGTTGCGACGAGTCGATTGTGAAATCCAATTTCGCTGCGGAGTAGCCACCAAGCGCGCATGATGCGTTCTGCTAGGTCGGGACGGATGGGCCTGCCCAAGAGCTTTCGCCCTTTGAGGACCGACTCGATGCGGCGTACACGCAAGGCTTCGCCAATGTCGAGAACACGGCCGTAGCCAGCCCCAAGAAAGAAGTCCAGCTCACCGGAGAAAAGGTTCTTGCGAGTGGTGTTCTCATCGCCGGGCCGATTGATGCGCAGGTGGTCAAGTCCAAAAATTCCACTGGCGCTCCCGATGCCAAAGAAGCGGCCGCTTCCTTCGTAGAAGCGCGCTTGCGCTGCACCTGCAACATTGACTGTCGCAAGACGAGAGCTTGAGTCCTCGCCATCGTAGTTCACAAAGCCGCTGACGATGTCACCGCGTCCTTCGTAACGAAGGGCCATGCTCTTTCCCTCGCGGATGCGAAGGTAGCGGGCGCCCGCCTGGCCATTGAAGCTAGCCTCCTTGCGTACGGTGTCGTAGGCGAGTTGGCCATCCCCGACCCCAAAGGTGAGCTGGTCGCTGGCGGCCAAGATGTCGTCGCCAAAGTCGGGGGCGAGCTTGACGGATCCTGCAGAGGTTGGAGCAGAGACCGAAACCGCCCCGAGGCCACTTGTCGCAAGAACGCCCTCAGTCTCATCGCTAGGATCGTCATTGCCGCTGTCGGAGTCTGGCTTCGCGCCGAGCTTCTTTAGGGCCGAGCGGGCTGCCTTGCGCACAAAGCGGTCCCGCGAGCTGTCGCTGGCCACCTCTTGCAGAACCGGAATTGCCTGCTCGTCTCCAAGCTTGCCCAGGGACACGATCGCAATCTCCCCCACAGCATCAAATTGCTCGGTCTTGACGATTTGGATAAGGACTGGAACAGCCCGGGTATCGCCAAGCGTGCCGAGCTCGCGGGCGGCGTCACGTCGTTCATCGCGCCATGCATCGCGGTCTTTGCCAGAAGGGCGCTTGCGGACAAGCTCAATGAGGTCTACGACCCGATCCTCTTCTTGGGCCCAAGAGGTGGAGGGGGCCACGATTGCCGTTGCGAGAAACACGCCGCCAAGGAGCGATACGCACAAGAAGGCACGAAGGGAAACGTGACTCATTCTGGGTCACCGTACTCAAGGCAAGGTGGCATCGCTTCAGAATAGTTCCCAGGCCGGTTTGGGCCATTTTCGAAGCGCAGTTGGTCACAGGTGGAGGCGGCGATGCACGCCATCGAAAGTTCGCTTCGATGCTCTCCGATCTGATCAAAGCGGGAGAGACAATTGGCATAGTCGAAGAAGTTCTCTTCGTCTTCGTTGGCAACGGGAATGGAACCGCACTGCACAAGCTTCCAACATGCGTCGACCGGCGACTCAATGGGGCTCTCCTCACACAGAGGCTCGCCAATTGCGGTTGCGCATTCACCTCGCACACCGGGGGCAGCACCATCAAATCCACAGCTACCCGCAAGCGGCAGCGGCATGAGGGCCAGAGCAACCAAAATTCTTGCTCGCATAGGAGGCAATTCTATCAGGCCTGCAGCGGCGACCCCAATTTTGGGTCGCTGGGCCAGGCCGATCGCATCAACTTAGGCGTCGTCGATAGCGGGCTTGGGCTTGCGCTTCAGTGCGGTGAGGGGCACGTCGGGAACTGCAGAGGCCAGAAGCTCTGCCACATCCAAGACAGCGACCTCCTCATCCTTGTCGCGATTCTTCACCCCATCCGTGACCATCAAATTGCAGAACGGGCATGCGACCGCCAGTGTGGCAGCACCAGTCTCAAGGAGCTCATCGGTGCGATTCTCGTTGATGCGTGGACCATCCTCTTCGAGGAACATGCGACCACCCCCTGCGCCACAACAGAACCCATGGCGTTTGTTGCGAGCAACCTCGACCATGCCACCTTCAGGCGTTACAGCTTCCACGATGGCCCGCGGAGCATCGTACTCGTCGTTCCAGCGGCCCAAATAGCAGCTGTCGTGATAGACGACTTTGCCACCTGTGTTGTTTGCGGGCACCAGATCGCCAGTCTCAATGAGGTGAGCGAGCAGTTGGGTGTGGTGGATGATTTCGAAGTTTCCGCCAAACTGCGGGTAGTCGTGACGCAACGTGTGCAAGCAGTGAGGGCATGACGTGATGACCTTTGTGGCACCGACATCGTTAAGCGTTTCGATATTGGTCTCCGCTTGCATCTGGAAGAGCATCTCATTGCCAGCGCGCTTTGCTGGGTCGCCTGTGCACTCCTCTTTGTGACCAAGCACCGCGTAGTCAACGTTGGCTTGCTTGAGCAACTTCACCATGGCCTTGGTTTGCTTGATGATGCGTGCATCGAAGGCGCCCGCACAGCCAACCCAGAGAATGTACTCGGGCTTCTCTACATCATCGATGAGAGGCACTTCCAGGCCCTCGGCCCACTTCATGCGGTCGCCTGAGGCTATGCCCCAAGGGTTGCTCTGTCGCTCGATGTTGCGGAACGTGCGGCCAAGATCGCCAGGAGCTTTCTCTTGCTCGAGCACCAGGTTCTGGCGCATCTGGATGATTTTCGCTGGATGCTCAATAAAGACAGGGCAGACCTCTTGGCACGCGCCACAGGTCGTGCACGCCCAAAGAGTGTCCTCTGCGATACGGCCGCCCACCATCGGAGGCATCGCTTCAATCTTCTCTTCGAGAACCTTGAGTTGGCCCTCCGCAACAGACTTATCAGCCCCACCGAGGCTGGCAATTTCTTCCTCCAGCGCTGACTTCTCAAATTGGAGAGCATCGTGGTCTTGCATCTCATACCGAATGTCATGGATGAGCTGCATTGGTGAGAGATTCTTCTCTGTGTTGTACGCAGGGCAGTAGTTTGAGCAGCGCGCGCATTCGGTACATGCATAGGTGTCGAGGAGCGACTTCCAGCTAAATTGTTCGACCCGGCCAACGCCCCACTGGTTTTCGTCCTCAAGGTCGAGCTTTGGGAGATCCATTTTCCGTTCGCTCAAGTTGCGGGTGAAAATATTGGGAAGAGCACCGATGAGATGGATGTGCTTGGAGTAGGGCAGGTAGTTGAGGAACGTGAGCACAATGATCATGTGCAACCAGTAGGACGCCGCCTCGATGTGTTGCAGGTCGCTGGGCGATGCACTTGTGAGGAGTTTGGCGATGATGTTGGAGACAGGAGCGGCTTCCAAATAGGTGCCGTTTGCCGCAAACGACATGGCTCCATGGCTCCCGTGATAGAGCAGGTGGGTCAACATCAGTGATGCAATCGCGCCCAGAATGACACCAGCGTCCATGTTCATTTCGATCAGGCGTGGACGAAGAACAACTCGCCGAAAGACCGCCCAACAAACCATGGTGAGCACCACCAAGTTCATGAGATCGATCGTTGCGCGCAGTGGATGCAGGAGGAGGTCGGGAAGGAGTGCGTTGAGCGTTAGCGAGGGGACCACCCCGGAGACAATCATCTCGGCCGTGCCAAGTGTGATGAGCAAGAAACCCCAGAAAATGATGAGATGATGCCTAGAGCTCATGTGCCCCGGACCGTGCTCAGCCACCTTCTTTTGGCCGATGAAGTAGATCAGCACCGAAGCGATTCGCATGGGCAGCTGGTCAAAGCGCGGCCGCGGATCAGCGCCTCCACGCGCGGCAGCACGCACAAAGGCCTGCATCGTGCGAGCGAAAAAGCCGAGTGCTAACGCCAAGATAACGGCAAATAAGTAGGGTCTCATGGGCGTTGCGGTCATATCACAGCGATATTCCCGGGAGAAAATGCCAAGGCGCCAATAATGCACCTGTGAGATCGTCATGAATCGTAATGGCGCTCACACGAAAAGTTCGCATGCGTAATAGTTTGCACGCATGGGTGCGAAAGAGGTTGCGCATGCGCGACATGCCATGCAGAATACCTATCTAGCCTTTACTTGCCGAGACCTTAGCTACGATGTCCCACAACCACCACAGTTCTCTTGACGCCGTTCAAGTTGGCGTCGAATCCTGCAATGAGGACGAGGAGAGGACATACAACACGCTGGTGATCAGCGATTTGCACTTGGGTGAGGACCTCTCGCCCAGTGCTGGTGAGGCCAACACGCTTCACATCGACATCGTTGAGAGGCAACTCATTGGCTTTCTCCGCTACTACGCCCGCCGCCGAGAGGACGGGCGCCCCTGGAGACTCATCATCAACGGCGACATGGTCGATTTTGTTTCGATTGCCATCTTCCCCGATCACCCCGATTTCGCTGGCCACAAAGCTTCAGTGGAAGAGCAAGAGTTCGGACTTCGCCGCTCCCCATCGGTGGCCGTGGCAAAGATGCAGGCTGTGGTGAAGCGTCACCTTGGGGTCTTCCGGGCAATGGCGCGCTTTTTATCGCGCGGCAATCGCGTTGAGATTATTTCTGGCAACCACGACACCGAGTTTCACTGGAAAGGCACCCAAGATGCGTTCTGTGAAGGTCTTGCTACCGCTTGGAAAGGCATGCCGGAGTCGAGACGCCCGGGGGCGATTTCCCCAGAAGAAGTCGTAGTAGGAGTGGCGTTTCATCCTTGGTTTTTTTCTGAGCCTGGTGTGCTATGGGTGGAGCACGGCCACCAATACGATGAGTGCTGCTCGCTCCGCTACCAGCTGTACCCTAGGCAACCAGACAGCGATGAGATTGTTACAAACGTCGACTCCGCTGGCGTTCGCTTCGTGACGAGCTACGTGGCAGAGGCCGAAGCTCAGAACATGGACCTTTGGTCGATGAGCGGGTACGTGCGCTTTGGAATCGGCCTTGGACTGCGCGGCTGCATGCGACTTGCCTTTGGGTACTACAGCTTTGCCAGGACGCTGCTCACGGTCTGGCGCGCAGAGTCGAAACGTGGGCCAGCGGGCCGCAAAGTTCGCGACGCGCATGAAAAGCGCCTTGCCACGCTCGCAGAAACCTGGGAGATGCCGCTTCCGCAAATCAACAAACTCGATGATCTCTCACGCAAGCCCGTGGTCAATCAGTTTGGCAAACTGGCTTCGGTGTTGATGCTCGACAAACTCGCGTTTTGGGGGCTTGGCATCATGTTGGCGATTCTCTCGCTGCTTCTCTTTGATGGCGCACTGGCACTGCTTGGAGTGGTTGTGGGCGGCGTCGTTGGTGGAGGACTCAGTCTCTGGTCAAGTCGTGGTCGCGAAGTGGATGCAACCGCCACCATGGAACTCAACTCCGAACGCATCCTCGATATTGTCGGCGCGAAGTTTGTGACCTTTGGCCACACCCACGAACCTGTCGCCCGGCAGCTCGATGACGGCTCTTGGTACTTCAATACCGGAACCTGGGTCCCCACAGGCAAGCCCGGTTTGCTGCGCTGCTTCACTCACCTGGTCGTGCACCATCGCGATAGTGGCCCTGAGGCGCAGCTTTGCCAGTGGCGCGATGGGGCGAGCCGAGCATTCACTCCAGGCTGGCGCGCCGGCACGATCGAGGCTGCACCCCATCGCATTGCCGCACCAGCAGGCAAATCCGTGCTCAGCGCTGAGCCCCTTAGCGAGTAACGCTAGCTGCCTGGTGCGCTAGCTGCGTGATGCTGAGAGGACGCTGGGCTTTGCTGCCGACTTGGCCTTGGAAGATCCCGCACTCACAAGCTTCGCAGCACTGAACGCGGCAATGAACTGTCCCTCGAGGCCGAGACTGGGAAGGGTCTGTGCGCTTGCGAGCCACAGCTGCTTGAGTCCACTGGCATAGGCCAATGCTCCCATGCCCAAATGGTCATCGACTGGGCTCGTCCAAATGGGCTTTGGGGCAATTGGCTCGTGAAGGTCCCGCTCAATGCCCTTCGCGCAAGCCTCGTGTGGGCTATCGACGATCTCCGTGTGGCTATCGAGAAACGGCATGATGGCTTGTGCGTGCGCCAAGAGCGCTTCTCGCATGCCCTTGAGATTGGGGCGGCCGTCCTGGGCGATGGATGCAAGGCCCTCGATGCACAAAATCGCTCGCCCGGGACTGGTTGCCGGCCGCGTGCTAAGGAGCGCGTAGTTGCCATCGAGAGGGCTCTCGTCGGGTTCAAGAATGCTGGCCGCCAAGTCGCTGAGTCCCTCGGGAAGGCCGCTAACGTGCACGATGAGATTCAGCGTGTAGCGAAAGGCTGCGACTTCGGGGAGCGGGCCGATGTTGGTGAGCTTCTTCGCCGCCTTTGCGCCGAGCAGTGGCGCCAGCTCTTGTACGGGCATGGCTGCGATCATGTGGTCGCATCGGACTTCGTCATCGACGCTCGTGAGCCCAGTAACTTTGCCCCAGCTCGATTCGATCGTCTCTGGGACGAGAACGCGGCGCTCTCCGCTGTGTGCTTGCAACTTATCAAGGAAGAGCGAACGCCAGGCTTGGGCCTCCCCGCCGAGCCTGGGCACTCCTTGCAAGGCATTGGCAACGCCACGAGAACACGCCAGGCGATCGTCCCCCACCCAGATTCCCGATGCAAGCGTGCAAGCGCGGGCTAGGAACTCTTCTGAGTCGCTGTGCTCGCTATTTATCCAGGCGTCGTTTGCCTGGTGCACCACTGGCATGCGTTTGGTTAGCTCTCTTCGTTCCCAAAATCCTGTGCCCGGCATGCAGATATCCTCAGTCAAGAGGGAATCGAGGGGCTGTTGTGCGGCTTCGCTGGCAATGAGCCACTCATTGCCGCCACCTAGTTCGCGCCGCAGCGCATGTGCGAGACGGTGTCTATCAGGGTGCATTTCCAGACGCAGCCTCGGGCCGAGCACTTGAAAGGGTGGAGTGCGCGTTTCAAGCCGCCGTCGCATCAGGTGATCGAAGTTGAGCTCGGCAATCACTCGCTCGGCACCAGGGCGCTGCAAGCCGGCTAGGACCAGTGGGGCTGTGGGCACAGACTCTTTTCCCAAGCGATAGCTGCTCACGTTCTTGCGCGGCTCCGCAAGAAGAACTCTCATGCCTCGGCTGGCGCAGAGCGCCGCAGCAAAGAGACCTGCAAGGTCATCGCCGAGCACAATCACGTCGTAGCTGAGAGTAGCCATTGCGACTAGGACCTTACCTCGACACGGCCATCTCGCACGGTCAGAGCACCTCTAGCGAGTAGTTCGGTCGCTTTCGGAAGGAGCCGATGTTCAAGAGCTTGGATGCGCGCGTGCAATGTCGCCGCTGTGTCGTCTGGCTCAACAGCTACGCACTCTTGAAAGATGATTGGCCCTGTGTCCACGCCCGCGTCGACAAAGTGCACCGTACAACCACTCACCTTTACACCCGCCTCAATCGCCTGTTGTGGCGCGCGAATGCCGGGGAACGCGGGACAGAGGGCAGGGTGGGTGTTGAGAATGCGGTGTTCAAACTTCTCGACGAAAAAGGGGCTGAGAATTCTCATGAAGCCCGCGAGCACCACTGCTTCGACCGTTTGCTCACGCAGTGCAAGCAAGAGCTCTTCCTCGAACTCATGGCGGGTCGAAAATGCCTCGTGATCAATAACGATGGTTGGGACCCCGGCCGCGGCGCCCCGCTGCAGTGCCTTGACGTTTGGTCGATTTGAAACCACGAGCGCCAGGGTCGCCGACTGCAACCTGCCCGAGTCTGCAGCATCGAGCAACGCTTGTAGGTTTGTTCCCGAGCCGGAAACTAGGATCGCAATGCGCATCCTGCTAGAACCTCACCTCACCCTGACCTGCACACAAAGCGCCAACAACGGACGCCCCATAGCCAAGTGTCACGAGAGTTCGCACTGCTTCATCTGCGCTCTCGGGAGGTACCACCACGAGCATGCCTAAGCCCATATTGAAGGTGCGGCGCATCTCGAACGTCTCTATGCCCGCCGAGGCGATGAGCGGGAATACCGGAGGGACCGACCACGCGGAGACATCGAGTGCAATGTCGAGTGTCGCCACGTCTTTGAGCATGCGCGGCGGGTTTTCGACGAGGCCGCCACCCGTAATGTGGGCCGCAGACTTCCACGGTACCTTGGCTCCGGAGAGCCCTCGCAGTGCGCGAACATAGAGCACGGTGGGCTCGAGCAGCACGTCCGCCACGCTCTCGCCTCGCAGAAGTTCCGGTGTAGCCTCATAGTCGAGTGAGAGTTCTTCTAAGAGAACGTTGCGAGCCAGTGAGTGGCCGTTGGAGTGCAACCCCGAGCTGGCAATCCCAATCAATACGTCACCCGCTGCGAGAGTATCGCCCTTGCGGATCTCCGAGCGCTCTACCACGCCCACGCAAAACCCCGCCAGATCGTATTCTCCCGGCTGATACAGGCCAGGCATCTCTGCGGTCTCTCCGCCGATCAGTGCGCAGCCACTCTCGGTGCACGCCTTTGCAATGCCTTCGATCACCTTCGCCGCAACATCAACTTCGAGCTTGGCCGTCGCAAAGTAGTCGAGGAAGAAGAGAGGTTCGGCACCTGTGACAATGACGTCGTTGACACACATGGCAACAAGGTCGACACCAATGCTCTCATGACGTCCGGTTGCCAGCGCTGTCTTGAGCTTGGTTCCAACTCCATCTGTGCCGCTCACCAGCACAGGCTCTTTGTAGCCGGTTGGCAGCCCACACATGCCAGCAAAACCGCCGATGTTCGCCAAGACTTCAGGCCGGTGGGTCGCCTTGACCACGGGCTTAATGCGCTCAACGAGTGCGTCCCCCGCGCTGATATCAACCCCGGCGTCCTTGTACGTGAGTGCCATCGCGCTGAGGGTGCCTTCGCAGGGTAGCGCGGTCAAGAGCGCCTGCCGGCTGCGTGCTATGCTGCCGCCTCGTGGTAGCCGACACAGAAGTTTTGGTCGACGTTGTGATGGTGGCGCGCAATTGCGCGCGAGCCCTAAGGCGCACACTAGAGCGTGTTCCCAGGCGTGGAATTCGCTCCATCGTGGTTGTCGATAACGGCTCAACTGACAACAGTGGTCAGGTCGCAAGAGATCTGGGGGCGGTGGTGCTGAGGGCTCCAAAGGGCGGCTATGGACGAGCTTGCCGACGCGCGCTTCGGCACCTGCACGCTCTCCCCAATCGCCCTGGCATCGTCATCTTCATTGACCCACTCGGGCCTGAAGATCCGGCCGGATTGCCCCAGCTCCTGGCTCCGCTCCAAAATGCGTCTGCTGAACTTGTGCTTGCCACAGCTATCGAGCCTCAGAGAAATCACTCAGGAGTTCGGGAGAAGGCGATGCTCGGGCTCATTGGTGTCCTGTATGGTCACAACTTCACCGAGCTTTCGGGCTTTCGCGCCATTCGGTATCCGGCGCTGGTTGCCCTGGGCATGAGCGCGGAAGGCGAGGGCTGGGACGTCGAGATGATGGTGAAAGCCGTCCGACTTGGTTTGCACATCGCGGAGGTCCCGATTGCCCGAATGGCCGAGGCGAGCGAGACTCCCAAGCGCGGCAAAGGCACTGGTCGCAAGCTCATGCGCATCTTGCGCCACGCAACGGCGCGCTAGTTACGCGGCAACTTCGCCATCACGAATCTTGGCGGCTTTGCGCGCGAGTTTGTGGGCCGCATCGCCCTTGGAGTAGATCAGGGTCTCGATTTCTGGAGCCATCTGTACGAGCTGCTCGGAGAGCGCTTGTGGACGCGTGTCTGAGAGGACCGAAGCGATAAGGACAACGACAAATCGGTTTTCCCAAATGTCGCGCACAGCTGCTGAGGCTGAATCAGATTGCACAACTCTGAATCCCTCAGCGTCCAAAGCTCGGGACAATTCATCCCGGCGGCTGGCGATTTCATCAACGATAAGAACAGACTCGCTCATTAGATGCCTCTCTCTAAAACTCTTACTTGGTCAGTTGCCTAGAAGGCCATTGCGTGGTGGATATCAGGTCCGAGGGGATCCGGTAAAGAAAAATGGTCACCGTACCCACTGGCTCCTTGCCACACCCACGAGGTTCGCGGTAACCCTCCGCCCTCATGGCATGGTGGTCCAGAAAGAAGGGGTTGCCCGCAGAAGGCAAGAAGTCTGTTCCAAGCGGCCTGTGGACCAAGTGCGAGCAGTGCGGCGAGTCTCTCTTTGAGACCGACCTTGAGGAGAATCTGCGGGTTTGCACAGCCTGTGGCTATCACCTGCGCCTGCCAACCCCCACACGGGTTGCCCTCATTGTGGACGAGGATAGCTTTGTCGAGCACGACGCCGGCATGAAGAGCACCGATCCGCTGAGCTTTCACATCGATACCAAGAAGTACAAAGACTCGCTCAAGCGCGCGGAATCAAAGAGTGGGCCGGCAGACGCCTATTTGAGCGGCTCTGCGACCATTGATGGTCACGCCTGCGAAGTGGGCTTCTTTGTTTTTGAGTTCATGGGTGGCTCGATGGGCTCCGTTGTGGGCGAGAAGATCACAAGGCAACTGGAGCGCGCTCTTGAGCGGCGTGTGCCGGCACTCATTTTCTCTGCATCGGGCGGCGCTCGCATGCAGGAGGGCGTCCTCTCCCTCATGCAAATGGCCAAGACCTCAGCTGCACGAGCACGTCTTCAAGAAGCTGGTGTGCCCTACATCTCTGTCTTGCTGGATCCAACCACAGGAGGCGTTGCGGCCTCCTTTGCCATGCTTGGTGATGTCATCATCACTGAGCCCAATGCGCTGATTGGTTTTGCCGGGCCTCGCGTGATTGAGCAGACCATTCGTCAGCAGCTGCCCGAAGGCTTTCAGCGGTCCGAATTTCTCATGGAACACGGAATGATCGACATGGTGGTACAGCGCCAAGATCTGAAAGCGACCCTGTCACGGACGATTCGCTGGTTTGCTGGTCGACGCGCCGAAGCGTAAGAAAATGTCTGAGCCGGGCAGTGGCGAGCCGGGCAGTGGCGAGCCGGCTTATGCCAAAGTCCTCACAAAGCTCTTCGCTGCACGACGCGCGGGAATCGACTTTGGCCTCGATCGCATGCGTCATTGCCTGGAGAAGCTCAATCTTCAGCACCGGCCAAGGGCCGTTGTGCAGGTCGCTGGCACCAATGGCAAGGGTTCGACATCGCGCTTTCTCGAGGAAATCCTGCGCTGTGGAGGTGTTAGCGTTGGGGTGTTTTCGTCGCCGCATTTGCTCACCATTCGGGAGCGGTTTCGCATTGACGATAAGAAGGCGACACGTGCGGAGTTTATGGCGGCTTTTGACGCCATACGCGCACTTGGCGTCGAACTCACGTTCTTCGAGTACGCCACTGGCATAGCAGCTTGGCTTTTCGATCGAGCAAAGGTTGATGTGGCGATCTACGAAGTGGGGCTTGGAGGCAGGCTCGATTCGACGACCGCTCTTCCTTCGACACTCTCCATCGTGTCCGGAATCGGGTTGGACCACTGCGAGTTTCTCGGCGCTACGCTTGAGGAAATCGCCCTCGAAAAGGCGGGCATCTTCCGGCAGGGGGTTCCTGCAATCATCGGCCTTTCAGCAGAAGCGCGGATTCGGGCGCTGTTGGCGGCACAGGCCGATCGCGCGCTCATGGTGGATGGAACGCACCTCGCAGCCGTGCCACCAAATCTGCGAATGCTGGGAGACCACCAACGCCACAACGCTGCGTGCGCAGTTCTGGCAGCCCGGACTCTGCGAGACGAGCAGGGGATTGCATGGGAGGACCGTCACCTCACCGATGGTTTGTCGACAGCGCAGCTTGCAGGACGGATGCACCAAGCAATCCCCGGGGTGTGGGTGGATGGTGCCCACAATGCACAGGCAGCGCAGTCCTTGGCGGAACTCCTCGAAGGGCAAGCAAAAATGGTGCTTGTCGTTGGCCTGAGTTCCAACAAAGAGATTGCGGGGTTTCTCGCGCCATTGCGGCCACACGTTCTCAGCATCATCGCAACGCAGGGGCAGGGCGACCGAGCATATCCAGCCGAGCATATTGCTGAGGCTGCCCGGGCCCTGGGATTCGAATCTGTTGAGCTGGAGCACGATGCGACGCGAGCTTTGCAGCGTGCCCGCACCCATGATGCAGATGTATTGGTTACAGGCTCGCTCCTCCTCCTTGGGGAAATTCTTAGGGGTCTTGGCTATCCTGATGCGGACCCGGTCGTGGTTTCTGACCCAGGCAAGGCAAGGCAATAGATGCGAATCCCCGTGATCTCCGCACTTCCAAGCCCTCTTCGGCGCAATGCCCCAATCGCTGAGACGTTGGGTGCTATTGGCAGGCAGGGCGCCGACGAAGAAACGCGAATTGCCCTGCGCGCTACACTCGGTATACGTCCCAGTCGCTCAGGCCTCCCACCTAGGCGAGACGCCTGGCCTCTTCTTGTTCTCGCTCCCTTGAAGGAGTAAACTGGAAGGGCAGATGCGGGGGCCATTGAGAGACTTAGGCATCAGCGGGAAGTTGTTTGCGATAGCGTTGGCCGCTGGTGTTCTCGGCTTGGGGACCTGTGCGTTCATCATCACCCAAAGCGACCGCAGAAGCTACGAAGCCGAGTTGGCGGAGACCACCAAAACACTTCCGGCGATCGTCCAAGCTAGCACGGAGCCGGCCCTCGTAGACCGCTTAGAAGCACGGCGCTTGTTACAGGCCACCGCCGAGGAGCTGGGCACCATGGTAGGTGTGCGGTGGATCGAAGTCTTTGATGAAGACGCAAGAGTCATTGCCCATACCGATCGGAATCGACGGGGAAATCCCCCCATGGCCCATCACGCAAAGATGGTTCAACAACTCCTAAAGGGCGGTGTTGCTCTCGAAGAACTCGATGTCGAACGAGGACGCCTGAATCGATTCGATCCGATTCTGAATAGCAGCGATGCTGTGATTGGCGTTGTCGAGACGATTGTCGATCTCGATGAACAGCAGTTTCCCAAGAACGACGCCGAGGAGGTCGCGATGCGAGTTCTGGAGTGAATCACTTCTGTCGTAGAAGCGGAGCTTCGCAGCCGCGAAGCTTTGCAACGTGTCACTGAACAGTTTTCCGAGCTGGGCTACATTCGTTGGGTTGAGGTCTTCAATCGTGACGCTCTCGTCGTGGCACACTCGATCCGCTCTCGACTCAACGCCACTCCGAAGAGGCAACACTTCGCCGCTGTTGAGACCGTGCTCACCACAAATTCCGTGGTCGTTGAGCACGATCCGGATGTTGTTGTTTTTCGTCCTCTGACCAATCTCCGAGGTGACGTAATCGGTGTCATAGAGACTGTCATCGACTCCAAGCCCATCGCGATTCGCCATGAATCAAACTTGACCAGACTGCTGCTTGTCTTTGGTACTAGCTATGTACTGCTGCTGATAGGGATGGTCTTTGTTCTGCGCTGGGCGGTTGTTTCGCCTATCATTCGGCTCTCCCAATTCATTTCAAAAGGTGCCTCTGCGCCAGAGACCACCCGGGGCGATGAAATCGGAAATCTCCAGAGGGCCTATCAACAGCTATTGGAGAATCTCTCGACAAAACGCGTCGAGATTCAGCGGAACCAACAGTCGCATCAACGTCTCCTCGAAGCCGAAAAACAGGACCATCACGCACTGCGCTTGGAGTCCATTGGGCGTCTAGCCGGTGGTGTGGCACACGACTTCAATAACCTCTTGATGGTGATCATCAACAACGCCGTCATGCTTCAGAGGACGCTCAAGGACAACGCCTTTGCGCTCGAACTCGCTGCTGAAATCGAGAGCGCAGCGGAAAAAGGCTCGGATGTCTCGCGGCAGCTCTTGGCGTATAGCCGAAAACAGCCACTCCACCCAACTCTCATCGATGCCAACGAGCACCTGGTCTCCCTCGCATCCCTCCTCGCCAAGGCTGTGGGCGAAGACATTGAGCTTCACATCGAGCAAGCTCGAGAGCCAGTCTTCGTTTTGGTCGATCCCACGCAGTTTGAACAAGTCCTCATCAATCTGGCCATCAACGCCCGAGATGCGATGGGCAAGAGCGGGCGCCTAGACATACGAGTGCGCACTGAAGACATCCCGAGCGAGGCGCTATCCACCCACGAGAATCTTGAGGCGGGGACCTTCGCGCTACTCGAAGTCATCGACAATGGTTCGGGCATGACACCGGAGGTTGCTGCCCATGCGTTTGACCCCTTCTTCACTACTAAGGATGTCGACAAAGGTACCGGACTTGGGCTGGCCGCCGCGCGAGGGTTTGCCGAACAAAGCGGTGGCTATATCGAACTGGACACCGAGCTGGGACGGGGAACAACCCTTCGGACCTACCTACCGCTACGCGATCCGCCGCAGCACGAAAACAACGAACAGCCCTCTGTCGAAACTCGAAGCAAGTACACCATCCTACTCGTTGAAGATGAAGAATCTGTTGCGAGGGTTGCGAAACGGATTCTCGAGGCCGAAGGCTTCCATGTGCTCGTGGCACATTCAGGAAGAGAAGCACTTCAAGCAGCACAGGGTCACAGGGGAACCATTGACCTACTCCTGACGGACGTTCTAATGCCCGGCATGCGCGGCACAGAGCTCGCGCCCAAACTCGTCAAGCGATTCCCCGGCCTACCCGTCGTGTACATGTCCGGATATTCCGATGACCATTTGCAGAACATCGACGCGAAGCCTGAGCAGTTGCTCGCCAAACCATTCAGGCCCGAGCAACTCATAGCGACCGTGCGTGGTCAACTAACCAGTCACCGTGCTGCTCTGCGTCTCGTCCCCAGCGACTCGGGATAGAGAACGCTCCCCTGTTCTCCGCGACAGAGTCTCGTGATGGATGAGCCGCCCACAGCGTCGCGAGCTGCGAAGCCAAAGCGCACAAGGCATCGCAACGCGTCCTTCGGCATCCTCTTTCTCGGTATCAGTTGCCGCTCTACTCGGAATTGGTAGCGGTCGTCTAGGGACAATTCTTACTCCCTTGGGCCCGCCTCTCGTGCTTGCGGTCTTGTCGTGGGCATCGGTGGAGCTCTGTTGGGCCCAGAGAGCCTCGCGGATTGGTACTGGGTGCTGGCAGCGTCCGCAACGTGCATAGGCTCGCTACGTCGCAATCACAGGCTTGGTGAACTCGATCCGCGACAAGCTACCCGGCCAGAATGCGCGGGAAACCGTTGCTAGCCAGACACGCCGGGTGCCGGAAACGCCTTGCACAGGTCGCGAACGTCACCAGCGATGCGCTCGTGCAGCCCATCGTCAGATGGCGCATCTGCGACTTGTTGCATCCAATCCGCGATCTTCACCATCTCTGGCTCGCACATTCCCTGTGTGGTGACCGCGGGCGTGCCAATGCGCAGGCCCGATGGGTCAAAGGGCTTCCGTGGATCGTATGGCACCGAGTTGTAGTTCGTGACGATGCCTGCAGAGTCGAGTGCCTTGGCCAGAACTTTCCCAGGCAGGCCCTTGTTGGTCAGGTCGATGAGAATTAGGTGGTTATCAGTGCCCCCTGAGACGAGCTCGAAGCCGTGCTCGAGCAACCGAGTTGCAAGCGCTTTGGCATTGCGAACAATCTGGTGGGCGTAGGTCTTGAAGCTCTCTTGCTGTGCCTCGTGAAGCGCGACCGCCAACGCTGCGGTCGTGTGATTGTGCGGGCCGCCTTGAAGTCCAGGAAAGACCGCTCGGTCGATGGCCTTGGCATGCTCTTCACTCGCCATGATCATTCCGCCACGGGGACCGCGAAGTGTCTTGTGCGTGGTAGTGGTAACGACATCGGCGAGACCAACTGGCGAGGGATGCGCCCCACCAGCAACAAGGCCAGAGATGTGGGCGATATCTGCAAACAGCAGGGCTCCGCACTCTTTGGCGATCTCGGCAAAGCCCGCAAAGTCGACCGTCCTGGGAACTGCTGTGCCGCCAGCCCAGAGGACTTTGGGGCGCTCCCTGAGTGCCGTCTCGCGAACTTCATCAAGATCGACGCGGCCAGATTCTTTGCCGACTTTGTAGTGAACCGCCTCAAAGAACTTGCCCGAGATGCTGACCTTCCACCCATGCGTGAGGTGCCCGCCCGAGGGCAGATGAAGACCCATGACCTTATCGCCTGGCTTGCAGAAGGCCAGGTAGGCCGCCAGATTGGCGGGGGAACCGGAATACGGCTGCACATTGGCGTGAGCGCTTCCAAAGACCGCCTTGGCTCGCTCGATGGCCAGCTCCTCAATTTGGTCTATGAACTCCTGGCCCTCGTAGTAGCGCCTGCCGTAGTAGCCCTCGGAGTATTTGTTGGTTAGCGCGGAACCGGTCGCGGCCAAGACAGCAGAAGAAGCAAAGTTTTCCGATGGGATGAGCCGGAGCTTCGAGGCTTGGCGCTCCGTTTCTTGAGCAATTAGGCGCGAGATTGTTGGGTCGGTGGCTTCGAGACTAGAGGGCATGGCGCCTAGAATAACGAAGAGGGCGGCACTGTCGACCCACGGAAGGATCTGATTTGTCAGCCAACGATATTCGTCCCAACACACGCCCAAGCCGGGAGCAGTTTTGCGCTTCGGCCAAGCGAGGCAACCTCATTCCCGTGTTCCGGGAAATCATGGCGGACTCGGATACCCCTGTTTCCGCCTACGCCAAGTTGGGAGCGGAGGAGTACAGCTTCCTTCTCGAGTCGGTTGTCGGCGGCGAGAAGTGGGCCGCCTATTCATTCATCGGAGTAGAGCCGAGAGCCGTCATCACGTCACGAGCTGGGACCGTGACGCTTCGCCATCACGACATCGAGGGCGGCGGTGAGCCGAGTACTCGGACCTGGCAATGCGAAGATCCTGCGGCCGCGCTGGCCGAGGTCATGGATGCCTACAAGCCTGTCGCGTCAGAGCACCTGCCGAGATTCTGGGGCGGCGCCGTTGGCTGGCTGAGCTACGACGCTGTGCGCTCGTTCGAAAAGCTTCCAGAGCTCGCCGTCGACGAACTCGACATTCCCGAACTCTGCATGGTGCTCACCGATACCCTTGTCATCTTCGATAATCTGCGCCAATCCATCAAAGTTGTCGCAACGCCATTTGTCGACGAGGGTGCGGATGCGAATGCGGCCTACGACGCGGCGATCGGCCGCATTGATGCCATCGTTGAGACACTGCGAAGTGAGCAGCCACGTCTGCGTGAACTCGTTCCACCAGCGCCCGACGAAGATGGTTCGACGCAACTGCGCTTTGGCGGCATCGAGGAACCCGAGGACTGCTTCCCCAAAGAAGAGTTCTTAGCGGGGGTTGCGAAGGTCAAAGAGTACATCCTTGCCGGCGATATCTTCCAATGTGTGCTTTCCAGGCGTTTTAAGGTCCCACAGAATGAAGTCGCGCCCTTTGATATCTACCGCGCACTGCGCGTGGTGAATCCATCGCCATACATGTTTCACCTCGAGTTTCCCGAGGCGCAGGTCACCGGAGCTTCGCCAGAAACGCTTGTGCGGTGCGATCGTGGTCGCGTTGAAGTTCGCCCAATCGCAGGGACGCGGCCTCGCGGCAAGAGTGCTGCCGAAGACGAGGCACTTGCCGAGGAGCTGCGCTCAGACCCAAAGGAGTGCGCCGAGCACCTCATGCTCATCGACCTTGGGCGCAACGACGTCGGGCGCGTGTCCAAGACAGGCTCGGTGGTTCTCAGTGAGAGCATGGTCATCGAACGCTACTCCCATGTCATGCATCTGGTTTCCAACGTGCATGGCGACCTAAAGGACTCGTTGCGATGGGATGATGCGTTGCGAGCCGCTTTCCCCGCGGGCACTCTTTCGGGTGCGCCAAAGATTCGCGCCATGGAGATTATCGAAGAACTCGAGCCGACACGCCGAGGCGTCTATGGAGGTGCCGTCGGCTACGTCTCGTACTCAGGAAATATGGACGTTGCCATCGCAATCCGCACGCTTGTGACCAAGGAGGGAAACATCTATGTGCAAAGCGGTGGCGGCATTGTGCACGATTCCGATCCTGCCTCAGAATACGAGGAGACCCTCAACAAGGCGCGTGGAGTTCTTCGCGCAGTCGCGCTCGCGGGCGCTGCGGAGTCAAAGCCGTGTTAGTGCTCATCGACAACTACGATTCGTTCACGTTTAACCTGGCGCAGTACTTTGGCCAGCTGGGGTTCGAGCCAAGGGTGATTCGCAACGACGCCATTGACATCGGCGCGCTCGCCGCACTACAGCCATCTCGAATCGTTATCTCGCCAGGGCCAAAGACGCCAACCGAAGCGGGCATCTCCACCGCCGTAATTGAGCACTTCGCCGGCAAAGTCGGCATCTTTGGAGTGTGCCTGGGGCATCAGAGTATCGGGCATGTCTTTGGCGGTACCATTGTGCGCGCGGATCGGGTGATGCATGGCAAGCTCTCAAACGTCTTTCACAACGACAAAGGTGTCTTTGCGGGCCTCAGCAATCCCATGGTGGCGACGCGCTACCACTCTCTGCTCATTGAGCGTTCCACGCTGCCACCGATTTTGGAAGTTACGGCCAAGACCTGGGAAGACGAAATTATGGGAGTCCGTCATCGTGACTTTGTTGGCACAAGTACGCCAATTGAAGGCGTGCAGTTTCATCCTGAATCCATCAAGACCGACGAGGGCATGGGCCTTCTGCGGAATTTCTTGAGGTTGTCTGAGGAGCGGGGATAGGGTTTGAGTATGCTGGATTTGAAGCTCGCGATTCAGAAAGTTGTGGAGCGGGAAGACTTGAGCGCAGCTGAGGTATCCGAAGTTTTCGGGCGCATCATGGATGGCGAGGCGACACCGGCACAGATCGGTGGATTGCTCATTGGCCTTCGCATGAAGGGAGTGACCGCAGACGAGATTGCTGGCGCGGCTCGTTCGATGCGTGAGCGAGCGCTGCCAATTCAGTGCGATGATCCCGACAATGCCGTAGACACGTGCGGAACCGGCGGAGACGGATCGGGAAGCGTGAATGTTTCCACCATGGCCGCAATCGTCACGGCTGCTGCCGGCGGATTGGTTGCAAAGCATGGCAATCGCGCCCTGAGTTCGCGATCAGGATCGGCGGACGTTCTCGAGGCGCTTGGCGTGGCCATCGAGGTTCCACCGGAGACGGTGGAGACCTGCATGCGGGAGCTTGGCATCGGTTTCCTTTTCGCTCCGTCCTTTCACGCCGCCACCCGGCATGCTGCGGCGCCGAGGCGTGAATTGGGAACGCGCACCATGTTTAACCTGCTCGGGCCACTCACCAATCCCGCCCGCGCTCGCAACCAAGTCATTGGGGTCTTTGCTCCGCAATGGTGTCGTCCTGTTGCCGAGGCTCTCGGGGCTCTAGGCGCCAGGCGCATCTTTGTCGTTCACGGCGAAGGGGGCATCGACGAAATTGCGGTCTCTGGGAAAACTCTTATGTGCAGCTATGATGAGGCAACTGGGCTTGTCGAAGAACGATATATTGGCCCAAGTGACTTTGGCCTCGAAGACGTGGATGAAGCAGGGCTTGCTGGAGGTGACGCCAACGCAAATGCCGACTTTGCCCGACGTCTCTTTGCTGGCGAGCCAGGCGCTGGACGCAATGCGGTGATCATGGAGACCGCGGTGGCGCTCTGTGCCTGTGGCATTGCGAGCGATCTGCGAGATGGCGCCGAACGAGCAGCGGACGCCATCGACTCGGGCAAAGCAACAGCAAAGCTTGCGGCCCTGGTTAGACTCACCAATTCCGCAACATCCGAGGCGCGCACATGAGCATTCTGGCCGCGATTCTCGCTGACAAAGGCCCTGAGGTAGAGGCCGCCATGCGCGCACGTCCCATGTCTGAGGTTGAGGCGATCGCCCGCGAGCAGCCGCCCGCGAGGGACTTTGGAGGCGCGTTACGCCGAACCAGTGGCCAGCCCATGCGCTTCATCTGCGAATTCAAGCGAGCTTCTCCATCAGCTGGGGCGATTGCGGCGAATGCAGAGCCCGAGCCCGTTGTTCGAGAGTACGAGGAGGCGGGCGCCAATGCGATTTCGGTTCTCACCGATCAGAAGTACTTCGATGGGCGGCTCGAGTTTCTCAGTCGAGTCAAGGCTGCAGTGACAATCCCTGTCCTCCGCAAGGACTTCATCGTGCACCCCTATCAGGTTGCGGAAGCGCGGGCAAACGGAGCGGATGCCGTACTCCTGATCGTGAGCGCACTCGACTCCACGCAGCTCTCAGAACTTTACCAGTGCTCGCGGGAATGGGGCTTGCGCGCGTTGATTGAAGTGCACAATGACGCCGAGGCAGAAATAGCCGCAGAGATTGGAGCGGAGATTATCGGTGTCAATCATCGCAATCTCGCCACCTTTGCGATCGATCTTGGACTTACCGAGCGCTTGGCTGCCCGGATGCCAGAGGGCTGCATCTTGGTGGGGGAAAGCGGCATACGGACACGCGAGCATGTGGTCCAATTGCGCGATGCTGGAGCCCATGCGGTGCTGATCGGAGAACGCTTAATGCGGGACGAAAGCCCGGGTAGTGCTCTTAGGAAGATGAAGGATAGCAATGACACAGATTAAGGTCTGCGGTGTAACGGAAATCGAGAATGCCGCTCTGGTGGCAACTAGCGGCGTGCAGTGGATGGGCCTCAATTTTTGGCGCCAATCCAAGCGCTATGTCGATCGAATGCGGGCGCGCTCCATCGTTTTGGCTGCCCGCAAGGCAAATCCCGATATCAAAATCGTTGGCGTCTTTGTGAATCACTCTGCCAAGGAGATTGAAGCAGCAGTAGAAGCAGCAAAGCTCGATTTTGTGCAACTGCATGGCGAGGAGAGCCCAGTCTTTGCCAAGCGCTTTGGCGAGCGGGCCATCAAAGCCATAGCCATGGAACACGCGATGGATGTCGATCGAGTTGCTGAGTATGAATGCCCATACATGCTGCTCGATTCCTCATCGCCGAGCCGAGGTGGCTCTGGAGTAACTGCCAACTGGGAACTCGCCGCACAGGCCGCAGCAAGTCGCGAGCACGTCTTCTTGGCTGGCGGTCTCACCCCCGAGAACGTTGGGGATGCGATCCGAGCGGTGAACCCCTTCGCGGTCGATGTCGCTTCCGGCGTTGAGTCTCAGCCTGGGTTCAAAGACCCAGAAAAGCTCGCAAGGTTTGTGCAGGCAGTCCAGGAAGCACAATGAGCCCTGCGGCAAAGAACGGGCGCTTTGGACAGTTCGGTGGGCAGTACGTTGCAGAGACGCTCATGCCAGCAGTTGAGGAGCTGCGAGAGGCATGGGAAGCGCTTGATGGCGACGAAGACTTTCACGACAAGCTAGCGGAGCTCTTAGATGAATATGTCGGTCGTCCTTCTCGGCTCACCTTCGCGAGCCGACTTTCAGAAAAACTCGGAGCCAAGATCTATCTAAAGCGCGAAGATCTGAACCACACGGGCGCCCACAAGATCAACAACTGCCTTGGGCAAGCCTTACTCGCCCAGCGCATGGGCAAGCGACGCATCATCGCAGAGACAGGTGCGGGCCAACATGGCGTCGCAACCGCAACCGTAGCGGCCTTGCTCGAGATGCCGTGTCGAATCTACATGGGAGCCGAAGATGTGCGTCGCCAGGCCCTAAATGTGTTTCGCATGAAGCTGCTTGGTGCGGAGGTGATGCCGGTGCAAGCGGGCTCCAAAACGCTCAAGGACGCAATGAACGAGGCGCTGCGCGACTGGGTGACCAATGTCGAGGATACCTACTACCTCATCGGCTCTGTCGCTGGACCACACCCATACCCCGAGATGGTGCGCGATTTTCAGGCGGTAATCGGCAAGGAGACACGCAGGCAGATTCTCGAAAAAGAAGGGCGCTTGCCTGATGCCCTGGTCGCCTGCGTTGGAGGTGGAAGCAATGCGGCTGGCATGTTCGCGCCCTTTGAGTCCGACGCCTCTGTGCGGTTCTTTGGGGTGGAAGCTTCGGGCGATGGAATCGATACCGAGCGCCATGCGGCAACACTCACCCGAGGTCGTGTCGGTGTGCTGCACGGCTCTAAATCGTACTTGCTCTGCTCCGACGAAGGGCAGATTGCCGAGGCTCACTCGATTAGCGCCGGCCTTGACTACCCAGGCGTCGGCCCGGAGCACAGCTTTTGGAAAGAGAGCGGTCGCGCAACCTATCTGCATCGCACCGATGAGGAGGCACTTGATGCATTGGAGCTGCTCGCTCGGACCGAAGGCATCATCTGCGCGCTAGAGACCGCACACGCTGTAGCGGCGCTACCAGAGGTCGTGCAAGCCGTAGGCAAGGATTCCACGATCGTCCTCTCGCTATCAGGGCGTGGTGACAAAGACATGATGACTGTGGCAGCAGCGCGAGGGGTGCAACTATGAGCGGAGCAAGTCTGCGCAGGAGGTTTGAGGAAATCGCGGAGGAGGGACGGGCAGCACTCGTCGTGTATCTCACCCAAGGAGACCCAACACCCTCAGCCAGCGTTGACCTCTTGGTTGCGATAGCAGACGCTGGTGCCGATGTGATCGAACTCGGAGTTCCCTTTAGCGATCCAAGCGCGGATGGTGTTGTCATTCAAGCGGCAATGCAGCGGGCGCTTGAAGCTGGCGGCGGCCTATCGTCGGCGCTTGGGACAGTACGGGCCTTTCGGGACCGCGGATACCAAACGCCGATTGTGCTCTTTGGCTACTCCAACCCGATTTTCGTACGCGGCGTGGAGCGCTTTGCCACCGAGGCCGCCGATGCTGGCGTGGACGCTTTGCTAACGGTCGATGTGCCAATTGATGAATTGGCGGAGCTTCACGAGCCGCTCGCAAAGGTTGGGATCGGTGTAGTGCCGTTGGTTGCGCCAACCTCCACACCAGAACGCATCGCCAGAGTTTCCGACTTTGATCCCGCGTTTGTGTACTACGTGAGTATGACCGGAGTGACCGGCTCTGCCTTCCGAGGCGCCTGTGGCGGCGCAGAGCGCGTGCAAGCAATTCAGGCGGCGACCAAAGCACCTGTGGCCGTGGGCTTTGGTATCAAGACCGGATCGGATGCCGAACAGATCGCAGCCTACGCCGATGGCGTCGTAGTAGGCTCGGCGGTGGTGCGCCGCATTGCTTCCGCAGGAGACCCTCAAAGCGCCTGCTCGTCGGTGGCTGAGCTAGTCTCAGAGCTGCGCGCTGCAATGAAACGCTAGGAGGCGAGCGCCCAGGATCGCATTCGCAGTTTCTAGGAAGAACTCGTATCGATGGCGACTCACAGGTTTAGGCGTCGCCGAACGTCAATGATTGCCTCTCGCAGATCGTCGTCTTCAACGCCCTTCGCCTCGTCTTCAATCGCGCGCAGCGCTCGACCTCGCGCCGGCTGGGGCAACGCTCGCTCAGGCAGTGGTGGTCGGCGAATGCGAATCGCCGCCGAGAGTGGGTCGTTGGCCTTGCGATTGTGGCGACCGAGGTGAAAATGAAGATCGGTTACGACATCCTCGCCACAGAGCGCGTTGGCTTTGGCGATGATGTCCTCTTTCATGAAACTGAGCTGATGCATCCAACTGGAGGTTTCGACACGAACCCAGAGGACGCCCTTTTCGAGACGGTCGGGAAGGGTGCGATCAGCGACCCGGGGCCCCACAACCTTGTCCCACTGGAGCAAGAGCCGGTGCTCTCGCACTTCTTTGGCGATTCCATGGCGTTTAAGAACATTTCCGAACGCACGACGCGCGGACGAAGGCCCCAAGGCGGCACCACGAACACGAGACCTGCGCTTGGAAAAACGCATCTATTGACCGTCCCGAAGCCTTCGAACCAGTTCCCGAAGCCGGCGAGAACCACCTGAATCGCGATAGAGGAATTTGAGACCAGTGGCGCCGTTAGGAAGGTGATACGTGGCTTTCCCAGAGATCGAAATGGGGCTTACCGAGCCGGGGGGGGTGATTTCCAAGATGACGTCCGTGTCAATGGGAACAGGCACGGTCGTGGCGAGCAGAGCGCCACCAACACTGATTTCCCCTAACCGCGAATCGATCAGATCCGCGCTCTCGCCCGTTCGGTATTGGATCGGAATCTCGACCGGCAGACGGCTGTGCTTGCGCTTTCTCGGTGAGGTGATGTCTCCGCGCACAGTGCCAAGCAGGAAGGCGCGCTTGTCCCCCTCGTCTGCGGCGAATTCCACAATGGCGCCTGCCCGAACTCGAAGTCGCGGAAGCGCAGGACGCCAAGATTTCACTGTACTTCGGATGAGCAGCTTGTTGGGCAGCGCTGGAACACTCAGCTCGATAATGACCATGCTGCCCGGCTCGAGAGCTGTAGTCGTGGGGCAGAAGAGACCGCCCGACTCCAGATCTTCCTGGTAGTGCTCTTCGAACTCAGCGTGCGTTCGAAACCGAACCTTTAGGATTTGCATGGCAGAGGCCTTAGACTAGCACAGCACGAGAGGTATGGACTTTGGGCGCCCAGGCACCTACACCGGCTTCTTCCGTAATGTCTTGCTCACAGCCTTGGGCGGCGCAGGCTTTATAGACGGCTTGGGCGACGTCTTGGCAGCTGACACCTTTGTCGGTGCGTTCTTCATTGGCTTGCTCACAGTCTTGGCGGTTTTCGCAGCCTTTTTGACGGTGCCTTTTTTAGCCGTGCCCTTTTTTGTCGTGGTGCTTTTCGACGTGCCCTTCTTCGACTTGCTCTCAGCTTTCTTGGCCTTTTTGGGGCTCGGCGTTTTTGTCGTGGCCTTCTTTCCTTCGCTCTTCTTGGACGCGTCGTCAGACGAGGCCTTCTTCTTGCGGGTCTTAGTCTTCTCCTTCGAGTTCTTCTGCGCCCTAACTTGCTCTTCCAGATCGGTCACAAGCTTGCTGTCCTTGGCCTGGCGCTCCTCCATCCTCGCGATTTGTCCACTGATGGTCTCGAGTCGCTTGGCGAGTTCCAGCACTTCGGTGCGGCTTGGAATGTCCAGGCTCATGCGAAGTCGGTTTGCGAGTTCGAGTGCCATGGAGCGCATTCGTTGAGTCATGGATTGCATCTGAGTGCTTTCTGTTTCTTCGGTTTGGGACTGGGCCAAGCGCATGAGAGCAGGCATGGTGTTAATGGTAACGCAATGCGTCATGTCGTCAAGAGTAAGAAGCCTTGCTATCGTGGTTGTCTATGGGCAGCGGCCACAGCGCGCGATTTAGCCTAGTGGCGATGCTAGCAGTGCTTTTGTCGGCTGGTGGTATCGCCTATATGGCCTCGGTTTCCTACCCCGATGAGCTGGGAATCGTCGACGCGCGTCGAAGGCAACACCAAGAAAAGGCCGAAGAAATTGGCGAAAGAGTGCAAGCCGCGATCGTCGAAGAGGTGCGGAGCGTGTCGGAGGTTGGCCCGAGCGATGGGGCGCACTTCATCATCGATGCCCAAGGCAAGGTCCTAGTGCCCTCGATCGAACCTCTTCGCGGGCGTGAGGAAACGATCCTCGAGGGGCTCCTTCCTCTTCGTGGTTTCCAAGCGCGGCAACGAAATCTCGAGCGCGCCCGAGCTCTGGAGGCGCGGGCATGCCCAGGAAAGACGTGCACATCTGAGTCGCCAAAGTTGCGCCAGGCGGCAACGCTTTACGAGGGAATTGAGAAGTTTTCTGATACTGGCGCAGAGGCGCTGCTCGGATTGGCACGACTGCACCGAATGGCGGGCCAGAACGATCTGGCGGCGAGTCGGTATCGAGAGCTTATTGGTCGCTTTGGGGAGCGAGTGAGCGACGCAGGGCTGCCCTATGCACTCCTTGCAGAGATTGGGCTCTCAGAGGTGGGAAAGACGGCAGGCCCCACCCTGAAGCTGCTGCGTTCAATCCTCGGCGCCCAGTACAATGCCCCCAATGCGCTGCTTGAGGTGGCAGCCCAGGAAGCGTTCCGGACTCTTGCACGCTTCCCAGAGAGCGGCGATCAAGAAGAGGCGCTTCGCCGCGACATGCAAGGACTGCAAGAGACCGCTGCTCTCGCCATGCGGCTCACCTCCCGCGGGGCCGAGCTGGCAGCAGACGCGACATTCGCGGCAAAGGCCGTGGTGGCGCCCTGGCAGCAGGAGAGCATGTTGGTGTATCAGCGCGGGGCAGACGATCGGATTTACGGACTCGTGCTAACCGAGGCCCAGATCCGGGAGCATGCAACAGTGGAAGCTCGCGGAGTTGGCTTGCACTCCTCACTGCACGTCAGTGTAGAAAACCTGCAGCGGCCAGAGGCTGTGGAGAAGGTCGATCGGAACACACGCCGGGCACAGGTGAGCCTAGGCCCGCTATGGCCTCACTTGGCGCTGGTCTTGTGGCAAGAAGGCCAAGGCAGCGATGGCATGGGCGACATCGCAGAAGCTCGGCGGCGACATCGCGCGATCACGGGCGGCCTCATTGCTGTCTTGGTGCTTGGCCTTTTGGCGACCATTCGCGGAGCGGCCCGCGAACGGGAACTTGCCCGCCTCAAGAGCGACTTTGTCTCGACGGTCTCTCACGAACTAAAGACACCACTCACCTCGATCCGCATGTTCGCCGAGATGCTCCAACAAGGGGTTGCTGGTGACGACCGGGCTCGAGAGAGCCACTATCAGGGCATCATCGTGAAAGAGAGCGAGCGTTTGGGGCTGCTCATTGCCAATCTCTTGGACTACTCACAGATTGAGCGCGGAAGCCGAACCTACAAGCAAGAGAAGCAGAGGGTGGGGGACATCGCACGGGAAGCGGCCCAAACGTTCGCGCGCTTTCGGGAGGGCGAGGGGCAGGAGCTCACGCAGACAATTGATGAGAATGCCGCAGAGCGATTTGTGCAGGCAGATCGAAACGTCCTGGTGCAGTGCGTGCTCAATTTGCTCTCCAATGCCGCAAAGTACGGCGAGGACGGCCCCATTGAATTGCGCGTGCAACGCGACGCAGATGCGGGTGTCGTCGCCTTGAGCGTGCGTGATCATGGCCCAGGAATTTCCAGCAGCGAGCAGGAAAAGATCTTCCGCGAGTTTTACCGGGCTCCAGCTGCCGTCAAGTCTGCAATTGAGGGTACAGGCTTGGGCTTGGCCCTGGTCAAGCGCCATGTGGAGGCACAAGGCGGGGAGGTACGGGTTCACAGTGTACTTGGAGAGGGCGCTACCTTTACTATCGAGCTACCGGAGGTTGGATAGGTGACACGCATACTAGTAGTGGAAGACGATGCGTCCATTCGCCTTGGGCTCGAAGACACGCTTGCGGCCAAGGGATATACCGTCACCGCAGTAACCCGAGGGGATGTGGGGCTGGCCAAGGCGCAGGACAATCCTCCCGATCTCATTGTGCTCGACATCATGTTGCCCGACATGGATGGCTTCGAGGTATGCCGGCGCCTGAAGGCCTCGCCAGATCTAAGAGAAATTCCCGTTATCATTCTCAGCGCGCGGGGCGCCGAACTCGATCGTGTGCGTGGCCTTGAGCTTGGTGCCGACGACTACGTCACAAAGCCGTTCTCATTGATGGAACTGCTAGCGCGTGTCTCGGCAGTGCTTCGGCGAAGTGGCCGAGGGGAGGGGGCAGCGCCGGAACAGATGCGATTTGGCAACGTCATCATCAACTTCAAATCACAAACCGCAACCAAGGATGGCGAGTCACTCGATCTGCCGTCCCGGGGGTACGCCATATTGAAGGCGCTGGCGATGCGGCCTGGGGAGGTCGTGAGCCGGCAGGATCTGATGAACGAGGCGTGGGGCTACGACAAATACCCAAACACGCGTACTGTGGACAATCACATTGTGAAGCTGCGCAAGGCGTTAGAGGACGAACCCGATTCGCCTGTCTACCTTCGCACGGTTCACGGCGCTGGCTATCGCTTCGTCCCTGAGGAGGCGTGACGCTCGAAGTCCGACCACGGTCCATCCTTGCTCGATATGGGGTTGGCTGCTGCTCCCAATAGGATCCCGGAGGGATTTGCCACATGACAAAAGCGTGACAAGGTTTTGCAAGGGGCCGACACCTCGCTCTTTGAAGATTGCTACACCTGTACATGGGCGAGGCGAAGGCGTCGGTACCAGAAACCATGAAAGGTAGGCGGACATGTAACTGGTATCGACGCTGCGCCGTTTTTATTGCGCTCAGCTTCGCTTGTTTACCATCTTGCGGCGAAGAGGGCCCAGCGCCCCCGCCAACTCCAAGAGCGCCGATTCCAGGGCCACAGACAGCTCCACATCGGCCCGAGGCGGCAGTGGAAGACGCGCGTCATGAGTACTATCGAGGCTATCTCGCCGATGTTGTCGGAGGGGATCGAGAGCGCGCAGCTAAGCACTACGAAGGCGTCTTGGGCTTTGGGGCTGAGCAACCAAAGCTTGTGGCAGAGGCTGCTTTGCGATTGGCGGTTTGGGCGGAGATTCGCCGAGAGCGACGCACAGCGATGGATCTTGCGGTGCGCGCCTCCGTGCTCGGTTCGGACATTCCCCGCGTCAAGAACTCTGCCGACGCCATTTGGCAGCGGCTTGCGCTCACCGTTCGCGCCCAGGACATCGAGGTTCGGGGGCCAGCGGCGGGCACGGCCTTGTTAGGCGTGAGCCCCGAGATTGCCGAGAAGTTCGCTGTGGCAGAGGAACTCTTGAGCGCCTACCACATGCGACGACTACAACCGCGGCTGGAGGCACTTGTAGCAAGCGTCCGCGGCAAACGCTCGGCCATGGAACGCGCCGTTCGCGCCTATCGGGAGGTTGCGGAGTCTGGCAATCAAACCGCCATTGTCGCAGCCGAGTTTCGCATTGCCAGCCTTCACTACGACTTCTCCCTATCGCTCACCTTCGAGCTTCCCAGTGAACTCTCGCCCCAGGTGGCCGCCAATATGCGCAGTTCTCTGCGCTCGGAGGTGCGGCAGGTGCGTGCGCGCGCGAGAAGTGCCTACATTCGCAGCTTGGCAGCATCGGTCTCGTCGGTTGCAGCGGCAAAGCCCTGGAGCGATGCCTCTAGCCTTGGATTGGCGTCCGTTGAGGACCTCTTACGCGCTGGCAAATAGCACGCCTTGCTCCCTGCGGCCAAATGGCGTAACCAGGTGGTGTGTCAACGCGCATCTATCTAAACGGCAGCATTACTGGCCCAGAAGAAGCGAAGATTTCGATCTTTGATCGAGGCTTTTTGTATGGCGATAGCGTCTACGAGGTCATTCGAACCTCCAAAGGAAGACTGGTCGATCTCGAGCGACATCTCACGCGGCTCTACAAATCGGCGGCGGCAATTGCCTTAGACCCGCCCGACGAGGACACCTTGCGCGCAGCAATCGCCAACACGCTCGCATCCGCAGACAACACCGAGTCCTACGTGCGGCTCGTTGTAACCCGCGGCTCAGGGGAGGTTGGCCTCGACACCTCGCTTGCCGAAGGGAGAACAACGCTCGTCATCGTCAAGCCCCTGGTCCTGCCGACACAGGCGATGTACGAAGATGGCGTTGCGGTTCGTCTCGTCAATGTTCAGCGCACCTCAGCGAAGGCAATGGACCCAGCGGTGAAGTCGGGGAACTATCTCAACAACATCATGGCGCTCTCCGAGGCCAAGCGCGCAGGCGACTATGAGGCCATTATGTGCGATCGCGATGGACTCTTAGCCGAGGGAAGCAGCTCCAATGTCTTTTTTGTCGAAGGCAAGCGTCTACTCACACCCAGCCTCTCGGTTGGTCTCTTGGCTGGCATCACCCGCCAGCGCGTCCTGGAGATTGCACAGCAACTCGGTGTGGAGGTTGAGCAGGGCCACTTTGGCCCCGAACGACTTCGCGAGGCCCCGGAAGCCTTTCTCACGAGCTCAATTCGAGGCGTACTGCCGATTGCAAGAGTGGATGGCGTCGCGCTGCGCCTTGGAGCACCTGGACCCTTGTGCGCACAGGTAATGCGGGCGTATGCGACCTTCCTCGAAGAAGGCCCTTAGGGCTTGGTATAATTCTTCCAATGGATGCGGGCAAGCTTCGAGACAAGGCGGCGTCAGCGGTAGCAAGAGGCAAGTACGAGAAGGCCCTCCGGATCTACGAAAAACTCTCATTTTTAGAGCCTAGCGATGGCATGTGGCCTCGTAAGGAAGGCGAGATGCATCGCAACCTCAAAGACGATGTTGCCGCGGTTCGCGCGTTTGAGCGCGCATGCCAGCGCTATGCTGCCGTTGGCTTTGTTGTCAAAGCCGTTGCCGTGTGCAAGATCATCCTGCGAATGGATCCCGAATCGTCGAGGGCGAGGGAGCAACTCATTGCCTACAACGAGCAACGGGGTATCTTTGTGAAGCCCTCCGCTTCACAGCCCAATGATACGCCAGAAGTACTCATCGAAGTTGAAGATGCTCCGCTTGAGACGCTCCCGCTACACAAGGCGGCGGCGGGTGCAAAACTGCGACTCGAAGGTGGCGAGCCATCTGGCATCGTGGAAATTCCCATTGAGATCGACTTAGACGATCTTGTCGAAGTCACCGAGGAGTCGCTAGCCGATGCTCGTGAAGCACTCACGGCGACTCCGCTGTTTGAGCATTTGCCAGCAGCCAGTCTGCGTCACTTGATATCCGAGGTAGATTTTGTGGAGCTCTCAGCGGGGGAAACGCTCTTTCGCGCAGGCGATGAGGGCACCACCCTATACGTCGTGGTCGAGGGGCGAATCTCCATCTTGGCGGACACAAGCGGTGATGGCACCGACGATACGATCTTGGGCGAACTGCGCGAGGGCGACTTCTTCGGCGAGCTTGGCTTGGTCACGAAGCAACCGCGAAGTGCCACAGTTCGGGCGCTCGTCGACTGTGAGCTCTTGGCCATTCGCAGACAGCTCCTCATGGAAATGATTCAAGAGGAGTCTTCGGTGCTAACGGTGCTACTGAGCTTCTTGCGCGAGAGGCTGGTTCGCAATCTCATGGGGACAAGCCCGCTCTTTGCCCCGTTTCTCAAAGAGCAGCGCCAGGAACTCATCCGCCGTTTTGGCTTCCTCGAGGTCTCCCAGGGCACGGCGCTTGTGCGGCAGGGCCAACACTCGCCAGCGCTCTTCGTCGTCTTGGCAGGCCGCTTGAGCGTCAACCGCATTGAAGACGATGGAGAGACTCGCGACCTGGCGACTCTCGGCAGTGGCGACATCTTTGGGGAGATGTCACTGCTTGCCCAATCGGAGGCCGTTGCAACCGTCAGGGCTGACACCAAGTGCCTGCTTTTGGAGCTGCCTCGCGATGTGTTTCGCGAGACCATCATGACGCATCCCCATGTCCTGGCCTTTGTCGGAGACCTTGCCACTGAGAGGGAGCGGCAGCTGGCAGCTGTGGCAGGCGGCGAAGAGCAGTACGAAGAGCTTCACCTCGATTTATTCTGAGACCCGCGGTAGAACCCCGCCATGATGTTGCCGCGCTGGATACCGTTTGCCGTTGCCTTCTGGGTCATCGCCTTTGGCATTCTGCGGATTCGCATTGCGACCCGCAAAGACGAACCTGGTGACGACGATCGTCCAAACTTTCGCAAGGGCGGCTACTACGCCCGCTCAAAACGGAGCCACGCGATCTACGGCGTTGCCTACTTGGCGCTTGGTGCGTATTGCATCGCCATGGGCTTTGGTTATCAGATCAACTTCATCTCTTCGTGCATGGGGAATAAGAGTAGCGAGCAACGCAACGCAAACGTCAAAGGTGGACTGCCAGCAACAGTTGTGGAACCAAAGACACCGCCCACCGAGACGGGTAAGTAGGCATGTGTGGCTTCGTCGGCGTGTATCAATTCGATCGCTCTAGGCCCGTCGACGAAGGGCTTTTGACGCAGCAGTGTGACACGCTGGTACATCGAGGCCCTGACGGCGGAGGAGTGTGGACAGGGCCGGGGATTGGCCTGGGCCACCGGCGGCTTTCGATCATCGACATTGGCGGTGGTGCTCAGCCTATGTTCGACGTGAGCGGGCGGTACGTGGTCGCCTACAACGGTGAAATCTACAACTACCGCGAACTGCGAGAGCGCCTTCAAGGTGTTGGCTACCAGTTTCGAAGTCAATCGGACACCGAAGTGCTGCTGGCATCCTTTGCCCATTGGGGCAGCGCTTGCGTCGATCACTTCAATGGAATGTTCGCCTTTGCGATCTACGATCGTGAGACTCACGAACTTTTCTTAGGCCGCGACCGTCTCGGCCAAAAGCCTCTGTTCTACTACGTTGACAAAGAGCGCATCGTCTTTGGCTCTGAACTCAAGGCCTTGCTCGCCGATCCAATGATTCCTCGCGAAATCGAGCCCACTGCGGTCGCTGATTTCTTTGCGCTGGCATACGTTCCTGCGCCAAAGACCATCTTCAAGCGAATCTTCAAGTTACCCGCAGGGCATCGAGCGCACTGCAAGAGCTTGGCGCCAGAGATCGACTCCTACTGGGACCCAAGCTTCGCCCATGTCGACAAGACCGCCACCCTTGAGGACAACGCCGCAGCGCTGCATGCGCTGCTCGAAGACTCGGTGCGCTTGCGAATGCGTTCCGACGTGCCACTGGGAGCGTTTCTCTCGGGTGGGCTCGATAGCTCTGCTGTCGTTGCTGCAATGGCAAGTTTCGGTACATCGAGGGTTGTAACGCAATCGGTGGGCTTTGATGAGTCGGCATTTGACGAGCGGCAGTTTGCCCGAGAGATTGCCGACAGGTTTGCTACGGAACACCACGAGCAAGTGCTCTCGACCAGTGCCAGCGACGTCGTGCAACAACTGGGCTACTTCTACGATGAGCCCTTTGGCGACTCATCCGCGGCTCCCACGTACTACTTGTGCGAAGAGACCCGCAAACGTGTCACCGTTGCGCTCTCGGGCGATGGCGGCGATGAGTCCTTTGCTGGGTACGATCACTACGAGCAAGCGCAGTGGACAAACAATATACGAGACCGCATCCCACGATTGCTTCGCCAGGTAAGCAGTGCGCCGCTTCAGCATCTCCTAAACCTCAGTCGGTACAACCGCAAGGCACTCGATCTCAATCAGGCTGCACTCTTTGCATCGAAGGAAGACAGAGATCGAAACGCCTACAATCAGCTGTTGCCGCAGCCCTACCGATTTCGCGAGCTGCTCTCTCGGGACTTTCTCGCCAGCTTGGACGACTACGATCCATTCACATCCGTTCGAGACCTCTACGCCCGGTCAGGCACCGATTGTCTTGTCTCACGGATGCAGTACTGCGATCTCAAGTCCTACCTGTGTGACGACATACTCGTGAAAGTTGATCGAGCGTCGATGGCGCACTCTCTGGAAGTTCGGTGTCCGCTCCTCGATCACCGGATTATCGAGCTCGCCACCCGAATGCCGCTTGAGCAGAAGATGCAGGCCGGACGTTCTAAGATCGCACTTAAGGCAGCCGTCAACCCGTGGGTGGACTCAGAGTTTTTCGAACGGGACAAGCAGGGCTTCGCAATACCACTACGAGATTGGCTGCAGGGCCCACTTGCGACCCGCTTTGAGTCATTGATCCTAGCGAGGTCAGGCGGCCATAGCGGCTTGCTCTCAAGGTTTGGAGTCAAGCGAATGTGGTACGAATCGCAACGCGGACTAGCCAAACACGGCCACCAGCTTTGGAATGCGCTCATGTTCGAAGGGTGGTTTCAGCGCTACATTGAGCGGATCGACTCACCGTGGAAAGCCCCCGAAGGCGTTCGCCGAGCAGTGCCTACGCTCCCGGTACATCCCGCCCCAAGACCTTCTCCATAACCAAACTGCGCAGTGTCGCTGTGTAGCCATGGCGGTCAGTGGGACGCAGGCGGATGTAGTCGTACAAGTGCTTCCGTGCTTCTCGATAGTGCGACGCTTCCATGAGGTAGTGCGCGTGGCGAATCGAGGCGCGTGCAACCATCTTCGCAAGTAGGTCGGGGCGCCGAGCTGCAAAGATGGGGTCGCTCTTCCACTCGCGGTAGACGATATCCCGATAGCAGGCCGCGCCAATCGCGGGCTGCTTGGTGAGCTGTCCGCCGTGTTGCCGATACCAAAGGACCGGTGCATCCAAATAGATCATCTCAAAGTTCTTAGAGAGCCGTGAGGCAAGCCCCCAATCCGCCCAGCGGCGCAGTGTCTCGTCATGCCCTCCAACCGAAATTAGGGCGGCTCGTCGATAGAGCGAAGCTCCACCCCAGGCGACGTGATAGGCCGCGATGAGATCCGTGATGCGACCGTGAAACACTCTTGCATCCGCATAGGGCTCCGGCAAAGCGATGCCATAGTCACGCGCTGCCTTTGGCTTCGGAAATGCGCTTTCGATCTCCGCATCAAAATCGTAGTCAAAGCGGCCCCGAAGTGTCGTCTGCGACGTTACTTCTCCGTCGCTGAACATGGCCAGATCGGAAAACACCTGAGCGGCACCTGGATGCAAATCGAGCAATCGAGAATGAGCAGAGAGTCGAAAGGGAAGGTGGATGTCATCGGAGTCACAGAAGGCGACATACTCGCCCTTGCTCGCCCAAAGCCCTGTGTTGCGGGCGGATCCGAGGCCAGCGTTTTCCTGCGCTATGAACAGGACCTTGTCGCCATAGGGCCTCACCACCGAGGCAATATCTTCCTTTGAGCCATCATCGACAACAATGAGCTCAACAGCACCCACATCTTGATCAAGAATGCTCTCGATGGCAGCTGGGATGTACTGGCTGTGGTTGTAGGCAGTCATCACAACACTGATTCGAGGTTTGCTTGTCATGCGGTCCCAGTCTCGCACACCTAGCGGGACGCATCTGGAGCTGTTGGCGCGGTGGGTGTATGCGCACTGCAGAAAAGCGCTGCAGAACCCTGGTTTCGCCGTATAGTCGGGTGATGGAGTCGCGAATCCCTGTGCCAATTCTCAGCATAACGCTGGTGTTGGCATCTTGCGGGAGAATCTCTTTTGAGTCGCACGATGCCGGCATAGTCGATGGGAACACAGGTATCGCTCGGTGTTTTGCTGATCCCGGAAGCACCTCAACGCTCAGCCTAGATGTCTTCGAAGTCGAGTATGCAACGCCAAACACCTTGCGACTTCGCTGGGAGTCCACCGACCCCATGGACGAGTTCTCTCAGTATGAGGTCCACCTCATGGATTCGGAGCAGGCGGAATGCCAGGTCCAGCGCTTCGACTCCAGCAGCAACCCTGGTCTCGGGTACTTTCGGAGTCCCACGGTGGGCCACCAGATCACTTCCACCAGCATTGGTCAGCTGGCTCCCCAAACGACCTATGTCGTGCAACTCATCGTGCGCGACAGAAACGGTGGCGAGCTTTCCAGCGCGCTCGTGAGCGCCCAAACCGCACCTCCACCCTCGGGGCAAGTGGTGCTGTTCTCCGAGGACGACACCGCAGGGTACTCCATCCCCAGCGACTTGACCTATGCCTCGGGACCCGCCTACGCGGGATCGCAATACTACGAATTTCTCTCCCCGTGCGAGGGCAACGCATGCTTTGAGAACCTACGCAGGCAGGCCATTGATGTCTCTCTTGCAAGCATGACCGAAGAAGACTTTGGACGGGCATACTACGAATTTGCCCTAGCGTCGTCCGGGGCGGAACACTCCTATTGGAGCCAGGCGCGCCTTATGTTCCAACAAGCCGATGGCAGCAGAGAACTCTTCGTCTACGCGCCCTTTGTCCTCAAAGCAGGAGATAACTATCACCTATATCAAATTCCGCTGCAGGCCTTTGGGCAAGAGGGCTTGAGTGTTCCACTTACGTACGAGAGCGCTAAGCTCGCCGTGTACGAGTTCACTGTGGGCGGTTCTTGGCCACTTGGCGAGACCGTTCGACTCGATGAACTGCGAATCCGTTGGTAGAGACTCTTCGTAGGAACTTCTCGCAGGGGTTTTGCCAAGCGAACTTGCTTCAGGTTCGGTCCGACCGGGATGGAAGAATTCGGGGGCAGGGCAGAAGAACACTTACGCTCGAGACCCAGCTATTCACGAGGTAATTCCGAGGTACGCCAACATCGCATCTTCTCGGTGAAACGATGAAAACGTACCCGCATACGTGCCGCAGTCGGCCTCTAGGTGATCTGACACAGAAAATATCCTCCCCATAGGGTGATACATGGGGATTCTTATGTGGTAGACCTCAGTCATGGGCTTCAAAGCACGTGGAAATGATTCTCTTGATCGTTGGTGGTCACTCACTGATCGCCAGCGGCAAATCGGTCTTATGATGATGGGCGGCGACATGTCCCGCGAGGAGATGGCAAACGCTCTCGGCGTTGGCCTCAAGACGGTTGATAGCCATCGTCTAACTCTTCTTGCTGGGCTTGGGCTCAGCAATGCAGTGCAGCTTGTGCACTTCGGAGTTCGCCACAAGCTCATCCGCATCCCGACCAAGTAACGCAACCCTCTAGATCGGTGTCGGCGCCTCGTTTCTCGCGAAGGCCCGGTCACTGGAGCAGACTGGCCGTGCAGCGTAACTCGCGCTTCACGGCCTTCTGTGCGTCTGCACCCTGGTTGGCAAGTGCGCGCAGTAGTGGCAGCCCAAAGCCCTCGTCTCCGTTCCAATAGCGTGCACGGGCCCAGCATTCCATACGCTCGCCATCGCACTGCTCTATGAGCGACTGAGCTCGCCTGCGCATCTCCCCCCCCACATGAGCCTGCAAGCGAGACGTGAGCCAGCGACTGCTCTGGTCGCGGAAATACGTCTGTGCAGGTGGCTCAAACGGATCGGATTGAATCCCAGCAGGGGAGAATCCCGTCTGCTCGGTGTCTAGATAGACGATGTTTGTGACTTCCGGTGACCATTCGTTGTCACCAAGTTTCACGCTTGCACGAAATGGGGACGTCCACTCATGGTGCCGAGTGATGTAGGGATGGTCCTTGTAGACGTCACGGGTGATCGTGGATGGCTCATTGGTAAAACGCCTGCGAGCCTGGTCTCGTTCGCGTTTCCGGGAATCGAACTCTCGTCGGAGCCTGTCAAACGAGTCACAATCGGACGTGGATTCGGTTTCGTTGCAGCGCCGCTCCTGTTCGCGCATGTCGCGCTCGGCGTCGCCATGTCGGGTCTCCGCCAGCTCGTACTCTAGACGCACCTTGTCGTAGTCTGGATTCACGACCTGCTCCGTTCCAGCTTTGTACTGTGCGACATGCTGAGTCTCTCGGTGAGAGTGCTTCCAATGAGGACGAACGCCAAATACTTCCACATGAGTATCAATATTCCGGCTGGCGCTTCCGATAGCAGAGGCGTCGCAGGTGAGGCCCCGTCCCAAGGCTTTTACGATCGTGGCGCAGGTTCCTGGTGCTGGGCGCGTTACCCCGTTCGCGGTGTAGTTGAGAACCAGTGGCGTGGTGAGTTTCGAGCGAAACTGTGCGGCTGCAGCAGTCCAGGTACGGTTTTGTTCGGCGGAGAGAGGAGCGACGCAGTGAGCAGCCTCAAGCAAGCTCATGCGCGCTCCAACGTTGTCAGCGCTCTGAGAGTCGGCCATGAGCGCGAGTTGCCCAGCAACCCCTCTTGAGCGGTCCGCGAAGTGACGACGAAAGTTTTCCCCTCGCCACAACGGAGCCTGCCAATGCTGAAGACAGCTAAGTTCGGCTAGCGTGCTTGTCAGCGCGGCATCGCGGGCTTTGCACTGGCGCATGGCAAGAGCGCCCGCTTCTTGGACAATGCCCTGCACAAGGTGTTGCTTGTCACTCGGTATGGAGAGCAGCGGGTGGAATTCCTGAATGCAGGGCCCCAGTTGCCCAGAGGCACAAAGCTGGCGGGCGCGGTAGGTGCGAATCTCGATGCTGTAGTCGCGCATCGCCTGTGCTCGCTGGCAGGTTACCTGATCGCCTGGCTTCAGTGCACAGGCAGCTTCGTACATCTCAGCAGCTTCCAGCCAAGCTCTTCGCTTCTCCGCCTCACGTGCGTGCTTGACGAGCGTCTCGTGTCGACTAGGCCCACCACAACCCACCGCGAAAACCGCGAGGGCGAGAACTGTTGAGAGGCCGAGTCGTTCGAGAGATGGGGGCACCGCGCGAGTCTGGCACGCAACACGCGCCAGTCAAGCGTGGGGGTTCTCCCTAGTCGTTGTTTTCGTCGCTGTCGTCTTCTTCTTCGTCGTCGGGGAACTCGTCAGCCCAAGGAATTGGTTGTGGTCCTGCGACAATGTGAGCGATGTCTGGATCGTAGTCATCGCCTTCGCCTTCCGGGCGCTCTCTCGGCCCTTCGGAACGAGTGTTGACTGCGCGACGTGCTGCTTTGTCGCGGCGCTTTTCGGCACGAGCGAGCTCGCGCTGTCGCTTCATAATTGTTGGTCGGGATTTTGCCATTGAAACCTCCAGAGACGTCATTTTGGCGCATGGCTGCGCCGGATGGCGGGACCTTTGCAATTCAAAGGCTTAGATGCAAGTGCGCCAAGGTACTACCAGCGTTGCGAGATCGGCATCCGTGTTGGATCGTTGCCACAAATCCCTTTGTGTTCGGGGATTGTGAGACGACGCTTTTGGTTGGTATCGTTGCCAGCACCCTTGGAAGTGAGAGATCATCAGTGGATACAGGCAACCGATGAGGTTGTGCATGAGCGCTTGCAAGCGGAACTGCTCCGCTTGCGGGCCGCCGCTACCTCTATGGAGGCCCTTGGGTGCAGTCACACGAGCGAGGTGCGCACCTCGTTCCTCGAAGCGACCAAGGTCTTTCATCCAAATCGATTCGCACGACGACCAGAGGCAATTCGTCTCCTTGCCAACGAAGTGTTTCTTGCTCTCAAGAAGTCCTACGACCGCGCCAAGGGTGAAGCTGCAGCTCTGGCTCTTGAGGAAACACGCACAAAGATTGCCAATGAGAAGCAAGAGCGCCTCGAGCGCCGGCGCAACGCAAGCAGTCGACCGCCCGTAAACCCCGCAGATCGGCAGCAGCAGAAGGATCGGCGTAGAAGCCAGTTGCGAGATCGCCTTGGAACTGCCAGCGGTACTCAGCGCATTGCACAGGTGAGGGCAGCGACGGATCGGAAGATTTCGGATTCTGGGTCGGCGGATCTCCAGGAAGCCGAATTTGAGAAGGCGATGAAGATCATGCAATCCGGAAACTTCGCGGCCGCGGCGTCGGCATTCAAGGCAGTTGCCGTCTCGCGACCAAGCGAAAAGCGATATCGACTTCATATGCACTACGCCCAGGGGCGGCTACTGCAAAGCAGTGGCAAGCTTGATGAAGCCCGTGCTGAGTACAAGCGATGCCTCGGGCTCGATGCGAGCTTCGTGCTGGCCCATGAATCTATGGCGAGTCTCCCAAAAGAGGGCAAGAAGAAGGGCAGTCTCATGTCCAAGCTCTTTGGCAAATAGGAAGCCACGATGGAAAACAAGATCATCGGTATCGATCTCGGCACGACGAACTCGTGCGTGGCCGTGCTCGAAGGCAGCGAAGCTGTCGTCATCCACAATCACGAGGGCGGGCGAACCACCCCTTCGATGGTTTCGTGGAATGCGGAGGGGGAGGTTGTCGTCGGAGCGCCGTCAAAGCGCCAGATGGTCACCAACCCCGAGCGCACGGTCTACGGCGTGAAGCGCCTAATCGGCAAACGCTTTGATTCTCAAGCCATTGAGGAATTGCGCCCCACCTTGCCGTACTCGGTTGTCCGGTCTAAGAACGGTGATGCCTGGGTACGTATCAACGGCAATGAGATGTCACCAGAAGAAGTCTCAAGCCACATCTTGCGCAAGATGAAAGAGATTGCCGAGGACTACCTTGGTGAGCAAGTGGAAGAAGCCATTGTTACCGTGCCTGCCTACTTTGATGAAGTGCAGCGCAAGGCAACCAAGGACGCTGGTGCCATTGCCGGACTTCGGGTTCGCGCAATTCTCAACGAGCCAACGGCTGCAGCGCTCGCCTACGGAGCACATCATGGCCAAGACCAGCGCCTCGCGGTGTTTGACTTGGGGGGTGGGACCTTCGACGTTTCAATCTTGGTTATCGAATCGGGCGTCTTTGAGGTGCTCTCAAGTCACGGCGATACCGAACTTGGCGGTGATGACTTCGACCGAAAAATCATCGAGCTGCTCTGTGAAGAGTTCGCCAAGAACAACCAGCTCAACCTTCACGAAGACCCGGTGGCATTGCAGCGCCTCAAAGAAGCCGCAGAGCGAGCCAAGATCGAGCTGTCGTCGACCATCAGCACCGACATGAATCTTCCATTCTTGGCGGCATCGCCCGCAGGTCCGGTGCACCTGCAGCGCGAACTGCGACGTGACGAACTGGAGTCGATGTGCGCGCCTCTGTTGGACGCACTCGCAGCGCCGTGTGAGCGAGCCCTACGAGACGCTCGCATGAGTGCAAGTGACATTGATCAGGTTCTCCTGGTTGGTGGCATGAGTCGCATGCCCGCTGTGCAGTCCAGAGTGGTTGAGATTTTTGGCCGTGAACCGTCAAAGGGCGTAAACCCCGACGAAATTGTTGCCCAAGGGGCCGCCACCCAGAGCGCAATCATGGGGGGGGAGCTGCAGGAGGTTGTTCTACTCGACGTGACTCCGCATTCTCTTGGCATTCGCGTCACCGGCGATCGCATGTCGATTCTGCTCAACGCCAACACGACCGTTCCAACCCGGGCCCAGAAGACCTTTGCAACGACCGAGGACAACCAGACCTTTGTAACCCTCGAGGTCTACCAGGGCGATCACGAGAAGGTGACGAACAATTGCTATCTCGGGCGATTCACTCTGGGTGACCTGCCGCCGCGCCCCAAAGGCAAGACGCGAGTAGAGGTGGACTTCACGGTAGATGTCGATGGCCTCTTGGCAGTCTCAGCAACCGAGCACGACTCCGGGAAAGCCGCTAGCGTGACGATCGAGCCCGCTGGCGGCTTAAGCGATCGGGAAATCCGCGAGCTGAGCCATCGCTAACCCTGGCTAGCGATAGACAGGCGAATCGCGAATAGCGTCGCAAAGTCGGGCGAGTCTTCGATGCGAATGCTGCCACCGTGTGCTTCGCAGGCGAGCCTGCAGAAGTAGAGTCCCATGCCGCGTTGCGATTTCCCATCGCCCGCTTTGCCGTATTTGTCGAAGAGACCATCGCGCTTTTCGTGGGGAATGCCAGCCCCCGTGTTGCCGACGCCAATGAAGAGCGTTTCTCCATCATCTTCGAGATAGGCCTCGACACCAATTCGCCCCCCCACATCAACATAGCGAGTGGCGTTGTTGAGGAGATTGTGCAGCACACGCTCGGTTAGCATGGGGTCAATCTCGCAAACGAGGTCCATGTCGCAGGAGACGGTGAGGCCCTCGATATCGTTTCGACTGGTCTCATGGATTTGCCCAGTGCTCTTCAGAAGATCACCGACTTTTGTTGGAAAGCGCACGACTTGGAGCGCCGCGTCCTCAAGCCGAGAAATGTCCACGAAGTTGGCGACAAGCCCAATCATGCGTCGAAGGGCGCGTCTTCCTGCAGAGGATGCTTCCACAAGTTCTGGATCACCTTTCGTCTCACGCAGCTCTTCGTCGATGAACTGCATGTTTGCCGAGGCAATGCTCAGTCCGTTGTTGAGGTCGTGAGCGAGCAGGGCAGCGGCCTCTGCGGCAAACAATCGAAGGTGGTCGGCGTGTTCATTGAGAGCTTGGAGTTCCAGGTAGGCACGGCGTGTTCGCTCAAAGGCGTCAATTCGTCGCAGAAGCTCCTTCATGTACACAGGCTTGGCGATAAAGTCGTCCGCTCCAACGTCAAAGGCCTGAACCCGGTCTTCCGCATCATCCCAACCAGAGAGAACCAGGACTGGGAGGCGAGGATTGCTGCCCTTGAGCTCGCGAACCACATCGAATCCGTCTTTGCGAGGCATTCGGAGGTCGACAAGCGCAAGATCGGGTGGATGCTCTCCTGCGGCCTCCATGGCTTCAACACCATCGACAGCTTCAATCACCTCGAAGCCCCGTTTTCGCAAGACCCGGCCAACCGTGCGACGAACCTGCCGATCGTCATCGGCCAGAAGAATTCTGGCTGCATGCGTCTCCGCGTCGGGAGACGACTTGTCCGACGAGGATGGACTCAACGCCGTCAATGCGGAGTCCATAGTTGCGGCAGCGCTGCCCATTTCTCCTATCGATCCTCGGGTTGCTCTGGGGCCGCGGTCTGCATCGAGTGCAGGGCCATTCGAACAATGCCCTTAAGGTCGACATGATCCCATGGCTTGAGCAAGAAGCGGTGCACGGCGCCTTCATTGAGGGCTCGAACCGCCAGGTGCACGTCAGCCCTTGCCGTAAGAAGAATTCTTAGCATATTCGGATACATGATCCGTACTTGCGTGAGCAAGTCGAGCCCATTCATCCGAGGCATATTGAAGTCACTGATGATGGCGTCACAAGGCGTCTTCTTGAGAAGCGCCAGCGCATCAACGCCGTCACCGGCCTCATGCATTGTGTAGCCAGGCACATGCAAAGAGCGCTTTAGGGCTCTGCGAATGTCTGGCTCGTCGTCTGCCAATAGGATGGAATAGTTGTCTGCCATGTACCTCTCTCCTAACGAGTGCTGCTACGTTTAGGGAATCGGACCAAGCCGAGCAAGCTTGAGGATTCAGCGGTAAAAGTCCGCGATCTCTGCGCTTTTCGCCCGATATTCAGTCGAACAACGAGGCGGGAACTAGTGCGCGATCCATGGACATTGCTTCGTGATCGCGAAGTCAGCTCGTTTTCTGGCGAGGCGGGAAGAGGGAGCTTGCTGGGGCAAGCGACCGAGGAACAACTAAGAAGACTGGCAGAGCCAGTTTGTCCAGCGGGCGAGAAGACGAGTGCGTATCGAGATACGTGACCGACGAGCAACGCAGAGCGAAGCGCCTAGAAGGTGAGAAACCAAGCGAGGGCCGGTCAAACATTTTGGATCGCACACTAGGAGGTTCCCGTGCCGCGTAAGCCCAGTCGGCTGAGCACACGCTTAAGGTTTGATCGATCGATGCCCGCAACTCGAGCAGCTTCGGAGATGTTGCCCTTGGTGCGCTCAAGTAGGCGCTTTAGGTAGGCGCGCTCAAACTCGTGTAGCGCCATCCGCTTGGCATCAGAGAAGCCATGTGAGTCTGTCCAGGTTAGGTCGGGGAATTCCGGCCCTGTTGCCGGAAGGTTTGAAACGACGCCTATCGACTCATCGGAGTTGTTGCGTGTGAGCGCTGCAAGGCCGCCAGTGATGCGCCGTGGAAGGGCGGGCAAATCAATTTGGTTGCCAGCCGTCATTGCGAGAGCGCGCTGTACAGCATTCTCCAACTCGCGAACGTTGCCGGGCCAATCGTAGATGCACAGCGCCTCCATGGCTCGAACTGAGAAATGCATCTTCTCCTCGCGACCAATTCGCGTTGCGTGCTTATCGAGGAGATGGCTGGCGAGAATCGGAACATCGTCAAGTCGGTCGCGAAGTGCGGGCAGCGAGAGATTGACGACATTGAGGCGGTAATAGAGATCGAGCCGGAACTGCTTGGACGCTGTCGCTTGCTCCAAATCGACGTGGGTCGCGGTGATCACACGTACATCGATTGGACGTGTGCCCGTGCCACCAACCGCGCGTACTTCGCCTTCTTGCAAGACGCGCAGGAGCCGCAATTGCACTGGCAGAGGAACGTCACCAATCTCATCGAGAAAGAGGCTGCCCCCGTGTGCCTCCGCAAACACACCAGGACGCGCTCCAGTGGCGCCTGTGAATGCTCCGCGCGTGTGCCCAAACAGCTCGCTATCAATGAGCGCCTCGGGAATCGCCCCGCAATTGAGTGCGACAAAAGGACCTTGAGAGCGACTGGAGCGATCGTGAATCGCGCGCGCTACAAGCTCCTTACCGGTACCCGACTCTCCTTGTATAAGTACATTGACGTCAGAATCGGCGACCTTGCTGATCTGTCCAAAAACCTCGCGCATCGCAGGGGTAGAGCCAACAAGCGTCTCAAAGCGCTCGCTCTCCGATACCTTCTTTTCGAGGTCGCGAGTCCGTCGCTGGAGCCTGCAGTGATGACCGGCGCGTGCCAGGGTAATCGCAACCGCATCCGGATCATCAAGCGGCTTGATGAGGTAGTTGAACGCGCCGCCTTTGAGCGCGGCCACTGCCGTTTCGGCGCTGTCATCGGCCGTGAGCATGACTACTGGCAGGAAACCATCAATTTCCTTTGCCTTTGGCAGCAACTCCAGGCCGCTCATCTCAGGCATATTGACGTCCAGCAACACCAAGTCATAGCGGTGTGAACCGCTCTGCAGAACATCCAATGCCTCAAGCGGACTTGTGTAACAGTCCAACTCGAAACCACGACGCCGAAGCAGCCGTTGCAGGGACGCTAAAACCTCTGGCTGATCGTCAACGGCCAACACTTGCCAGTTGTGCTCATTGCGAGCACGCGGCAACGTGGCTTCCTGACTCTCGGCGATTCCGGGCACTGGCATGATCGTCTCCAACTTAAGGCGCAGCGGCAAGTACACATGGCCATCACGCAAACTAGAGCATCGGCCAGACGGGCTCGGCCTTGAGGTTTCTGCGCACCCATGGGTGGCTCGCGACGAAGAAGGTGGCGGGATGCCGAGATCTGGGGCAGATCAGGCAGGACTGAGACAGTGCACGCCTTTGGGTAACGCCCACAACAATGCGTCGCATAATTGATATTATGTAAACTCCAGACATAAGACCAAAGTAGAAATGTCCGGTTTCTCCCAAGTAGAAATGTCCGGTTTGGTGTCATATCCGGGCCATGTTTCAAGGAGATCTCCTGGTCATGAGTCGCTAGGAATTGAACCGTTTAGAGGTTTTGCAGCGCGTTGCCGACTAACGGCTCACGCAGCGTAAGGCCGCTGAGATGCTGGGCATTGGCGAGCGCCAGGTGCGCCGGCTGATGCGGGCGCTCGAGGCCGAAGGCGCCGCTGGACTGCGCTCGAAGCGGCGTGGCGCTCCCAGTAACCGCCGCTTGTCCCGGACGAAGCGCAAGAAGGCTCTGGCGCTCGTGAAGCGCCACTACAGCGACTTCGGGCCGACCTTGGCTAACGAGAAGCTGCTCGAGATTCACGGGATCTCGCTGTCCACGGAGACGCTGCGCGCCTGGATGGTCGAGGCCGGCATGTGGGTTCCGAGAGCCGCCCGCAGGCGCGTCTACCAGCCACGAAATCGCCGAGAATGCCTCGGCGAACTCGTTCAAATCGATGGCAGTCCGCATGCGTGTGGTTTGAAGATCGCGGCCCGGTGTGCACGCTGCTGGTTTTCGTCGATGACGCCACAAGTTGGCTGATGGAGCTTCGATTTGTGACGACGGAAACGGCGCTGGATTACTTCGAGGCAACGAAATCGTACATCCGCCAGCACGGCAAGCCCGTGTGCTTCTACAGCGACAAGCACGCCATTTTTCGCGTCTCGAAGAAGAAACACAAAGGCGAAGATGCGCTGTCGAAGACGCAGTTTATTTGCACGACACCATGGCGCTGCGCGAGTCCCGGAAGATCACGGGCGATTTGATGGTTCACTACAAGCACAAGCTGTATCGAATCTTGCCGTCGCCAGAGACGCTTAAAATGGTCCGTAAGACCTGCGAAGTCGTCGAGTGGATTGATGGCAGTGTCGAGCTCCGATGTGACGGTGTCACCCTTCCCTATGCTCTCTCTTCGATAAGGGCTGGGCCGAGCCTCGTACTGAGATCGTCGAAAACAAGCGCCTGGGCGCCGCCATGAGGTGGGTGAAGGCAAAGCAGAAAGACCGGCTTGCTCAAGGCAAAGTCCCTGCGCGTGCTCGCAAACGCGAAAAGGAACGCATCGCAGCGAAGGTCGCCGGCTAGCCAGGTGGCTTGTCAGAGGCCAAAGAGACCGCGTACCGCGTCCTCAGCAAAGGACTCCCTGCGCTTAACGTGCGGTGTTTGGTTCAGCTTGGTTTGCAGGGCCTGCAGATCCACTTGTCGCCCTCGCTCCAGGTCGTAGTCCACCATGTACTCGAGGTCGCTCGCGAGCTGGGTTAGCGAGCCCATGGTGCTGCGGTCGTTGTTCTTGGCGATGGTGATGTCCTCGAGAGCATCCACCTCGCTCGCAATCGCCTCTGCCGGAATCTCCAGACGCCTCAGCTCTCGCTGCAGAGCCTCTCGGAAGATCACCATCGACATGCTCAGTTCACTCAGCGGCAGAAGTAACGTAAGCATGGTGCTTGCCTCAGCCGTCAGAACCATCGGCTTGCCCAGCGGCGCCACCTCGCGAGCAAACCAGTTGCAGAGCCGGCACGGACGCTCACTGCTGTCTTGTGGCGAGCTCTCGACGTCTGGGAGCCGCCCTTTGCCGCCCCACGCCTTCCAGAGCGCTTGCGTGGGTCGAATTATGGGAAGAGATTGCTGCGCCACCACTACTGCCTCACGGCGACTATACGCGATGGCTGACGCTCCGACGACGAGAGTTCCGCGGTGCCTCCAGCTCACTCACCGGGCCCGAAATAGCGGCGGTGGAGCGATTTTCAGCGACGTGCCTTGGGCTAAAAAGCCCCTCTGACCGGACATCTGCAAATTGCAGAGAACCGGACATCTCTAGATTGGGTTTACACCCGGCATAAGTGTATGACCCGGACCATGGGTAACTACTTAAACTCGCAGCATGGGTGACGGTTTTCGTAGTTAAGAAACGGAAGTTTCAGGTGATTTCTCTTCTGCTGCGGGTTTGCTCGATCGGCGTTTCGAGCCTCTTCGTAGCCGGCCTTTGCGACTGATCGTTGCCAACTGCAGCGGTCCATAGTGAACCTCCATGCTTCCATCTTCTTGCTCGAGAAGTCCAATGGGTTTTTGAGCAAGCACTATGGAGAGCCGGATTTTTTGGCCAGCGACTTCGATCGATCCGTCGTTGGTGGCTCGCTGGACGGTGAATGCGTCGCCATATTCGGGCTCACGAAGTTTGGTGGGATATCGTCTCGCTGACAGTTTGTAGACCGATGACGGCGTAGTTTGTCCGAGCGCTTCGTGAGGCCTTTCCTCGTTGTATTCTTGGCGAAAATGGTCGAACTCGCGCTGCTGTGACCAGAAAGAGGACTTGGGCGTTTTGCCAGTCAGAACCTCGGCTTTGAGCGTCCGGTGGATGCGCTCGTGGCGGCCATTTTGTGTCGATTTTCCGCGCTCAATTCGCTCAGGTTTGATGCCGAGCTTGATCCACCAGAGCGACAGCATGCTGATGCCTGAGACGCTCGAAAACGGCGCTCCGTTGTCGGTTCGCATGACGCCTGGGAGCCCATACTCGTGAAATGCGGCCTCAAACACGGCCTTGGAATTGTCGTGCGTTGGATGCTGCATGCCGTGACAACGCAGCAGAAAGCGGCTGCAGCCATCGGAAATCGTGAGCAGATAGCACTTGATGCCGGTGCGAAGTTTGAAATGGCCTTTGAAGTCGGCAGCCCAAACTGCGTTCGGAGCATCTTGTTTGTGGAGGCCGTCCGAGTAGTCGTTGCGCCGCTGTCGAGAGCGCCTGCGGCGCACCATTCCTTCGCGCTCGAGCACGCGCCCTATCGTGCTCACAGCCGGCAGTTTCTGGCCGCTGCGGCGCCCTTGTAACCATGCGTGAATCTTCTTGGGCCCCAGCTTGGATGCCTCACACGAGCTCCTACGATGAGCGCCACCATGTCAGGCTTCGTCGCATGCGGCCTCGAATACGTGATGCGATCCCGGTCCACCAGGCCGAGCAAACCTTCCTCCTGGAAGCGCTTCCACCACTTTCTGGCCGTCTTGCGGCTTATGCCGAATTCGCGGCTGAGCTCGGTCTGGCTGTAGTTACCTTCGAGCATCGCTTCGATGAATTTCTTTCTCTGTTCCACGCGACAAGTCTCTTTCCAAGGCACCGCTGCCATGTGGCAGAGACACCTTTGCTTGTCACCCATGCTCCAAGTTCGTTTGGGAACCTATGCTCCGGGTTCATACTGATGTCCATGGATCGCGCACTAGTGCGCGATTCATGAAGATAGAACGCGCTCACTCGTCTTCTCGCCCGCTGGACAAACTGGCTCTGCCAGTCTTCTTCGTTGTTCCTCGGTCGCTTGCCCCAGCAAACTCCCTCTTTTTGCCTCGCCAGCAAACGAGCTGAGTTCGCGATCACGAATCAATGTCTATGGATCGCGCACTAGTTCCAGATGCAGCGACTCTGCTCACATTCACAGCTCGCTCCCACAAGTCGCTCGGGACGCTCCGTTGGCTCCGCTGGGCATGTGATTGGGCCTTGGCTCCCGAGTATGCAGCTATGGACACAAGATGCCTCACAGTCCCCTGTGGCCTGGCATTCGCCCTCCGATTCCGGCGCTTCTAGGAGCTGAAACTGTGGATCTGACGCTGGAACTAGACGGCTGTCGCCGCCACTACAGGCTGTGAGAAAGAGGCAGATGTAGAATGCGCCGTGGTACATCGAGATTGCTATATAGCAGCTTTGTTCGCAGTTTTTCGCCAACGTTTCGCAGTGGCTGTGTAAGCTGCCCATCTTGTCGGTATCGCGCTCCAGATTTCTTCGAACGTGGCTCTTATTCGTGACGGCCTGCGCCTTTGCGACAACCGGATGTCGAGATCCGGGAACTCCCGCAGCGGATTCGGGGCCGGACAACCAGGTCGATGGAAACTCTGAATACCCCGCCCCTCGGACCGATCTGGTTCCAGCAGCCGGCAATGATTCCACGTTTGAGTTGGCAACTTGGAATATCGAGAACTTCCCCAAGGGAGTCTCGACACCCAAGATTGTGGCAGACCTGATTGCTTCGCTCGACGTCGACATGGTGGCGCTGCAGGAAGTGCAAGATCAGGCGGCCTTTGAAGAGGTTGTCGCGCGGTTGCGTGGCTATGACGGGCTCGTATCGAGCCACACCTACAGCGATGGCAGCTATCAGAAAATTGGCTACATCTATCGAACAGAGCTTGTGAGTGTAAGTGGCGCGTTCTTGTTATTTGACGACAATGGTTACGAGTACCCCCGGCCAGCGCTCAAGCTCGACGTTGTGGTGAAGACCGAACCCGCCGTCAACTTCACAGCGATTGCTCTGCACCTGAAGGCTGGTGGCGGTTTTAGCGACCGCGAGCGTCGCCAAGAAGCCATTGTACTCTTAGAGAATTTCTTACGAACAGCTGTCGACGGCCCAGGAAACGATCGCATTGCGGTAATAGGGGACTTTAACGAAACACTCAGTGGCGGGGCCGCCGTCTTTGCGCCACTCACCGGATCGGCGGATCGGTATACAATTCGAACTGCTGGCAATGATGCCGCTGGCGATGTGAGCTTTGTGCCATCTTCCGTCTTGCTCGATCACATTGTCACAACACAGGAATTTGATGAGGCCTTCGCTGATGGCAATACGATCATTCCACGACTCGACATGCAGATGAGCGGCTATGAAGGCCAGATTAGCGATCACTTGCCCGTGATCATGCGGCTTCCTCTCTAGCACGCAACGGCAATACAACGCGCAAAACGGTGGTCTCACCACTCTCCACCTGCTCTGCACTTCCGCCGCGCCTTGAGAGCACCGCCATGACCGCGCTCAGCCCCAATCCCAGGTGGCGATTTCGCTGCTTGGTCGTGATTCCCGGCTTGGAATGCGCGGCCAAATCCAGTGGTGGCCCGGAGTTGCCAAACTCCAGTTCGATTGTCTCCCCCAAAGACTTTGCTCTCGCAAAGACCTCCGGATCTTGGCCATTCACCAGGCTCGCATCCACGGCATTCGCAAGAAGTGCCAGCACCACAAAATCGATCTCCAGCGCACGCCAATGCATGTCGGGCAAGTCCTCTGGAACCGCGTTGGTGAAGTCGACGATGCCCATGCGCCCCAAGCTGGAGAGGAACTTTGCGGCGCGTGTGAGAATCCGCGGAAGCGATACCGCTTCGGCCGGCGCCAATGTGATGCGGGCAAACGATTGCAGCTGCGCTCCCATGCCCTTAAGCCCAACCACGGCCTCTGCAAGCTGATCCACATCCTCCATCTCAATTGCATCGCCATTCTCGAGGCAGTCCCGAAAGAGATACTCAGCGGAAGAGAGCCCTTGAACCAGGTTATTGAGTTCGTGGGCCATTGGACCCAACAGGCTTCCTCCTAGGCTCAGACGCGCACGAAGTAAGAGTTCTTCGTAGTCTCCGAGTTGGGCGGGCCTCGAACTCACAAGCAAGCCCCCTTCGGGCAACGCCACCGAGCTCACTTCCACCCATCTGGCCGATCCGCCACCCGCCGAAAAAAGGTAGAGAGCTTTGTCGATTGGCTCGCGCCAAGCAAATCTCGAAACCTCGCCAACGACAGCTGCCTCCAGAGCTTCTTCGTCGAAGCCGTCGCTGGCAATGCCCAGCACCTGCTTGGGATCCCCAAAGACAATCGTGGCAGGAACGCCAGGTCGATGCTGACTCACCAAGCACCAAGATTGCGCCTTCACCCCATCGAGCCTTGCATACTCCACCCCTCTAGTATCGCCAATAACAGCGATAACATTCAGCTCTAGATGCGGCTACTTGCAGCGCGTGTCGTTTGCTGGGCATGCAAAGCGAACGTGCATGTGCTCATTGTGCCCCGGCTCATGCCGCACAAGTGCCTGCTTGGAGGATCGCCCATGTGGGTATTGAAGGATGCCGGCAAGTTTCGCTTTGCCGATGTGACGCTTGCGAGCCTGTTTGTAGAGCACCTTCTGCGTCTCGTAGCTAATGAAGATCTTTTCCACGCCACCCGGGGTTCCAGAAGATTCAACAAATGACATCAGCAAGGTCCAGGTTGCATCAAAGTTGAGGTTCTTTGCCGTAACGTCGACAAAGCTCTGCGGATAGCCTTTGGGGCGCCTTTTGAAATAGAAACCGAGATCAATGTCGCGGCCGGATTGATGCGAGGCATGCATGGAAATCTTGCCGCCGTGCTTTGCGGAGATGTCCCCCACAGCCAAGCGGTGCGTCTTGGAGTGGCGCTTGCGCACGTGGGCTATCGCGCGCTGCACATGCTTGATCGTGTACTCCGCTCCATAGGCTCGTTCTGGCCGGCGGATGTAATAGCCAGGATTGGCCTTCAGACGGGACGCGTTGCGAAGATGGCCGCGGTTGGTGGCCCCAACGCTCTGAACGCGAGGGGGGGTGTTCTTGCCACGCTTGCCCTCCCCTGGAAGAACTCTTAGGTTCTTTCCCGCGAAAATCTCCGTCCCTGCAAGACTGTTTCGGCCAACGAGGTCCTCGACTGATGTTTCATAGCGTTCGGCAATCGAACCGAGCGTTTCCCCATTGGTGATTTTATGAGTGACGATGCCTCGTTGGTGTTTGGCTTTGGCTCGCTTGGCCTTTCTAGGTTTGGTTGCAACTTCTTGTGCCGTTGGCAGTGCAACAGCAACCCGAGCAGGCTTGGGCTTGCGCTGCCCTGGAATCTGCAATCGACGACCGATGGGAAGACGGTCACCGACGATGTCGTTTTCCTTGCGAAGGGCTTCAAGTTTGCAGCCATAACTACGGGAAATGTCCCAAAGAGTGTCGCCCTCATCAACGACGTGAAACTGCTTGGCCTCCGCGATGGTTGTGGTTCCCAAGGCAACGATACAGGTGATGAAGCTCAATAGCTGACGCAGTTTCATAAGTCGCAGACGATCCCCCCTATCTATGAATGCAATATGGAACCGAGCAGCACAAGTTTTTGCACTACATGTAGGTCAGAGTATTCCCGCGCACATAGTGGAAATTGCGTGGCCCAAGACTTGGATCCCCTTTGTATCGGCGTGTACGCTTTTTCTTAAACGGACTTTGGCTGCGTAGGTGCACCCATCGCTCTGAAGGAAAGGCACGCGGATCAATTATGGGTGAATTAATGGCACTCGCCAGCACGGGAATGGGAGTCACACTGGCTCTATCATTTTTCGTCGGTGCGTACTTCTTCGCAGTTTGGGATTCACGACGTGAAGGGGCAGAACCCGATGGGCAAATCGGTCTCAAGTTGGTGCTCTACACCCTGATCATTGGCGCTCTGGGGGTCGCTGTTGGTGGTGTCGACACCCTCATGCACTACCTGGTGAGTGGAGCCAAGACCAAGACTCCCGGACTCAAGGCTGGCATCTCTGGTCTTGCTGCTGGTGGCCTGATTCTCGCGGGACTCGTTATGATGATGCTTCCCCGCACAAACACCAGCGAGCATCCCAAGGTGTTGCGAATGACGCTCGGGTACGTTGCAGCGATCTCTGGATCTGCGGCCATTGTCTTCTTCTACCTATTTGTCTCGAGCATGATCATGGGTGGCGGAGAATGGATCGAAAAGTCTGCATTCCTTGCCCACTGCACTACCTACGGTGGTGTTGCGTATCTCGCGCTGAACAAACTTGGGGGACTTAGCGGCTGGACCGCACCAAGTCGCCCCGCTCCCATGCCTCAAGGTGGCGGCTACCCTCCTCAGGGCGGAATGCCACAAGGTGGTGGCTACCCTCCTCAGGGCGGTGGAATGCCTCAAGGTGGCGGCTACCCTCCTCAGGGCGGTGGAATGCCACAAGGTGGCGGCTACCCTCCTCAGGGCGGCGGAATGCCACAAGGTGGCGGCTACCCTCCTCAGGGCGGCGGCGGTTACCCGCCTCAGGGTGGCGGCGGTTACCCGCCCCGCTAACCAGCTGCTGGATGTCTTGGAGCCTGGGCTCATGCTCAGGCTCTTTGCATATCGGCAGGGATCTTCGCGCAGACTTGTCAATTGCTAGTGCGAATCTTGGAGGGTAGAGTCAGCTCAGTTACCCCTGGAACTGCCCCATGACCATGCTGATTGCACGATTTCAAAGCGGAGATGACGTTCTCCAGCGCTACCTGGAAGACACGCCCAATGGTGGCCTCTTCCATCCCACGCGCAAGGCTTTGGACATTGGAGAGGCGGTTGTCCTAGACATTCGCATGCCGCTCCTGAAGGACAGCATGTTACTTCGGGGCACTGTTGCATGGCGCCAACGTGGCAAGCGGGGAACGGGGCAGCGAGCGGGTCTTGGTGTGGCCTTCGCAGCAAGCGAAACGGGCAAGCGTGACCATCTGCTTGGTCTGTGCCGCGGCGATGTTGTGCCCGAAGATGCACAGCGCAAACACCGTCGCCTCCCCGTCGCGTTGCCCGTGCAGTGGCGAGTTCCCAATCAAGTCGAGAGCCACCAAAGCTCTCTTGACGACATTGGAACAGGTGGGGTCTTCATTCGCACTACTGCAGCGCCGTCGCAAGGGAGCCCTTTGGTTCTTGAACTCGCCTCTCCGGGGCGTCCAGGCTCCCAAAGCATCGAAGGCCGGGTTGCTTGGACGAGCTCAAAGCCCGGTGCTGAGGGAGTCGGCGTGGAGTTTCGGTGTCGCGACATTGGCGGCATGCGCCGGCTTCGAGAGCTCATTCGTCGCATCGAACACTCAGCTTTGGCTGCGTAGCTAAGAGAAGGTGTTCTCGGCGAGTGCCTTGCGATCTTCTTCGACGCAAAAGAGCTCGTCGTCGACTTCGTGGCGGGAGAAAACGCGCCCACGATAGGTCGAGGCCCAAGCGATCGATTGACCGCTAGTTGATCGAGAGCGCGTACAAGATGGCGCTATTGCTCATGACGAAGAGACGGTCGCGACCAAGACTCGCAGGGCTCGAGATGCCGAACCCCGGGTCGAAATACTGCACCACTTCGCCGCTTGCTGCGTTGGCGACAAAGAGCCCATCCTCGGATAAGCCATAGAACAGATAGTCACCGTGCAAGAGTGGCTCTGTTGGCTCACCGCCACCGCGCAGTCCTTGTCGCCACCGAACGTTGCCATCGAGGTCGAGTGCGTAAATGCCCAGCTCTGCAGCGGCAAAATAGATCATGTCCTCAGAAGCGACCAGGCCGCCCCCCCCACTCACGTCGCGGTTCCAAAGAATGCGTCCTGTCTCTTTGTTGAGTGCATAGAGGCCACCAGCAGACGAGGCCGCCACAACCATGTCACCGAGAACCACAGGTGTTGTATCAACATCGACAAAGCGATCTTTGCCCCCTCGTAGTGACGAGAGCCATGCAACCGAACCCGTTGCGCTGCGAAGAGCAACAACGCTGCCATCAGCAAAGCCGGCGTATACGAAGTCGCCATCGAGAACCAGGCCCGAGTGGCCACGAAGCGTGAACTCTTCGTCAGAGTCAGTCTTGTACAGCCAGCGAAACTTGCCACTCTCTAAGTCCAATGAGTAGACCTGATCACCTTCGTTGGCGACCAAGAGTGCATCCCCGGCGATGATAGGCTGACTCAAGATCGGTGCACGCGTGGCATAGCGCCATTGCTCGTCGCCAAGTGTGTCGAGGCAAATCACAAAGCCATCATCCGTCCCGACATAAATGCGACCTCGGTGCACCAGTGGGCGAGAGCTAACGGAGCCCAGCTTCACCTTCCACTGAATTTTGCTAGTAACCGCATCCATCGCGTAGAACCAGCCATCATGCGACCCCACGAAGAGCTGGTCTTCATGAGCACTTGCCCCGAGGCGAAAAGCTGGGCTCGCAAACTCCTGTGGGGACGAGTCTCCTGAAACATCCGCCACCTCGCTGCGCCAGAATAGCGAGAGAACGGCGGTGCCCGGATCTTGGTGTGGCACTGCGCTCTCTACATCGTGAGATACCTTGCTAACTCGCCCCGATCCTCCGATGCACGCGCTGAGGCCAAGGCATGCGGGCAATAGCCAGTTCTGCAATCGGGGCAGCTTCATCGAATCGCTACTCCGAGTCCTTCTCGGATCCGCCTGGGTCTAGATTGGCAAGACGCGCTTCAATGGTCAGCTTGAGAGGGGAATCGGGAAGCTCTGTGAGAACCTGGCGGAACTTGGCGATGCCCTCTGGGATCTTGCCCATGGCGACCAGTAGGCGCCCTTGGTGATAGAGCGAGTAGTCGCGCATCGGCCCCCCCTCAGCAGGCTGGAGATTGGCAAATGCCTGCAGTGCCGTTTCGAGTCCAGCTTGCCGAGCGGCAGCATCTTCGTTCGCCATTGCTTTGGCCTCAAGACTATATGCAGCTCCCTCAAGCGCAGCCATGCGCAATGGCTCTGGTGCACTACTCTTAGAAAACTTCTGAAAGTCCGCAAGAGCCTCATCGTACTTCCCAGCGTCGAGCAAGAGGCGCGCCTCACTAAGCAAGCCAAGCTTGGACAGCGCAACGTCGCCGTGCTCGCTCTGCAGCTTTTCTAGGGCAGCTAGGCCGGCGCTCTGGCGCGCTTCTGCGGTTGGGTACGTGAGCGGAGTTATCGGCCCCTCTGGCAGTGGAGGATCGTCCTCGCCAATCACGGGCGCATCTACGATCTTCATGGCTGTAACGAATGCGGTTGTGGCCTTCGTGGCCTTCTTCTCGTTGCGCCAGTCCATCACTTTCCAAGCGATGAGGCCGGCCATCACAAGACCACCGATGATGACCATCTTCTTGATGTGCGGCTGGATGATGTCGCCAAGCGAGGTTACTCGTTGTACGAACTCATCCGGTTCTTCCGTGGGCTCTTTGCCCCGACCGTGTGTACCCTTATTTTTCGCCATATTTCCTCGTCTGAGCCGCGCAGCCAGCGCGCTAGATCCGCGTAGTAACACCGGAAAAGCGCGAGTGTCAATTTGGACATCCCCGCGCCCTGCCCGGTTGCCTGCAACCTCGGTATTGTCCCCGTACATGCACTCCAAGACTCTCCTAGCAGTCCTGCCGATCCTGGTTTTGCCCCTCATTCGGGACCGGGCCGCTCATGCAGATGAGGGCGAGAGGGTCGTTAGCCTAAACACCGCAGCAGCCGGGTTTTCGATCCCGGATCACAGGGCCTTTGGAGGCGTTGTTGGGGCCGATTATGAGTATGGGCTCACCGACCTTATCTGGCTTCGAGCCAGTGGCGGAGGGGGCGTCCTCTACGACACCACGGCCGAGGCGCCGGCCTATGCAGGCTATGGCGAAGTTGGCATCACCTATTTCCTCGATGTCCTAAAATACGTCCCCCATGTCGATCTCGGAGTCGGAGGAATCGTGATGCATGGTGACGAAATCGAACAGCCTGTCCAGCCTCTGGTCGCAATCGGCGGCGGCCTTGACCTCCTCGAGTCGCGCTCCCGTTCGATGGGCGTGTTCGTCCGATTCGAGTCATTTCTCAGCCGCAGCGCCTTCTTCCAACTTGGCGTTCGTACAAGCTGGCGGTCAGGATTCTTTTAGGCAGCATGGTCAACGGACGTTCCCGGATTCGCCATAGCACTCGCTAGAGTACCCCGACCAACGCTGGCTTCCTTGCGCTAAGAGCAATTCTTAGCGACGTTTGCGGCGAGCATTACGCTGTCCTCGCTTGGGACCGGGTGCCGGCTTTGGAACTCGCTTGTTCACACCTTTCTTGGCACCACTCTTCCGATTGCGTCCCTGTGACTTTGGCTTGACGAAGACGCGAAGTGGCGTGCCCTCAAAGCCATATCGACTCCGCAGCTGGTTGGCGATGAAGCGATTGTAGCTCTTGTCGACCGCGGTTGGATGGTTGGCGAAGAGCAAGAAGGTTGGAGGGCTAACCCGAGCTTGGGTTAGGTAGTGAATGGTCACCATCTTGGCCCCCTTGTTGGGCGGTGGATGCGTTTGACAGACCTCTGCAAAGAACCGATTGAGCTCGGAGGTTGTAATGCGCTTGCGGCTCTCTTTGGCAACCCGATCCACGAGTTTCATAAGCTCACTCACACCATCACCACGAAGCGCGGAGATTAGGTGCATGGGAGCGAAGTTGAGAAAGTGCAGTTCGTCCTTCGTTTTCTCTTTGAGCTTCGTGAGCGCGCCTTGGCCGCCCAAAAGGTCGCTCTTGTTGAGCGCAATGATGAGTCCCTTGCCAGAGTCCTCAATCATGCCAGCGAGGCGCGCGTCCTGTTCACTTGGCTCCTCGTTGCCGTCAATCACCAGAATCACGACATCGGCCCGTCGCAACTGCGAAATCGCCAGTGATACCGAGATACGCTCGGTCTCCTCATCAATGCGGCCCCTACGGCGAATGCCGGCCGTATCCACCAAGGTGTAAGAGCTGCCGCCAAACTCGAAGTCGGTGTCCACAGGATCGGTGGTCGTGCCCGGCACGTTGTGCACAAGCGATCGCTCTACGCCCAAGAGCCGATTGACGAGAGAGGATTTCCCCGCGTTTGGCTTGCCCACGAAGGCGATGCGCAGGGGGCGCTCGAGAGCTTGCTCCTCGGTCTCATGCGCGTCGACTTCTTCGTCATCGTCATCCCCCACATTGGGTTCCAGTGCGAGAAGATCGACAACCCCCTGAACCAGATCATCGACACCACGACCGTGGGCTGCCGAAATCGGCATGGGATCGCCCATTCCCAGCGCGTGCAACTCGTGAACAAGGTCGTCACTCTTGGCGCTATCTACCTTGTTCGCTGCAACGATGACGGGAAGATTGAGCTTGCGGAGCATGATCACCACTTCTTGGTCAAGTGGGGTAATGCCTGCCCTTGCATCGACAACCAGCACCACAGCATCGCTCTCCTTGAGCGCGGCGTGAGCTTGGCGGTGAATGCCTGCACCAATGACATCTTGCTCGGCGTCAGGATCGAGTCCGCCCGTATCCACGATGCGAAGTTTTCTTGCGAAGTATTCTAACTCGCCATAACGACGGTCACGGGTTAGGCCGGGCGTGTCGTGCACAAGCGCAGGCCTGCCGCCAACAAGGCGATTAAAGAGCGTCGACTTCCCAACGTTGGGACGCCCTACAATGGCGATGAGCGGAGGTGTTCGTGACGCTTTCATTACTCGTATCCAAGCTCGCGCAAGGAGCGAACCTGCTGCGACCAGTTGCTGTTGACCTTGACGAAGAGCTTTAGGTGCACAGGGCAGCCAAAGAGCTGGCTTACCGCGTGGCGACCGCGTTCCCCAACGGCTTTGATGCGCTTGCCACCTTTGCCAATCACAATGCCCTTTTGCGATTCACGCTCCACATGAATCGCCGCGGAAATCACGATGTCGCCCTTATCCCGCGAGTGAAAATCCTCGATCACCACAGCGCTTGCATAGGGCAACTCATCACCGAGCTGGCGAAAGAGCTGCTCGCGAATCAACTCGGCTGCCAAGAATCGCTCGGCCTTGTCGGTGTACATCTCTTCGGGGAAGAGCATTGGCCCAGGCGGAAGATGCCCCGCAATGTTTGCCAGCAAGGCCTCGGTCCCGCTGCCCGTCTTTGCGGAGATTGGCACCATGGCAGCAAAGCGCCCTGTCGCATCAAAGTCGGTGAGGATGGGCAAGAGAGCCTCTTTGTCCTCCAGCAGGTCGACCTTGTTTAGCGCCAGAATCACCGCTCCACCAAATGCCTCAAGAGCATCGAGCATGGGCTTGGCATCAGAATCGAGCAGACTCTCGATTGTGCGCTGCTTGCGGCTCGAGAGATCGATGACCAAAAGGGCTACATCAGAGTCACCAGCTGCCCCAAGCGCCTCTTCACGCATGAAGCGCCGAAATGGCCCAGCCCCCTGCTGCATGCCTGGAGTGTCGACAAAGACAATCTGCGAGGCGCCATCCTCGCCATCGGTATTGACAACTCCCATCACCCGATTCCGCGTGGTTTGCGGCTTGGGGGAGACCGCCATTAAGCGCAGGCCCATCACCTGATTCATCAGGGTGGACTTGCCGACATTCGGCAGGCCGAGGATCACGCAGCTACCCACGTGCGCCAAAGCGGTATGTGTTGAAGCATCCATGCGCTGGGCAGGCGTATACAAGGTCCATTGCCCGCTGGCAATTACAATGAGATCGCCAAACCAGATGCTCGCAACGTCGCAGAAAGTTGGGCCAACGTCTGCGGGCTGTTAGCGTCAATGAATGGGAAAGCTCGCCCTAGCCATGGCCATCATTGCCTTTGCCGCTTCGCTCGTGCCGGCAGGCACCTACCTTGCGATGGGAATGGCCGCGTTTGCCGCCACCATGGGCGTCTTGGCGTATCGCAGGCGGGAAACCTCAGGCTGGTCCCGGCTTGCCGGAGCAGGAGGCGTGACGGTTGCTCTGGCAGCTCTGGTGCTCTCAGGTGGACGCTTTGCCCTCACGTGGTGGGCAATCGGCAAAGTCTCAACCCTGCTAGTGCCAAGTTCAGGAGCATAGATCTCCTCTCGTGAAGCAGGCTTGTTCTCTGGCGAGGCACGAACGACGACCTTGCCAGGGGAGCTGAGCAAGCCATGCCAGTGCGTCCAGAGGGCAAATAAGCGAGCGAGGGGTTCTAGCGTAGAAACACGAGATACGCGGCAGCGGCGAGGACGATCGTAGCTACCGCCCCAAGGTAGGCCGCCCCGCGAATCATTGGACCACGCTCCACGCTATCGAGCAGCTCGCTCAGCTCTAGACTGCGGCGCTCGAGCGTGCCGATTTCCAAGTCATGGCGCATGATTGCAACAGCCTTTGGATCCCGACTGTCGGGTGGGTTGTGGTGCAGCCCCTCCCCAAGCTCAAGCAGTTGCCTCTCTTGCTTGGCCGCTTGATCGCTCACCGCTCGCTCTTCAACGACGCGGCTAGCCTTTACCGCATTGGCTTTCTCATTCACTCGAATGATATCGAGTTCTTCCTCCGCTCGGAGTACGGCAATCTTGTCAGCCAACTCGCCTCGGGATGAAGCTAGACTTGCGATCTTGGGTTCTAAGTCATCAATTTCAGACGCAATTGTGGGTTCGTCAGCGGCAACTGCGTCGCGCTCGGCTCGCAAACTCGCCATCTCCGCATGAACCGAGGCCTTGTCGGCAGCCCCATGAACCGAGACGAGACTGGATTCCTTCTTCTGAATCTCATCATCGAGTGTTCGAAGTTGCAGCCGCAAACGCGTGGTCTTCTTCCGGGCGGCACTGGCGCGCGCAACCAACGGCTCAAGGCTTGTGGCGACGGCCTCAATCTCCATCTCCAGCGTCTTGATGTCGTCATCTCGTTTGGCCTTGAGTTCTTTGCGTTGCCGCTCCAGGGCAGCCACCTTCTCATTCGCCGAAGCAATGCGACCTGCGTGATGCGAGCGCTTCTCTTCGATGCTCAATAGCGAAGCGCGTGCGCGCCCCACAAGCGTCTGATCATAAGAATCATCTCCGACAGCATGACGGGCATAGTCCAATAGCTTTGTGTTGCGCGCCTCTTTCTCACTCGTAATGCGTGCAGTGATTTCGAACATCTCCTTTTTTGCCGAGCGACGCTTGGCTTGCACCCGGAACCAATACGCGACATCGCCGATCACTCCAGAATCACGAGGGAGGCTGTCCGGGAGCCTCACGGTGCCAGTCGCATTCCCCATTGGTCCAACAGCAGCCGCAGGCGCCACTCCAAGTGGCTCATCTGTGCTGGTGAGTCGGGTTGGCTCATCATCGTCAGCTCCAACGGCTGAGACAACGGCGGGTGGAGGTAGCGTTGGCTTCTTTCGCGGTGGCGCGGGCGGAGGCACCGAGGCGGACTTCGCGCGGGCGATTGGAGCCGGGGGCGGCACCGAAGCGGACTTCGCACGAGTGACCGAGACTGGCGCGGGCGGCGGGACCGAGGCACTCTTCTCACGAGGCACTGGTGCGGGAGAGTCGGGCCCACGGGAGTTTTGGGAAAAGGGCGGTGGTTGGGAGTTTTTCCTAGAGCGTCCCAATGGTGGGGGCGGAGGCTGAGTCGGGCGCTTCGGAGGGCGAGCCTTTGGCAGACTGGGGAGCGAGACCTCGACCTTCGCCTCAGGTTGTGACTCGACCTGGACAGTTGGCTCCGACTGGTCGGGGGCCACCTTGGTAGGTTCGTCTTCATCCGCAGGGGCGCCTGGAAGCTTCCATCCTCCCTTCAAATCGTTGATGCGGGCCCGGGTGTCGTCGCCGAGTCGTCCCGCCTTGCCATTACGGCCCTTCGACATGGGGGAGAACGGTAGCATATCTGCAGAGAATCCCTCAAAGGAGCGTGGTGTTGCGGAGGCTTAGTGCTAGCCTTGTTGGCGCTATGGTGCCTACAAAGTTGGCAGCGCTCCTAAGAAATCGCTACCACGAGATCGGCGCGATTGGCTCGGGAGCACAAGGTGAGGTCTTCTGTGCACTCGACCGCGAACACGATGACGCCCAAGTGGCCCTCAAATGGGTGCAAGACCCCACATCGCGAGCCACTGCAATTCAGGAGTTTTCCCATCTTGCAAGCGTTGCCCATCCGAACCTAACTCGTGTCCTGCGACTGCATGAGAGCGCCACAGGTCTTTGCATTGTCAGCGAGTTTGTCCAAGGCGTGCCTGCAGCCAGGCGCTATGCCCAAATTCCAAGGGCTGCTCGGCCAAGCTTTCTCCTCACACTCGCAGATGCGATGGCCAGCGGCCTGGCCCACCTTCACAACCAGGGATTGGCGCATGGCGATGTGAAGCCAGCACATATCTTCTGCCCAGACTCGGGCCCACACATAGCCATCTTGCTCGATCTCGGCCTTGCGCGGTCCGCAGGCTTGGGCGATGTGCGGGGAACTCCTCTCTACATGGCCCCCGAAGCCCTTTCCGGGCATCTAGATGCGCAGACCGATCTTTACAGTTTGGGAGTGAGTCTCACGGAAATTGCAATCGGAGAACCTGTCTTTGTGGACGAAGAGGGACTCTATGGCGCAATTCTCGCTGGGGTATCGAACGCCATCGAGCCTCGGCTCAGTGCGGAGCTTCCCAAATCCCTGGTCACCCTGCTCCTCTCTATGATGCAAGTGGACCGCGGTAAGCGACCAAGCGGGATGCGCGCGCTGAGAAGCCACATTCGTCGTGTTGCTGAGGCTTTGGGGGAGCCCGTAGGCGGTATGGAGACGCCCACACTTCTAGTCTCAGAATTTTTCGGACGTGAGAGTGAAGCGCGACGGCTTGTCGAACTGGTTCGCGGTCTCAACGACGCACATCAAGAAGGCAGACTCTGTGAAGTCACGGGCCCGATTGGCAGCGGGCGCAGCCGCTTTGTGACAGAAGCGCTCTTGCGCGCCCAAGTGGAGCTTGCACAAGAAGACCTTGCCTGCCCCGAGGTTCGCAAGATCGTGCTACCAAGTCGCTGGCCTGCGGCGACTCCGAGCGCATCAGACTTCCTAGCCGCACATGCCGGCGATGGCCCGGCTGTACTCCTCTGTGGAGAGGTTCGATCGGCAAACCTACTCTCAGAGCTTCGAGCCGCACAAATCCCAGCTGTCACACTTGTGATAGCTACCAGCGAGCAGGCTCCGTTGGCACACGAAGGTATCGAGATGGGACCGCTCTCCGACGCCGAAGCCGAGCTCCTCTGCCGATCGATGAGTGCGCGAGCGCCAACGGGCGAGTGGGTTCGACGGGCGGCGGAGCTCACCCAGTCGTTGCCCGGCGCGCTTATCGAACTCATGCGTGCTGCCAGCACCCTCGATCCACTGCACGAAAGACCACCCGATGTGCTCCTGCACGACGACGGGCTGACCAAGGCGCTGCTTTCTCGAGTACGAACCCTAAGTCGCGATGCAGCAGCGCTTCTCGAATTGCTCGCAGTTGCCGCAGCTCCCATGTCCTATGAGCAGGCTGCAAGGCTCATAGAGGCGTCCGAGCGAGACGTCGCGTGCTGGGTCCAAGAACTCGCCAATGCGGGCTTTGTGCGATTTGCCAGCGGCCGTATCCAGTGCGCGAGTGCCACTTATGCGCAGCAGATCGATGCGCACCTGCCAACGGCTAGGCGCAAGGCACTTCATCGCAAGGCTCTCATTGGTGCCACTAGCCTCTCGGCGAGCGAGCGAGCAAAACACCTGCTAGTCGTCGGGCCAACCGCAGAGGCTAGCAAGGCCTGCTTAATCGCCATCGAAGAGGAGCGTGCAGCAGGCCGGCTCGATGAAGCACTCGCACTGTGTATGGCATCGCAAGCCGTGATGCGCGGACAGAATATTTCTAAGCATGCAGTCGCGGCAGCTGAGGTCGCGCTTAGAACGGGCGACTACGAACTTGCAGAGCAGTTCGCCACAAAAGCTCAGCGCTCACGTTCCCCAGAGCTGCGACTGCGGGCTCTTGAGGCGCTCGCCCGCTGCGCGCAGCACCGAGGCGATGTAGAGGAGTCTGTGGCGCTACTTCGCGTACTCACACTCCAGACGCCAGAGAGCACCAACACCCACGCCGCCTTGGCAAAGGCCTTGCTCACCCAAGGGCAGCTCGCCGAGGCGCTGGCTACGGCACAGCAGGCACTGGCGCTGGCCACCACTCCCGAAGATCGATTTGCCGCCACAGAAATCGTCGGACTCGCCGAACTCTACGCTGGCAACCTAGACGCCTGTGACCGGGCCTTCGCGGAGCTTACGAAGTTCTCTGAGGCGTGTGATCGTGAGCGACTGCTAGGCCGAGCCCTTGGGTTGCAAGGAATGGCAGCGCAACGGCACTCCCAACTTGCAAGGGCGGCTGAGCTATACAAGGAGGCGGCTGAGTGCAGCGACCGCAGTGGTGCGGTACACGCGGCTGCCGTCTTCCGTCTCAATTGTGCAACGGCGTTACAGCGACTTGCGCGCTACAGCGAAGCCCTAGCCACCTATGAGAGTGCGCACGCAGGGCTCACTCGTAGCGGCACTCCCTTTGAGTTGTGCGCTGCGCACTGCAATCGCGGAAACCTCCTGCTCACACTTGGAGAATTTGCGAGCGCGAAGAGACAAGCCGAGGAAGCCGAGCGCCTCTCATTGCGGGCCAATGAGCCGCGAATCGCGTTCTTTGTGCACCTTCTGCTCGGAGACATCTGCAAGCGCGAGCATCACGAGGAAGCTGCGCACGGACATTATGAGACAGCGCAGGCCCTGGGAACGCAACACGGACTAAGTGACGCAGCATATGCATCCATGCGGTTGGCAGAATGGCACGCCAGGGCTGGCACCGGGAAGGCGTTGCATGTTCTGCAAGGCCTATCGTTTGATTCAGAAGAACACCGAGGCGAGCTACTGGCCTGCCGCGCACGAGTTGCTCTGTCGCTCGCAAACCCTACGCAAGAACTCACACGCGATCTGGCGGTTGCGACGGAAGCAGCCGTAGAGAGTGGCGATTTGGACCTGCGATGGCGACTCTCCGTGCTACTTGCAAGAACCTATGCGGCCCTTGGCGACGCTGAGCTTCGGGACCGAGCGATTGCCCAGGGCCAGGCGGTCTTCAACGCGGTCAAGGACCTGTGCCCCGAGGCCTATCGCAATGGGCTTGCACGCCATCCGGAGGCGCGTGCGCTAGCAAGTCTGGCCGAGGCATCTCGCGAGATAGCGCCGGAACCTTCCCCATCGGCACCTCTGCGGCGACTGTTAGCCCTTAGCCGCAAACTCAACTCAGAGCAGCGCATCGAACCTCTCCTCGATGAGATCATTGATACGGCGGTAGAGCTAAGCCGTGCCGAGCGTGCATTCTTGCTGCTCCGCGACGCGCGTGGAGCACTACAGTTTCGCGTCGCCCGCAACATGGGTGGCGAGCAACTTGGCTCCCAAGAGCAACTGAGTACATCGATCGCCGAACGGGTCGCCGACACGGGCCAAGTCGTGATGACCGTTGACGCGGAAACCGACCAGCGCTTCGATGGCTCTCAATCGGTCGCAGCCCTTCAGCTGCGCTCAATCCTGGCGGTGCCGTTTCGCGTGAAAGAACGAATCGTCGGCACCCTCTATCTCGATCACCGATTTCGTCGCTCGGCCTTTAATGAAGCAGCTGTAGATATCGTGCGTGAACTTGCGGACATTGCGGCCGTGGCGATTGAAAATGCCCGTCTCACTCGTGAGAACCGCAATCGCCAAGAAGAGATTCGCCAACTGAACCAGCAGCTAGAAGAGCGCCTTCAAACCACTGAAGTCCAACTCGCTCGCACGCGAGCACAACTTCCCAGCGTTCGGCCAAGCGGATCGTTTGATGCGATCATCGGCCGCTCAAAGCCGATGCGCGATCTGCTTGCACTTGCCGCCAGAGCCGCAGCCTGTGCCCTGCCCGTCGTGATTCACGGTGAGAGCGGTACCGGCAAGGAACTGTTGGCACGCGCAGTCCACAACGAGAGCGAGCGAGCGGCCAGCGCCTTTGTGCCCATCAACTGCGGAGCCGTCCCAGACAGTCTCTTGGAAGCAGAACTTTTCGGATACAAGCGTGGCGCCTTCACTGGGGCAGAGCGAGGCAAGCGCGGGCTCTTCGAAGTCGCCGATGGCGGAACCCTCTTTCTCGATGAGATCGCCGACACGAGCTTGGCCATGCAGAGCAAACTACTCCGTGCCCTGCAAGAAGGCGAGATTCGCCCGCTTGGTGCCGAGGACGTGCGGCACGTGGACATCCGCGTCTTGTGCGCAAGCAACAAAGACCTTTGGCAGGAAGTGGTCGCGGGACGCTTTCGCGAGGACCTCTACTATCGATTGAAGGTTCTGGAGTTGCGCCTGCCCTCGCTTCGCGAGCGACGTGAAGACATCCCCGATCTAGCAGCGCATCTCTTGGCCTCAGCAAGTGGCGATCATCAACTCAGTGAGTCGGCTCTGCGTGTCTTGCAGGCCCATGACTGGCCGGGCAATGTTCGAGAACTCGAAAACGAGCTCGCTCGGGCAAGCGCAATGGCCGACGCGAAGTACATCTCCGCGGAACACTTATCACTCCGTGCGACAGCCACAGAAGCCAAAACATTCTCGGAGGCCACCAAACTTGAACTCAAGCCACAAGTGGACGCACTGGAGAGGCGGCTTGTCGAAGCCGCAATGAAGCAAACCAACAACAACCAGAGTAAAGCGGCGATCTTACTCGGCCTGAGTCGCTATGGGCTCCAAAAGAAGCTTCAACGCTACGGGATCATCGGCTCACGATCCTAGCGAGCAATGCTCACTTGGGCGCTTGGCAGCGCACAACTCTGACCAGCCCAGCTCACGGAGCCTTGCGCAATCGCCCCAAACTCTCCTTGGCGCGCTCTCGAAGCTCTGCGTCCGAATGCCCACTAGCGACGAATTCGAGAAACTCGATAGCGTCTTCGCCACCAATCGCCGAGATCGCCTCCATGGTCACTCGGAGTTCTTCGTAGTCATTGAAGTCCACACCGTTGACCAGAGCTGGAACGGCTTGCGGATCCCCCAGTGCCACCAGAGTAGAGATTGCTGCCGCCTCGAGCGCTTCATCGCCCATCGTGAGGGACGCAATCGCCGCGGGCACAGCTTCTCGCAACCTCCGATCTGCTGCCAGCTGCAGGCCCCAGATCCGCATGCTCGGCTCTTTGAGAGCCACCGACAAGGCCGAGAGAAGTTCGGCATGAGGGGCACGCCTCAGCCGCTCACGCGCCACCAGAGACTCGGCCAGGCTGACGACTGCCGACTCAGCAAGTTGAGCCAAGGCGGCTTGCGCGTCCCCGGTCTCCTCTGGGGCGTCGCCTCGATGCGGGACGGAGGCTTCCATTAGTACCGCAACCTGGGGTGCAAGATCGCTGCGGCTATCGATAAATTCCAGGCGCGCCTCGGCCGCTAGAACCAGGGCGCCAGCGTTGGCTTCCGCGTTTGGCGCCCAGTCATAGCTCATGCTCAGAAACGCTTCGACTGGCCTGGCCAAGTGAGTGTCGGGCACGTCACCGTCACGGGCTGCGAGAAATCCCGAGGTCACAAGAATACTACCGAGCTTCTTTGCCATGTCACTAGCAGGCACATGAAGTCCACCTTGGTCGCTGCTCTCTTCCACAAACACCTGTCGCAAGACCATCAGCTCAGGCTGAATGTCTCGAACCCCCACCGTCGGCGATGCATCGTCCTTGCTTTGTGATGGGGCTTTCTTCTTCGCCGAACACCCAAGCAAGGCAAGTGCCGCAACAATCGCAAGCACCCGGCTCATAGGTTCTTGTAGAACACAATCAAGTCATCGCCGGCGCCATAGAAGTCCGAGAAGCGCGCCGTCTCTGGATAGCCGAGGGCCTCGTAGAGCTTTCGTGCCGCGCCGTAGCCCTCGCTCTGAGATGTCTCAACGCGAATTTGCGCCTTTGGGCCCCGCGCGAGCAGCGCCCGTTCCATCTCATCGATGAGCGATCGGGCAATGCCATGGCCCCTGTGCTCCGCGTGCACCACAATCCAATACAAATCGTAGGTGCATGCCGTCATCGGCGTGGGTCCAAAGCAGAGGTAGCCCGCAGCCTGCCCTTCTCGCTCTGCGAGGCGAAACCAGTAGTCCGAATCTGGATTCGCTAGAGCGTCGTCAACAAGCTCAAGAGCCACAGCAACCTCGTCGTCGCGAAAGGTGTCGTCCGAACGAAGGATGCCCTCGAGAATCGGACGGTCGGAAGGCTTAAGGTTTCGCAGCGCTACGCTCATGGCGACTCCATGCCAGCTCACAAATCCGGCCGACAAGCTGTGGGTAGTCCATTCCCGCCATGGCCGCGGCATTCGCAACGCCAGCGCCTGGCGACAGATCACAATTCGGATTGACGTCGATGACCCAGGGCGTTCCTTCCCTGTCGATTCGAAGATCGACGCGACCAAAATCCCGCAAGCCCAAGGCGCTGAAAGACCGCTTTGCCGTATCGGCAATCGTTGCTGCCAACTTGGGCGAGACATCGCGCATGGGCACAGGCTTTGTGCCGCCGTAGTCCACATGTTCTTCGTCCCACTTTGCAGCGTAGGAAATGATGTGAGGACGTCCTTCGGGCATCTCGCCAAAGTCAATCTCGTAGAGCGGCAGGACCGCGAGGTCTGCACCATTGCCGAGAACCGTCACGTTAACCTCCCGCCCCTCAATGTAGCGCTCGCAAAGCACGGGTTGGCCGTACTGCTCGAGAAGCTCTAGCCCGCGTTTCTTGAGCTCCGAAGGGCTGGAGACCAGATTGCTCGCCTCAATGCCAATCGAGGCATCCTCGCGTGCAAGCTTTAGAAAGAATGGATAGGCCAGGCTCTCCATCTTGCTATCGAGCGCTCCGCTGATCACTTCGCTAGGCGAAGACAAGAGCAGGTGTGCAGGCGTCGGGATATCGCATCCTGTCAGCACGTGCTTGCACTTCACCTTGTGCAGGCAGAGTCCGATTGCGAGCGCGTCGGGCCCGGTATAGGGGACTCCTAAAAGTTCCAAGAGAGCCGGCATCACCAACTCGTTCCGAGTATCGCCACACAGTGACTCGACGATGTTAAACACCAAGTCGGCCTTGCCGTCTTGCAAAGTCGTTAGAACCTCAGAAATATCCCTACCGTGAATTCCGATGATTTCGGTTTGCAAACCAAAATCAGAAATCCCTTTGCAAACTGCGCGGGCAGCTTCTTCCACCGCGCTAACGTCGACGCCAGAGCTCGCAATCAGTTCTTCATCGTAGTCGGTATTGTATATCAGTCGTACGCGCTTCAAGACTTCAGCCTAGCTCGGCCCTTGCGTTCGGGTCCAGTCCGTAGGGGGCCAGGGCTCGATGCAGAAGCGGCAGCGCTGCCCTTGCACACTCCTCGATGCTTGGTCCGTCCTCACCGCCCAGCGCCTCGAGCAGCGAAATTGGGCCAGGTCCCGCGAGCCCACAAGGAACAATGCATCGCCAGTCGCCAGGTGGCGTCCGCACATTGAAGGAATAGCCGTGAATGCTCACACCTCGGCGAAGATTGAGTCCACAGGCTGCCAGCTTTCGGTGCTCGAGCCAAAGCCCCGCTTCGTCGCTTTGCCACCGGGCGCCTGTGACGCCAAACTCCAAGGCAAGAAGCGAGAGGGCGTCGGCAATGCATTCCAAAAACGCACTCACGCGTATGCCGACGCGGACAACCGGGTAGATCATCAGCTGCCCGGGCCCGTGATACGTCACGTCCCCACCGCGATCGACGGGTTCGACCGCGATGCCACGACTCTCAAGTTCAGCGCTCGATAACAAGACATTCTCTGGCTTGCTGTGCTTGCCACAGGTGATCGTTGGTGGGTGCTCGCAGAGGATCAGACAACCAGACCGCTCTGGTGCCGCAATCATGCAATCCCGCAGACGCTGCATTTCGCCAAGCGTCTGCGGATACGGCTGCCGCCCGTACCAGGCCATCGCGCTAGCTCAGAAGAGCATCCCAGAATCGCTGATCAATTCGTGGCAGCTGTTGATGCCGCCAGGACACGCCGACTTCGCGAGCTACGAGTTCGCCGATAAAATCGGCGCCAGCCACGATCCGGACGTGCGCACCTTCCTTGGCCAGCTCCACATTTGCCTCTTGAGATAGATCGCAGGGCGTAAGCAACAGCCCTGAGTCCAGGTCTTTTGCATAGAGACCCGCTCGAAGTTCGCCAACGCCACGTCGATCAATTTCCTCAGGACCGCCGCGAACCGCGACCATTGTCTGGTCCACAGCTCCCGGGGCAGTTGCGAGGGCATAAGAACTCTTCTCAACCCGCTTGATCCAGGAGATATCCTTCCAGCCCGTTGCTTGAAGATAGACGTAGGCAATGCGCTCGAGCATTTGCGGCGCGAGCTGAGCAAGCCGGGTTTGCATTTCCTTCTCAACGGCAGCGGCGTAGTTCTCCGCGGCTTTGGCAAGTGCAGCTTCGGCAATATCAACGGCCGAGCGCCCGGGGACGAAGTCAGCAGAAAACAGATCCTTGCCACGATATCGAACCAGAGGAGGTAGGCCGCGGGTGCTGCGTCGCTGCTCGGAGACGAGGAGCGTTCCCTTGACCATTCGCCACAGGCTGTCCGCACGCCCCTCAAGTTGGCCCTGACGAATCAGTGTCTGGGTTAGCTGTCGCACGGGCATGCTCTGGCCCGTGGGAAGCGTTCCCAAAACGGCATAGGCTGCGGCTGTGAGCTGCTCGCGAGGGCTTGCATCCGCATCCACGAGGGTGATGAGTGCCCCAGCGATGTCGCGAGGTGCCGAAGAGCGCGAGCGCTTGCGAGCCGTCTCGCTCCGGCTTCGGCTAGGTCGCTCCGAGCGCTCGCTGCGCTCTGGACGTTCGCTGCGACTTCGCCGCTTGCGGGTTCGTTCGCGACCTCGGTGCGGGCGACGCTCTGCGCGAATTTCGGGCAGCATGGGACGATCTTCGTCTTTTGTGAGCTCGTCCCGATACTCATTGAGTTCAGCGGCGGAATGTGTGCCTTCAGGGGTTCCATAGAGTTCTACCAGCGCCTCTTCCTCAGCAGTGAGCTTGACGGGCGGCTCGGCAGCCACCGCTTCCTCAGCCACTGGCGCAGCATCTTCCTCAGAGGGTTTCTTAGACTTGGCCGAGGCGCGGGTTCTGCGAGTTTTCCTTATTGGTGCGGCTTCTTCGGAGTCCTTCGCTTTCGTGGACGGGGTACCCTTTGCGGCCTTCGTCTTGGCCAAAGTCGTCTCCTCAGCTTCCGTCGTGGCAGACTTCGCTTTGCTCGTCTTGGCTTTTGCCTTCGCAGCTGCCTTCTTCGGCTTTGCCTCAGCCGCTTTCGCCTCTGCCGTAGTCTTCTTACGGTTGGCAGCGGGCTTTGCCTTTGGCTTCGTCGCAGCTTTGGTCTTTGTCGCAGCTTTGGTCTTTGTCGCAGCTTTGGTCTTTGTCGCAGCTTTGGTCTTCGTCGCAGCTTTGGTCTTTGTAGTTGCCTTCGCCTTCGCTGCCGGTTTGGCTTTGGCGGTTGCTTTCTTGGTCTTTGACGCCGCAGCCTTCGTCTTTGCACTCGCAGGTGCACCTTCAGGAAGCGCTACACCTTTGCTCAGTGTCCACGCCTCATCACCATCGCGCAGCAAGCGGCTTGCCTTGCCCTTGTTAAACTCGACCGTCAGACGAGTCTTCATGCTTCGCAGCGGATTGGCTCCAGGCTTGTCGAGCAACCCCCGATCGAGCGCGAGGTCGCACAACTCTTGGACTGCCATCGGCCTGCCAGATTCGTGGAGCAAGGTGATCGCCGTGTCTACAAAATTCATGCGCGGGGACCCTACACCATCAACTGCGGAAAAGTTGCCCTGTAGGTGGGTGCCGTCTAGCGTCACTGGCAGAAGGCGGCGGTTTGCCCGAGGAAGAACACTTCCAAAGGCCTTCGGAAATGGGCTCCAGAGCGTAGTCGCCCGAAAGACAAACTCATTCGCCCGCCACCTAACTAACTGAAATCACAAGTCTAAAATTAGGAAAGACCGGGTAGAGCATGCGAAATCGCAAAATTGGCGTATTGATGGGGGGCCTTAGCAGCGAGAAGAGTGTCTCAATTGCCAGTGGGCAGGCGATCTTGGCCGCCCTTGTTGACCGTGGGTATGACGCAACCGGGATCTTTGTTGATCGGGATCTGGACCTCGTCCTTCGCCAGAAGGAAATCGACATTGCTTTCCTCGCGCTTCATGGTCGCTACGGCGAAGACGGCTGCATCCAGGGCATGCTGGAACTGATGGGAATTCCGTACACGGGAAGTGACGTGCTCGCAGCGGCGCTTTCGATGAACAAGGCGAAGAGCAAGGAACTCTTTCGCCTCCACAATCTTCCCACTCCCAGTTACTACCTCCTTCACGAGGACGAGATTGCGGACGTAGAACGACATCATGGCGACCTTGGGTTCCCGGTTGTTGTGAAGCCCATTGCCGAGGGCTCTTCGGTAGGCGTCCAGCTTGTGGACTCGACCGAGCAACTCCGAGCGGCCTGCGAGCGAGCGCTTCAGTACGACAGCCAGGTCATCGTTGAACAGTGGATTCGGGGCCAAGAGATTTCGGTTGCCGTGGTTGAGGATCGCGCACTTGGTGCGATCGAAATCGAATCGGACCGCCCACTCTACGACTTCGCCGCCAAGTACGACGCATCCGCAAACCGCTACTTCATTCCTCCGCGAGTAAGCCCACAGCGATACCGAGGCATCTTGGCCCAGGCAGAAATCGCCCATCGCGCCCTGGGGTGCGCAGGCGCCACACGTGTCGACTTGATTCTGAGCCCGACAGGCAACGAGTTTGTGCTCGAAGTGAACGCACTTCCCGGCCTCACACCCAATAGCTTGCTTCCAAAAATCGCCCACGCTGCAGGCCTGCCCTTTGCGGACCTCGTTGAAGCGATTTTGGGTGGTGCACGGCTCGCCACTGTCGAGCGAGGGGACCGCGACCGCCGACTGCGCCACCGGCCGTATCCTGGCGATGAGCGTCGTGACTGTGGAGAGCTTGCAAGGCATTAACCGTTGACCGTCAACATGGGCCCCACGCAAGAGCAACAACTGCGAGAGCGGACTCGGCGCGAGCGTTGGGTCTTGGCCATCGCTGGTATTTGCTGTGTGGTGCTGCCGGTGTTTGCGCAACACAAACTCCACCAGCGGGTTTCTGTTGAACTTGCGAATCGAGCGAGCGACTCACTCGGCTTGCCGATTGAGTTGGGGGAAGCCTCCGTTGGCCTCACAGGGACTCTGGAAATCCGCGATGTCCGCGTTGGAGAGTTTTTTCACGCCAAGCGAGTGATGGCGAGCATAGCCCCAAGCGCAAGTTCTCGAGGCCTTGCTCCCAACGAATTGCTTATCGATGGACCGCGCCTAGAACTCAGCATTGACCGCTCTGGCAAGACAAATCTCGACGAGATGCTTTCCCGACGGAGAAACAAGCGCTCCGAGAAACCAAGAACACTTCCTAGGGATTCTTCTTCTCGACTGCGCACGCTTCGATTCGTCAACGGTTCTCTTCGAGTCAATGTCGCAGATGCTGGCTCTGTAACAAGCGAGGGAATCAACCTGTGGATGCGCGAAGGCAAGCTGCACGCGCTTTTCGGGCGCACCGATATCCAGCTGCAGGAAGAAGAGTTTCAGATTCGAGGCACCCTGCCCCGCGCCGCATTGGACTACCGACGTGGCCTTGGCTTGCGCCGACTTCTGGCCGATGGCGGAGCCTTCAATTTCAAGGGCCCGCGCGGCCGTGCTTCCCTCAAGGAGGTGATGCTCTCCTCGGGAGTCGATGGAGACCACTACCAGTTTAGCGCGCGAGCTGGCATCGACCGAACAACGGGAAGCATCAAGCTCCGCGCACAGCCCACACTTGATGGATACACGGTTGATGCATCCCTGCTTGAGACGCCGCTAGCGTTGGTAGCGCCCTTGTTGCCACAGTCTGTCGATCCAAGAGTGGCACGTGTGAGCGGGAACGTTACAGCCGAAGCGACCATCGGGCGTCGCGCCTCTGTTGCTCTTAACGTGGAAGACATGCACCTAACGGAGCTTGCAGTGTTGGAACCGGCGCTCTCTCGCCGGCAACTGGATTTGGATCTATGGCTCGATGCGTCGGCCGTGCTGCGGCACACCAAGACTGGCGCACTTGTCACGGGAACCCTTGCGTCGATGCGCAGTGGCGACCTTGAGCTATCGGGAACTGCGAGCGGAGAATGGCGCCGCGGAGAACGCCTACCCGACCTTGCGCAAGTGGATTTGCGCCTTGGTGATGTGCCCTGCGATGCCGCGCTCAGCTCGCTTCCTGCCGGCCTGCGTCCTTCGCTCGCAGGCCTTGAGCTTCGGGGCAGTATGAAGAGTCGAGTCTCCTTGGGACTTACCCGGTCGAGCACCGACTCGACACACCTGGAAGTCTCTAGCGGCATCCATGGCTGCCAGGTGGCAGCTGAGCCTCCAGTGGCCAACACCCGCTCATTGCGCGGTGGCTACGAATACCGAACTCCTGACGGACGAACGCGCATCCTTGACAAATCGAACGCAGACTTCGTCGCATTTCGCTCGCTACCAACGTACGTGCCTCGCACCTTTGTCGCTGCGGAAGACGCGCGCTTCTTCAAACACGATGGCTTCGATCCACACCAGATCGAACGCTCGCTGGCAATTGACATGCAGAACGGCAAGCTTCTGCGAGGCGGTTCCACGATTAGTCAGCAACTTGTGAAGAACCTCTTTCTCAATCGGCGGCGAAGCCTTGCTCGCAAACTTCAAGAGGCCATTCTCACCTGGCGACTTGAATCCAACGTTAGCAAGGAGCGCATTCTCGAGATTTACCTCAACATCATTGAACTCGGCGATGAGCACACCTACGGTCTGGCAGAGGCTTCTGAGCGCTGGTTTGGTGTTGAGCCAGCAGATTTGAGCATTCTGCAGACCGCGTTCTTGGCGGCGCTAACACCCGAGCCCACCTCGATGAGCGCGAGGATTCGCGAAGCTGGCAAGCTCGACCCAGTGAGCGCCGGCCGTGTGGCGACAATCCTTCGCGCAATGAAGCGCTCCAAGGTCATCAGCTCCTCTGAGTACCGCAAGGCGCGATCTGAGCGGCTGGAGTTGCGCAGTCAGAGGCGTGCACAGCGCACTGCTTCGAACACCCAATAGTTCGCCCTCAAAGGGTTGCTGTTTCGCCTGCACGCGCGTCATACCCCCCGAAACGGCCACTCCTGGAGCGATGAGCCGATCTTCGCCCAGTTCCTGCTGCACACCATGCACATGCGCGGCAAAGCACATGCGCGGCAAAGCGCACCCAGAGCTCACACGCCGATAAATAGGCGGTTTCCGAAGTTGCGCTCAAGATCGGTTGCAAAGATCTTCTGAGCGGCGGCGTCGATGTCGTATTCGACGCGCTTAAACTCAAAGGTCTTTGTCTCAGTATCGTAAATCGTGTAGCTGGCACGCGGGTCGTAGTCCCGAGGCTGCCCCACGGATCCAACACTGATGATGTAGCGATGGTCTGGTCGCAGCTCAAATTTGTCGGCAACAACCTCGAACACTTCGTTCTCAGTCAATGCAAACGACTTGCACAAATGCGAGTGGCCGATAAACGTAACTGTCGCCAGATCGTCCCAAATCTCGTGACATCGAGCAGCTTGCTCGGCCGAGAAGATGTACTCGAATTCTTCGAGGTTCACAGGCGAGCCGTGGCAAAAATTTACTTCCCCCTCGCGAACCTGGTACGGCAGTGCACGAAGCCACTCCATGTTCACATCGGAGAGGATACGCGCATGGGCGTCTAGCGCGTTGCGCGCAGCATCGTAGTAATAGGAGTAATCCATGCGGCCTGACACCGCAGCATCGTGGTTGCCGAGAATTGTGTGTTCGGCAATCTCCCGGACGATGTCGCAACACTCATTTGGTGAAGCTCCATAGCCAACCGTGTCTCCAATGCATGCGTATCGGTCGATGCCTTCGCTCTCAAAGGCGTTGACGACCGCAGAAAGGGCTTCGATGTTGGCGTGAGTATCGGAGAAGATTCCGTAGCGCATGAACGGCTCGCTGCTTTCAATAAGACGATGGTTGGCCCATCAGGGTGCAATGGATTCTACAATGCTTTGACGAGCTGCCGCCACGACACAGGCAAAAACCCGAATATTGATTTGCTACTCCTCCCCAGCACATGGCTTGGGTTAGGTGGCTTCGATAAGGTCTGCCTCATCGAGAAGCATAGCGGGGCCTGAGAGATCGGCGCTTGCATACCCCGGATTCTGACCGCCAAGCGCTGCGAAGAACGCATCCGTGAATTCTTGTTCAACTGCACTGCGCTCCGAACCAATGGTCTGGTCTTGCAGCCGCTGGCGGAGCTCCAGTGCTGAGCGCGCCACATGTGAGACGGCTTGATCGCGGCCTTTAGCGAGCGTCTCAACAGGCTTGCTGGCACCACCAAGTGCAATGTACCCCAGAGCCCAAACTGCGCGTGCTTGGCCCCGCTGCCCGCTGCCGGCAATGCGGGCCACAAGTGGCATGACAGCTGACGACCCAACGTGGCCCAACGCAACAGCGTACTCGCGCCAGATGGTCCCCTCGCTAGCGATTAGGTTTTCGCAGGTCGAGTCGATGCCCTCCTCGTTGCCGAGTGCGCACAGGGCCAGCGCTGCGCCATGTCGGAGATGACCCGAAGGGCAACTGAGCAGAACGAGAAGCGATTCCGATGCTTGGTTGCCGAGTTTCGTAATGGACGCAAACGCCTCCGCAGCCTGCCGCGAATCCAACTGGGCAAGTGCGCGAAACAGGGGGTCCATTCCGGTGAGACTCTTCATCTCACACAGGCTGACGATCGCTTGCAAACGGGCACTGGGCTCTTCCAGCTGTGCCAGCAAGCGCTGCTCTTCATCGCCAATTTTTACAGGGGACGGTGCACGGCGAGCCTTCGCAACCGAGACGCCTAGGGCGTCGGCTTCTGCTGCCAGCGCTGCCCAATTCACTTGAATGCTGCTTTCGCTGAGCCCCGACTCCTCGCCTTCAACAAGAGCCTTGAAGTTTGTCTGGCAAAGACCGAGTAATTCACGGCGGGACCGTACGAGTTCTTCTGATACGGCCACCATGGCAAGGTCCGACCCCATCCAGAGACCATACTCGATGGCTTTCTTGATGACCTGCAGGCGACGCCGGTGCCAGCGCTCAAACGGATAGCTGCGAATTGCCACCAGGTACTCCTCACCCGGTGACGCACTGAAGCGCCCACATTGGGCAATCGCACCGAGCAATGAAGCGGGGCTCTCCAGCCGATCGAGCAGCGAGTCCTTGAAGTCGCGAGCGAGGCGATGCCCACGGCCAAGCCTGTCATAGCGCTTGTTGTCAAACGCCTTGACCGCCTGAGCGAAGTCGCGCTGATGTGGCGGAAGCTCCTTGCGAGCGTCGGTTGCCAGAGCCACCACATAATTCACGTTCGAAGCCAGTGGAGCTGCAAGCCGTCGTTGGCGCACAGGGTTGTGATTCTCGTCGAAAATCTCGAGCCGAAACCGGAACGAATCGGACAGCTGACTGAGAACCGCTCGATCCTCCGCATTTCCAACGTCAAAGTGGAAGGAGTACGGCTTGCCCGGCTTCCCTGCCAGCGTCGTTGCCCGGGCCAGCGTTAGGCTAATGAGGGGATACGAGGGCATGCGATGCAGTTGCAGGAGTGCTCGAATGTCCGATGCTAAGAGTTCTTCTAACGCACTTTGGCGAATGCTGGCAACGAGACTCACCTCGTGGGCATGCAGGACCTTAAGGTGAGAGCCGCGATTGCGTCGCCAGGTTTCCACTTCACTGCCTGTTGTCGTGGGGACCGTAATCTCTTGATCGCCAACCTCGGTCTGCGGTGCGAGGTGTTGCGGAGGGCTCTCGACAGCCTGGGCACTTACTGGCGCTGCGGATAGATCGGGCACGGTTTCTCCGGGACTGGAGACCTTCCTCTGCTCCCCTGTGATCATTTCCGAGGCGGCCCGCGCCACAGACTCGGCCGGCGCTACCCGGGTCTCGGCCGTCAGCAAGATCGGCGCCTCATCGATTGAATCGTCGAGCCCCAGCGGATCTTCGGTGGCAGAGACTCGAGTATTGGTCTCAGCGGATCCGGATGCAACAGTCACAGAAGGCACAGGTGCATCTCGCTCGGGACTTGGAGCGGACGTGAGAATGTCATCCATACCGAGCGCCTCAGTGGCGTCTTCTCGCAGGACCGCTGGCAAGTCTCCCTGGCTCTCGGCGCGGAGCTGTTGCTTGACCTCCTCAATCGCAACGGTCATGCGCTCAAGTTCCTGCGAACGCCGGTCGAGAGCACCTTTTCGGTCTCGCAGACCGAGTTCTTTCTCGGTGAGCACACTTGAGCGGCCATCCAAATCTTCGGTGAGAGCTGAGAGCTCTCGCTCTCGCTCCACAATTCGCTCTTCGCGTTTTACCGCCTCTTCAATGCGCTTCTCCACCTCGCGAAGTCGGCGACTGTCACGATTGTGTTCGTCGCGTTCGCGCAACCGTGCGACCAGAAACTCGGAGAGGCCCTCGCTCCCGTAGACCACGACAGGCTCGACAACATAGTTGGGGATGAAGGCAGCTTCCTGCGCAAGCGAACGAAGCAAGTCAGCGCGCTCTTCAAGCTCCCGGCTTCGGCTGCTCTCAGGCAGTACAAGCACGAAAACCCGCTCGCTTCCGTCGTGGTACGTGAAGGGAATCGATGCCAGCTGCGGGGTTTCACAGGATTCGCAGACGAGCTTGTGAAGGCCTCGTTCAATCCCCTGCTCCGTGGCAAGGCAAGCGACATCCTTGTCCTCGGCGTCCACGCTAACCACGAGACTGCAAGGAGTTAGTGCCCCACATCGACAGCGATGCTGCACCTGCTGCGTGGTTGTCTCTGCGCGCACTCCACGGTAGCTCGATTCCTCGGTGCGCGTGCCTCGTCCAGCCGTCATGGTGGCGCGTAGTACCATTTTGCGCGGCGCAATTGAACAAGGAAAACTGGTGGCGGGCCATCCCAGTCTGGACATCGGCCATGACGGGAGGCAGTATCCGCGACGCTGTGTCTGAACTACCGATTGAGCTTCCAGGTTGCCCTCCTCGCACCGCCGAATTCGTTCGACGTGCGCTTGATGCGGTGCGAACATCGGTCGGGGTGGGCCTTGAATTTGACAGCCATACCCTTCCCTTGCTCGACCACTACATCAAGCAGGTACCGCGAACGGAAACTGACGCGGCAAATCTCATCTCGGCCATGACGGGCTCGTATTTTGGCGAAGCGGTACGGCAGACGCTTGGTGGTCAGTGGAAAGTCGAAGATGAGGATCCTGCCAATTGGCGCATTGTCCTACCGGGCGGGCTCTCGTTCTCACCGGTGCGATTGGCGCTATCGGCAATTCTTCTCGACGAGGAGGGTGAGGGCAATGGCGACTTTCAGGCTCCACCCAAGCTGATGGATGCGCTCACGGAAGCCATGGAGCGCATGGGCAGCGTTGGTCGCAACGACTATTTCACGCTCAGTTGCCGCTTTGACACACTGGAACACCTCCAAGAGGTCATGCTTGCCTTCGCTGACAAACTCCGCAAGGAACGTGACCGCGACGCGAATTAGCGTACCTTTGGAAGCTGGCCAGTGAATTCTTCCCGCCATCGGTCGGATTCCGAATCTGTGTCACCCACGAACTTGGGTTTGTGGCACAACGCTTGACGCCTGAACACACGTTCCGTATCGTCTCCGGATCATGCCCAAACAACGCAGTGGTAGCGAGCCCGATACGATCGTCGTCCGTGGGGCCCGAGAGCACAACCTGAAGGTTGATCATCTCGAGCTACCAAAGCGTCAGCTTGTGGTGGTTACAGGAGTTAGCGGGTCGGGCAAGTCCTCCCTTGCCTTCGACACGCTCTACGCAGAAGGCCAGAGACGGTACGTCGAATCGCTCTCGGCCTATGCGCGCCAGTTCTTGGGGCAGATGGAAAAGCCCAAGTACGAGCACATTGCCGGTCTGAGCCCCACGATCGCCATCCAACAGAAGTCAGCGTCATCAAATCCCCGATCCACCGTTGGTACCGTCACCGAGATCTATGACTACCTCCGCGTGTTGTACGCGCGCATCGGCGAGCAGCGCTGTCACCGGTGTGGTGGCGAGGTGAGTGCGCGCTCCGCGGATGAGATTGTCGACGAGCTGCTCACCCTAAAGGTCGGCACAAAGGTCACGCTGCTTGCCCCAAAGGCCGAGAACCGCAAAGGCGAGTTTCGAGACCTCTTCGCGGAGGCTCGCAAGGCAGGCTTTGTGCGCGCGCGCATCGACGGAATGATTGTCCGTCTCGAGGATGTCGATGGACTCGAGAAGCAGAAGAAGCACACCATCGAGCTTGTGGTCGACAGGCTCGTCATCAAAGCCAAGGACAAGTCTCGAATTGCCGACTCCGTGGAGACTGCGCTCAAAGAGGGGCAAGGCAAGCTGCAAGCCATTGTCGAGGGGGAACGGACCTTGCGCTCCTATTCCCAGGACAATGCGTGCCCCGAATGTGGCATTGGCTTTCCCGAGCTATCGCCACAGTCGTTCTCGTTCAACTCTCCACTGGGAATGTGCGTTAAGTGCAACGGCCTTGGTGAGCGCATGCAGGTGGATCCCGAACTCATCATCCCCGATGAAAGTCTGAGCATTCGCGAGGGCGCTGTGCACAGCTGGGGTGGATCAGTTGCCAAAGACAGCGGATGGACAGCAAATATCGTCAAGGCACTGAGCAGCGAGTACAAGATCGACCTCGACAAACCGTGGAACAAGCTCACCAAGCGCCAACAGAAGATTTTGCTGTACGGGACCGGCGAGAAGCGTGTTGCGGTCAAGTGGGCGGGCAAGAACTCCAAAGGCTCGTGGGCGATGCGCTACGAGGGGCTGCTCGCTCAACTGGAGCGTCGCTACAAAGAGACCCATAGCGAGCGAGCACGAAAGAACTACGAACGCTTCTTTCGGGCCATTGCATGCGCAGATTGCGAGGGCACTCGATTGCGCGCCGAGAGTCGCTCCGTCTTCGTCAAGAAGACGGGCCTCGATAGCGTCACCAATATGACGGTCGGAGGTGCATCAGAGTTCTTCGTAGACCTGAAGCTCAAGGGCGCGAAGGCAAAGATCGCCACAGAGGTGCTCAAGGAAATCCGCAATCGACTCAACTTCCTGCTCGATGTGGGACTCGACTACCTCACCCTTAACCGCAGCGCAGCGACCCTCAGTGGCGGCGAGGCACAGCGCATTCGATTGGCCTCTCAGCTCGGCTCAGAGCTCAGTGGCGTGCTCTACGTGCTAGATGAGCCCAGCATTGGACTGCATCAGCGCGACAACGAGCGCCTCATTGAGACCCTGCGCCGCCTGCGCGATCTTGGCAACAGCGTCTTGGTCGTCGAACATGATGAAGCCACGATTGCTGCGGCCGACCATGTCGTGGACTTTGGCCCAGGCGCAGGTGTGCATGGGGGAGAAGTCGTAGCACAGGGAACTCCCAAACAAGTAGCAAGGGCTTCCAGGTCCATCACCGGGCAGTATTTGAGTGGCAAGCGTGCCATCGAAGTGCCCCAAACCCGCCGCAAGCCACGGGCGTGGATCGAGCTTACGGGAGCCTGTGAAAACAATCTTAAATCGCTCGATGTCGAGGTGCCTCTAGGCGTCTTGGTTGCCTTCACGGGGGTTTCTGGGGCTGGGAAAAGCTCGCTGGTGAACGGCACGTTGCACCCTGCCCTGCGTCGGCTCTTGCACGAGGATGCCGGTCGCGTCGGTGCGTACACGAGCCTCACGGGCCTCGAAGAAATCGACAAGGTGATTGTGATTGACCAAAAGCCGATTGGTCGCACGCCGCGCTCCAATCCGGCAACGTACACAAAGTGCTTCGACTTAATCCGGCAACTCTTTGCGCAGACTGCAGAGGCCAAGGCATTTGGCTATGCTCCTGGTCGCTTCTCCTTTAACGTCAGTGCCAAGCAAGGCGGGGGGCGCTGTGAATCTTGCGAGGGCGCGGGGGTCAAAGAAGTGGAGATGCACTTTCTGCCAAACGTCTTCGTGACTTGCGAAATCTGCCGAGGCAAGCGCTACAACGACGCCACCCTGCGAGTTGCATACAAGGGCAAGACCATCGCCGACATGCTCAGCACCCCAATTGAGGAGGCTGCCGAACTCTTCGCACATCACAAGAAGCTCGGAAAAATCCTGAGTACCTTGGTTGAGGTTGGTCTTGGCTACATCTGCCTTGGTCAGAGCGCCACGACGCTTAGTGGCGGCGAGGCTCAGCGTGTGAAGCTGGCTCGCGAACTCGCAAAGCGCCACACCGGCAAGACGCTCTATCTTCTCGACGAACCAACCACCGGGCTTCACTTTGAAGACGTGCGAAGGCTCTTGGAAGTCCTACAGCAGCTCGTGGACTCAGGGAATACGGTTGCTGTGATCGAGCACAACCTCGATGTCGTGAAGGCCGCGGACTACGTAATTGATCTGGGCCCCGAGGGCGGCGCTCGAGGAGGCGAGATTATTGCGGTTGGCACGCCTGAAGAGGTCGCAATGTGCAAGAAGAGCTATACAGGGAAATTCTTGGGCGAATTGCTGGCAAACGCCACAAAGGGCAGACGATCGCGGGCGCCACAAACCACGAGCAAGAAGAAGAGCACGCGAAAAAGCAAGACAGCGCCCCGAGCTGGGGCGTAGGGTTTCGCCGAGGCAATGGTGGAGAGTAGGCAGAGTGGTTCCGCAGGTGGTTCTGTCGGCGCAGCAAAAACTTGGGACTATCTGCGAGCGCTTGCCGCGCTGGCTAAAGATGGGGAAGCGTGCTGCACCGGTCTGCTGGATTCCAACGCACCGGCGATTGTAGATGAGAACGCACCGCGGTTTTGGCGCCCTGCTCCTGGCAGCAACCTGGAGCCAGAGGCCGTCGCGATGCTGGACCTCTACATGCCTCTGTGTGTTGGCGAGCTGGCAAACGAACTCACAGTCGCGCACCTCGGCCAGAGTCTTGATGGGCGCATCGCCACAACGAGCGGAGCCTCGCAGTTCATCACGGGCGAAGAAAACCTCGTGCACACGCACCGAATGCGCGCGCTCTTTGATGCGGTTGTGATCGGCGCTCACACAGCCCAGCACGACAATCCGAAGCTAACCACCCGCCTCACTTCGGGGGCAAATGCCACACGTGTGCTCATCGATCCAAGCTGCTCCGCCGATACGACTGCAAGCCTTTTTGTGGACGGCGCCTCTGACACGCTTGTCATCTGTGAGCAGAGTCTAGTTCCTGCCGAGCCCAAGGTTCCACATCTCGGGCTCTCTGCCAGCGATGGCTTCTTCGATCCCAGAGATATTCTTAGCGCCCTTCGGGCACGTGGCCTGCGAAGAATCTTTATCGAAGGTGGAGGTGTCACGGTTTCGCAGTTCATCAGCGCCGGTGCCCTCGACAGGCTTCACATCTGTGTCGCCCCGATGATCATTGGCTCAGGTCGACCCGCAATCGCACTTCCCGAAGTGTCCGAGCTGAGCGAAAGCCACTTTCTCGATGTTCGACACTTCACAAGTGGAACCGATTTGCTCTTTGACTGTCAGCTGCGTGGCAAACAGTAATACAGCGAGCGCAAGAACGACGCCGAGATGAGTGTTGCAGCGATGATGCAAAGCACGAGAGAGCCCGGCGTTACTCTCCAAAGGGCGAGAATCAGACAGACGCACGAGGTAGAGTAGCTGTAACGCCCCCAGTTGGAGCGTGGCGCAGCCCGAAGTTCTGCCACACTGGCCACGAGTAGCGAATACACGTAGCGCCAAGCACCGGGAATGAGCACCCAAAGCCCAGCCGTGCCCTGATGCCAAAGCAGCATGCCGACCATGAGTACAAAGAAGGCATCGCACTCCTTGTCGAGGTCGGCGCCGAAATCTGACGCTGTACCTCGAGCCCGCGCGATCGCACCATCCACACCATCAAGAGCGAAGACGAGCAATGCTGCCAAGGCTAAGACGAGCCCGCCCGGCGAGAAGAGCACGAGCCCTGCCGTTGCCAGGATTCGCAGCCAGGTGAGCGCGTTCGCCCAGCCCATTGCCGCACGCCCTTCGTTTGCCGTCTTGATCGATAGCGCCCAGATGGCAACCACCGACAAGACCTCTGGTTGTTCCTGCCAAACGGCTACCGCAGCGGCTGTCAGCATTGCCACGGGGAAGACGAGAGAGCTGGAAGTTTTCTTAGACACAGAACGGCGTGGGCCCGCTGAATACTTGCTGGGTGGTGGCACCGGCAGAGAGTTCGGCATTGGAAACAGCGATTTCAAGGTGTGTACGCGCGTTAGGAAGCGATGGCCCCCTCATAGCTCGCCCACGCAATGTGGCTCTCGTTTAGCGTCACCTTGATTGAGTCGAGCGCGTCCGCCCCCGGTCCGAGCTTGCCGCCAGCTTTGGCTTCGCCGCGAAGCGAATCAAAGATATGCTTTGCGAGAAACTCGGTTGTGGTGTTCTTGCCAGCGAACATCTCGAGTTCGTCGAGGTTCTGGTAGTTGATGGCAGAGAGGATGCTTCCCAGCGTGGCATGAGCTCGCCCGATATCTACAACGATACCGGCGTCATTCATTTGCTTGGCGCGAAACTCAACATCCACCACGAACGTGGCCCCATGCATTTTCTGAGCGGGCCCGAACACTTCGCCTCTGAAGCTATGGGCAATCATTACGTGGTCTCGAACGCCTACTGAAAACATCTCAAATCTCCTTTTCTGATGCGCTTGGGTATCGCACACGATGGCAGAGCGCACGACTTTCGGGTGCGCAAATTTCCTCCAGGGCCGCGGGCAAATCGGCAAACGCGCACTCTCCGGTAATGAGAGCGTCTAGCCGATCGTCACAGAGCAAACGCATGGCGCATTGAAGCCGTCGGGCGTAGTCCCAGCGCGCAGTCTGTGAGGCCGGCAGGCTCCCGACCTGAGAACTCTGCAAGACTAGACGCTTTGCGTGAAAGTCTTGCCCCAGCGGCGCTTGCACAGCGCGTGTGCCATACCAGCTAAGTTCCATGACTCGCGCTTCTTGGCCTGCAGCAGAGAGAGAGGTGGCGAGCCCCTCGGGATGCCCTGTTGCGTGAAAGACGAGGTCGGCATCGTGGCCCGAAGGCAGCTTGGGAGCAAAGGCAAGTCCCAATGCAGATGCGATGGCTTGCTTGCCCTCGTCTACATCAATCAGAAGCACATCGGTGCCTGCAACCTCACTGGCAAGATACGCCGTGAGAGTGCCGATGACGCCAGCTCCGACAACGACGACCCGATCGCCAATCTTGATCTGCGAGTCCCAAAGCGCGTTGAGCGCGGTCTCCATGCCGGCCGTGAGAACCGCTCGGCGCGCGGGCAGCTCGCTTGGCACCGGAGTTAGTGCGCTGGCGGGCACCTGGAAGACTGTCTGATGGGGGTACAGACAAAACACCGTGCAGCCAACGAGTTCACTCGGCCCAGCCTCCACAACTCCGACATTGATGTAGCCATACTTTACAGCACCCGAGAATTCGCCCTCCTGAAATGGAGCGCGCATACGCGTGTGCTCGCTCGTTGGCACGAGGCCGTGGAAGACTAGTGTCTCGGTTCCTCGACTGATCGCAGTAAAACGCGTCCGAACACGTGCTTCTCCCTCGCCGAGTGGACCGAGAGGCGCCGTGCGAACCTCTGCTACCCCTGGCCTTATCACCCAGCAAGACTCCGACATTTCCCTAGGCATTCTACTCAAATCTCATCCCCAAAGAATGCACAGACGTCGCGCAGCTGTGTGGCCTCGGAAGCCAACATCGCCAGTCTATCTACGCCGAGGGCAATCCCCGCACATGGGGGGAGCCCTTCTTCGAGCGCTGCCATGAAATTCTCGTCGATTGGGTACACGGCCTTTCCTCGGCGGCTCCGTTCTGCCTGCTCCAGTACAAATCGGCGGCGTTGCTCTGTCGGACAGGTCAGCTCATCAAAGGCATTTGCCAGCTCTACCCCACCAACATATGCCTCAAATCGCAGCGCCCACTGGGGGGCATCGGACTTGGTACGAGCAAGAGCAGCCAACGGAGCGGGCCAGTCGGTCAGAAAGACCGCTGTGTCCAGAGCCTCTAGCGCAGGCTGGACGCGTTCGAGGAAAATGACGTAGAAGATGTCATCCCATGCGGTCGCCGAGCCGATGTCGATTCCCGCGCTGGCGGCCTTCGCGGCAAGCGCAATGGCACTCTCATCCCCTGCAAGCGACACCTTAGCCCACAGCGCAAATGCCTCCTGGATGCTCATGCGCTTCCAAGGCGGGCGCACATCCACAGCAATCTCGCCAACACAAATGGTGTCGCGCTTTGCAATTCGCTGAACGACACGATGCACAAGAGCTTCCGTGTCACGCATGATCGAGGACAAGTCGTCAAACGCCCGATACCACTCAAGCATGGTAAACTCGATACTGTGGTGCACGCCTTCCTCTTCGCTGCGAAAGCACCGAGGCATGCTGTAGATTCGCTGGAATCCACCGGCGAGCAACCGCTTCATGGAAAACTCCGGCGAGGTTATCAAATAACCGCCTTGGGCTTCGACAGCCTTGATATTAACTTCAAGCCCCGGTGCCGAAACCAAGGTGGGGGGCTCGATTTCCAAGAACGCCTCCTCAGAGAAATACTGGCGAATCTCGGCAAGGACCGCAGCCCTGTTCTCAAGCCCCCGGATGCGGCCCGGGTTAAGCCTCACCGTCTCGGAGTGTGGTTTGGGAAAGTCCTCACCGGCAAAGCGCTGAACAATCGAAACAGCACCAGAGTCCTTGATCGCGACCCAGTCACCGGGCTGAGCATCGCTGGTGGCAACCACCTGCATCTCTCGCCCCTCGGAGCGAATGCGAAGCTCTCCAGCCTCGCGCGCGATCACCCGACCGCAGCGCACCCTATTGCTTCTGGCGCTCGACGTAGGATCGGGTACGAGTGTCGATCTTTAGGTAGTCGCCCTCGTTGATGAAAAGCGGCACGCCAATTTCTGCCCCTGTCTCAAGAATCGCCGGTTTGAGAACGTTGCCGGTACTATCCCCACGAGCACCGGGTTCGGTGGAAGTAACGTGAGAATAGATGAAGTTTGGAAGACTGACGTCCACCGGGCGTTCGTTGAAGAACAAGACAGTACATTCCAGGTTGTCGCTTAGAAGATCGTGCTGCTTGCCAATGATCTCGGACGCAATGCTCACCTGCTCGTAGCTGGTGCCGTCCATGAAGACGAAGTCTTCGCCCTCTTTGTAGAGGAACTGCATGGTTCGCTCCTCCACGTTGGCAGGCTCGAGCTTCTCGCCAGAACGAATGTTTTTTTCAACAACACCACCGGTGAGAAGGTTCTTGAACTTCGTGCGGGTAAACGCGCTGCCCTTTCCAGGTTTAACGAATTGAAACTCAATGACGGTGAACGGGTTGCCGTCCATGAGTACCTTCAGGCCCTTGCGAATATCAGACGTCTCGTACATGCCCGGCTGACCTAAGCAAGCTCCGTGGGCCATGTCAACGCGTCGCACCTTGTGACAGCGCTTCAGATCCCGGTCTGAGGACTTGCCTCCCAGTGGGGTGCAAAGTTCCATCGACAACGGCACCGTGAAGGTGGTACACGGTGGGATAGTGGATCTGGGGGAACGCTACTACCAGCTGAGTCGTCTCGGCCGGAACACCTTCTGCGCGTCTGTTGCTCAGGCAACTTTGGTGCGCAATCGTGCTGATGACGCGCCGAGCGGACTGGCGCTTGGCACGGGCAGTGGCATCTCGGAATTTGCGCAGCCCAGCCCTTCCCCACTTCTCGCTGGATCGAGCTTTGCCACTCACGTCACCACGGAGATCATTCCCTTGGCAAAGAAGTTGGGCACGCCATTTGTCGACCTCATTACCCTGGGCCGAACCGATGGAAACGACATAACGATTGATGACATCAGTGTTTCTCGGTTTCAGGCATTTTTCCGACGGCGGCATGGGCGTTGGTTTGTC
>JANTGM010000007.1 GCA_024762925.1 Kofleriaceae bacterium | reverse complement strand
TGGGGCAAGGAAGGATCTGAGCAACGATGAGCCGAAGGCGTTCAAAGGGCGAAGAACCGAGCCAGGGCGTTCTATGCCTCTGGATCCCACACTAGAGTAGAGATAGCTGCCTTTGAGGCGCTACCTTGGCAACAGCTGCTGCCGCTGCGATTTCCTGCGAAGCCCGAATTCTGTCAACATCGTCACCGAGAATATCTCGGAGGTACTCGAATGGCCATGAAAGTCTGGCCTCGGGGGGAATTCCTAGGTGTTTTTCTGCATAGGCGCGCAGGAACTTCTTTGTGGTAGCGTTGACGTAGCCACCACCCTCAAAGCGTCCAAACTCGGGTTCATAGCGCCTCTGAATCAATGCAAAGAGATCGTCGCGCCGGGTCTTGGCAACAACCGATGCTGCAGCCACGGCTGCATGTGCAGACTCACCATCATTGAGCGCTTCGAGATGTGGGTAACGGGACTGCAATGGTCGAAAGAGGCGCTCGCCATCTGCCACGATGCGGTCAACGACTGGGGCTCGGTCAATCATTCGAGCTGCACATTCTCGTTCCAGCAGGTTAAGCTCCGAGAGGCGAACGCGCCGATCCACTTCGCTGACATCAACGATTTCCACGGCTACAAAGAGCGCGATCTCTTGCACCTTTGCCGCAAGTTCCGCGCGAATCCTCTTAGCCTTCTTACCCGAGCCATAGCTTTTGGAGTCGGCGAGTCCGGCTCGGGTTAGCGCCGTCGCCGCCTTGCTGTCGAGCACAACGGCGGAAAGAACCATCTGCCCTAAGACCGGGCCACGCCCGGCTTCATCAATTCCCAGTGTCGTCTTGCTCGCCATGATTCCTTGTCAGTCCTGCTGTTGTTCTTCTGTCTGTTGTTCTTCTGCCTGTCCAGCTGTCGCTGATGGCACCCACGCAGACTCAAGCAGGGTTCGATGCTCACACAATGCCTCAAGCGCCTGCTGAAGCCCCGCATCGACCTCAAACGCGCGAACTTCTGCACGATTCGCCAAATCCTCGAGACGCGTCGCCAAGTCTCCCAAAAGCTGACCACCGGCTCTCTCAAGTGGCACTGCAAACTCCACATCCACTTCTGGAGCGCTTCGAAAAAGCGCATGGTAAATCGCGTCCTCTTGCAGCTCGATGCTTGGCAGCTGATTGCTGAAGAAACGATCGACAAAGCCTCCTCGCAGGAATCCTCGCAGGTAACTCTGGGTGCTATGAAACACCTCGGCGTCGACCAGTCGCAAGCCCTCGTCTACGAGTTCTCCCAAGGTATCCAGTGCCTCGAAATCCTGGCCGAGCGGTGCGATTGCTTCGGCAGTTGCTGCTCGGATCGTGTCAAAGCATCGTGTTCGGCTCTCATCCAGCAGTGTCTCGTAGCCACTGTCCAACAGTCCAAGCAGGTAGTCGCGATCGGCGGGCGAAGCCTTGTGCGAGCCAAACGGCATCTTTCTCGGTCGAACAAGCTCAAGGATTTCCTTTGCAGCCTGCCGATAGAGCAACCCAGCATCTCGATTGATTGTCGCGCGCTCTTGATCCACGACCTCATCGAGGAAGTGCAGCATACTCTTCATTGCATCGACAGCGGCGTGCTTTAGAAGTTCGGTCTGCGCACTTTGGGTGACGACCCGCTCGCCCACAAGCTCAAGCGCTCGGTTGTGCACACTGGTGAGGCGCCGTGCAAGAGCCTGCTCTTTTAGTTTGCGCGCATCTTGAAAGAAGCGTTCTTCGAGTTGGGTGGAAAGCTCGGTCCATCCGCTTTGCTCTTGGCCAAGAAGTGCGCGCCGTGTGGAGATTGGTAAGCAGGTCTCGATTCGGTCACCAAGCTCGGTACCAACAAAGGTGAGAATCTCTTTAATCTGCGCATCGGTAAGCTGGTCGATCTTGTTGAGTACTCCAAGGACTCGCACACCTTGCGCTCGTATGCTGTCCAGTGCGCGCTTCTCGGTGGTCTTGCCCGCTTGATTGGCGGTGAAGAGCCATACGACAGCATCCGCTCGTTGCAGAAAGCTGCGAGCAACGGCTTCGTGTTCGGGAAGAATCGAGTTGAGACCCGGCGTGTCCACAATATTGACCTGCTCGAGCGCCGGCAAAGGCATGAGAATTTCGACGTGTCGAATCCGCCTGGCCTCGTGGTCATTAATATCCGATAAACTCTTAGATAGCGATGTGCCCGAAATCTCGCGGCTGGTGTTGTCGCGGTAGACGACTCGCCCTCCACGCGCCCGGCCGTACTTCAGCATGTTAATGGTTGCGGTGGTTGGTGTGATTCCGGTGGGAGCAATGTCGGCTCCAACAAAGGCATTCACGAAAGACGACTTGCCGCTGGAAAATTCACCCATGACGGCCACCAAGAGTGGTTGGTCATATTCTGTTACAGCCACATTGGCGTCGGTCAGAAGTGCGGCGAGATCGTGGTGTGTTGCGCACAAATGGCGTGTGGCAGTCGCTACGTCATACCACTCGCTATCCGCCTGCAGTCGCACACCTAGACTCGCCGCTCCACAAGCGCCCAGCAGCGACCGGGCTCGCTCATCCGCTGGTTCTTGCTGTAGGGCTCGCCTAGCCCATCCAATGGCCTGTTCGCCGTTGCCCTCATCGAGTTCGAGCTTGGCGAGTGCAAGTAGCGTCTCGTGCGAGCCACCGTGCTCCATTGCTAGTTCATAGGTTGCTCGCGCGGCATCAGAATGATTCTTAGATGCGAGTTGTAATCCTCTTGCTGTGAGAGCATCTGCATCAGCTGCATCGATCCCAAGCACTTGGTTGGCAAGCAACACCCCCCGTTCGAGATCGCCGACCCGCATCGCCAGAGCCAAGCCCTTCTTCGCGACTTGCAGGTCTGCGCGCACATCGAGCGAGCGCTGATAGGCCTCGAGAGCCTCCGCGTCGCGATCTTGGAGCCCTATGGCCTCGGCTAAGCGAGCAAGCGCGTTGGGATTGTGTGGCTCATGGGCAAGTGCGAGGCGGAGAAACGACTCTGCCGCTTCTCCCTCGCCAAGCAGAAGGTGTGCTGAACCGGTGCCCAAGAGCGCTTCAAACTGCAGATCGTCCGAGGCATCATCCGCAATGCGCTCGAAGTACGAGATCGCCGACTCCGCGTCCTCATCGCGCAGAGCAATTCTGCCAAGAGACAACCAGGCAACCGCTGGGCACCCCTCGCGTTCGGCCAAGCGCTCAAGGTGGCGCTTGGCCTCGCGATTCGATCGCTTCTCGTCAGCACTCAGCGCCTCACCAAGGGCTGCAATCGCACTGGCATCGTTCTTCGACTCGGCAACCGCCTTTCGGAGCTCGCGAATGGCCTTGTCGAGGTCTCCTTCGAGGCGAAAGACACTACCGAGGCCTGTGTATGCCTCAGCGAGCAACTCCCGATCTCCACCAGCCGCTTCACGTGCAGCGCGAAAATCATCACCAGCAATGGTGTGCATGTCCAGTGCGAGTGCAGCCCATCCTCGCCCCAGAAGTGCCTCTGGCATGTTGTGGGAGTATTGCAGTGCAAGCTCGAATGCTGCAAACGCCTCATCATTCTTGGCGAGTTTTAGGTACGTGGTTCCCAGCAGCACTTGTGCGCCGGAATGGTCGGGGCGGTCTTGCGTAAGAGAACGTAGTAGTGCCTCTGCCTCGGGCAAGTCACCCGATTGCAGGGTCTTGCGAGCAACGCGAAGTTTGTCGGAAAACTCATCGGGCAGCAGGTCGCCCGTAATCTCCTCGATGCGCCGCTCGATTCGGGACCAGAAAGACACGTTGGACTCGGCCTAGTTAAGATCCTTGCGACTCTCGTCATGTGCATCGGGCGGCTCGTTCACATCGTCATCGTCGATGAGTTCAATGGAATCGATGTCTTCCTCCTCGATAAGCTCGTCTGGGACCTCTGCGTCTGGAGCAGGTTCGGCATCAAAGGGTGGGCTCGAGGCTGTTCGCCTTCCGCCATCCCAAATGCTGGCGCGAGCCTTGCCCAGTTCCATTTGCAGCGTGGCAACTTCGACCGACTGATCGCGAACTTCCTGAACGAGTGGCGCGATGGCGTCTTGTCCAGCTTTGCGCTCGTCAACGGTCTTTTCGAGAACCTCCGTGATGCCTCGATAGAGATTGGTGCCCGCCGTGGTGACAAAATTGCGAAGCCTGTCGCCGAAGTCGTCGATCGATTGATCAAAGTACGGCCCCATGGCCTCGCCCGCTTGCAGGATGACACCTGGAGCGCGCTCCTTTGCTTGTTCCTTAATGTCGCCAGAGACCTTGGATTTGACGACGATCGCCAGAATTGGAGCGGCCAAGGTGAGCAGTCCACCCGCGAGCGTGTTGACGAACATGAAGACCGTGGTGCCTAGAGCACCAAGCGCGTACACCCCCAGATCGTACATGAAACTGTCGGTATCGATCTCGACTTGCGTCTGTGATGGGCCAAGCCTGCTACTCAGGGAGTTAAACGCCTCTGCGACATTCTCGTTTGTGATCGCAATGATCTCTTCTGCGAGTTTTTCCAATGCTTGAGAAACACGAATTCCCTGCATCTCCGACCACTCCTTAAACTTATCTTGAACAAATGGTCCAAGATACTGTTTGAGATCGTTCGAATCTACTCGGTCAATTTCGTAGGGAATTGCCTTAGCAAAGTGCTGCGTGAAATCTGCTAGAGCAAGCTGCACTTGAGACTTGATTGCCTCGACCTCGGCGCCAATTCTCACATGAAGCTCGTCGATCTTTCGCTTGGAGGCATCGAGCTGGGTTTTCACTTCGGTAACGCGAGACTCGAGGTCTCCAATGTCGAGACCAAGTGCATGTAACTTGATGCCGAGATTTTGTTGAACGAGTGCTGCTGTTCGCTCGGCATCAACCGCAGCATTGTCGAGAACAATCTGCGAGCGGTCGGTGTCGAGAAACCCTTCTAAGTTGTGAAGAAGTTCGGGAAAGCCGCTCTCTGGATCTCGAGAGTCGAGCCAGCTTTTGGCGGAGAGCGGAAAGATGACAGGATTGTCGACAAACTTGCGAAGGCCAGTGCGCACGTAGGCCGTTACGGCATCTCGCTCGTCTTTACTAAGCAGGTCGATCTTGCCGAGTACGAAGATCAGGCGGTCTTTACTGCCCTCAAGAACATGGCTGGAAAGGAACTCGCGCTCCGAGTCCTTTAGCGCCTGAGAAGCATCCAAGAGGAAGATGACGGCGTCAGCACGAGGCACGTAGCCGTAGGTGATGTCAGCGCGTTGCTCGTTAAGATCGTTGACGCCTGGAGTGTCGACGAGTGTGATGCTCTCCTTGAGCAAGTCGGCTGGGTAGCCGATCTCAAGGCGTTGCACTTCGCTGCTGTGTGCCCCGGCTACTGTGACCCAATCGGCGATTTCCGATGGCGACAGAGCAATCTCTTCGCCAGTGATGGTGAGTGCCTTGGCCGATGGCTGCTCTGCATAATTGAGGTGGTTGATTGCGGCAGTGGTTGGCGTGATGCCAGTGGGCAGGATTTCGGCACCCAACAGGGCATTCACAAATGTGGATTTTCCGTGGTTGAACTCACCCAGGACCACCAAGTGAAATTGCTCGTCGCGGAGTTTTTGGAGTCGCTGATGACGAATGTCGTTTGCTAAAGACGCCATCCCGATGTCCTTGGCGATATCGGCAAGACGCTCGAGATGCTCGAGGATGACAGCTTTGCTCTCTCGGTGTTTTTCTAGCATAGGCGCTTACCCTTCCAATATCTCAGCTACGAGTTCGTCCGCTTTGTCAGTGGCCATGCCCTCGGGAACAGCTTGGCCAATGAGTTGGCTGTAGAGATAGGTTTTTGAGAATACATGCAGCGCTGCAATGCGATGCTTGAGGTGTTTTTTCTCTGCGACAAGTTCTGAAACGGGGCCCGTGGGAAGTGTTGCTGGGTCACTGAGGCTGTCGTAGTCAAGAGGCCCTGTGAAGGCTCCAGTTGTGCGCAAGATTGAGGCAACGGTAATTCCCGCACTTCGAGTACAAATTAGTCCGGCCCGATCGCAGGTGACGTCTGCTCGTTTTGACCAAGCTCGAAGCGCCAGAATGGCAGGCGTAACAATCCAACGCACAAAGAAGAAGGCATCGTGCTCAAGGTAGTAAAGTGCTGTGATGTACGGAACGAGATTGTTCTGCACATAACCCAGAGTCCGTCCAATTACGGCTTGCAGTTCACTTTCTGAGAGCGCGTCGAGCCAGAGTGGATGGATGACAATGAGGCAGTCGTCGTCAGTGCCAAGTGCCCATGCGCCAACCGGGGCATTGGTGTCGCTTACATACACAGGCGGCCGGTGTTCGAGAGAGAGGGCATTGGCGGCTGCCTCTGCAGCTTTGTAGAGGCGCGTGTGAGATGCGCTCGTCGCCCGAGTGCTCGCGGCAATGAGCTCACGTTTTGCACTCCCTTTCCACTGCCTCGAAGTCGCGTCGATTGCAAAGGCGACGGGGCGCAGGGCAATTAGATTGCGCCGGTGCCGAAGTTCGCGTGAAAAACCGTAGGCTGCGCCATCGCGGGCTCGCTGCAGGACTCGGCCCTTGCGGTGTGCGATGTAGCGGGCCAGGTCGAAGTCGATCTGTGCCATATGAGGAGTATATGCGTGAAATGGCTTCGGCGCTCGCTCGGGCTATCCGGACTCGACTTCACGAGTCGCCGCTGCGAGTGCTTTGTCAGCCTGGGCCGATTTTCGACGCAGCAGCCCAAGGACAACAACGCCAATTAGTACCGCAAACCACAGTGTGGCGAGTCGAATCAAGATGGTTGCAGCAAGTGCGGTTGGCTCATCGACCCCGCGAGATGACTCGACCAAGAGCAAGGCCATCGTTGCTTCGGTGACCAAGAGGCCGCCGGGCAAGAAGGACAGCGCGCCAGCCACGGTGGTTGTTGCGTAGATGAGAATCGCCAGTCCAAGGGGCACTTCGGTTCCGGGAAAGGCCGAGAGAATCAGGGCAAAGCCAATGCACTCGGCGAGCCAGGCAATGGTCGCTAGGGCCGTTGCCCACAGCATCGGCCAAGGGCGCACAAGTTCCGCTAGGCCGTCATAGAACTCGAGCAGTGGTTCCCGGAATCGGCGGAGGAAGCCAGGATTTGTGAGCATCTTGATCGTCCCCATGGCAAGCATCGGCCATGAGAGCCCGACGAGAGCAGCTCCAACGAGCACGATCCCAATGAGCACCATGTTCTGGGCGACTCCGTAGGCCGAGACACCAATGAGTCCGAGCAGGAGCAAGGCCGTCAAGTCGGTCACCCTTTCACCGACGACAAGAGGCGCGGTCTTCGCGACAGGGACCGAACGAAATTCCCGGATAAGGTAGCTTTTGATGAGCTCTCCCAGTTTCCCAGGGGTGATCGATAGCGCAAATCCGGAGAGGAAAATCTGGATGCTGAGCCCAGTTTCGAGCTGAACGTCGGCTTTGCGCAAATACAGCGTCCAGCGCAAGAATCTCACGACGTAGTTGAAGAGTGCGAGCCCAAGCGCTGATGCTAGCGCCCACCATCCAAAGCCGCCCAGTCGATTGCCCAGCGCGCTCATATCCGTGTAGATCGAGACTCCTGCAAACGCGACAATGGCAATGATTGCCGCTTGCATCAGTCGTTTCACCCGAAGGGACACGCTGGCTTGTACCATGCTTGACCGGCTCAACCGCGCTACGTAGGCTGAGGCTATGAGTGGCGACTCTACCCATCGCAATTCCAAGGACGCTCAAGCCAACGATCGTGGCCAGGAGAGGCCAGGAGAGGGGTACACGCTCTTGTTGGCCGATGATGATGCCCAGCTGCGAGAAGTCTTGACCATTCATCTTGAGAGTCGAGGCTACAAAGTGCGGGAGGTTGCCGATGGTGACGAGGCTCTAGCTTCCGCCATGCGCTTCAAGCCCAACATTGCAATCCTCGACATTGTTATGCCTGGAGTTAATGGTTGGGATGTTGCGCGCAGTCTTCGGAAAAATCCCGAGACAAAGGACATTCGTCTACTCATGCTCTCGGGTATTGGTGAAGACGTTCTTGGTCCCAATCTGCCAATTCTGGGCGGTGATTTAGGCCTCGACAAACCATTCGATTTGGATGAGCTGGATGAGGCTCTAAGAGTTTTACTTACGACCTAGTTCGTCGTAGGGTGTTGCTTGCTCGTAGGAGGATGGACCCTATAGCTTGCGAAGTTCGTCCCGGCACTTGTCGTAGGCCGGCGTGTCTTTTGGCGCGATGCTTATCGCTTCGCGGAGCAAGTCTTTGGCTTCATCGCGGTCGCCACTTTTCTTGGCCTTCAGTGCCTTCTTGATGAGGCTATTGGCTTTGCGCTCAAGAGACTTGTAGACCGATTCGACCGCTTGACCCTCGTCGTAGCGCTTGGCAGTATCAGCGGCTTTCTTGGCTTGAGAGAGTTTTCCCTTGGCCATCAGGCTCTTTGCAGCCCTTGGAGCAACCTGTCCAATGCGCAGACGAATGAGTTTGGCAAGGGCTCCTCCTGCGTACTTCTTGTCTCGCGAGAGTGCCTTTTTGTAGAGCTCAAGCGACTCGACTGGACTCGAGGTTTCTAGGCGCTTGGCCTTCTCCATTGACGAGCCAATCTTTGTGTAGGCCTCGGCAATGTCGGTGAGCTTCATCGCATCATCGTCATCTTCGATTCGGTTCGCCGCCTTCTCAAGAACCTCTGCGGCCTTTGCGTAGTCGCGTCGCTTGTACAGCGATCGGGCCGTACTCTTGACTGCGGAAGTGTTTGCGGTCTGCCCGGATGGTTCGTCAGGCTCAGGCCTTGGCTTTGGCTCAACCCGTGGCTTGTTAACAGCAGGTCTTGGCTTGTTAACAGCAGGTCTTGGCTTGTTAACAGCAGGTCTTGGCTTGTTAACAGCAGGTTTTGGCTTGCTCTCGGTTTTTGTCTCGGACTTCGCCTCGGTCACAGGCTCGGGCACAGGTTCCGGTTCCGGAGCTGTTTCCAGTGGGGGAAGGTCTGCTTGGAAAGACTCGTCCGTGCCCCAAGTCGATGCGGGAAGCTGGGTGCTGCCTGCAATGAGGCTGGCCACAAGAATCGTCTCCGGCTCGTCCTTTGTGCTTGGATCGGGCTCTGCTGGGTCGGTCTTGGATGGATCGGGCTCTGCTGGGTCGGTCTTGGATGGATCGGGCTCTGCTGTGCCCGTCACAGGATCGGCCTCCACAGGATCGGCCTCCACAGGATCGGGCTCTGCTGGGTCGGTCTTGCCCGCCGGATCCATCTTGGTTGGGTCAGCCTCGGCGACGGTTTTCACTGAGCTGGGCTTGTCGTCTTGCCCAGCATCTTTGGCCGCAGCCTCGCTGGTTCCTCCATCCCCCACGCTAGTGGCAGCCACACCCTTCTCGTCAGATTGGCCAACAACCGCTGCAACAATACCCACCGCGACCAGCACCAACGCGACACTAATGATGCCGATGAGCAGCCGCCCACGTTCTGGCGAAGTTGCGTGGTTAGCTGGCTGATAGGGATTGTGAAAATCTGGTCGGGCGCCTGCCATCATCGGGCGACCCATCATTGGGCTTGAGCCTTGAGGCATGTTGCCGGGCATAGGGTAGCCGCCGGAGCCCTGCATGTGCGCTGAGGATGGGCCCTGCTGAATTGGTGGCGCCATGCCCATGTGTCCCTGCATCGCGGGAACGGAATGTTGCCGAGGCTGAGGAAGACTACTGTGGGGTGGGGGCGGTGAAACTTGCGAGGGGATCGGATATGGAACCGCAGGACTCTTAGAGTGCGGAGCGCTCATATCGGGCAAATCGTGGGTCTGAAGAGCAATAACTGAGACTTCTTCTGGAGGAGGAGTTTGAATGATCGACGAGACCGCAGCGAGTGCTGCGTCTTCTATATCGCGCTTCTCCTGTGGCAAGGGTGGAGGCTTGGTTGCTGCTCGTTGGGGACGCTGCTCTTGCAGCTGAGGTGCAACTTCCACACTCGCAACGATGTTCGTTGGCAATTCACTTGGAGGGTCTTGCTCATCCCGCGAACTCGCAAGGCCTTTGCCTGCGACCGTATTCTCTTCCTTTGCACCAAGCTCTTGGGCCGACGGGGCATTGTGGGAATGCCCAACCGCTTTCCCACCCGCAACCGCTTGAGGCTGCCAGTTTGTTGTTGCGGCGGCGGAATCTTGAGCCTCCGGGCCCTCAAACGAGAACACCGTGTTGCCGATTTTGAACTTGTCGCCATTGACAACAACGACTTCGCCTCGACGGTCCTTGTTGTTCACAAAGGTGCCGTTTCCGGAGCTTAGGTCGCACAAGAAATACACGTTGTCTCTGCGCTCGACATACATATGCCTGCGAGAAACGGCGATGTCCGTGAGGACAATGTCGCAATCGATGCCGCGCCCAATTGTGGTGCGCCCCTCGGGCAAGCCCACCTTGCGCCCCTTGTCATTGCCAGCAGTAATAATGAGAAAGCCTCGCTCGGGATCATCCGGTGGAGCGACAGCGAGATTCGCCTGCTCGGCGATGTTGACGAGCGCGGCTGGTGGCTTTGGCCGTCCTTCTTCCACAGTAAGCTCTTCAGAGCCGTTGTCCTCCTGTTGGAATGCATTGCCACCGCCTTTGCCAAGCGGCACAGTGATGTTGGGCGGAGTAAGGAGAACCTCACTGGAGTCTTGTGGCAGTCCAGAAGCGTCACGGCGAATGACGTGCGGGCTTGGGTTGCCAGACTGCGACTTCTTGCGGGATGGCGCTCCTTGTGATGGCGCTCCTTGTGATGGCGCTCCTTGTGATGGTCGGCCTCTCTTCACCACATTGGCGAAATTGCGCTTGGGCTTTTGCAGCTCCAAGAGTTCCGCCTGATCAGCGACTGCTGTGGCGTCATCAAATGGATTTTCATGAGACATGAGCGATTTGCGCCGGGGAATAGCGCACATCCAACGTAGAGAACTGATTGTAGCGTTGAGATCGGATGAGGTGCAACAGAGGCCCGACTCGCCAACCTACGCTATTTGCACACGTTTCCTTACCAGGGCGGGCTTGTGTGTCTTTCAACGGCGTACTAAACGAGAGGTATGAAGATCGTTTGTGAGACACGAGATGGCCATGAAACCTTGGGGGAAATTGATCTACGTCCAAGCAAAGCCATATGCGTGGGACGCAACTACCGTGCTCATGCTGCTGAGCTTGGTCACGACGTCCCCGCCGAGCCGCTGATCTTCATGAAGCCGGTGAGTGCAATGTGTGCCGCTGGTGCTCCCATCTATCGGCCCGAAGGGTATGAGCGTGTCGACCACGAGGGTGAACTGGCGATTATCATGGGAAAACGAGCCTCGAATATCGATGCTAAGGATGCTGCTGATTACATTCTCGGCTACACCTGCGCCAACGACATCACAGTTCGCGGCCTTCAGAAGAAGGGGCCATGGCTGCGGGCAAAGGGAATGGATAGCTTCATGCCGATTGGTCCGAGGATTGTGACGAATCTCGACCCTCGCGACTTGGAGCTATCTGTGCGGGTCAACGGTGAGGTGCGCCAGTCGGGGCGAACCAGCCAATTCCTCTTTTCGATTCCCGAAGTTCTCGCCTACATCTCCAAGGACATCACCCTTGAGGAACATGACTTGGTTCTCACAGGCACACCGGCTGGCGTTGGGAATTTGCAAGCTGGCGACGTCGTGGAAGTTGAGATTGCGGGCATTGGCATTCTCAAGAACCCCGTGATGGCGCGCTCGTGAGCAAGTCTCCCCATGCAGCGTTGGTTGTAGGGCTCGGTGGGAACCTTGGCGGGCCCATCGCGGTTGCCGAGCGTTTTCGTGCCGTCATTGAGACAATTTCCAAGGTTTGGGGCCAAGCCCTGGTGTCGTCCCACTACCTCACTGCCCCAGTTGGGCCGGTTGCAAGTCAACCTAACTATCTCAACGCGGTTGCTGCATGGTGGCCAACCTCGCTTCCAAGTCCCGAGGCTGCCCTTGCGCTGTTGCAAGAACTCGAACACTCTCATGGTCGCGAACGCACCGTTGTTGGTGGCGCCCGTACTCTCGATCTCGATTTGCTCTTGCATGCGGGCCATATGCGGGATCAGCCGGGGCTACGTGTTCCTCATCCCAGAATGTCTCAGCGAGCCTTCGTTCTTCGGCCGCTGCAAGAGCTCTTCGGAGGGAAGTTTCAGTGGACCAATCACGCTCCAACGTTGGCCCAACTGCTTGCGGATCCGGCGGTTGCGCAGCAGTCCTGTGAGTTGTGGTAACTCCGTCTTAGTATCCGAATTCTTCGTAGGAATATCTCCATGCAGCGCCCGAGACCCGCGAATCGTCTCGCGAATCTAGACGCGATTTTCCTCGCCTCGAAAGACGCGAAGAATGTTGCTGCGGTGCTTAACGACGATAATCACTGCGCCCACAATGCCAAGTTGCACAAGCGGCAGGGGGCGCTCAAATAGCCAGAGAAGCACAGGAAACGCGACTGCTGCGCTTATCGATCCGATCGAGGCGGTTCGAAATGCGAGGTAGAGCACGGCAAAGATCGCCACCCCAATCCCTGCTAGCGATGGGTCGATAACCAGAAAAACCCCAAGAGATGTGGCAACCCCCTTGCCTCCGCGAAACTTCAGCCAAACCGGATAGCAGTGGCCAATGATAGCGGCTATGGCTACGAGCGCTAGGAACTCCAGCGATAGCTCGCCACGGCTAACTAGCATCTTGGCCGCAAATGTCGGAATGGCCGCCTTGAGCGCATCAAGAAGCAGCACGAGCGCACCAACCTTTTTGCCGAGGTTGCGCGCCACGTTCGTCGCCCCAATATTCCCGCTTCCAACGCCCCGAACATCGACTCCCATCTTCTTGCCAATCAGCAGCCCAAAGGGAATCGACCCCATGAAGTAGGAGAGCACAACCAAGGCGATCGACAGCTCGTCACTCATGGCGTAGTCCTCGGCTTTTCCCACCATCGACGCACTTGCTCCAAGGAGCTTGTGCGAGCGGTTTGTGGCAGACTATCGAGAAAGAAGCGACCATAGCGCTTGGTCACAATACGTGGATCTAGCACAGAGACAATGCCCCGATCGCCTTTGCGACGAATGAGTCGACCAAAGCCCTGACGGAAGGCAATTGCAGCGCGGGGCAGTTGATAGTGGTCAAAGGCTGAAGCGCCCTCCGCCTCGAGCCGGGCCATCCGGGCTTCGTTCAGCGGATCGGTTGGTACCTCGAACGGCAACTTGTCGATGAGCACATGACACAGAGCTTCCCCAGGAACATCGACACCCTCCCAGAAGCTGCCGGTGGCAAAGAGCACCGACCGGGGTGTGTTGCGGAAGGTGTCTAGAAGCGCTTGCCTGGGCGCTTCCCCTTGCAACAGAAACGGAAACTCTGCCGTCGCTTTGAGCGCCTGATGGCACTGCTTCATCGCCCGATAGCTTGTGAAGAGCACAAATGCGTGGCCATTGGTGAGGGCTAAGAGCTTTGCCATTCGCGAGAAGCGCTCGGCTTGGGTGTCCTGATCTCTGGGATCAGGCATGTCTCGCGGCAAATAGAGAAGGCACTGCTCTTGGTAGTTGAAAGGAGATTCGACCCGCAAGTCTTCTGTGCTATCTGGGCCAAGGCCGAGTCGTTCGCGAATGTGGCGAAAGTGCCCGCCCGCGCTGAGCGTCGCCGATGTGAAGACTAGCGACCCGACGTTGGGTAAGAGTTCTTCTGAAATTACGCCTTCAACGCCAACAGGGGACGCCGCCAACGCCACGCCCTGACCGCGCAATCGTCCCCAAAAGACAAAGTCGCCGCGACCTGGGCTTCGGTCAGCAATCGCCGCCAAGTCATTTCGCAGCCGTGTGCAGCGATTGGCGAGAATTCTTAGCTCCTCGCCCTTCTCCTCGTGGCCATCATCTCGAAGACACTCCGCTCCAAGGTTGCCGTGGGCGTAGAGTTCCTCAAGCGCTTCATCGAGTTCGAGCCACAGTGCCTTGAGGGGTTCGTCAATCAGATCTTCTGGAAGGGCAAACCGTTCGCCTTCGCTCTTCATCGCATCCGCGGCCAGTCTTCGTCGTACCTGCGCAAAGAAGCGCTGGGCGGCGTTGGCCGTATCCATCACAAGTTGGTCGCCCCGTCTCGGCATCCACGGATTCTGGCTTGAGCCCGGGTCGTCTCGAAGGTGACCGCGCCAATCTCGTAGAAGGTGCTCAAGGCGCGGCGACGAGAGTTCGACCCCAAAGTGCTCGGTCATTACCTCTTCAAGCCCATGCGCTTCATCAAAGACAACGGCATCGTATTCGGGAAGTACACGTGCACCAGGATGCTCTTTGCGAAGCGCGAGGTCCGAGAAAAACAGGTGATGATTTACGACAACGAGGTCAGCCTTCTCGGCGCGACGCCTTGCCTTGGTGACAAAGCAACTCTCGTAATACGGGCAGCGAGATCCAAGCCGCGATTCGGGGCCGGTTGTCACTTGTGCCCAGATATCCGCATTCTCAGCAAGAGAGGAGAGTTCTGCGCGATCGCCCACTTCGGTAGTTAGTGCCCACTCGCGAAGTGCATCCCAGCTAGGACTCTCCTTTGGTGCCGTGCCGAGATACGCCGCAAACTTGCGACGACATAGGTAGTTGCTCGTGCCCTTGAGTGGGACGGCCACAAATGGGTGTCCCACAATGCGCTGCAGCACCGGAAGGTCTTTGTGCAGAAGCTGGTCTTGTAGCGAACGGGTTCCGGTAGAGATGACTACCCGCTGCTCACTTTGCAGTGCTGGCACCAGGTAGGCCAGCGACTTTCCGGTTCCCGTTCCGGCCTCGACGAGAAGGCTTGTGCCATCGGCAAGTGCATCGGCCACAGCTTGCGCCATGCGCTCTTGCTCCGGGCGCTCCTCATAGCCATCAAGACCCGCCTGCAGCGTGCCTCCGGGTTGGAAAAACTCTGTGATCATTTCTTCTTGCGCGCAGCCTTCTCTTCGTGCCCACTTACACCAAAGCGCCTATCAAATTCGTCCCAGAGGGCATCGATTTCTATGCCACGTGCACAGAGGCCCACAAGCATGTGGAAGAGCAAATCGGCACTTTCGTGCACAACGTCGCTCTCCTCACCCTTGGCCAAGACCTCTAAGAGTTCTCCCGACTCTTCGAAAATCTTCTCTTCGATCTTGGGAAAGCCTTTGTCGAGGAGCGAACGTGTGTAGCTCTTGGCCGGGTCGGACTCGTCACGGCGCTCACAGAGCACGTCAAAGAGCTTGTCAACAATGGCGGAGCGGGCACCCGTAGGCCCCTGATCTTCGTTTGTGACGGAAGCGGTGGCAGGGTCGATTTCCTTAAAGAAGCACGATTGCGTGCCGGTGTGGCACGTGGGCCCAACGGGGTTGGCGAGCACGATGATGGCATCAGAGTCGCAATCGATGCGCATGTCGACAAGGCCAAGCATGTTGCCCGATGTCTCACCCTTCTTCCAAAGGCTCTGCCGCGACCTCGAGAAGAAGTGCACGGTCCCGGTTTCAAGCGTCTTGGTGAGCGCCTCTTGATTCATGTAGGCCAACATGAGGACCGCATAGCTCTCGTGGTGTTGAACGACTGCAGGCACGAGCCCCTTGTCGTCCCACTTGATCTCTAACTTGTTCATAGTATCTCGCTCATGATGCGTTCCATGGCTCTCGAATTGGCACGCCAGCAGCTCGCAAATGCGCTTTTGCTTCGCCAATTGTGTGTTCGCCGTAGTGAAAGATAGATGCCGCCAAAACCGCATCGGCACCGCCCGTTGTGAGTCCCTCGGTCATATGGTCAAGAACGCCAACCCCACCTGAGGCAATCACGGGAATTGGGACTGCATCGACGATGAGCCTGGTGAGTTCGAGTTCGTATCCCTGGCGTGTGCCGTCTCGATCCATCGAAGTGAGCAAGAGTTCGCCCGCGCCCATGTCAGCCATCTGTTTGCACCACTCGAGGCCGTCAAGTCCTTCGGGAGTTCGTCCGCCGTGGCTGTAGATTTCATACCGACCATCAGGAGTTTTCTTAGCGTCGACCGCAACTACGATTGCTTGCGAGCCAAAACGCTTTGCTGCCTCGGAAATGAGTTCGGGTCGGCGAGTGGCAGCAGTGTTGATGGCAACCTTGTCGGCACCAGCCTCAAGCAGCTTTCTACAATCGTCCACCGTCCGCACTCCCCCACCAACAGTGAGCGGAACAAAGACGCAATCGGCTGTGTGTCTTACGATGTCGAGAATCGTGGCCTTGCCCTCTGGGGATGCAGAGATGTCCAAGAAGCAAATCTCGTCGGCGCCTTGGGCGTCGTAGACGGTTGCTTGCTCGACAGGATCTCCAGCATCGCGAAGCTCTACAAAGTTGATGCCTTTGACCACCCGGCCATCTTTGACATCCAAGCAGGGAATGATGCGTTTTGCGAGCATGGCTAGGTTGCAACCTCGATGGCCTGAGCAACCGTGAAGTGCTCGTCGTAGATGGCTCGGCCAACCACTGCCATCTCGATGCCTGCCTCCTTGAGCGCGGCGATGTCGTCGAGACTTGAAATGCCGCCCGATGCGATGACCGGAATTCCACAGGCTTTGTGCAGCTCGGCTGTGGCTTCGACATTGGGTCCAGTGTGCATGCCGTCGCGACTCACATCGGTGTAGAGCAGTGCGGCCGCTCCCCAAGAGGCGGCTTGCTGGCCCAAATCCGTGGCGCTAACCGTGCTGGTCTCCACCCAACCTTCCACCGCAACCATGCCGTCCTTGGCGTCGACCGCAACGATGACCCGACCAGGATTGCTCTTGCAGGCCTGCTCGACAAAGAGAGGTGACTTGATTGCTGCAGTTCCCAGAACCGCAAACCTGGCTCCATCAGAAAAACACCCATTGAGTGCCTGGATGCTGCGGATGCCACCACCAACTTCGACAGGCACGCGACTCTCGTTACAAAGCTCTGCGATAATCTCTGAGTGGCGTCGTTCTCCGGAAAAGGCGCCATCGAGATCGACAATGTGAATGCGCTGCGCGCCTTGGCTCACGAATTCCTCGATGAGCTCGATTGGATTGTCGCTAAAGATCGTAACGCGCTCGCGCTGGCCCTTCTCAAGTCGGACGGCTTGGCCTTCAAGGATGTCAATGGCTGGGATGATGAGCACGGCTTAGGCTTTCAGAAAGTTTGCGAGCAGAGCGATACCCGCGCCCTGGCTCTTCTCGGGATGAAACTGGCAAGCAAAGAGATTCTCGCTGCGGATGGCGGCAACAAAGTCGTGTCCGTAGTGACAGCGTAGTGCGATCACATTCGAATCGGTTGGTTCGACATGATACGAGTGGGTGAAATAGAAATAGGTCTCTTGTGGAATCCCCTCAAGAATTGGGTCACGACTTTCAGAATTCTCCCAAGTCACTGAGTTCCAACCCATGTGAGGCACCTTGCCAACGTCTGGTGCGAACCGCTGTACATCACCATCCAACAGCCCCAAACCCTGGCCCTCGCTCTCCTCACTGCTAGCAAAGAGAATCTGCAGTCCAAGGCAGATGCCAAGATACGGAGTCCCCGAGTTGGCCGCCTCGATGATCGCTTCACGCATCCCATGGTTTTCGAGGTTGTGAACGCAGTCGCCAAATGCGCCTTGGCCCGGGACCACGATGCGGTCGGCCCTGCGCACAACGTCTGGATCCGCAGTACACTCTGGTACGCAACCGGCCGCTTCGAGAGCTCGGTGCACCGACCGCAGATTGCCGGAGCCCGAATCGATTACAACCGTCGCCATGGGGCGGTCATAGCACGGCTGGGACCGCTGCTACTGAGGATTGGTGTCCGATGGGGGCGCCTCGATCGGTGGAGCGCTCGCACAGCGAGCTTCGCAATCCCGCTGGATTTGGTCGGGCGAGGTGGCCTGCATTTGCCTCGACGCTACGCACTTAGAAACACAGTCTTCACTTGGCGCCGCAGCTGCATCGGTGGTTGCTTCCACAGGCTCTGCCGGCAGATCGGTTTCAACGGCCGGCGCAGGGGCTGTTTCGGCCGGTTTGTTTTGCTCGCCACCACACGCAAGCGCCAGAGTTGCCATAAGGAGGATGCTTCTCATGGGCGCAGTCTACCCGAGCTTGCTCCGATCCGCGCCCTCAGCAAGAATGGAACGCAATGCACCACACGATTGTCTATCGCTGGCGGATCAAGGGTGGCCGGGAAGCGGAGTTTGAAGCAGCTTGGGCAGATGTCACCCATCAGATCCGCGCACGTTGTGGCAGCGGTGGTGCGGAGCTATTCCGAGATGCCGATGGCAGCTTTGTCTCGCATGCCCGTTGGCCATCCGCTGCCAGTCGTGACGCGTGCTTTGGCGACACAAGCTGGCTTAGAGGAAGCGCTTCACAGATTATGAAAGACTGCGTCGAGGAGCGATTGCAGGAAGTTGTTCTGACAAGTGTAAGAGATCTTCGCAAGGGTGATAAGGAGCCGTATCTCGTTCCTACTCTCACCACCGATCGCTTGACCATGCGTCCCCTAAAGCTCGCTGATGCCGAAGCGATGGCACCAGCTCTCATGGATGACGGCAACATGCGCTACTGGAGCCGGGGGCCTATTGAGAGCGTGGATGCGGTGCGTGAGTACATGAAATGGAATGTCGACCCAAAGGGAATCGAGTGTTTCGCCATCACTGCGACGGCGGATACAACGGACGCGTTGGGGTGGGTAATCCTCATGTACAAGAACAAGAAGGAAGCCGAGATTGGGTACATTCTGCGACCCGATGCGCAAGGGCGTGGAGTCGCGCGGGAAGCGGTTCGTCGAGTCATCGCACACGCTTTCGAGACTCGTGAGGTGAGGCGCCTCTCCGCCGATATTGACCCGGACAACGAACGGTCGGTCGCTGCCATCAAGGCGCTGGGCTTTTCCTACGAGGGGCACTTGCGCGCGACCTGGGAGACGCACATTGGCGTACGCGATAGCCTAATCTTTTCGCGTCTTGCATCCGATCCGTCGCCGTAGTCCTCTCGGGTTGTCTCCGCAGGATCAGAGGCATGCGCTACGGTTGCCGTATGGGCCGCGTCTACATTGCCGAGAAACCCAGCTTGGGGCGTGCCATCGCTGCGGTCTTGCCCAAGCCTCATCACCCGCGCGAGGGCTATATCGAAGTTGGCGATGGCGATGTGGTGACTTGGTGCATTGGGCACTTGCTCGAGCAGGTGCCGCCCGACGCCTACGATGAGCGCTACAAACGTTGGAGCCTATCCGACCTGCCCATCGTTCCAACAACGTGGCGGTTGGCTCCTCGCTCTTCGGCTCGCAAGCAGTTGGCGGTGATTCGCAAGCTGTTGGCAAAGGCTCCGCCGGTTGTGCATGCCGGCGATCCAGACCGCGAGGGCCAGCTTCTTGTCGACGAAGTCATCGACCATGTTGGTTATCCCAAGGCAAAACGCAGCACCATCGAGCGCCTGCTCATTCGCGATCTCAATCCAGCTGCAGTTCGCCGATCGCTCGCAAGCATGCGCCCCAATCGAGACTTCGCTCCGCTCTCGGTATCTGCCTTGGCCCGGTCGCGTGCGGACTGGCTCTATGGCATGAACATGAGCCGCGCCTACACCTTGCTTGGCCAGCGAGCCGGTTACGATGGCGTGCTCTCGGTTGGTCGAGTGCAGACTCCCGTCCTTGGCCTGGTGGTGCGTCGCGACGAAGAAATCAGATCCTTCGTGTCCAAGCCCTACTACGAAGTGGACGCGCTCATTCCTCACGAAGGCAAGGACATTCAGGCACGGTGGAAACCGAGCGAGGCATGTGCACCATTTCAAGATGAGGAGGGTCGTGTCTTGCACCGGCCCTTGGCCGAGAATGTGGTGTCACGCATCAAGAATCAGCCTGCGAAAATTACTGAGTCGGAGCACAAGGATGTTCGCCAGGCCCCGCCGCTTCCTTACTCACTATCAGCTCTGCAAATCGATGCCGCCAAGCGCTATGGCATGACGGCTGCGCAGGTTCTCTCCGCTTGCCAAAGCCTCTATGAGAAGCACAAGGCGATAACCTATCCCAGGTCGGATTGTCGCTACTTGCCAGAGGAGCACTTTGCTGCCGCCCCTCAGGTGATTGCCGCGATTGCAACGTCTGCTCCGACACTCTCCAAGGCGGCAGCACAGAGCAATCCCACACTTCGAACAAAAGCTTGGGATGACCGAAAGGTCTCAGCGCACCACGCCATCATTCCAACACCATCCAACGCCGCGCGATTCTCTGATCCGGAACGCAAGATCTACGAGCTTATCGCACGGCAGTATCTCATGCAGTTCTACCCGCCAGCGGTCTACGCACTTGGCAAGCTGATCTTTGTCATCGCTGGCGGAACCTTCATTGCAAAAGGCAGGCTGCTCAAGGAGCCTGGATGGCGAAACCTGCTTGGTGGGAAACGTTCAGCCGATGCCGATGCAACTTCTGTTGTTCCCCCGTTGCCAAGAGGCGCCGAACTCACGTGTCGAGAGGGCAAAATCTTGGACAAGAAGACCGAGCCCCCAAAGCCCTTTACCGAAGCAACCCTGCTGCAAGCCATGACGGGAATCGCCCGCTTTGTATCGGATGCGAAGCTGCGAAAAATTCTTAAGGATACGGATGGCCTTGGCACCGAGGCTACTCGCTCGAGCATTCTCGAGGGGCTCTTTCGTCGGAGTCTTCTTCATCGAAAGGCCAAGAACATCCACGCAACGGCTGCTGGTCGCGGGCTCGTCTTTGCACTGCCAAACTCCGCCGCCTACCCAGACATGACGGCACACTGGGAGCGGCAACTGGGCGACATCGCAAACCGACAAGCCACCTACAAGCCCTTCATGGAGGCCCTAGAGCGCAGTATCGTCGAGTTGATGGATGCCGCCAAGAGCTGTGAGGTGCCCGACAGTCTCAAGGGCCTCAAAGCGCCACCACGTCGCAGTGGCGGGAAAGGTCGCGGCCCGCGCTCGGGCGGAAACCGCCGGCGTTCGTAGTTGTGTGGGCCTCAAAGCAAATCTGCACTTTGCTCAAGCTCTGCCCATGAGCTGCGCTAAAGCGATTTTTCCAGGCGTATCATCTTGCTCTCCGCATCGCGCAGGGCAATGGAGTATTGGTGTTTTTCGTAGAGGCGAATGAGAGGTGTGTTGCTCTCGGAGGTATGGGTTGCGGCACAGTGCATTCCCTGTTTTCGCATCCAGCTCTCGCCTGCTTCAATGAGGGCATTGGCAATGCCTCGGCGCCTGGCCCACTTGGCTACGTAGGTGGTTGAGAAGAGTCCGATAGCATCGCCCTCGCCCTTCTCAACGCGAACAATGGTGTGCCCAACAACCTCATTCGCGCTCTGTGCAACAAAGACGGCGCCGGTGCAATTCTCGGCGTCGAGATGCCAACGCACACGAGCGACGAGCCACTCCATGCTGTACATGGTGCGTCCCTCTTCACTGCCAACGACCTCCATCAGAGTGAGGCGCATGCGCTCGGCGACCAAGGCGACCTCGCTTTCGCTCTCGGCGTTTAGCGGTCTGAGGGCGAAGTCTGCCATGCGAGGGCAAGCGACCGATGAACAACGAAGAAGACTGGCTGAGCCAGTCTGTCCAGGGGGCGAGAAGATGAGTGAGCGCCTTCTATATTCATGAATCGCGCACTAGGTAGTAAGAGTGCCCTTTGTCGATGGCACAGCACCCTTGAGCCGAAGGTCAACGGCCACAGCAGCGTCAGCTGCACGCGCACAGGCTTTGAAAATCGCCTCGATGATGTGATGCGGGTTTTGGCCATGGTGCAGGAGCACGTGCAAGTTGCATTCGGCTCGGGTGGTAAACGCCGCCCAAAACTCGTGGGCCAAAGAGCAATCAAAGGTACCCACGATGCGTCCATCGAGCCCTTCAACGTTCCAAACGAATGCTGGCCTCCCGCAGAAATCGACTGCCGAGGTAACAAGCGTGTCGTCCATGGGGATCGTCGCGGAGCCATAGCGCCGAATGCCAGCACGGTCGCCAAGCGCCTCCTTAAACGCCGCTCCAAGACATAGGCCAACATCTTCGACGGTGTGGTGTGGATCGACTTCGACGTCGCCTTCTGCATGCACCTGCAGCCCAAAGACTCCATGGCGCGCAAAGGCCTCGAGCATGTGGGTGAGAAAGGGAACCGGAGTTTCGACCTTCGATTCGGGATCGCTTGCGAGATCCGGATCTAGATCCAGCGCTAAGACGATCTGGGTCTCCTTGGTGGTTCTCGTAATTTCTGAACGACGTGTACTCATACATTCGGTTCCGCGGGTTCTCCGACCGCCGCTTCGAGCGCCCGCTGATACCAGCGCTCAAGCTTGCCGCGATAGGGCCACATCCAGCCATAGGACGCTCCGGTAAATTGCGAGAGCAAATAGTCCTTGTAGTCGTTGTCTTGCACATACTCTGCGCCCCAAACTTCGGCGGCGGCTCGTATCGATTCTGCGTAGGCTTGCATCTCAAAACGCGCCCGGAAATAGGCGATGCCCATGGGGAAGGGGACCAGGAGGTAGAGCAAGGTCATGCCCGGCCAGGTGAACTTGCGAAACTGCCGCATGTGAATGCGTTCATGGCAGAGCGTGACATACCGGGAGTTCTCGCTCGTCTCCTCCCATGAGTTGGGTACGTAAATGCGCTGCCCGAGCGTTGTGTGGTACTGGCTCAGGTAGGTGCGCATTTGCCCAAAGGTTATGACTTTGAGCGCATTGTGAATTAGCTTCTGGAAGCCGCTCTGGCTCTTGTGGATGAGCCGGAAACGAGGGAATTCCTCTTTGAGTTCAACGAGTAGCGACTCGTATCGAGTGTTCTCCAGCGAGTCCATCCCAAGCATTCTACCTGGCTTTGCTCGTGAGATCCCCTTTGTGGCTCGCCCCAGGCCGCTCATGAGACGATGAAGCGCATGAGCTATCGAGACCAACTCAGTGCGGCTCTGGCCCGCATTCAGGCTCTCGAGACCGACCTTGAATGCAAGGAATCCTCTGAACTTCAGATGTTGCGCAAGGTGAATGCATCCTTAAAGAAGGAGATTCGTCGGCTCATGGCACTGCACCAGCAAGCTCTGGCCGATGTTGAGTCCTTGCGGCGGGGCGCTTCTTTAGAAGGCAGCACGCAGATGCCTTCGCTCAAGGAGCTAAACCGCGGTGCCCCTGCGCTTGCGCTTGGAGAGGCGGCTGGGGTTCTTTGCTCCAATTGCCTAAACCACGGTCTCAGTCGCGAACTTCGCCATGTATCAGAGCCACCAGTCGGCCGCCTTGTCGCCTGCTCGACATGCGACTCTCTTGGCTTCAAACGCGCTTGAGGCCGAGGGGCGCACAGACTGGTGCAACCCGAACAACCGCTTCAGAACCACCAGCTCGCCTCCACTGAATCTCTTTGTCGCTACTCTTCGAATCGCGATGTCAGTGATGCGCCAGGAGCCAAAGAGGGCTCTTGTCGCATCGAGAATTGCTGGAAAGCGATCTCGGTTGCGTCTTGTCAAGGACCCATTTCACCCATCGCCACAAGGGCTTGAACGCTATCCCAGTCGCGCATGATGCTGGTTGTTTCGAGTGCCACATCAAAATAGCTGGCATTGAGGATCGATTGAGCCCGAGGGTCCGGTACGTAGAGGAAGATGTTGGCTCCACAGAGTGCAAATGCGCCGGGTGAAGCACACTTCGTGTCGAGTTCGGCAACACGGCTTAGATCGGGCGCGTCAGCGAGAAACATCAGTTGGAGTTTTTCTGATTCTTTGGAGAGAAAAGGGTTTGCCCCCGCCAGTGCTCGTAATTCATCAAGCGAACGAATCATCATGGACACTGCGACGTCGTGCTCTCTTGCGAACCGATTCGTGACGATGTCAGGCGCTCGGCTCGCCAAGATTCGGCCAGCTGAGAAGACTAGGCTATCGCTCTGCGAGTGTGCCCTCACGTTTTCACAGCCGGCGTCCTGAAACATCTCAACGAGATTGCGCATGGGAAGCTCATATCCACGGCGAAAATGAACCGTCTCCAGCAGTGCCACATGCTGGAGCATTTTCCTCGCTCGATATCTAGCCGCCAAACTGTTGGTCCTCGATCCAAGCGTAGCAAAGCGCGCATGAGCTGGGCTTGTCACTCCCGCGTCTTGTTGGGCGCATCGCAGCGCGAGAATTCTCGGCACCTTTGTTCGTTGCCGAGAGCGGATTCTTGCAATGCTCGATGGACGCCTTGTTCTGTCACCACCTTGGGTTCGTGCCCGGAAGACGAGCAGATCTACAGCATTTCTCGACTCGATGGCCTGTCTCTCGCCAGACCCCTTTACAGGGAAAGGTCGCTCCCATTAGCGTTCGGACCTCCGGACTGCCGGATGTAAGTGCGAACTCGATGGATCTGGCCACCCTCAATACTCCCCAACGCGATGCAGTCACTCATGGCACGGGCCCCCTCTTGGTGCTTGCTGGTGCGGGCTCCGGCAAGACCCGCGTCATTACGTTCCGGATTGCGCAGCTGCTAAAGCAGGGCGTCGATCCGCGGCACATTGCGGCGCTCACGTTTACCAACAAAGCCGCTGCCGAGATGCGTGAGCGTGTGGCGGCCTTGCTCAGCGACAAACGCCAAGCGAGCCAGCTCACCATGGGCACCTTTCACTCGCTCGGCTTAAGCATTCTCAAGCAAGAGCGAAAGGCGATGGGGTTTCCCCGAGGCTTTGTTATCTACGATACCTCCGATCAGCTTGGAGTGCTTCGAGAGATCTTGCGCCGTCTCCGCGACGGCGATCGAAAGTACGATGTAAAGTCGATCTTGACACGCATCTCGCTTGCTAAGAATGCGTTTATCTCACCAGAAGAATTCTCACCGGCAAATTTTGATGACTACGATGAGATAACAGCCGAGGTCTATGGCAAGTACCAGTCGGCCTTGCACAATTTTGCCGCCGTTGACTTTGACGACCTCATTACAGAAGTCGTTAACCTCTTCAATCGCAATCGTGATGTGCGCGATCGCTGGGCCTCGAAGTTCCGCTATCTTCTGGTCGACGAGTATCAGGATACCAACAGAGCACAGCTCATGATGATTCGGGCGCTCATCGAGAAGCACAAGAATCTCTGCGTTGTGGGTGATGATGATCAGTCGATCTACAGCTGGCGTGGAGCCGACACTGGCAATATCCTCGGTTTCGGGAAGATGTTCCCAGGTGCCAAAATCGTCAAGCTTGAGCAAAATTATCGCTCGACGCCCAACATTCTAGAGGCTGCCAATGCGGTGATTGGCAACAACACCGATCGCTACGGAAAAACTCTGTGGAGCGCCATGAAGCCGGGCACTCCAATTACCCATGCCATTGCCGACGATGCAAACGTCGAAGCGAGGTTTGTCGCGCAGGAGATTATCAACCTCAAAGAATCTCAGCAGCGGCCGTACAAAGACTTCGCCGTTCTCTACCGGTCGAACAAACAGGCAAAGCTCATCGAAGAAGAATTCCGCGAACGCCAGATTCCCTATGTGATGTTTGGTGGCCAGCAGTTCTTCGAGCGTCGAGAAGTCAAAGATGTCATTGCCTACTTGCGTGTCGCACTAAATCCTCGTGACGAAATTGCCCTAAGAAGAGTTGTGAACTACCCGGCGCGCGGAATTGGTGGCGGCACAATCCAACGACTCACATCGTGGTGCGCCGCGCAACGCATGCCGCTTTGGAATGGCCTCGCCAGAATTCAAGAGCTCGACGGCATTCGACCCGGCATCAAGCGATCGGTGGCGAACTTTACTGAGGTGGTTAATCGGCTCGGCATTGAGATTGAACGAGGGGGCAACGTTGTGGCGCTCACTCGTGGCCTCATCGAGAACATCGGGCTCATCGACGACATCCAAAAAGCCTCACCCAACTTCAAGGCGGCCCAAAAGCGGATCGACAATATCGAGAGTCTGCTGCGGTCACTTGAGCGGCAGCAAGAGCGAGCCTCTGGGCGCGATTCCCTGGTGGAGTTTTTGCGGCTGCTCAGCTTGGATGGCGCGGACAATGAGGGCGCCGAAGAAGTTGGCAATTGCGTGACGCTCACGACCCTGCATGGCTCTAAAGGCCTGGAATTCCCGGTGGTTTTCCTGATTGGCTGGGAGGAAGAGATCTTGCCGCACGCTCGCACCCTCATGCCGACCGCGGCCGACATTTCCACTGGCGAACACGTGCCAGATGTTGGTGAGGAGCGTCGCCTGGCCTATGTGGGAATCACCCGGGCCCAACAAGAGCTATACGTCTCTCGCAGCGTGGTGCGGGTCTTGCGCGGCAAGCCCATTCCTCGCACCCCCTCCAGATTTCTTATGGAAATCCCCGAAGAACTTGTGACCGAGCGCAACATCGTCAACGAAATGGAAGCGCCTGTTGAGGCGGAGGAACTCAGTGCCTTCTTTGCCGACTTCGCCAGTGAATTTGCCAATCGAGACTAGTGTCTCTAGTGTCACGTACTCCGTCGGGACACCAAACCCAAGCCTGAAGAAAATCGCAATGAACAACGCAAGCAAGACCCTCCTACTCGCCCTATCTCTTAGTCTCGCCGCTTGCGGTGGTCCGAGCGACCCAAAGACTCCCGCGGACACGGCGACCACGCAGGACCAAGCAGCAACCATCGCTGTTGGCGAGCCGGTCATTCCAAAGCTGCCCGCGGTGCCCTCAACACCGGCCGAAGCCCCTGCCGGCCTTACAGCGGTTGTGACGGCTGGCAATCCCAACGCGCAGCTCACCCAAATTGGCACCTTCGTAGATGCTGTGATGCCAGGAATGGCCGCCTTCCTCACACCACAAACGCTCATGCAGCAAATCGAAGGCATTCTCGGTGTCGTCGGTCTTCGCGGGCTGGACATGAACCAGCCGCTCTATGTGATCATGCTCGATGATCAACAAGCAGTCCTCGTTGCAACAGTTTCGAGTGAGGCAGAGGTCTCCGAGTCGCTTCAGGGAACCAAGACCATGGTCATGCTGCACGATGGATTTGCCGCAATTGGCAGCTTTGACGCACTTACCAAGGCTGGGGGATATGCCCTCTCTAACTTGGTTCGCGCCCAGGTTCCCGAACTCCCGACGGTGGATTTACACCTAGGAAAAATTATGAGTGGCCCCCATGCAGATACCGTTCGCCAGCAGCTCACAAGGCAGATGGCAAACGAAGGTGCCGGAATCGGTGCTGAGGTCATGCTGGCCATCATGTCCAATATTGAAGTCCTGAGCATGAACATCGATGCCAATCCACAAGCCGCCACGATTCGTCTGATTGGCAAAGGTCTTGGCGGCGAAGTAAAAGACTTCACAAACCTGCAGCGCGCCTCGTCGTTTGCGATGACCAAGCGCCTTGGTACCGGACCATGGGCCATGGCCATGGCAGGTCGTCTGGACTTAAGCGCATTCATTCCACTCTTGGTTAAGGTTGGAGAAGCAAATGCCCAGCCCATCGTCACACAAATTGCCGCCCAGCTCGGTGGCCTCAATGGCGAAATGGGTGTGGCGCTCAACATTGCTCCCGAACGAGAGCTCGTGGCCGGCATGGAACTGTCGGACGGTAAAGGTCTCAGCCAGCTCGTCGACACGTTGCTTGGGCTCGTGGGTAAGAAGGACTTTGACCTCGATGGCATGAAGGGAAAACTGCGGCTTGCCGCCATCAAGACTCGCGCCGGAAGCCTGCACGAAGTCAAGCTCACCCCCACCACAGAGAAGCTGAAGGCCGACTACGGCAAGAAGGGTGTGAGTGCGTTCTTTGGTGTTGTCGCCGATACACTCTTGGTGACCTTTGGTCCCAAGGCCAAGACCAACGCACGAACGCTAACAGCACGCAGCGGGGCATTGCCGGGCAAAGGCACGCAGCTCTCAAAGGCAGTCACACAGTCCAAGAGCCTAAATGAGAGCTTCATGCTGGCATTTGATCTCCTCGGCCTGCAGTCGCTTCGTCCGACGCAAGACGTCGAGCCTGTCGTTATTGGCGTTGGCTTCACAGGGGACAGTTTCACGGGCCGACTCGTGCTTCCATCGAGCATTGTGAAAGAGGCTGCGCAAGGCGCCTTCTGAGCACATTATTGACAAAGAAGGGGTTCGCCAGGGATGCTTAGGTTGTGCAATCTCAAGGCGTTGACTCGATGAACGACAAGAGAGGAGCGAGCTTCCGACTTGGCTTTCTTGTAGCGAACCGCAACGTGTGTGCCTGCGGATATCGCTCGGTCCTGCCAGCGCCCACCGTGCCAGTTCTGCAAAGGCGAGCTTCATGAAAGTCGCATCCGGACATGTGACCGACCGGCCATTTGCAAGAACGGTCTTTAGCCTGGCCAGCAAGGGCTTCACAGGCGATTTGGTCATGCAGCATAAGCGCCGTGAGACCAAGGTTGTTTGGGCCAATGGACAGATCGTTGCCGCGCATAGTGCATCGCCAGCCGACTCTCTGGGACGTCAAGCCCTCACCCACCGCTTGGTGAACTCATCGATCCTCGGCATCTTCGTGCAAAAAATGGCCGAGGATCGTGAGCAAGATCCAATCGCGCTTCTTGCCAAGCTCGGCAATCTGAGCCCGCAGCAATGCGTCACGCTCAAGCACCACGTCATGGTGCGCTCGGCCGCTCGAATCTTTGCGCTGCCAGACGCAACGTTTGTCGTCGACAACGAACCGACCATTGCCCACGACCCCGAACTTCCTGCACTCGATGTGCGTTGGCTCATCTACTTTGGGCTGCGCACCCACTATTCGCTCGAGCGACTCACAAAGGAGTTGAGCGTTCTCGGCAATCGGCAGGTTTCACTCGCTCCAGAGGCTGTTCCAGCCTTGCCAGCCTTTGGCTTTGGCGAATACGAGCAACATGTCTTGGCGCGTCTGCAGGCTCGTCCTATGACGCTCGCAGACCTTCTATCTTCAGGACTCGACGCCCACATCACGAACTGCGTTGTGTACTCCCTTCTCGCCTGTAGCTACGTGCAATACGGGGCCGAAGACAATCGCTCTCATCAAAGCTCCGCAGCTGCTGCTCCGCCTGCAGTTGCGGTTCCAGCCCCAGAGCCAACTGCGACCCAGAGAAAGCCCGGCGCCAAACAGCGAACTCGTAGACTGAGCGGTGTGCAGGAAACTGTAAAGGGTGTGGGTTTTGTTGAAGAAGAAGGTCCCAAGAAAAAGACGCTGAGCGCCGAGGCAGAAACAACCACCGCGCTAGTTTCAGAAAAACTCCGAATCTTGAGCGAGGAAGGCAGCCACTATCAAGTGCTTGGCCTTACCGAGAGCGCAACAGACTCAGCTGTGCGCAAAGCCTACTTTCAACTCGCCCGACGGCTGCACCCCGATCGCCTGCAAGCGCTAGGCGTCGAAGGCATGCAAGCCGAAATTCAATCGGTCTTTGCGGCAATCAACAAGGCGTTCAAAATTCTGAGTAACCCCAAGGAGCTTGCACACTACAAGAAAATCCTCGCAGCAGGTGGCGAGAAGGCCTTTGCGGCAGATCAGGCAAAAGCTGAGGAGTTGGCGAAGAACATCTTTGAAGCGGAAGAACACTTTCACGTCGGAGAGATGGCACTTCGAAGAGACCAGTACGGAACGGCGGAAAACGCGTTTGCCAAGGCCTGCCAACTTCGCCCCGAGGAGAGTGAGTACCAGTCTCTCTATGCATGGGCCATGTACTGCAACGCAAGCGATCGCGATGCCGCCGAAGGCGAGGCGATGGGTATGATGTCTTCGGCAATTCTCAAGAGTCCAAATAGTGTGACGACACGCCTGTACCACGCCAAACTGCTGAAGCTCTTGGGTCGCAATGAAGAAGCGATTTCCTCGTTTCGAAAGCTATTGCAGATGAGTCCAGAGCATCGCGAGGCTCAGCTCGAACTACGAGTTCTTCGGGAGCAGGGCAATACGGGCGGAGATCCAAAAGGATCGAAAAAGGGATTCTTCGGTCGCTAGCGAGTGCCAGTAGTGGCCCCAACCACATCTCAACCAATATCCTTCTCGGTGATGTCGCAGTCGCGCTTCCTTGGGGGCACTCGTGAGTCCCTATTGCGAATCTAAGGTGGACGCGAGATACACTTTGCGAGTCGTCAATTGGCGAAAGCAAGGCATCTGGCACTAGAGTTTCATTCATGAAGCTCTACCACTACTGGCGCAGCTCGTGTTCATGGCGTGTTCGCGCTGCCCTTGCAGCAAAGAATCTCGATGTAGAGCTTGAGCTCGTCGATATCTCGCGCGCTGGGATGGCCCAAGACGAACCAGACTACAAGTCCCGAAATCCGATGAAACAGGTTCCTACGCTTGTGGTCTCCGATGGCGCAACACCTCGGTACCTAGGACAGTCGATGGCCATCATCGAATACCTTGAAGAGCAGCACCCAGAGCCCGCACTCTTGCCATCCGATCCTTGGCAGCGCGCTCGCGCCAGGCAAATCGCGGAGATGGTAAACGCGGGGATTCAGCCACTCCAAAATATACGCGTTCTCGAACGTGTTGACGAGCGCGGCTCTGACTCTCGCTCTTGGGCTGTAGGGGCTATCGAGAGAGGCTTGCAGGCGATTGAGAGCCTCATTGCGGATACCTCAGGCACATACTGCCTGGGCGATAGCTTTGGTCTCGCGGACATCTTCGTCTACCCGCAGATCTACAACGCTCAGGGGTTTTCCATGTCGCTCGATTCAATGCCAAAGCTCGCAGGCATTGCAGCAAACTGCGCTGCTCATCGTGCGTTTGTTGAAACGCATCCAGATCAAGGTGCGAGCTAGGGGCATCAAACTGGCTTAGGTGCAATCACGTCACCCAGCCGTCGACAGGAGAAACGTTGGCGATTGCGCCTCCAACATCTCTCGCATCGTTGCTTTCAGACCTACGAGTTCATCTTGGATCATCTTCTGGCTGGGCTTCAATTCCTCAAGCACACCTTGCACTTGCATTTGGGTTTTCTCGACAGATTCCAAAGACGCACTGATCTTGCTTTGTACAAAAATGTCGGCCGCCAAACCGTCGATAAACCAATCAGCGGCGTTTACGTCACCGAGTTCTTCGATGAGTTGTCGCAGCTTTGCAATGCGTTGTCGCACCTCTGCCAGCTCGGCTCTTGCCGCCTCGAGCTTGAGCTTCGCCGCAATTGCCTCACCGCGCTCCTTCTCAAGCTTTGCTTCTTTGCCACCAATCATCGCATGCAGAGACACTCTGGAGCCCAAAGCCCTCAAGGCTGTCCACATCGTCCTGCTCCTTTTTGGCTACCGCTTCTAGCTCATCGACGCGGTCATCCAGCCTCCGTGACTCCTCACCCGTTTCCACGAGTTTCTCTGCTAGCCACTCCTAGCCACTCCTTTTCTTCAAGGGCAGCTCTTGCGTTGGCAAGTCGAATCTCCAGTGCGTCTGACATCTCGTCTCCTTCTCGTAGGTGTTGCCGTCAGTGAGAATGCGTTTCTACTTGATGAAGTCGGCTAGGTTCGGGTCCTTCTCAACAAAACGCACAACCATGCTCGGCTCTTTGTCATCCACAGCGTGAACTCTTGCCAAGATCTCGATGCTCTTGTCGCCCTTCTCTACGCGCAGCTCAAGTGTTTCGCCGATTTCGAGATAGAGCGGGCCATCCAACACTGCACCATCTTCGTCGAGGGAGCGAAGATCGAACATCGTGTATTCGCCTTTGCAATCGTCGGTGTTGATGAGGACGGTGGCGGTCATGATAGGGCTTCGACACTAGTGCGGGCGCAGGGAGTATAGCAACCTCTCACCTACTTTCTTGCGCCCTGCGCCATTTCGCAACTAGGACGGTTGGCAGGTTTCGCTCACAGTGGCACCTTTGCGGCTCAGGAGTGATACCGTCGCGGCCCATGAGCAGGGTCACCGAAGAAGAGATTCGCAGCTTGGGAGAGCTTTCACGGCTGGCACTTTCAGACTCTGAGGTCGAAACGCTCAAGCGCGATCTGGAAAGCATTCTCGAGCATATGGATGCCTTGGCCGAGGTGGACACGACGGGCGTCCAGCCAATGACGCACGTTCTTGGCACGATTGGGCATCTGCGAAGCGATGAGGTTTGCGAGAGCCTTGCTGTTGAAGAGGTGTTTGCAGCAAGTCCAGAGCGCACAGAAGATTGCTTTGACGTTCCCGCGATTCTTCCACCGGGGAGCAACAAATGAGTGAACTCCTGAGCCTATCCGCGAGCGAGCAAGCAAGGCGCATTGCAGAGAAGACAGTCTCCGCCACAGAGCTTTGTGATGCATATCTGGCCCGAATTGACGCCAACGACGCTGACCTTGGCTCGTACCTCCGAGTTGATCATGAAGGTGCACGCGCACAAGCCCATGCGGTGGACGCAGCGGTTTGTGCTGGGGACTCGGTGGGGCCGCTTGCAGGTGTGCCCATCGCGCTCAAGGATCTGCTTGTTACCGAGAGTCTCGAAACCACAGCAGGCTCGAAGATCCTTGAAGGTTGGGTGCCGCCCTACGAGGGTTCGGTCGTAAGAAAACTTCGCAGTGCTGGGGCGGTGATTCTGGGCAAACTCAACCTCGACGAGTTTGCGATGGGATCATCAAATGAGCACTCGGCATTCAGGCCCTGCAAAAATCCATGGGATCTAGGCCGAGTCCCAGGTGGATCCTCCGGAGGCAGTGCAGCTGCCGTATCGGCTTCGCTATGCGCAATGTCTCTCGGCACAGATACAGGTGGATCGATTCGTCAACCCGCCTCGTTTTGTGGGTTGGTCGGCCTAAAACCCACGTACGGGCGGGTCTCTCGGCATGGGCTCATTGCCTATGCTTCCTCCTTCGACCAGATCGGTCCATTGGCAACCTGCGCCGAAGATGCCGCACTCATGCTCGAAGTGATCGCAGGTGGCGACATCTTGGATGCAACCTGTTCTACCGAGCCTGTGCCCGCCTACCAAGCGGCTTGCAAGCGCGACGTCAAGGGGCTTGTCATCGGCATCGCGAAGGAGATGGAGGGCGAAGACGTTGACACAGCCGTAAGCGCAGCTGTTGCTGCAGCCATTGCCGAACTCGAATCCGCTGGTGCCGAAGTACGGCGGATTTCTCTGCCGCACACGAGGTACTCGCTTCCAACCTACTACCTGCTTGCAACGGCAGAGGCTTCATCCAACCTTGCCCGCTTTGATGGCGTTCGTTATGGCAAGCGCAAAGGCAACGAAGAAGCGCTTCAGAATATGTATGAGAAGACCCGCGGCGCTGGGTTTGGTGCAGAAGTTAAGACCCGCATCATGCTGGGCACGTTTGCCCTTCGCGCAGGGTACTACGATGCCTATTACAAGAAGGCCCAGCAGGTGCGCACTCTCATTGCAGACGACTTTCGAAAGGCCTTCGCCGAGGTCGATGTGATTGCCTCTCCAACGGCCCCTACAACCGCGTTTCCCTTTGGCGCCAAGAAGACTCCTATCGATATGTACAAAGCCGACGTCTTCACGCTGAGTTGCAACCTCGCAGGACTTCCGGGCCTGAGTATGAACTGCGGTTTTGATGACAGCGGAATGCCAATTGGGCTGCAACTGCTCGCTGCTCCCATGCAAGAGGAAACCCTTCTGCAGTGTGCTGCCGCCTACCAACGCCAAACCGACTGGCATACCCGCCGTCCAAACTTCGGAGGCCAGCCATGAGCGCCATGTTGTCAAACGAGAAGTGGGAAGCGGTCATCGGCCTGGAAGTACACGTTCAGCTCGCGACAAAGTCGAAGGCCTTCTCAGCATCGGCGGTGCAATATGGGGCGGCCCCCAACAGCCTCACCGATCCAACGGTGCTTGCGCTTCCGGGCTCGCTTCCTGTGTTCAACGAAGAAGGCTTGCGCCTTGCGATGCGTCTAGGTCTGGCCTTGGGCTGCACAATCGCCAAACACTCGCGGTTTGCGCGAAAACACTATTTCTACCCAGACCAGCCTGCAGGCTACCAAATCTCGCAGTACGACGAGCCAATCTGCGCTGGCGGCTCCGTGCCAATTCTCGAAGACGGCGTCCGCAAGGAAATCGCCCTCACGCGGATTCACTTGGAGAACGACGCTGGCAAGAACAACCATGCCGGTGCTCGCTCACTCGTCGATCTAAACCGTGCTGGCGTTGCGCTGTGCGAAGTGGTGAGTGAGCCTGTGCTCCGCTCGGCGACCGAAGCCGCTGACTACATGCGCAGCTTGCGCCAGATCGTGCGCTTCCTTGGCGTTTCCGAGGGCGACATGGAAAAGGGCCACCTTCGCTGTGATGCCAATGTATCGATTCGTCCCCGTGGACGAGAGGCGTTTGGAACCCGCACCGAGCTAAAGAACATCAACTCCTTTAAGTTTGTGCAGCAGGCGATCGAACACGAAATTGCCCGCCAGATTCGCGCACTCGAAGCTGGTGAAACGATTGTGCAAGAGACGCGGCTGTGGGATGCGGATGCAGGTCGTTCGCGGAGCATGCGCGGCAAAGAAGAAGCGCTCGACTATCGGTATTTTCCCGATCCGGACCTGCCACCTCTCGAAGTTAGCGATGCGACGATCGAGCAGATTCGAAGCGAGCTGCCCGAGCTACCTCTCGATGCTCGTGCGCGACTCATTGCGCTTGGCCTTGCTGCCGCCGATGCAGAGCAGCTTTCGTCGGAGCGCAGGTTGCTCGCATATTACGATGCCACCCTCGCGTCTCTTGGTAAGAGCAACGCCAAGCTCGCAGCCAACTGGGTGAGTGGCGCACTGCTTGCGGAACTTGGACGTCTTGGCAAGAGCATTGGCGATTCGCCCCTAGAGCCCGCTCGCCTAGCTGGGCTCCTGAAGCTGATCGCTGATGACACCATTAGTGGCAAGATCGCGAAGGGGATCTTGGCGAGGATGATGGAGAGTCCAGACGAGGCAAAGGACATCGTTGAGCGGGAAGGGCTTGGGCAGATTACTGACAGCAGTGCTTTGGAGGCGATTGTGGATGAACTGCTCGACAACAACCCGAAGCAGGTTCAGGGCTACCGAGAGGGAAATCAGAAGCTGTTGGGCTTCTTTGTTGGCCAAGTCATGAAGGCGACAGGTGGCAAAGCGAACCCAAAGATGGTGAACCAGCTGCTACGGGCTCGGCTAGATACGTAATTGCAGGTAGTTGGCAGCTGTTTGCAGAGGAAGTAGCAACCTTCAGAGAACCCAGACCAGGGTTCTGTGGCAACTACCAGAACTGATGCATAGGTGGCTTTTCTTAAAAGACCTATCCGGATTGCTGATCACAAGGAAAATAGCTTGACCCAAGCCCACTCACGACTAGACTGCCGATTCTTAATTTTAGACCCTTGCGGAGAGTGCGATGTACGCTGTTATCCAAACAGGCGGTAAACAATACCGCGTAGAACCCGGCCAAACCCTTAGCGTGGAAAAGCTTCCAGGCGAGAATGGCGATTCAGTCCAATTCGAGGACGTCCTCCTAGTGAGCGACGAAGACAAGCTCGAAATTGGTCGCCCCATGGTCAAAGGTGCCAGCGTCAAAGCTGAAATCGTTGAGCAAGGCAAAGACCAAAAGGTCATTGTCTTTAAGCTCCAGCGCCGCCAGAACTATCGACGCCGATACGGGCATCGTCAGCTCTACACGTCCATTAAGATCAACGAGGTGGTTGCTCCATAAGGGGCAATACACGCTTAGATAGAGGTTTATCATGGCACATAAAAAAGGACAGGGTTCTACCCGCAACGGTCGTGACTCCAACCCAAAGATGCGCGGCGTCAAGCGCGCAGGTGGGCAAGCAGTCAAGGCCGGCAACATTCTTGTTCGCCAGTGCGGCACCAAGATCTACCCCGGCGATAACGTCGGTACCGGCAAAGACTGGACGCTCTTCGCGCTTTGTGACGGAACGGTTGAGTTCCAACGCTACGGCCGCTCAAAGAAGCGCGTAGCAGTCGTACCTGCTAGCTAATCCGATTTGGAGCCATCGGCTCCGCATCATCTTCGCAGAAAGCCAGACCCTAGTGGGTACTGGCTTTTTTGCGTTGCTTGGAGTTTCTGCAGGATCGAAGGCTCTCTTGTCCTTGTCTCGCACGTACTGCTAGACGAACAGCATCAGATCGGGCGTCTCCTGACTCTAGGGTGCCTCCGAGGCTCGGCCAGCTTCCATCGCAATTCGTCGCGTTGCCACCGCCTCAGCAAAGTTCTGATCGTGAGTCACCATGATCACCGTGCGGGTATCATCTTCGGTGAGTATCTCTACGAGATTGGCAATGGCTTTGGGATCGAGTCCGTTTGTGGGTTCATCGAGAAGTAGCAACTCTGGGTTCCCCGTGAGCGCTGCTGCCAAACATGCCCTGCGTCTCTGTCCTAGGGAAAGTTCGGAGATTCGAGCACCAAGCAGCTGCACGACCTCAAGTCGCTCCACGAGTGTGCGGCTACATGGCTCACATTGCTTGGTTGCGGCGATGAGGTGTAGCAGCTCAGCAACGGAGAGGTGCTCGGGAGGATTGGCGCCCTCTGGTACGTAGCCAATATGTCGACGTTGCGGTCCTCTCAGATCAGCGCTGTTCCACAAAATCGAGCCTCGATCCGGTTCGATTACACCAGCAATCATGCGCAAGAGTGTCGATTTACCCGCTCCGTTTGGTCCAGAAATCGCCACTCGTTGCCCGTCTTCGACGGATAGGCAAATCTCACGAACGGCGTGGGTGTGACCAAGTCGTTTGGAAATATTCTGAAGCTCAAGCATCGCTTACGTCCCGCAAGAGCACACGTCCTGCTACGAGGAGCCCAATCCCGAGCTCGGCACCAAGCATGACACGTCCACCCAGACCAATGATGAACATGGCAAACAGCGCCATCGCCAAAGTGGCGCTGACGCTGCGTATTTCCTCCTGTGAGCGTGAGCTGATGCCCAGCGCGAACAGCGCACAGGCTGTCGTATGAACCAACAAGGCCACGATGTGTGATGCCGGGGCAGCGACAAGAGCTCCCATCGTCAGCGCTACAAGGCCGCCTCCGGTAACAATGAGTGCCAGAGAAACGGTACGCTCGCTTGTAAGAGAAACTCCCAGCGATCGCAAGACCCAATCGAGCTGCCGCCGGGCTCGCTTGAGCGCCAGTGCAAGCATGATTGATACCGCTGCAATCGTCGGTGTGCTTGTGACGAGAAGTGAACCCTCGGAGAGGTAGCCCTGGTTCGCTTTCGTGACGAGCGGAATCAGAGAAATTCCGAGCGCGGAAATCAATAGTGTTCTCGACAGCATTGCGGCTTCGCTTCGCCAGACATGCAACAGCTGAGCGCTTGTAAGAGAAAGCCAAGTACCGCCAAAGAGCCATCGTTTTTGGCTGCGCCAGTGACTGTGTTCGGGGGCGATTTGCCACGCCCGCATCACACGTACAGTCGCGAGCGCTAGCCCAACGCCCATGGCCAGCGTCCAGGCACCAAGGTGAACCGCGGCAACCACAGTGGCAGCTCCTACCAGCCGCAAAAGCTGATCGGCAAATCCTCGTGTTCCTGGCAAGAGGCATGTGGCGATCCCAGTTAGGGCAAGCCACATGCCGATCCCCTCTGCCGGAAAACCAGCAACAAAGAGAGGGATCACGGGCACTAGGTGCAAGAGCGCCAACAGGCCAAGAAAATGAAGGAGAATCAGTGATCGGGGAAGTGGCAACCAGCGCAGATAGGTGAGCCCCTCTGCCATCAAAGCAAGGCGAGCGGCGGGCGCCATCACCAATGCCCAGAGCACCAACACACCGGTTCGAAGCTCTGACGTACCCACATACAAGCCTCCAAGTTCGCGTAATGTAAGCGTGGACTCACCGTGAAAGCCAAACGCAACAACAAGCACAATGAGCACCGCTGGGGCCGCCATACGGAGTGCTGGCACTGTCGAAACTCGTAGAAGAATTCCGGCGAAAGCTGTGTTAGAGGAGGTCACGCTCACTGAGTACGGCCATGCAGTTCATCGACCACGTCAAGATATACGTGAAAGCCGGCGACGGCGGAAACGGTTGCGCTGCGTTTCGCCGCGAATCTCATACCCCCAAAGGCGGGCCATCCGGAGGCGATGGTGGCAATGGCGGAAGTGTCATTCTCCGAGCCGATGAACAGCTTTCAACCCTGCTCGATTTCCGCTTCAAGCGCGAGTACAAGGCACGCCGAGGTGAGGATGGCCGAGGCAAAGACCAGTACGGCAAAGGTGCAGAGGACCTGATTCTCAAGGTTCCGCCAGGGACGATGGTCTACAATCTCGAGAGCGATGAGCTGCTTGCCGACTTGGACAAGGCCGGTGATGAAGTTCGAGTCGCCCAGGGCGGATTGGGCGGACGAGGCAATATTCACTTCGCTTCGCCTTGGAACCAAACGCCGCAAGAGGCCGAAGATGGCACTCCCGGGACCTCACAGGGACTTCGCCTGGAGCTCAAGCTCTTGGCCGACGTCGGCCTGCTCGGATACCCAAGCGTGGGCAAGAGCACGTTCATCGCCAAGGTTTCGAAGGCGCGACCCAAGATTGCCGACTATCCATTCACAACCCTCATTCCCAATTTGGGGGTTGTTCGGCTCGACACAGAACGCCAAATGGTGATCGCCGACATCCCGGGGCTCATTGAAGGTGCCTCGGATGGAGCTGGCCTAGGACACCAATTCCTTCGCCACGTTGAGCGGACCCGTGTGCTCATTCACATTGTTGAGGCATCGGTCTTCACAGGCCCCGAGCGTGAGCCCGAGGGCGATTTCGATCGAATCAACCGAGAATTGGCCCGCTATGCGCCGCACCTAGCTGAAAAGAAACAGATCGTTGTGCTCAACAAGATCGATCTCACAGAGACGCGTGAAGCGCTGGACGAGATTCGCGAGCGCTTCAAAGAGCGCGGGGTCGAAATCATGACGATGAGTTCGGTCACAGGAGAAGGTGTGGATGAGGTGCTTTCCAAGGCCTGGCATGTGCTCTCTGAGACGCCTGCGATTCCACCGAGCTAATCCCGTTACATGATCTGGGCCACGCGGCCGATTCCTTGTCTGTGTGCGATCCACTAGGGTGCTCTTCTTGCCGCTCCAAAGCGGCGATGTTACAAATATTCCTAGTGAATTTGCGTTCGCGAGGAGTCTAGAAATCTCTCGTTGGACGCTTGGTTAGACAGGTCCACAAACTCGTGGACGTCGGGAAAAATGCAATGCGCACGATGAATCGTCTTACACGATGCAGCCTAGCTGCTCTATTGACTCTCTTTGCCTTCTCTTTGGTTTTCGCTGCAAGCACAGCATACGCACAGCCCGATGCTGGCGTTGAAGCGCCTGTTGCGGATGGTGAAGGCGAAGGCCCTGCCGATTCACCGGATGCCGTTCCCGGTGAGGATGCCGTTCCCGGTGGGGATGCCGTTCCCGGTGATCTTCCTACGGGCGATGCGGATCCAAGCGCGCAAAGCGGCACAGTTCCTAACGCCAATGATGTTCCCGTCAACCTTCGTTTGCGGCGTCTTGAACAGCGCGTTCAAGCGCTCAAGGAACGTGCGTGGCGTGCAAAGGCCCGCGTTGGGATGCTCAAAGAAGCCGTGCTCGGTGGTGGTGTTGGTGCCCGTGCAGGCATCAAGCACATCAACAAGATGGGCAATAGCTACCGCCTTGTGAAGCTTGTATACGCACTTGATGGCGCACAAATCTTTGCGCGCAACGATCCGAGTGGGGCACTGCACGATGACAAGAGCTTCGATGTGCTCACCGGACCTATCTCGCCTGGCAGCCACACCATCAGCGTTTTGGCGCTCTACCGCGGGCATGGCTACGGTGTCTTCAAGTACCTCAAGAAGTACAAATTTACGGTTCGATCGAGCCACACCTTCACCGCAACCGAAGGCAAGGGTACGGATATCAAGGTTGTCGCCTTTGAGCGCGGCGGCGTAACGACTCCACTCGAAAAACGCCCTGCCTTTGACTTCAAGGTCAACGTCAGCGACGGAAGCAAGGGCAAGTAACCGTGTCCAAACGTCTACTCCTCGCCGCAGCTCTCGCAGCCGGCTCGCTCACAGTGTCGTCTGGGCAAGCACGTGCGGGCGCAATTGAGAAAATTGCTAAGAAGCTCGTAAACATTGAGGCAGAAGTAGGAAACCTCGGTCAGGGCCTTCAGCGCCCGAAGAACATCGGCAAGGTCGAGACAGCGGATCTTGTCAACCGGCGGCTTATCGACGCTCAAGTCAACTTTGGTGTGGGCAACTACGACGATGCAGCCGTCATGCTCTACGACTTTGTCGAGAAGCACCCAACCCATCGCTCGTGGGATGAGGCGCTCTACTACTTAGCTGAGTCGCTCTTCCAAAAAGGCGACTATGTGGCATCGCGGTCGTACTTCATTCGTCTGGTTGATGAACGAGGCACAGGCAGCAAGTTCTATCAGCAATCCCTTGAGCGGCTCATCGAACTCACTCTCAAACTCGACGATGCAAGCAAGGTGGACCAGTGGCTCAGCGCTTTGGACAGAGTTCCCCAGCAAGAGCTACGTGACTCCGTTCCGTATGTGCGAGGCAAGTATGCCTACTTCCTCGACCAGCATGATGAGGCACTCAAGCACTTTGAATTGGTGCCAGCGACATCTAAGTATTTTGCGCAAGCACGCTATTTCATCGGCGTCACCCACGTCGCCAAGCTTGAGCTCGGCAAAGCAGTCGACACGTTCAAGGCTCTCGCTCAGCGACAAGCAACAAGCGACGAAGAGAAGCGTGTTGCAGAGCTTTCGCACATGGCACTTGGGCGCCTGTACTACGAGCGCGACCAGCCTTCCAAAGCAGTCGATGAGTACCTGCGTATCTCGCGTCGCTCCGATCTCTTCGATGAGGCTCTCTACGAAGTTACTTGGGTCTATGTGAAGAACAAGGAGTTCGACAAAGCACTTCGGGCGCTCGAACTCTTGGCTCTTGCCGACCCAACCTCACAACGCATGCCCGATGTGCGCATTCTCGAAGGCAACTTGCGCATCCGAAAAGCACAGCGCATCGAGGAAGAGGGCAAGGGCAACAGCAAAGAAGAGTATGACCGGGCGGTAGAGGTGTTTGACTTCACCCGCGAGAACTTTCGCGAGTCTCACGAGAAGCTCAAAGCCCTGATTGCCGAGCAAGGCGATGCGTCAGGATTCCTAGAGCAAATCACGGGTCGCAGCTCGAAGACGTTTGACGTCGCATCAACGCTTCCTGAAGTTGCCGCCGCGTGGCTGCGACAACAGCCAGATGTCTCGCGGGTGGTCAACATCGAGACCGACCTCGGGCAGATCGAAGGCGAGATTGCCGAGGCGGAAAAGACGATCGCGCGTCTTGAAGCCGCTATCAATACACCGTCTCGCGTGAACATCTTTCCAAGCCTGGCGAAGAAGCGCTTTCGCAGTACAGAAATCTTGGAGGAGACGTTCAAGTTGCGAGCAGAGCTTTCAAATCATGAGAGCGCCTTGACCGCGAAGTACGCAAGCGAATCAGAAAAATCCCAACTTCAAACGCTGCGAATGGCACGCAACGCGATCACCAAGGCGCTAGCGGAACTTCCCGATGGCGAAGTGACCGAGAGCGAGCGGGTTGGCAAAGCTCGCGGACGCTTCACAAAACTCGATGAGCGGGCTGCCGAAGTCGCAACCATCATCGAAGTAACAGAGGCGCAACTGGTTGCCCTTGAGAAGTATGTGCAAGATCAGGGTGCCGATCTAAAGGCCGAGGAAGTGGCCAAGATCAACACCGAGATGAAGACCATGCGCGACGACGTCAACGAGATGCGTGCGGAGCTGGCGGCAATTCGTCGAGACTCAACGCTGGCAAGAGATCGCGCGGGCACAGGCGATGAGGCTGCTCAAACGCGCAAGCGCTTGCGAAGAGACCTGCGGGCCGCGCTCGATACCGAGCACGATTTCATGAAGCGCATGGCAGGCAAGATGAAGTCGAAAGACCAGGCCAAGATGCAGAACATCACGCGCCTCACTGCACAAGCGCGCAAGGCAACGGCTGGGCTCGATACGATCAACAAAACCATTGATGGAATTGTCGATGAAGCTCTTGGCGAGGTCCGCAGTGCACTCTCCGAAGAGAAAGCGCAGCTAGGTGCCTACAAGCAAGAATTCACAAACTACGAAATTGAATCACGAGGGCTTGGCGGCGAAGTCTTGGCGCTGAGCTTTCAGAACGTCTCCAACAAGTTCTACGACATTCTCATTCGCTCTGACGTGGGTATTGTCGATGTTGCGTGGTCTCTCAAGGAAGGCGCAGAGACGGCCCTCAAACGACTCAATTTGGACCAAGCTCGTGAGAGGCGAACCCTCGATTCCAACTTTGCTGACGTGATTCGAGAGATTCGCGAAGCAAAGGCACAAGAGCTCTTCGACCAAGCGGCAGGTAAGTAATGAACGCAATTGGCACATCCTTCGCTCGTTCCTTAGCGAGACGCGTACTGTTTGGGACTGCCCTTCTTGGCAGCCTTACGCTTGGGGGCGTCCTTACCGAAGTTGCGAATGCGCAACCGGGAGGCACGCCAGCTCCAGCTGCCGCTGAGCCCGTCGCTCCAGGTCCTGTGACGGTGCCACCGCAGCCAGCGGCGATTCCAACGCACACCCCCGAAGAGCTCGAAGTGCTCGCCGAGATCGAGCAAGACCTAAAACGCTACGAAGCGAGCGCTGGTCAACACCACCGCCGAATGCAGGCGATTCTCAGCGGTGAATACAAAGATCGCAAAGGGCGCCTGGAGGCTCGATACGCCGCCAAAATCGCCAATGCCGAGGAGCAAGAGTACGAGCGAAGGCTCAGTGCGATTGCGCTTCTTGAGAAGTTCGTTCAGGACTACCCCGACCACAAGAAATTCACGCCCGATGCGATGTTCCGCTTGGCAGATCTCTATCTTGAGCAGGCTGAGTACGAATTCGAAAAGAGCTTTGACGACGAGGCCGACTTTGCCGAGCCCGACTTTAGTGTAGGTATCGACGAAGAAGGTGACCTTGCGTCCGTGGACTATTCAAAGCCGTTGGCGATGTGGGAAGACATCGCTACGAAGTTTCCCAATTATCGACAACGAGCTAGCACCTTGTATCTGCTCGCGTACTACCTCAAAGAAACGGAAGTTGAGCGCAAAGCCCTCCAGGTGTTTCGAGGCTTGGTCTGCAACAACAAGTACGACCCATTGGCTGAGCCCGAGCCCGTACCAGATTTGGCGGCTGCCCGAGCAGCGCTTGGTGAGCCCGCAAGCGCGACGGTTAGCAACAAGTATGAAGGCTGTGAGGCGCTCACCGACAACAAGACACTAATCCAGGATGCGTGGGTTCGTGGCATCGGCGATATTCACTTCTTGACGGCTGGCGAGCTTGGTAGCGCCATCGAGGCCTACAACAAGGTCGTCGGAGACAAAGAGAGTAAGTTCTATTCGGAAGCTCTCTATAAGCTCGCTTGGTCTTACTATCGCAACGATGACTTCATGGAGGGCATCGTTGCTTTCGATTCATCGGTCATCAACTACGACCGCTTGATGGCCAAGGGGTTGCCTCCTCTCGACCTCCGCGGTGAGGCTATTCAGTACATCGCGATTTCGTTTACGGATCCGTGGAGCATCAACGAGCAACCCGATCCAGTGCGCAGCTACGATCGCGCATTCGATTTCTATAAAGACCGGTTGGATGAGCCCCATGTTCGGGATGTCTTCATTCAGCTTGGTGAGACGTTCTCGATCCTCGAGGCGTACACGCAAGCGGCCGACTCCTATCGCCTCGCTCTCAAGAACTGGCCTCTAGAGCCAGACAACCCCGAGATTCACCAACGTATGGTCACCGCCTTTGAAGAGATGGGTGATCGCGACCTTGCGGCGGAAGAGGCTGGCCGCCTGGCTGCAACCTATGCTCCAGGCTCCGAGTGGTACAACGCCAACGAGACCAATCGCGAGGCCATGGAGAGCCAGCGTCGCATTGGAGAGCGCATGCTGCGGGCTGCGGCCGAGAGCACGCACAAGTCGGCACAGAATGCTCGCGCCGAGTGGAAGATCGAACAGACCGAAGAGGGCAAGGCGCGCTACATCGAGCTGTATCTCAAAGCGGCTGCTCTCTACGAGCGCTTCCTTGTTGAGAATCCCACTTCGGACGTGTCGTACGAGTTCACCTATCGTCTAGGGGAAGTTCTGTTCTTTGCCGAACGCTACCAAGAGGCAATCCCACACTACATTTGGGTGCGTGATCATCGCGATCTAAGCGAAGAGCGTTTTGAAAAAGCTGCTCGCTCGGTGGTTCAGTCCTATCAGAAGGAGTTAGATAAACTCTTAGCCGACCAAAGCGTCTCGGAGCCTCCGCTTCCAAGCATCGACGACTTGTTGGCAATGCCAAAGCCCATTGCGCCGATCACAATTCCACAAGCGTACTTGGATTTGCAGCGCTCTTTGGACGAGTATCAGAAGCTTGTCAACGACCCGCAAACGGCACCAAACATGGGGTTTGAAGCCGCTCTTATTTCATATCGTCACCTTGATCTTGCAGATGCCGAGGCACGCTTTAAGGGCACGCTCGATAGGTTCTGTGGCAGCAGCCAGGCGGTAAAGAGCAAGGACGCTCTGCTCGCGATCTACGAGGCTCAGGGCGAGGATGACAAGTTCAAGCAAACCAACGCCGACTTCATTAGTTCCAAGTGTGGTTCCGACAGCGATGTCGCTTTGGCCGAGTCCCAAAATCGCTCAAAGGAATTTCGCGAGGCAGCTGGCCTCTTCAAGGAACAGAAGTATTCTGAAGCAGCTATTGCATTTTACAAGTTCTACAAGACGGCTCCCGCTGATGATGCCAACCGTCCGATTGCTCTCTACAACGGTGCCATCGCCTACGACAAGAGTGGCAAGCCAAAGACGGCTGTGTACCTCTTTAAGGAATTTACCGATAACACCGACCCGGCATTCCGTGGCAGTGAGTACTATTTGCCAGCGCTCTACCTCACGGCTGTCTCCTCATATCGAGCATTCGACTACGACAACGCTGTGAGCGGATACCTTGAGGTTGTCAAAGCGGCTAGCGACAAAAGCCGCAAGCCACCAGCGGGCGATCGAACAGCAGACGAAATGCGTCTTGACGCGCTCTTCAATGCAGCCGTTCTTCGCGAGCTCGATAGGGTCTACTCGGATCCGAAGTCTGCGAAGGGCACGGGCGCCGCGTCGCTCTATCAGCGCTACGCGGCACTTGAGAAGGACGCTCGCAAAGCTGACCGAGCCCTGTTTGCCGTGGCTCGAGTTTGGAAGGGCGCAAAGAACATGCGTCTACAAGAGAAGGCCTATGCAGCGTGGCGCGCTAAGTACGGCAACCTGGCAATCAATGCTGATGACTACGTCTTTTCTTTCTACGATGTGGCCAAGCAATACGAGAAGGCGGGCAAGACTCGCGATGCCAACAAAGCCAAAGCCGCAACTCTCGCAGCCTGGGTAAAAGTAGGAAGCCCAAAGAACGAAGTCGCTTCTGATCTTGCAGCAGAGTTTGCGTTTGAGAAAGCCGAGGCAAACTACAACGCAAAGTTCGCTCCGTTTAAGATCAAGCGGGCGCCAAAGACGAAGAAGGAAGCCGACAAGGTGCTCGGTCAGCTCATTAGCCTTGCGGACAATGCGCAGCAGGCCTACCTCGACCTCGCGAAGTTCGAGAGTGGACCTTGGGCTCTCGCCGCTCGTGTCCGAGTTGGCGACGTTCGCTACTTCCAGGCGCTAAAAATCGCCGAGATCCCAACGCCAAAAGAAATCACCCGGCTCGATGATCGCTTCCCAGACAAAGACATTTTGATCCAATACGAGGACGCGATTAATGCCCTGGTGGCTCCGCTTGAGGACCAGGCGACCAAGCAGTGGGAAGCTGTGATGGACGCTGGCAAGTCCCAGGGCATCTCCAATGAGTGGACCCAGCTTGCCCAAGAGCGCTTGCACGACTTTGTTTCGCAAGACCTTTTCCCAGTGCTGCGCAACGAATTGCGCGAAGGAACGGAGATTCCATAATGACTCGTTTAGATCGCAAAGGGATGTGGCGCGTACATCTGAGTGTGAATGCTCTAACTCCGGTCGTTGTGGGCCTCTCACTCGCCATTGGGGTGGGTGCTTGTGGTGGCAAAGACAAGAAGAAGAAGACCACGCCAACGACCTCGACAGGGACCGTAAGCGATGGAACTCCTTTGGATCCGGGCTTTGATCCGGCCAATATGGACCCAGATGGCGACATTCCGACTGCCGATCCCAACGACAAGCCACCAGAGCAAATCACGCCAACCGACCCTAACTCAACCGAGCCTGGGGATGGTGGACCACCTGAGATAACGCCTCCAGGTCTCGATATTTCTCCATCAGAAAAGGCATCGCGTGTTGCCAGCCACCTGCAAGCTGCCACCGCGGCCATGCAAAACAATGCAGACCCACAGCGTGCGATCGAGCAGGCGAAGGCGGCATTGCAGGTCGATGAGACCAGCATTGAAGCCATGGTTCTCCTGGCTCATGGCAACCTCGTCAAGGGTTACTACGATTTGGCCGAAGACGTTCTTATGAAGGCGTTTGATCGGGGCGGCAAGAGCAACAAGAAGGCGTACTTCCTGCTCGGCCTTGTCTACGAGAAAACCAAGCGTCTCGACAAGGCGCCAATTGCCTATCAAAACGCGCTCACTCTCGATCCAAATTACAAGAGCGCCATCATGAACCTTGGCGTTCACAATCTGCGTCTCAAGCGCTACTCCGATGCGGTTCGCGCCTTTGAGCGGCTCACCAATGAGCTTGGAATGAACGACGCGTCGGTTTGGACCAACCTCGGTTCTGCCTACCGCGGCTTGTCTCTGGAGTTTCAGGTAAAGGACGTTGCTCAGCGCAACAAGCTCATTCTCAATGCCGAGCTTGCATACAAGCGCGCAGTTAGCATCAACAAGAACTACGGCAATGCGTATTTCAACCTGGGGCTGCTCTACCTAGATGCCGACCCGTTTCCCACAGCGGCAGGTGAGATGGACACCGTTGTACGGCTTAAGCAAGCCAAGACCTATTTTGACGAGTACCGCCGACTTGCTGGTGCGGACCTAAAGCTTGTCGACAGTACGGCTGCGGTCGCGCAAAAGCTTATCGATCGCGAAGAGCTACTTCGCAAGAAGAAGGCCGACAGAGAAGCGCGTTTGCGTGCGCTCGAAGAGAAGAAGCGCAAGCGTGAAGAGAGCAAAGGCAGCGAGGAAGATGAGTTTGGCGAAGGAGGCTTTGAGTAGATGACGTATCGATTTCGAAACCGATTGGCTCTTGCTGGCGCTGCAGTCGCGGTGGCATTTGCTGGATTCTCCACATCGGCAACTGTTGTGCACGCTGATCCTTGTTCCGACAAGCAAGACGAGGCGAACAGCGGCAAGAACTACAAGACCGTGACGGGCCCAGACGGGCGCAAGGTTTTTGTAATCGAGAAGGCGTTTGTTGTGTGTGGAAAAGTTCCTAAACCCAATGTCATCTATGTTCTTCAGGCCACGGCTATCAACTACGAGTGGGAAAACCTGAAACAGGACTTCCTGCCCAGCATCCGACAATCGGTAAAGAAGGCGCCTTTCTAATGGCTCAGGCTCAACAGCAGCGACAGGCTAGCCCTCAAGGGGCACACGTTCCCAGTACTCGCATTTTGCGCATTGGCGTGGTGCTCGGTGGAAACATCATTGAAGAACGCTTGGTTCGGAAGCGCGAGACCATCACGATTGGTCAAAGCTCAAAGAACAGCTTCTCTATTCCCATTGAAGGACTCCCTAAGACATTTCCCGTGTTTGCCCTTGAGAACGGCAAGTATGTCCTGAACTTCCAGGACAACATGGATGGGCGTATCTCTGCGGGTGGCGCTGTGCACACACTCGCGCAGCTTAAGAGCAATGGGGCACAACGCCGTGGCGATAGCTGGGCCATTGAACTTGACGAGCGTGCGCGAGGCAAAGTCTCCGTTGGGGCAATGACACTGCTCTTTCAATTTGTGACGGCGCCACCGTTGCCTCCAAGACCAAGGTTGCCTGCGTCTGTTCGTGGAACACTGGCAGATCGCATTGAGCCTCGCCTTGCAATTATTCTTAGTTGCTCGGTCATCACACACTTTGCGATTGGCTTGTGGGCATACACGCGCGACCAAGTGGTCGAACGTCCTGTCGATAAAATCGCGCGAAGCTTTCAGGTTGGCCAATACGAGCCACCTCCCAAGGTGGAGCCAGTCGTCATTGAAAACACCAACAGCGAAGAGGGCGAGACAACTGCCGAGGCTGCAGGAACGGATACTCCCAAGAACGACAAGCCAAGCCGACCGCGTGACAACAACGAACCAACCGGTGATTCTGGTGGTGACAGCTCTGGGTCGCCTGATGATGCGGCAGTGTCTGAAGCAATTCAGAACACGGCAGTGGTTGCAGTTCTCACCGGTCTCGGTGGCGCAGGTGGCGCGTTTTCAGAGATGAGCGGCACCGACCAAGGTGCGAGTCTCGATGATTCGATCGCCCACGCTAAGGGCAAAGCGACCGCCACAACGGGTGGCGGTGCTGGTGATCGGCGCCAACGCGGTCAGGGCTCAGGCGAGCTCGGTACCGACAAAGGCAATGGCGCTGTGAGTGGTCCAAAGGGCACCAAAGGTGGTGCAGGCGGTACCAAACAAGAAGATAAGATTAAGTCGCTCACCAAGTTTGGTCGGGCGGAGGACTTGAGCCTTTCCGACTTGGATCCGAACGCTGTTGTTAAGCGTATTCGCGGCAAGTACCTCGCGGGCATCAAGCGTTGTCACCAACGTGTTCTAAAGGTCGACCCAAAAGCCCAAGGCAAAGTGACAATTCGCTTCACGGTTGGACCCACAGGTCGCGTAACCAAAGCATCTGTCAAAGGCTTTGACCCAACTGTCGATGCATGCATCCGGGGCCAGGCATCCAAGTGGCGCTTCTCTGCTCCAAAGGACGAAGGCAAGCCAACCAGCGCCGACTTTGAGGTTCCCTTGCTGCTCAAGCCAGGCGCCTAGAATCGCACTCTAGAGGTAAGGGGAAAGTCCCGAAGCTCCACTGATAAAGGCTACTTGGCACTCGCCGAGTAGCCTTCTTCGTTGCTGCACAACGATTGCACAACGATTCGACGTGGCAGCGAGGTGAGATGTCAGTCTGTCCAGCAAATCTACATCGTGCCGGCGGGCTATGATCCGACGGTCGATGTGCGGCCAGCACCTCTCAAGGGACCTTTGAGAGGTGCTGGGTCGAGCCCGTGGCGTCAGAACGCACAGATTCCGTCTCACACTCTATTAAGCCTTGGCGGTGAGTGTCGATGTGCGGCGTACAGCAGCAGCGTGATGTTCTACCTTCGCCTGCTACTGGCGAGTGAGGGTGAAGTCCGCCAGTGCTGTGGGGCGTTTGTCCGGAGTGCACATGTTGTTGTCCTGGGGTCGAGCACCAAACTGTAGCTGGCCATTTTGAAGAGACACCAGATCATAGTCACTGGCACAGTCCCCCACTGGATACTGCCCAAAACCTGCACACCCTGACTCCAGCACGCTCTGGGACTCACCTACCACCCAGTCCTCACTGCCACAGCTCATAGCTTGCAACGTGTCCCGTAGATCCTCTACGTGAGGCGTGATGGTCTTGGAACGAAACCCAAAGACCGCCTCATAGGCATTGGGGACAGCAGAGGCATCTCCGATTTCAAAAGGGCCCTCGATAGCAACAGTGGCGAGGGGGAAGGTGCAGTCCGCATTGCCGTGCACGACATAGTCGAGCTGCCAGGAGGGCGTGTCGATTTGAAAGTCCAACTTGGCAAAGCCCGACGTTTGGGGCAAGCAGCTACTGCTCCATCGTCCCGACATGTCTTGTGCCAGGGCAATAGCGGGATCGACGTGTGCGTCTGGAGTGGCTGGCTTGGACGAGTTGGAGCCACACGCGGGGATGACAATGCCAAAGATCAGCGCCTGGAGAGTTTTACTATTTGTAATATGCATGGGTGTTCCTTTGAGAGGTTTGATGAATCCACCATATGTTCCCAGTAATGGCTCCACAAAGGCTGCGTGCTCATATAAGATATGCGGCAGGTGCATGACCTTGGCGACGTAGACCTCAACCTGCTGCCACTCTTAGACTCCCTGCTCACCACGACCAGTGTCAGCGAGAGTGCCCGCCAACTGGGCCGAACCCAGTCAGGGCTGAGCCATGCCTTGGCCCGGCTTCGAGAGCTCTTTGACGATCCACTCCTGGTACGCACAGGCAACCAGATGACGCTGACTCCAGTTGCGGAGAGCCTACGTCTGCCCGCCAAGAACGCAGTGGCACAGTTGGTTGCGGTTATTTCCAGGCGTTCGTTCTCGCCTGCGGAGAGTCAGCTACAGTTTCATATCAGCGCCAGTGGCTACGCCAGCGCTGTCATCGTGCCTCGCCTTATCACTCACCTGGCCGAGCACTCCCCAGGATTGCGCCTGCACGTCTACCGCACAGGAGACCATGTGGATCGACTGGTTCGTGATGGTGACATGGACCTTGCCCTCGGTTCCCGCTACCGCCCACTCAGTGGAATTCTCAGACGGGTCCTGAGGAAAGACCCGTTCGTGGTGGCGATGCGCAACAAGCACCCAATGGTCACAACGGGGAAAGCCTTGAGCCTGTCAATGTACTGCAAGGCCGCCCATGTGCTGGTCAGCCCGAGAGGCACCCCGGGCAGCACAGTCGATGCAGCACTCTCCGGACTGGGCAGGGAGCGCAAGCTGAGCTTGGTGACCGACAGCTTCTCGCTTGCTCTTCGCACCGTCGCCCAAAGCGACCTAATCACCACCCTGCCGCGTTCTTTGGTCGCGACCCTGGCTCCCAGCCTTGGGCTCGCACTGGTGGGCCCCCCCCTCCGTTTGCGCCTAGATCCCGTTGAGTTGACGATGACCTATGGTGAGGTCAAGCGAGACGACCCGGCCCACCACTGGTTGCGTGAGCAGATCCTCGAGTTGCACAAGCGCTAACAGTCGCGCAGGGGCGCGTGGGGCAATATCGTTTCGTATTCCTAACGCTGTGACTCGGCAGCATGACGCGATGATACGCGCTCGCCCTTCTGTTCACCCCAGTGTTCCAGCTTTCCGGGCTCATCCCCGACCAATGTCACGGCAGTTGTGCGCGAAGGCGTTGGTCAATACGGCGCTTTTGAGGCCTCGAGCCGTCCACCAGGTATCGTTTTGCGCGCAACCAATCGCGAGCACAAGAACATGGCTCGAGTCTTCGGCTTGACTCGGCCCGAGTAGCCGCTGAGCAGGTCCGAGGCTCCACGTCATCGAGTCCCCGAATGACAGCGGTCAGCCCATTTTCATGCAGACGTCATCCCTAACAAAGAAATCGGGCGACGGATCATCGCTCAACCATTCTGGACCCGATACGAGTTTCTTGATTCGCCGATTCTCATCCTCAGGACTACGAAGTTTTCGGGCGTCGGAAACCTCCATGCCACCAAACTTCTTCTTCCACGCGTAGAAACTGCCGTTCGAGAATTTGTGCTGGCAGCAACGGGCCGCCCCGATTCGGCGGCCTTCAGCAAGCCCACGTTCTGTCCTTTCAATCTGACAGGACTCGCTAGTGGTCGCCATCACCGCACCGAGCGCCACTGTGATCCCAGCTGCCTTCGTTGCAAATTGCGATGGTGACGGTGACAGGTGGATCTTCTTCGTTGACGCTGTACACGCAGTCACTGCCAGTCTCTAGACTGCATGGAGAGCCATATTCAGGAAACTCAGCTGGACACGCTTCTGACGACGTAAGAGCACAGTTCTCAGGAGCCCGGAGAGTGACCGAGCAGTCGACGCCTGTGCACTCTACTTGTCCCGATCCTTCGTTATTCGGGTCGCACATGCAGCGATTGCATCCATCGAGTGCATAAGCGACCTGCCCGGGCTCGAGGGTGCCGCTCCCAAACGAGCATTGGTCATCCTCGTTAGTTCCTCCACAACAGGCAATAAAAACTGTCAGCGCACAAATGAATCTTCGCATCGCCACCCCCGGTGCAACGCGTATTCCAGATGAAGAGGAAGTGAACTTGTGGACTTCGCCACCGGAAATATCGGGAATGCGACACCTCTGTCAGGATCTTGCGAGGGAGCTGAAACGGTTCAGAGGAATTCTGAAGGCTCCTCGACCGACTAACGCTAGTGGTATTAGCCTTTCGTTCGCTGAATCACTAGGCAATCGCTGAGAGTGGCAACCAGCTCCGCTACCTCTAGGAATCGTTCCATCGAGCAGAGAATCGTTCGATCCACGAAATGATTCGCGAAAGGCCACCCGAGTGGATTCATGTGGGGCATGAGTTCCCGCGTCTCACAAGTCCTGATAGCCGACTGCAATCTGATCTGTGATGAGCTCCTCTATCTCGCGACTGGCCTTCGGGCTATCTCGGTAAGCGTCATCGCCGTGGCCTTGTTCCACAAAGCTGCGGATCTTTTTAGCGAACGCCCTAGCGCAACCTGTCGAATTTGGGGAGAGCTGTCTCCAGTTCGCGATCTTGCGCGCCACAAACGCTTTCCGAAGTAGGGGGAATTCCTACGAAGTGACCCGATTAGCGGCGTTGGCATTGCGCTTGCTTTGAATCGCTGGGTGCTTCGTGTTCATTTCCTGCTCTCTCTCGTTGGTCTCGTCCTGGTTGGCGGCACTGTCGGCGGCTGCGCTGAGGTGGACGCCAACGATCCCGGTTCGGAGCGGGAAGATAGTGTTGCGGAAGCCAGCGTCTTGTGGCCCCAGGGTGACATCTACATCGTGCTCGCCGACGACATCAGACCTGCACTGCGGATTGAAGTGGAGAACACGGCGGCAGACCTCGCAGAAATGACGCCGATTCGAGTGCACTTCATTTCGGATGGAGCCGAATCTCCCAGTGGCTACTGGCTCCACTTCGACGATACGCCGGGCTTTGGCTCGGGAGGATTTGCTCCGGTGGGAGTGACCGAGGGGGGTGAGGCCAACTCCGATCTCATCAACGTCCGCCACGAATTTGGACATATCGCCGGGCTGGGGCATACGCAGGGGCGCGCCGACAGGGATGAGAACATCACTGTTCACACAGACTTTATCGCCGCGGGCCGTGTTCAGGAATTTCGAGTCCTATCCGACTATCGGCTGATTGGCCCCTACGACTCGGATTCGATCATGCACTACACCTCGTGGGCCTTCGCGGAGGGGCCATGCGCCAGCATGTCCATGGGTGTGAACGAGGTCGATGAATGTGTAGAGGTTGGAGATGCCAGGTACAAGCTCGACTACTCCAAGCGCTACACCGACTGGAATCTCAGCTCGATTGCGGCCCTCTACTGCCAGCCTCGATACTGCGGGGATCAATGTGCGGACGAAGCTCGTTGTGATGCCCCCATTGTGCGCGATGCTCTCGACAGATTGTACCTATGGGAATCTTCTGAGGAGGGCCTAGCGCATGCAGAGCGTTGGCCGCAGCACCGTCCTATCGGCGAGTGAGTGTTGGGCCCTGTGTGTTGCGTCGCGGTGTCGCTAGGGTTCAAAGTTTGGCGGTTCATCGCGGATAGCGAGCCCGCGCAAAGCGAAGATCACAACAGGGGCGACGAGAGCTACAAATGCCGCTCCTACAACCGCTCCGCTTGCTTGCTTCGCCATGTCTTTGGTTCCTTCCGGGAAAAAGAGCTGGAGACCGCCACCGAAACCAGGGGCGTAGCCGTCGCCGAAGTCCAGCAAGTCGCCGCGTACATAGATCCCATAGAATGGTGGCCAGTTCACGCTTGCTCGAACGAAGCCGCCTCCACGACCATCAGTGTCAAAGAGCGCTCCGGCGTCCAGCGCGACGCCCCATGGGAGGGTCGACGCACGAACCTTCGAGCCCTCGACCCTTGACCACTGAGATAGCCAGGAAATACCGATGGACGGACCCACTCGTAGACGGCTGGCGATGGCATGTACTTCGCCAAACAGACCCAGCTGCAGCTTGGACCGGGAGACGTATCGCCGGTCAACAAAGGACGGCACGTTTCGCCCAGAAAGCTTGAGGAGCAACCCCCCATGGGTGCCTACTTCTCCACCATAGAGGTTACCGCCGAGGTGTTGGATCAGGGTCCAGTCCACGCGATCTGCGTCGATCGCAGTTAGCTCGGCTGTGAATTCCCCGTCCTCCGGTGGAAGAAGTCCTCCTTCTTTGATGCCCTCTTCCATCGTGTCAGCCTCTGTAGTCACTTTCGCAGCGGCCTCTGTGTCCAACGCGGCAAACACAGCGCAGGCGAGTTGTGTATCGCTCTCGAACGGCTCGCGCATATGCGTATTGAGGACCTTGATTGTCACCAGGCCATCCGTCAAACGCCCCTCGATCTTGCGACGATCGGTGGAGACGACGAACCAGGTTTCGGTTGCATCATCTCGCTCTATCTTCGCCTTGGTGTGGCTCGCAATCGCCTCGCGTGCGGCGCTGTGAACATCGGCTACGGGCCTGGTCCACGGTCCGAAACAGCCCGCTTGGCGTATTCGATTCCCTTCGTACTTCGCGATGTGCGTTCGACAGCCCGCGGGTAAGAGGGCAAGCACAACGAGAAGTCTCAATGCATGCGCTCCATAAGATCGTTTGTCTGAGTGTCCAGGTGCCATTGGGCTCATCGTCCGTATCATATTGGCGGCTGAATCGGGCCGGCGAGGCCGATATCTGCCGAGGTCTGCCAGCCTTGTCTCCAGCATCCTTTCTTGCGCACTAGCTCGTTTTCTTTGTCCCGAAAAGGACAAAAAAACAGCAAACGGTTGCGAGCGAGCGTTGGTGTGTTCCTCACCAGACATCGGGGAGACCTTGTCCACCTGGGACAAGAGCCTGGCTCTACAGCTTCTGCTTTGGCGTAGTGACCGTGGTTGGTTCGGGCGGCGAGGCGTTTGGCGAGAATATCAAACACCACTCGCACACGGCGGCTGGTGCGTACTTCCCGGTGGCTGGTGAGCCACATAAGAGCGGTGAAGCTTACGTGCTCTGGCATCACCCGCACCACGCGCTCGTCCGGGTCGCCGATTTGCGCCATCATCACCCCAATCCTGAACCTTGTGTGATGAGTGCTGAACTTGCTGGTTGGCGCTTATCCAGGGAAAGTTGGTATCGTCTGCTCTCCACATCGGCGCAAAGCTCAGGCCTAGCGCGCCTGGATTGCGCCTCCATGTTCCGCGAAACAGCTCTAATTGCGCGCTGCGACACCTGCAAAGAGCCAGCGAAGCACACCTGCAGGCGTTGCGGCCGACCATTTTGTGGTGAGCATCGGCCGGCGCGGCTGCGGCGGTGCGATTCGTGTGAGCGCAGCTTTTCCCAGGCAGCGCTCAATCTGCAGGAATCTTCAACGGCCAAACACGTTCTATGGAGCACGGTGCGTGCGCCATTTCGCGCCGCTTCTCTCATGTTTTGGCTCGCCATCTCCATCCCAACGATCCTCTTCCTGTTCATTGGCGCGTTCGGCGGAGTCCAAGATCTTGCGTTGGAGTTGCTAGACATCGTCGCAAACCGACTTAGAAAGTCTGTTGAGGCCCTCCTGTCTATTCGACATTCTCACCAGCGCCAACGCTTCCTGGCAGAATCTATAGAGACACCCGATGCAGGTGCCTCCTGAGACGCTGACAGCAGACCTCGGCGTCTCAAAACTCGAAATCAGCACACCGGCGCGTCATAATCGGCACATAAGGCCGCCATGAACGTCGCGATCGTATTTGACTCGAGCTTTCCCGCCGAACCGGCCTACTACGACGAGGTCATGGCGCCTTCCTTCAAGAGCGAGCCGGATCCGGAATATCAGATTGCCCACGCCCTTCGGCAGCGCGGACACACGGTGAAGCTGCTCGGCGCTCATGACGATCCGATGGAAGTCATGCACAGGCTCCGCGAGTCGCCGGTCGACATTGTCTGGAACGCCTCCGAGGGCTTCGGCACTATCGACAGTCTCGACTTTCTCTTGCCCGCTCTGCTCGATGCCGAGGGCGTGCCCCTAGCAGGAAGCATAGGAAGAAGGGGCGTTCCTCTGGTGCTCGGGGGGAGCGCGATGTAGGGTCGCCGTTTGCTCCTTCTCTATTGCTGAGGGCGCTTTGCACAAAAGGAATGGTTTCAATGCGTCTCACTGTCCCCCTTAGTCTTTTGCTCGTCGCCTGCAGCAGCGGGCCCTCAAACTCCGGTTCGGGGAGTTTGGATGGGGAAGCGGATGGCGCCCTTCCTGACGATCCTGTGGTGGATGCGGGTCCTTCGGAGACCGGCGCCGATGGGGGAGGGGAGATGGAGATGAGCGACGGCGGGACACTCGAGGTGCCACCGACGCCGGATCCGACTCCGATTGCCCTTTCACAGAGCTATTTTTACGGCGATGCCACGGCGCCTCGAAGTGCGAGCGTTTGGGGGATTGAGAGCTATCCCGAGGCGGTTCCCAAGGGGACTCGCAGCACGGTCTTTTGGGGGCGCTTCCAGAACAATGGCTGCGCGTCGCCGGGCTATGGCGACAATGTGGAGCACCCCTTGGGAGTGTCGGGAATTCCGATTTTCCAGGCCTTTTATCCCGAATGTGAAGGAGCCTATGGTCCCGTCGTCGATGCGGATGCTTTCGCACACGAAGCTCCCCAGCACCTGCTACGCACGGAGATCCTGCCGGATGGAGCCTTCCAGAGCTTTGGTTCCAGCGGCCAAAATGCGACTGGTGCCAACGCCTATATTCAGGCGGCCTATACCTCCTTCAACACCCCCTTCCTGAGCAATGTTCCCAATCGCCTTCGTCCTTGGGGAGGAAACTCGGCCACGGATGAGCAAATCCGCGTGGCGCTGATCGTCAAAGAGTCTGTGAACCGAGCGGTTCTCGATGATCCCGAGAATCAACAACTCCAGCAGGTTCTGTGGATGAATGTCATCAATGAGGATTGTCAGATCGCGAGTTCAAGCTCGTTTTGCCAGCTCCAACTCAACTTCAAAACCTACATTCGCGGAGTCGGCGCCTATACCAGTTTCGATGAGGGAAGCGCCTTCAATGATGGTGGTCAAGGGGGACTCATCGCGGTGGTCGGCCCGATTGCAGCGACCGGGGAGTCCACCAGCGTTTCTGGAGCCTCGGCTTGGACCTCTTGGGGAAGCTCGACCCAGGTGGCCCCTTTTGACGACAAGACCTTCCAGGTGGAGATCTCCTGGGCCCAGTTTCAGCAGCTGCTCCTAAGCGTGACGGGAGGCAATCCCGCCCCGGTCTTTGGGGCCCAGTGGCAGAACCGAAGTTCCTGGGTACTCCTCGATGTGGGCTATGGGCAGGAGAACTACAATCGCTCGGCCAGCAGTCACAGCCTCCTTGAGGGGCTCTTCGAGTCGGTCGAGATTCAGGCTCTCTAGTCGAGAGAGACTGCTGTGCCTTCACAAATGGGAGTGCGGCGGCACTGAGGCTGTATGGCAGAAATTCTTCGACAAAAACCGATGGATATTTGGCCATCGCCTTTCAATGCTCTGGCGTAGTGACCGTGGTTGGTTCGGGCGGCGAGGCGGCGAGGCGTTTGGCGAGAATATCAAACACCACTCGCACACGGCGGCTGGTGCGTACTTCCCGGTGGCTGGTGAGCCACATAGGAGCGGTGAAGCTGACGTGCTCTGGCATCACCCGCACCACGCGCTCGTCCGGGTCGCCGATTTGCGCCATCATCACCCCAATACCTGAACCTTGTGTGATGAGTGCCCACTGAACTTGCTGGTTGGCGCTTATCCAGGGAAAGTTCTTAGGGCCTAGGGATAGCCCTTTTGCGTTGAGGCCTTTCATGAAGACGTCGGTTTCGTCGAAGGCCACAAACTCTGCGCTTGCGAGTTCTTCTAGCTCGGCCGGGTGTCCGAGGGATTCGAGGTAGTCCGGGGTGGCGTAGAGATACGCGGTATCCTCTCGGATTTTGCGCGCCACTAGGTTCTCTTCGGAGGGTCGGAAGTTGCGCACGGCAATGTCGGCCTCACGTCGACCGAGGTCACTCACCTGGTTCGTCGCCACAATCTCGATGGTGATGGCTGGATGGAGGGCACGAATTTCCGCCACGATGGGAGGGAGGGCGTGGGCGGCGGTGACCTCGCCGGCACTGATGCGGATGACGCCATCGAGGGAGAGAGACTGCCCGGTCGCCATTCGAGAGAATTGGTGGGCGGCTTCGTCCATGGTTCGCAGGGGCTCGATGAGTTCGAGGCCGGTGGGGGTGAGGCTGAGCCCCCGACCGAGGCGCTCAAAGAGCACCACGCCGAGCTCTTCTTCCAGCGCTGCGATTTGGCGCCCTACAGTGGGCTGGGTGGTGCCGAGCAGGCGGGCTGCGCCGGAGAACGAGCCAGCATCGGCGGTCGCCAGGAAGGCTCGGGCTCGGTTCCAGTCGAAGCTGCTCATGGGCTTATCCATGCGTTTTCGTATATCACAGGTGCAGATTGTGGCAATTGTCGAAACCAATACGCATGGGCATACTCGAATCCATGTCCACCAACGAAGACCGGAACGTTTCCATGCGAGTTGCCATCAACGATGAGTACGGCGATCCCAGTGTGTTGAGGCTGAGCGAGGCCCCCAGGCCGACCGCAGGGCCTCGGGAAGTCCTGGTCCAGGTCCTGGCCTCAGATGTCACTCAGGGCGACCGGCGCCTGCGCGCTGCCGATTTTCCGGGTTTTACGGCCCTCTTCGGTCGCCTGATGTTTGGCGTCTTCAGTCCGCGCAACCAGGTGGGGGGCACTAACTTTGCCGGGCGTGTGGTTGCTGTGGGCTCCAAGGTGACCAGCTACGCGGTGGGCGACGATGTCTACGGCGCTGTAATGCGGGGCGCCTACGCAGAGTACCTGGCGGTCTCCGAGAACAGCGCCCTGGCCAAGATGCCGACGAATACCACCTACGCCGAAGCCGCCGCGCTGCCCTACGGCGCGGTGACGGCCCTGGTCTTCCTGCGAGATCTGGCGAAGGTGCAGCCCGGCCAGAGAGTACTCGTCGTCGGCGCCTCTGGTGGTGTTGGGCGCATGGCGGTACAGCTGGCAAAGCACTTGGGCGCTCATGTGACGGGGGTCGCCAGCCGAGACGAAGATCTGGTGCGCTCGCTCGGTGCCTCCGAGTTCATCAATCACAAGTCGGAGGACTTCACCCAGAGCAGCCAAACATGGGATGTCATCTTCGATACGACCGAGGGCAATCACTTTCAATCCTTTTGTGGCTCGCTTACGCCAACCGGCCGCTACCTCACGCTCTACATGACCGTCCGCGTGCTCTTTGAACAGGCAACCACAGCGATGCGCCGAGGTCCCCGCGCCATCGTGGGCGTGGCCATGGGCAGTGCCGAGAACCTCCGGGACATTTGTGAACTCGTGAGCGAAGGTGCACTGCGGCCGGTGATTGGCGAGCGTTACTCGCTAGACGAGATTGCCCGCGCTCATGCGGCGCTCGAAGGTTCTCGCCCTCGCGGTAGCGTTGTCATCGACATGGCTGATGGTCAGAACCTGCTCCCGGCTTTGGACCTGCTCCCGGCTACTCCGAGTTATGCTTAGTCCGTACGAAGCACCAAATTCGACAGATTTCGTCACGAGCCACCAAGAGATGACAAAGAACGCCAAGCACTTTCGAACGCTCCATCATGGCAAACTGGTCACCATCTTCCCAGATGTGCTTTTGGTAAAGGGCACCATGAGGCTCTTTGGCGTGTTTCGATATTCAAGAAACATGACCGTGCTCAAGAGCGGCAACTCGCTGATCCTTGTCAATCCGGTCAGGCTCAGCTCCGAGGGGGAAGAGGCCCTACTCGCTCATGGGAGCATCGATCACATCCTGAAGATCGGAAGCCTGCATTCGGTAGACATCCCCTACTACATGGATACGTTTTCGCCCAAGCTCTGGATGTTAAACGACGACAAATCGCTGGATGACTACAAGGCTGACGACGTTCTGAACGACCACCCAACGCTGCCGTTCTTGGACCTTAAGGTTCACGTTTTCGAGGGTTCGAAAATTCCCGAAGCAGTGCTCGTCATGCCGTCGAATGGAGGGGTCTTGCTGAGCTGCGATAGCTTGGTCAACATGACCGCCGATGATGAACACGCCAATGGCCTGGTCCGAACTCTCTCCAGGCTGCTTCCCAAGCCCACGTACATCGGCCCAAACTGGGTGAAAATCGCCAAGCCCAGCAAGAAGTCGCTCACCGACATTCTCGACTTTGAGTTCAAGCACCTGGTGCCTGCCCATGGAGACCCGGTGTTGGAGAACGCCAAGGAGGAGCTTGAAGGCTACTTCTCGACGTACAAGAAGTGGCACTCGTGAACCTTCTAAACGCGCTGGTAGATTCTCCAGGCCTACGCCGAGCAGAACGCCAAGGGCAGACGCGGAGGTAGAACATCCAGTGGCCGCCCAGACGTTGGGTAATGCGTCTCTCTCGCTCCCGGTGACCAAACGCACACGTCCTGGGTCGGTGTGAGAGTGGTCGGGCTGGCTCCTCTATATAGGGGTTGCATGCAATTGCGGCATGTCAGGGAAGCCCGCTAGGCTTCCCGCTATGAAAATATCCATTCTATTGGGGGCGCTTCTGTTCGCCTCGGCATGCAACAAGGTCACCTATGTGAACCCTTCGACCATGCCCACTGGACAGGTGTCAGAGGAGACTGGTCACTACTTCATCTTTGGGCTCGCTGGCTCCAAGGAGATTCACGCAGAGCGAACATGCCCTGAAGGTGTCGCGAAGGTGCAGTCCCGGTTCACATTTGGCGACATCCTTCTTGGTGCTGTGACCATTGGTCTCTACACACCTCGTACCTACGAAGTTAGCTGTGGAAAAGGAGCCGCACAATGAAGCGCATAGCACTTGCCATCATCGCAGCAACGGCATTTACTGGTTGCTACAAGGCGTCAATTCACCTCAAAGCGCCACAACCGGTAACGGAGTCAACTTCGGTCTCCAACAACATGCACATGTCTCTGCTTGGCATCATCGAACTGAGCCCTGAGGTCAACCTCGAGTCAGCCTGTGCAGGCGGTACGGTTGTCATTGAAGAGCGTGTCAGCTTTGTTGGCGGACTTGTCAACGCTATCCTTGGTACCTACATACCGATTATTCAGGTCATGAACCCAACCGCGATGTGCGGAATGGCGACTGGCTCCAACGAGACGGCACCCGAAGAGAAACAAGCCGCGCTCTAATGCACCAGTCATTCGTCCCAAGCGCTTGCCTGGGACGAGCGACTTGGCTGCTAGCACCACCTACCTAGGACGTGATCGCTCGGTCATGGCAGTCGCTCACCTGCTGGCATGCTCAGCGACAGCGTCGGCGATTGCGCCGACCAGTTCGGAAGGCGAGAACGGCTTGGATACATATCCGTGGAACCCCAAGCTGTGAAAGCGATCGCGAACCGCTTCATCGGAATAGCCACTACACACGATTGCGAGCACCCCAGGATCGAGCTCGCGCAGCTTTGCGATCGTTGCTATGCCTCCCATGCCCTTGCGGATCACAAGATCGAGCACTGCCGCATCGTAGGGAGAACCTTGCTCGAGGCGTGATTGGTAGAGCTTGGTCGCATCTTCTCCGCGTTCACACTCTTCGACTTGGGCACCCGCGAAGCGCAGCGTGCGAGCAATGACGCTCCTGACATTTTGTTCGTCATCCATCAGAAGGACGCACAGCCCGGTTAGATCTGGTATTTGATCGGCCGATGGGCGCGAGGTAAAGGTGCTGCTTGTCGAAGCCGCCGCCACGGGGAGAACGATTTCGAATGTCGCGCCAGCGCCTTCCGTTGCCGCTGTGCGTAGAACGCCTTCGTGTTCGCGAACGATTTTGTGCGAGGTCGCCAGGCCGATGCCCGTACCTTCTTCCTTCGTCGTGAAGAATGGGTCGAACACTCGCTGAGCCAAATCGCTGGCGATTCCCGGACCCTGGTCTCGTACGGAAATGACGAGCACCGGGGTATCAAACCCGGAATCTTCGCCCAGTCGCCCAGTGACGGTGATGGCCCCGCGTTTTGTCATGGCTTCTTGAGCGTTCTTGAGAAGGTTGTGTACGACCTGAGTCATTTGCCCCTCGTCGATTTCCACCGAGGGCAGGGCGTCGTCGAGATCGAGGATGAGTTCGTGGTTGGATACGCTCATCGCCAAGCGGCAACACGAGGAAAGCCAGGCTGCGGTGTCTGTTGGCCGCCGGATCACTGTGCCTCCCTTGGAGAACGTCAGCAGCTGCTGAGCCATGTTGGTGGCCTGTCGGAGGCCCTCGAGCGCATCCTCTCGGGCTTCTTCCCGCTCGTCCTCTGGCAGCTCTGACAAGATCTCAACGTTGCCCCGAATGACGGCCAAGATGTTGTTGAAGTCGTGGGCAATGCCTCCGGCCAGAGTGCCAAGCGCTTCGAGCCGGTTGGACTTCTGGAGTTCTTGCTCCATGGCCCGTCGCTCGTGAACGAAGGCGAGCTGCTCCTGGATGTGACGGAGCGAGAGTTCGAGCTGCTGTCGATCGGAAACATTGCGGGCGACCACAACTCTGTAGCGATGCGCTCCTTCGTCAAAGGCGGCGATGTGGGCTTCAATTGGTATTCGAGTCTCGTCCTGTCTAGACAGGTCGCCCGTTAGAATCGTGTGCTGGCCCGGCTGCGCTTGCTCCAGGCCTGCGACTAGGCCACTTGCATCGCCGACCCAAAGGTTGCGGACGTCTCTCCCATGGAGACCGTCTCTTGGATAGCCAAGCTCAACGGTCGCCGAACGATTGCAGTCTCGAATCGTGCAAGCCTCGTCGACGAGAAGCATGATATCGGTGCTGTGCTCAATCATCTGACGCAGGCGCGGTAGCTGATGGATGACGTTTGTCAGCTCATTCTCCAGGCGATCGCGATCGCGAGTCGCGGCTCGTAGCTGGTCCTCGACCGTCGCTTCAAGTCGCGACTTTGGATTGGCGGCCTTGGGCATAGTTCTGGCCTACCGAGGCGAGCAGCTACCGTCGCGAGTGATGTCGAAGAGGGCTGAGCCCATGTAGAGGTTGAGCGCCGTTTCGTCGCCGAGCCCCAGGTAGGTTGCTCCCGTCGGAGCTCGCATGACGGGAATACGACGGTAGTTCGCGCGATCCCACTCACCGAAGCACTCTGCCGCGGACTCAAAGTAGGGGCCGGGAAGGTCTCTCTGGTCAAGGCCGGCCCTCCGCAACAGCTCGGCTAGAACGCCAGGACTCGAGATGTCTAGCCCATCTTGCCAAAGCGCTCGAAAGACTGACGTTCGCAGCATCGCACTCTTCTCTGGAGCCACATCTTGGACGGAAAGAATTGTGGCAATCGCGAGCCTGGTGTTGGGGCGCAGCGGCGGGCAGACAATTTCCAGCGAAGGCGCTCGCTCGCGCACGCTGGCAACTTCCGAGACCAGCTCGCTGGTGAGGCTCTCAGTCATCGGTGCCCCCGGAACGAGCTGCGGCATGTGTTCCACTCCTCGCCACAGGACCTGATGCGCCTGGCTATTAGCTTCTAGCCACTCATTGAGTGTGAAGCAGAACGGGCAGTTCAGATCGGAGTAAACGATGATTCGCGATGTCAACATCAGGGCAGACCTAGCTCTACCTTGTGGTTCGGACAGTCGTTTCCAAGCTAGAGCGGAAATGTATCGACAAGGCGCAAGGTCTCATCAATGTACCCCTTGAATCGCTTGGCCCCTAGGAGAATCGCACTCCAGGAGGTCGTCGTCGAGGTCCGCTCAGCGGAGCAAACGCGTAAGAGCCCGGCGATTGCCGAGCTCTTCTGATTCGAGTTAGCAGCTATGCTGCACCGACCTGGGTGTTAGAATGCGCAGTCGTATCCGTCGGCGAGGGCCGCAAAATTCTCCCCATGCGCCTCCAGCTCTTCAAAGAGAGGCACCTGCCGGCCATGAAAATTCATCTCAGCAGCTTGAGCGGTTTCTCGGTCCACCATCGTAATCATGGCGACTTGGTGTGCGGAGAGCTCAGCCCGAAGGTCCTGCACGGCTGCAATCGCGCCCGAGGTATCGAGCAACTCGCCACTCGCTGACCGGCACGTTCCGAGAATCTGCAGCTGCCACTCCATTTCTGCAATCGCATCAACCGAGCGATCGTGAAAGTGCACCTCGTCAAGGGTGACATCAGAAAGCACATCTCGGCTCATCACCAAACCCGTGTGGTCTTCCGCCGCGCCAGTAAGGCGGCCTTGCGCCTCCTGGAAATCTTCTGAACTCTCAAGCGCACTCGCAGATGGGGTTTCTTCTCCATCGCTTCCGCAAGCGATAAGACCAAGGGACGCGGCGACCAAGAGAGAACGTGCAAACAATCCAGACATATGCAACTCCTTCCAGAGCCATCACTTGGCCCTACCCCAAGCTGTACGGCTCAACTGGCAAAGGCTTTAGGGGTTGATTCGCTACCCGCCGTTTCATTGCCACAGGGGATCGCAACCTCTAGCATCGCAGGTGGGGACGAAGTCTTCGGGGAAGTCTTCGGGGAAAGGCTCTGCGCACACTGTGCTTTTCTGCATACCTGCCGATACCCCCTCTATAGCCATGCCAAGGGGACCAATGTCTACATCCACTCGTTCTGTATATGTCATCGCATTTCTCAGCATGCTGATCACGCTCTCGGCCTGCGGAGCAGGCGACATCACCAACGCGGTTGATGCTGGCTGCGAAGGAGCGACGTGTGAGATTGATGCCAATGGCTCAGCGCCTGGCTGCGACGAACCGGGTGGCGAAGCATGCCCCGATGGCACCCTGTGCTTTGGCGGAGAGTGCGCCCCCGACAGCTGTGTGCCTTCGGAGAGCCCCTGCGCGCCAGGTCAGGTGTGTCGCCAACAGTGCGTACCACTTTCCGACCCTTGTGAGGGACTAGACTGTGCAGATGAAGAGACCTGTGTCGAAGGCCAGTGTGTCCCCGGTTGCTTCGCACCGTCGCCATGCCTTGGTGCGAATTGTTCTGAGGACGAGTTTTGTAACTTTGGCGCCTGTATCCCACTCGTCGCCTGTGAAGGGACTTGCAATGATGGCTATGCATGTGCTGTCCGCTGCTTCCCGCCTTCCCCTTGCGATGGCATTGTCTGTGGCGAAGGAGAGGTCTGCATTCAAGGGGCATGCAACGCAAACCCATGCGCCGATGTGACTTGCGACCCCGGATCCATTTGCGTGAACGGCGATTGTGTCGACACCTGCGAGGGATGTGACTGCACCGAGCCTGAAGTTTGCATCTTTGGAAACTGCCAGGCCTGCGAGCCCGATTGTGAAGGCCAAGCCTGTGGTGAACCCGATGGCTGCGGTGGAACGTGCAATGGCGATTGTCCCGAAGGAGAGATCTGTGCGGCCGGCATGTGTGTGTGTGGCCCCGAGTGCGACGGCGCGGCGTGCGGCGATGATGACGGTTGCGGTGGCGTGTGCCCGGGAACCTGTCCTGGAACGCAAGAGCAGTGCCTTGGTGGCATGTGCGAGTGCGTGCCCGATTGTGCAGGTGCGGCTTGCGGCGATGATGATGGCTGTGGCGGAACCTGCAATGGAACCTGTACTGATACCGACCAAACGTGCGTGGGCGACACATCCTGCCAGTGCTTGACTACCGAGTGCAGCGGTGATTGCTGCCCATCGGGACAGACCTGCTTTGGCACCGTTGATCAGTGTTGTACTGCCGAGCGTTTCTGTGCCGATAGCGAGACGTGTTGTGGTGGTGGCACAACCTGCATCGATGGCAATGATGGAAATGCTGGCAACGACAGCTGCTGTGGTGCGGCCGCGACCTGCGAGGATAGTGGAACCTGCTGTGGCGCAGGCGAGACCTGCTTCGGCGATGCCGATGGTAACCCAAATAACGATGTTTGCTGCGGCAGTGGTGCTCAGTATTGTTCTGATAGTGGATCGTGTTGTGGCAATGGTGAGACCTGCTTTGACGACAACGATGGCAACGCCGCAAACGACACTTGCTGCGCAAGCGGCGGCCAGTTTTGCAATGACAGCAACAACTGCTGCGCCGCTGGCGATGTGTGCAACGCCGAGAACGATGGCAACGCCGGCAACGACACTTGCTGCTCAAGTGCGGCCGCTTTTTGTGGAGACAATGGCTCGTGTTGTGGTGTTGGCGAGGTATGTAACGCCGACAACGATGGCAACGCTGGCAACGATACCTGTTGCCCAAGCGCCAACGCATTCTGCGGCGACAGCGGTGCATGTTGCAGCGCTGGCGAGACGTGTTTCAACGACAATGACGGCAACGCCGGCAACGACTTCTGCTGCAACTCAGGCTCGCGTGCCTGTGAAGACTCGGGAGCATGCTGCAACAACGGCCAAACCTGCTTCGATGACCAAAACGCCACTCCCGCCGACGACTTCTGCTGTGCCAACAACACCATTGCCTGCGCTGGCGAGTGCTGCCCAAGCGATGAAGTCTGCAATGGCGGTACCTGCTGTGCGCCAGATTGTTCCAGCGGCACCTGCGGTTCCTCCGACGGCTGTGGTGGGATCTGTGATGGACCCTGCATTGAGAGCGGCTTCGAATGCGTCGACGGCCTCTGCGTGCCCGACGACTGCAACGACGGCTGCCAGTTCGGCGAACTCTGCATCGGCGGCAACTGCGTGCCCCAATGTGAGCCCTTCGAGACCGTCTGCGGTGGAGGTTGCTGTGGCGTTGGAGAGAGCTGTAACCAGGCCACAGGCCAGTGCACCATTGGCTGACGGGTTTGTACTGGGTAATTCTGTCATCGGGGCGCGAAAACGACAATGCGTCCGTGACTCGGTGTAGACTTGTCTTCTACGGTTCTCGACTGCCCTAGCACCTAAACTCCTATGAAGCCCTGGTTCCCACTCCTGCTCATTGTTGCCCCAGCCTGTTTCTTTGATTCGAGCACCCCGGCACTGCCCAACGGTGATGGCGGGGATGCCATTTTCGACGCGGCAATTGGGCCCAATCCAGATGCTGAGGTGGCAGAAGTCTTTGGGTTCTCCATGGAGTACGAAGAGTGGCGGGTGCCTGACACCGGAACAGCAGAGGGCGCATTCACTGCCACGTTGCCGCTAAACTGGGCCTTGTTAGACCTAGATGGGGATGCCGTTCCAGAGTTCGTTCACACGCTAGATCCGATCGCGCGCACCGTCTGGTCTTCCGGGGCAGGCCAGCAGCACTGGCGCGCTTACTCGTCAGGGCCCGGTGGATTCGTAGCGCCATTCGAGGAGTTCTCGTTGCCCGAGCGTGGCACAAGTGGCTTCTTTGGGATCAAGTTATCGGGCATCTCAGAGACACTCGATTTGGATGGGGATGGTCATGTTGATCTCGTTCACCTGATCGACCCGGCTACAGGTCAGCTGTGGCAAAATAGCGGCCAGCTATCGTGGCGAATTTTCCGAGGTGGTCCATCGGGGTTTGGCGCGGAAGAGTTCTGGTCACTTCCAGACATCGGTCCTGGCACCCTTGGAGAGACGACTCGTGTGGCTGGAACAGGCATCTGGACAACGACAGACATCACTGGTGATGGGATTGCCGATCTGGTTCACAGCGCCGAGCCGCCTCTTGATGTCTTCGATCCCAAGACGCCAAACTGGCATGTCTATGTCGGTAGCGCATCGGGGTTTGCGACCACTGCCACAACCTGGCCTGTGCCCGTTAATGGCCATCCAAGAGGATTCTACGACACTGATCTCGCCGGTCGATGGAGGACATTGGATCTCGACAATGATGGCTCGATGGAGCTCATTCAATTCGGCGAAATCGTGAGTCCATTCGTGGGGCCCTTCTATGACGGCACTGCACCCTTTTGGAGAGTTTTTGCGAAGTCTGGCAATTCGTTCAGCTCCACCTCGGGGCAATGGGCATTGCCAACAGCGGTGGTTCCCTTCGATGCCCTCGCCCAATCCGAGGGCAATCTGCAGTGGGATGTTATCGATGTAGATGGCGATGGAAATCCCGACCTTGTTCACACTGCCAACCCCTCGTCGGCAAGTGCCACAGTTTGGGGATCACCCAATTCCGATCAATGGAAGGTCTATCTAGGTGGCACTGATGGCTTTTCCACGACACCAACAACCTGGCCGGTCCCTGACTCCGAGACCGAGACCGGATTCTACTCTCTGCGCGAGGGTGAGGGTGAGAAGCAGTGGTTGACGGTTGACCTCGATGGAGATGGACAGGTTGAGTTGGTGCAAACCGCTGATCCGAGTACCGGTGAAGTCTGGTTTGATGATGATGGGGCTCCCTATTGGAGAGTCTTTCGACGGGCCACAGAGTAGACTAGTGCTGAATTGCTTGGCCCTGAGAATCGCTGGCCAGATCTGAGGTTGGCAAAGTGCTCCTTGCTCAAGGTAGAGATCACGTGTCGGGCATGTGCGAGCACCCATCGCACAACAAAGATTGAACACTAGCGAGCCTTGGTACATCAGACCTTACGGTCTTGAAGCCCCATGCAGATCGCGATACTCAGCAGCCCAGCGGCAATGCAACACAGCAGAAGAATTAGCGTCGGCGCTTATTTGAGTGCGGGCCTCATCGGAGGCGTGTTGGTGGGTGTGCTTGTGCCTGCCCTCATTCGTATCCGATTCCTTTTCAACGATCCCACAGGTAGCTTCTTCAACAGCCTCATTGCCACCAGCATCGCTCTGGTCACTGGCTACTACCTGTACAACAAATTCATCGTCTACCCGGCGCGAACGTCCTACTCCCATGTCGTTCCGGTCTTCGGCTCGGTCTACGGCATCATGTTCTTTGTGCTCGTGATGTTTCGCATCGAGTACTCGCGATTTCAGCTCTTGATGAGCCTCTTCTTCGCGCTTGTGTGGTTTTTTGGGCTCATCTATGTGAGCACCAAGACGAAGAAGATCTTGGTGGGCCTAGTGCCCGGCGGCACCATCGACAACATTCGCCATGGCAACATCATTGCTGCTGAGCCGCTTGATTCACCAACCGAGGATCCACGCCAATTCGATGCCATTGTCGCTGATTTTCGCGCAGACCTTGGCTTGGTGTGGGAGAAGTACGTTGCGCAGGCCGCGCTTTCAGGCATCCCCGTCTATCACGTCAAACACTTCAGTGAACTCACAACGGGGGCCGTGCAGATTGAGCATCTCTCGGAGAACAGCTTTGGAACCATCATTCCCTCGTTATCCTATGCACGCGCAAAGCGCCTCGTAGACCTGGTGCTCGGTCTGCTCATGCTCGTGCCCTTCACGGCCATAATTTTCATCGCCGCCATTCTCATAAAACTCACGAGCCGAGGGCCCGTTTTCTTCTTACAAGAGCGAATGGGATTTCGTGGCAAGCCCTTCAAGATCATCAAGCTTCGCACGATGCAAGTTCGCAAGGACAACGGCACGAGCTACACCGAGGACAACGATCCGCGTGTCACTGCTGTCGGCGCGATCTTCCGAAAATTTCGGATCGATGAGTTTCCACAGATCATCAATATCTTCGCGGGGCAGATGAGCTGGATCGGACCGCGCCCCGAAGCCATTGACCTCTCAGAAAAATACGAATCTGCGATTCCATTCTATTCATACCGTCATATTGTACGTCCTGGCATCACAGGCTGGGCGCAGGTGAACCAGGGCAACGTTTGGGACGTTGAAGCGGCAACCACCAAGCTGCACTACGACTTCTACTACATCAAGTACTTCTCTCCCTGGCTCGACGTGATGATCACGGTGAAGACCATCGCTATCATGCTCACTGGCTTCGGTTCCCGCTAGTATCTAGAGCCCTCTCGCTCGCTGTCTTGCCCTCTGGACGCGCTGGCATGGCCAGCTCAGCGCCTCCCTTACCCCGGTAAGGTCGTCGTTCGTGCCTTTCCAGAGAACAAGCCTGCTTCGCGAGAGGAAATCTATACTCCTGAACTTGGCACTAAGCAGGGGCAACCACCCACGCTGAAATTTCCTGCGCTGCTATGGTGCTTCTGCGTAGATTGCGAGGTGCTGGGCCACCACATCCTCGATGGAGTATCGAGCTTCGGCAAGGCGTCTGCCAGCGCGGCCCATCTCTCGGCGCCGTTCCGAATCTAGAAGCAGTGACTCAATCGCCTCGGCCAAGCTCGGGCTGTCCTTGGGAGGCACGAGTAGACCGGTGGTGCCCTCTTCAATCGCATCGCGACAGCCGGGAACGTCGGTCGTTACAATCGCCCGCCCGGCCGCTGCAGCATCGATGAGCGTCTTTGGGAAACCTTCACGGTAGGATGGCAACACCACAATGTGACTTTGGGCCAAGCGGTCAGCGATGTTCTTCGTGTGAGGCAGCCACTCGACAACGCCTTCGCGATTCCATGCATCGAGCTGCTTCTGTGGCACGGCAGCCGGATTCTGATCGTCAGTGTTGCCAGACAAAACGAAGCGTGCCTTGTGGCCTTCTTCTTTCAAGATCGTTGCGGCATCAACAAACTCACGCACGCCTTTGTCCCAAAGCATCCGCGCTGGGAGGAGAACTGTTGGAACCTCTGTGGAGCTCTTCTCTGCGGGATCAAAGGCAGAGAGGTCTGTTCCCGAGCCGGGAATCATTCGTACCTGATGATCTTTGAGAATGCCATGGCCGAGAAAGAGGTCCCGGTCATCGGGGTTCTGAAAGATAACTCGGCTGCGCGAGTGATTCAGTGCAGCCTTGAAGGCTGACAAGATGCCACGGCGGAGAATGGCAGCGCGCGTGCCTTTGGAGAGAAAGGTGTAGCCCAGCCCCGAGATTGCCGACACCGTGAGCGGGACGCGAAGCATGCGACCGAGCAAGCCACCATAGAGCACGGGCTTGATGGTAATCGTGTGCATCACATCGGGCTTGACTTGGGCCACAACGTTTCCCATAACGGCCAGCGCTTCCAGTTCGCGTAAGGGGTTCATCGATGCGCGAACAAGAGAGAATGGCACGTGCTTGATGCCGCTCACCGTAAGGTCCTCGACTGCATCGCCAGGGGGGGAGGCGATGTAGACGTCGTAGCCCGCTTCGACAGCTCCAAGGGCGAGTGGGAGCCGGTGAGAGCGAAAGAACGCTGGGTCGTTGATAATGAATAAGAGCCGCTTGGCCACCGATTGCCTATCTTTCCTTCACCATAGCAGGCGCTCGCTGTCTCCTGGGAATCGTCCCGAGTACGCCGAGCAGTACGGCGAAGAATGGAACGAGCGGCATTCGATAGCGCGACAGAGTGCCCATATTGGTTGTCGCAAAGCCTACGCCAATGGCTAGCAATAGGGTGAAGACAGCGCAGAACGCCAGAATGGGTGACTTGCGAATCGCGGATACGCTTGCCCAAAACCCGCGTCTCCGAATAACTCGTATTAGCATGATGGTTAGGACCAGAGTCTCAAGACCGTTTACTAGCGAGAGTGGATTGCGAGCTTCGATAATCGCCGGTCGGAGCAATGCGGTGAATACCGCCCATGGAGCCGTGAGAAGCAGAGTTGTGGTTGATGTCTCTCCAGAGGTGTCGAGAAGTGTGTAGTTGGATCCGCCTGCGGATCCGCCCATGGTCTCGGCTTCATGCACGAGTTGCTTTTCTGCGCGAAAGACGTCGTATCGGGGATTGAAGTTACCGATCAGGAGCAAGAGCCCTAACGTCGCGCCTGCAGCGGCAAGCACATAGATAGGCTTTGCAGCGACATGTGTGCTTCGATTGCTGCGTCGCACGTACAGCCAAACCATTCCGGCGACAGCTGCGGGCACCAGCAGATATCCCTTAAAGAGCGCGCACCCAACTACACCAATGGCGAGAGCAAACGCACCAACGGCTCTTCTGCGCCCAGTACCAACCATATAGCCACCCCAAATGAGCGCACCAAGGAACGACATGACAACAGATTCCTTGAGCAGACTTCCCGACCAAAAAACAGCGGAGGGCACCAGCAGGGCGCCGATCAGTGCAGGCTTGTGAAACTCTGGACTGAGTTCTCGGCGGAGCACGGAATAGATACCGAGCTTGCCGAAGAATGCACCCGACCCGATGAGTGTTGAGGAGGCCAGGATCGAGTCTCCTAGGAGATACGAGAGAATGCTTGCGAGGGCGTGCATGCTGCCGGTTGAACCTGCAGCCCCGGTCGTGGTGAGCTCAGTACCGCCAGTACCAATGAGTAGCGAGAAGACCCTAGGCGCCACGTTGCCAAAGTCTGCTGAGAGATGAGCGGAGATCATCCCGCCGACATGGTGATACGTGACTAGGTCACCACCACCATAGTAGTAGAGGTACACAGCCAGCAGTGCGAGAGTGCCCGCGAAGTGTGCGAGCAACGCATAGGAGATGAGGCTCTTTTCCCAGGGGCGGTATCCACGCGTAGCAGGTGTCACCAATGCGAAGGCGAAGATCGCCAACATCGCACTAACGAGAAGACCAATCATGAGTGACTAAGAGGCGGTGGCGTCTTCGCCATATCCATAGCCGCCGTACCCATAGTACTTCGAGCCATATCCATAGCGGCGGTTGTCCAGGTCGATGTCATTGAGAACAACACCTAGGACAGGAGCTTTGACGCCACGCAGCGAGCGAACGCTCAACGTGGCATCATCAATGCGAGTCTTGCCAGACTGCAGAACCAGCAAGACACCATCGGAGAGTCGCGATAGGACCACGGGATCAGAAACGGCCAAGAGCGGTGGCGAATCGAGAAGAATTCGATCGAACTTGCCTTCAAGCTCCTCGAGCAGCTTGTGAAATGTGTCGGTGAGGAGCAACTCGGCAGGGTTGGGCGGTTGTGGCCCCGCTGGCAAGATGAAGAGCCCAGGCACTTCGGTGGACTTGATTGCATCGTCGATGGATGCATCACCCAATAGCACTGTGGTGAGGCCCGTCTCGCGAGATACGTTCATGGCCTTGTGCAAGCGCGGGCGACGTAGGTCTGCATCGACAAGCAAGACGCGCTGGCCGCTTTGCGCCATGGTTGTGCCTAGATAGATACTGGTCGTGCTCTTGCCTTCCTTGGGCCTTGGGCTCGAAATCGTCAGCGTCTTCATGCGCTTGTCCGTTGCCGCAAAGAGGATGTTCGTTCGAATGGCTCGACAGCACTCAGCCGCTGGCGATGAAGGGTTCTCAAAGATGTGCAAATCGCGATTCTTCGTCTCTTCCTGATTGATCCTGTCGTGCGTACCCCCGGTGACAATCGGAATAACTCCGAGAACCGGGGCCCCGAGCAAGCTTTCCACTTGATCCGCGGTCTTGATGGTGCGGTCGAGAAGGTCGAGTAGGAACGCAATACCAAACCCAAGCAAGAGCGAGAGAACAATCGCGGCCCCTACATTGCGAGTCATGCTGGGACTCACCATAGCGGCGTGGCGGGCTTCGACATGACTGCGAATGTTGATAGCTTCGTTGCGACCAGTCATGTTGCTGGTGTTGAGTCGCTGCCTTAGAGCATCGTAGGTTTCTGCGTCGGCGACTTGTTGTCTCTTGAGTCGGTTGTACTCAATGGTCTTTGGCTCCAGTTCCATGGCCTCAGCCTTGAGTCGATCAACTTCGCTCCGAAACTGATTTTCCACAGCAACGGTTGCTTGGAACCTCTCCTGCAGCTCGCGAACCGTTCTACGAGCCTCGCGCTGCAAGCTCGCTGTGATTGCAGCGACCTGTTTTTCCTGGCCTTGAAACTGTGGATGCTTGGGACCAAACTGTTCTGCAAGCTCGCGGAGTTTCCTCGACTCTGTTGCGTATTGCGCCTTGAGTTCGTCTACTCCACTGCTCTCCGCCAGAGCGAAGATTGGCGACTCCAAGACGTTCTCGCTCAAGAGCGCCTTGGCGCGTTTGAGGGCGCTGCCTTGCTCTGTTCGCTTGATTCGCGCATCACCAAGGGCGGTGGTGTAGCGGCTAAGCTCCTTTGCCAAGATGCTCTGCGCTTCTTCGATTGAGGTCGATAGCAGATTGTTGGTGCGCTTGAACTCCAACACCGCGTCTTCAGATTTGCGAAGTTGGTTCTCTGCTCGATCCAGCTCGGTGGAAAGGTATTTTGAAACCTTGCCGGTGCCGCCAGTTCTTAGCCCTCTTGTGTATTCAAGGAACGTGGCGACATGGAGGTTGGCTAAGCGCACCGCCAGCTTCGGGTCTCCGTTCGCTACGCTGATTCTCACGATTCTGCTGTTTCGATCGTGGGCAGCGCTGAGGCCAGCAGCAAACGTACTCGCTGCGATATTTAGTTTCGACGCATCATCAAGCCCTGCCTGTTCCGAAGGAACAAGCCCTTGCTCGTTCCACAACTCGTGATGATCGACCGTGAGCTTGGCGAGGTCATAGCCTCTGAGTATTTCAACTTGCGTGTTGTAGTACTCCTGGTTGGACCAGAAGGAGCCCGTTCCCAAGGTGATAACTTCCTGCACCTGTGAGCCAAACACTTGTGGTGGCTGAGGGTCAATCACGACCGAAGCGGTGGCCTGGTAGACCTTCGGCTGGTGCATTGTGTAGAGGACTGATCCTGCGACTCCCGTGCAAAATACCAAGACGATAATCAGCCAGTGCTTGCGGGCGACCATCAAGGCGTCTTGCAGGCCCTTGGTTGCCCCATCGCCATCACCAACGCTCTCAAAGTCGCTATTGCTGTCTGTATCGCTCACGATTCGCTGGGTCCTCCAGGGCGCATGACAGGCTAGTTGCCCTTGCTAGGCAAATTGTTCAAGCGTCCGTCGCGCGGCACGCTAGCACCAGGCCCCAGATGGATCAACGATCTCGTAGATCGGTAGCTTGCTGCCGATGCCATCGCGCCTGATGGGCATTTCCTGTTTGTTCTTCAATTGTTGCCAGGTGGCGATGGGCGATGACGCGAAGCTGGGTGTTCCCTGCCACTTGCATCAGTTGCTCGGCTGTCTCTCGGGCCGCTGACCAATCCCCCACTTCCATCTGGAGCGAGCATAGTATATTCAATAGCTTAGGAGACTTCTTGATTCCGGCTATCAGGGCCTTCTGGAGCACCTCAATCGCGGCTCTTGGTGACTGCCCTGCGCGAAGAGCTGCCACATAGATGGAAAGGCTCTCTTCGGTGTGGAACCGCTCATGGGCATCTCTCCCCATCTCGATCGCCCAGTCGATGTGTGAATTCTTTAGCGCTGCCTCAATACCCGCCTTGTAGAGGAGGAATGTGGGCTTGCCATATTTGATGTGGTGCCTTGCCAGGCTCTCTGCAACGTCCGCTCTGCCGATTTGGAGAAAGGTGATAGCAAAACGTCCCACAAGGTCTCGGTCTTCTGGAACAACAAGCAGCAGGTCTTCTACAGCCGGAAATTGCGCCGCCATCGTTCGCAAGACATTAGGTTGTGGACCGCTTATCTCCAAAGCAGCACGATATTCGGCGATCGCCTGGCGCGGCTGTTGTGATGCACCGAGCATGTGCGCGGCCAGCAAGTGAACCCCCGCATGGTTTGAATTGAGAGCAAGCGCTCTACCAAGGGCCCCAAAGGCCGCCGGATTACGCTTTTTCCACAAGACTCCTGCGACCTTGGCTGCCACCAGGTAGCTGCTTGGGTGACGTCTTGTGATGCGTGAGGCCGCTGCTAGAACCGACGCACCTGATCCACGGTATCCGGCCTGCAGCTCTGGGGCAGAAGCGATGTCCTCCGATGGCCGGGCTCCAAGAGGAGAGAAGGCCAAGGCGCAGAGAAGCACACCGCCCACAACTCCCGCTAGCCGTAAGCTCGAGACCAATCGGCGGCTCTTCTTCTCCCGAATCACCCCCATCTTGCTTGGTAGCACCACTGCCATGACAGCAATCGCTGGAAGCATTATGCCGGGGAGCTGCAGACCAAAGTCGACCACGTTTTGTGCGAGCAATGCTGTTAGCCCACCAAGACATCCAGCCGCCATCGCGTCCATCGGGCCTCGTCGAAGCAGGCTGCGAACAAGAAATGCAAACGCCACAGCCATAGCAAGGGTTACTGGCACGCCCCAATCGAGAACCGTTTGTATGTACTCGTTCTCGATGTGCGAGAAGGTCACGCGGTTTGGTGGCTGAAATTGCGTGAAGCTGTGCTCAAACGCCCCACGTCCAACGCCAACCCAAGGCGAACTCGCGAGCAGGGCAGGAGCCGCTCCCCAAGCCATGAACTTGCCAATGTCTTGCTCGCGCTCAAGGTCGATCTCCAAAAGCTCTTGTCCCGCTGTTGCTCCAAAGACCGCCAGTCCTACAAAGAGCAGGCCCAGCCCAATGGCGATCGCATAGGTGCTAGCGTTGCCCTTCGCCTGCCGCCTCGTTTGTGTTCTTGCGAGCAGCACCAGTGCGACGAGAAGGCCGATGCTGAGCGAAACAATGCCACCTCGCGACATCGCTTGGATGGAGGTGAGAGCGCAGACACCACCCATGGCCAGAAACGGCCAGGAGCGCCTTTGTACTGCCAATCCCAGGCAAAGCGGAGTGATGAAGGCCAGGTATCCCGCTAAGTGATTTGGATTGAAGAACGGCGAAATCGACTGTGGGTTTACCGACTCTGGTTTGTAGATGCCAAGAAGCGTTGTGGCACCCATGATTCGATGACCAAGCGCACAGAGCGCTACCAACGTGCCCACAGAGCAAATTGCGACCACGAGCCAGAGGCGCGCGCGGCGGGACATCGAAAGCCTGGTGCAGACATAGGCAAATGCCACGTAGCCAGCAAACTTAGCCAGCTCCACAAGAGTCGCAGGCCAGTCCTGACTGAGCGGTAGGAAGCTCGCCATGGAATGCCCATACGCGTGTGCATTGGCTTCGGCGAGAGCATAACTTGCTGGGGCGATGAGGCGAACCAGCCCTGCTGGCAGTGGAACCACCTGCAAGGCGGTGGCAAATAGCGGAATGGCCAGCAGGATGAGGAGCGGCCTCGGACCTTCCAACATGCGTCGTGAACTCACGAGGGGCACAACCGCCATCACTGCCAGCGCACTGGTTATGCAGGCCGCCCATCTCGGTGCAGAGCCGATCGCCAGGGTAGCGAAGCCAAGCACCAGCATGGCAACGACAAGCGCTCTTTGTTCATTTTGCCGCACGATGGCTACCTTGGTGCGCAGCCCTGAACGCGGCTACCAGACCCGACGAGGAATATTGATTACGTCGCCCGGCCGGATGAAGAAGTTGTCGGCTTTGCCATTGCCAATATCGGCGACAGGCACGGTGTAGCGCGTTTTCTTCTGATCTGTGGTGCGCGTGACAGTGACGGCGTTTTTTCGCGCCATCGCGGTGAATCCGCCCGCCCTTGCAATCACGTCAACGATCGTCATGCCGTCGGCGAATACCAACGTAACGGGCTTACTCACTTCGCCAAGAACCGAAACGCTCTTTGACTTGAGCTCCTTAACCAGGACCGAGACGTTGGGGTTTTTGAGATACCCATCGGCCAAGCGATCGTGAATTTCGCGCTCCACTTGTGATGGAGTCTTTCCTTTCGCCTCGACGATGCCGATGAGAGGGAATGATATCGTGCCTTCGCCAGACACTTCGTAGGCCCCGCTCATGTCTTCTTGCCGATAGATCCGCACTTCAAAGGTGTCACCAGGAGCAAAGGTTGCATCGCCGGTGTGAGCCTCCTGGGTTGGATACTCGCTTGCGGGTGGATCCCCACATCCCATCGTGAAAAGGACAACCAGTACTATGAAATTGAGAATTCGCATCGAAGCTTGGTTCCGATACCGTTAACACTATCGGATGTGGATTTGTCGTCAATGATCGCTGTCATGTTCAAGTCCAAGGCAGTTTTATATCGACCAATGCTGCCGCCAGGCCTGGAACATCAAGACCGCCCATAGCTGCCCCTCATTGCTTGCGCGACCCGTCAAATGTTCCTGCCAAGCCTGGCGAATCGGGCGTAAATCGAGCAGCCCACCTGAGCCAAGCGCTTCAGGAGACAGCAAATTCTCGGCCCACGGTCTAAGCGGCCCCCGAAGCCATTCGGCAATCGGAATGCTAAAGCCCATCTTGGGCCTCTCGAACATATGTCTTGGCACGCGACGAGCGAGTACCTCGCGCAGAAGCCACTTTCCGCGGCCATCTCGCACACGTTGGTGCCCTGGCAATCGGAACGCAAACTCGGCAATCCGATGGTCAAGAAGGGGAACTCTCGCCTCAAGAGATACGCTCATGGATGCTCTGTCGACCTTTGCGAGAATGTCGTCAGGCAGGTAGGTGAGCGCATCCCAAACCTGCATTCTCTCGCGAAAGCTCGGGAAGTCGCTTGCCATGCCTGCGTCCCATAAGACGTTCTTCGCTTCCAAAGCCTGTGGAACGAGTTGGGTGGGATTGGGCCAAAGGCTGGCAAGGCGACGATAGAGGGCAGCCTGATCGTTCACAGCCATGACGCTAGCGACCTTGTGAAGCTTCATGCCGAGTAGCGGTGGACGCAACGCTTTGGGAACCGCTTGGGTGATTCGATCCCAATCCCCCGGAGATAGTCTGGTGATCGAGCGAGCTGCCAACTTGCGCAGACCTAGTGGCAGGTGCCCAGTCCGATTCCAAATCTTCTCACCCCAAAGGTAGCGATTGTAGCCGCACAAAAGCTCGTCGCCGCCGTCTCCCGACAAGGCCACAGTGACATCTTGCCGGGCCAGCTGACTTACCAAGAACGTTGGAACCTGTGAGCTGTCTGCGAATGGTTCATCGTAGTAGTCGGCTAGATGGGGAATCACCGCCTGCGCGTCCTCTGGGCTCACGTGTAGCTCGGTGTGATGCGTGCCCAAGTGAGAAGCGATGACTGCCGCGTGCTCAGCTTCGTTGTACTGGGCTTCTTGCCAGCCAATTGTGAACGTGTGCACAGGCTTGCTCGAGAGCTCTTGCATCGCGGCGACAACAACGGAGCTATCGATACCTCCGGATAGGAACGCTCCAACCGGCACATCAGCAATCATCCGGCGGCTCACGGCATCCGAGATCAGAGCATCGAGCGCGTCAGTTGCCTCTGTGTCTCCAAGCGCAAGTAGGTGTTCGCCACCAAAGCGAGCAACGTCTCGAAAGCTCCAGAATTGCTCAATGCTCGGCTCTCTCCCGCGTTGCCACGTAAGAATAGTCCCGGGCTCAAGTTTGTGAACCCCCGCAAAAATCGACCAGGGTGTTGGAACGTAGCCAAAGCGGAAATACGAGGCCAATGCGTCCCGATCGATCTCTCTCTTCCATCCGGGAATCGTCATCAGTGCTTTCAATTCTGATGCGAAAAGGAAGCTTCCATCCAACAGCCCCCAGTACAGAGGCTTAATGCCAATCCGATCTCGCACGAGGGTGAGGCGTTGCTCCTCTGCGTCCCACAGCGCAAAGGCGAACATTCCAAGGAGCTTCTCGGCTGTGCGTCGAACGCCCCATCTTGCACAGCACGCGAGCACCACCTCGGTATCGGAATGGCCGCGCCATGAGCCGTCCGGCCCCAGCTCCTCTCGCAGCTCTTCCGTGTTGTAGGTCTCGCCGTTGTAGACAAGGACGTAGCGACCACACGCAGAGGTCATTGGTTGATGCCCTGCCTGGCTTACCTCGACAACGGACAAGCGAGCATGGGCAAGGGCAACGCCGCTTCTCTCGTCGGTCCAAGTTCCTTGGTCATCGGGACCGCGCGCCCGCATCGAACGCGCCATCTCTTGCGCCGCGACGTCCAGGGAACGCGCCCGGACAGCGTCGGGTGCTTCGAAGTATCCTGCAATGCCGCACATACGAGCCCGGGTTCGTGCACGGAGCATCGCACACACCAAGCCATTATCAAGGAATCGGGCGGAGCTATCGCAGGAGTGAAGGAATCGAGTGAGCGAATGAACAGTTGCTCCGGTGGGAGACACAGTATCTCCAGCGAGAGCTATCACGAGTTTGACGGTGACCGAGACCTGGTGGACAGTATGGCCGCTTCCGCCTACCCAACTGCCGTGGACCATTTTAGAGGAACTGTGTTGAACCAGACGATAGCCATTTGTTCAAAACCGCTGATGGAATTCGGCGCCAATCTCCCATGAACAATTGGAAGAAAGCCTGGGCGCTGCTCAACCCGGACGAGCGCCGAAGAGCCGTGGTGGTTTTGGTCGTTGCTGTCGTGTCCGGGCTGGTCTCGGCTGTGATGGTTGGCTCGATCTTGCCCTTCTTATCGGTGGTGACCGACCCGAGCCGAATCGAGTCTGTGCCCGCCTTGGCATGGGCCTACGAACGCTTCGGCTTCAGTTCAACCTACAGCTTTGTTGTGGCGCTTGGACTGGCCTCGATTGCCATCATTGTCGTTACGACCGGAATCCAAGTGCTGCGGGTGTATGTGACGTCGCGCTTCGTAGCGATGGGAATGCACACCATCGCCCATGACCTTCTCCATGGCTATCTCCGGCAATCCTATCCCTTCTTCGTGAATCGGCATTCTGGCTCCCTTGGCACCCAAATCCTCTCCGAGAGCCAGCTGCTGGTAAATCAGTTCTTCCGTCCGGCCTCCAACGTCGTGGCAGCCATCTTCTCCATTGCTGCGATCGTGGTACTGCTGATCGTGGTGGATCCGCTCATCACCTTTGCAAGCCTTGGGGTTTTGGGGACGCTCTTTGGGTCGGCTCTTTTGATGAGTCGGCGGGCACTGGCCCGCGCCAGCAAAGAGCGTTTGGCGGCGAATGAAGACCGCCACAAAATCGTGGGTGAGATCTTTGGCGGAATCAAGGACATCAAGCTTGCTGCGCGCGAACGGGATTCCCTGCGTTCCTTCGAGAAACCCTCTCTCAAGATGGCGCGAGCACATGTCACCTCAATCCTCTTCGGCGAGCTGCCGTCGCAGTTCCTCCAGGGCCTAACCTTCGTCGGCTTTCTGATCTTGGTACTGATTATCGTGGAACCCGCTGATGTGCAGTCGGGGCGAGCGATGAACGACCTCATACCCGTATTGGGCGTCTTCGCCTTTGCCGCCCAGCGGATGATCCCCGAGTTTCAGCGGCTGCATCATGGGCTCTCGACGATGCGCTTTGGCGTGGCCACACTCGATGCGGTCTACAAAGATCACCAATCCAGCCGATCTTCAAACCCTCTGCCAGAGCCCCTCGTTCCCGCCATGGGTTTGCAAGAGAGCATCGTCTTCGACAACGTGAGCTACACCTATCCGTCGGACGCAACCAAGGGCATCTTTGAAGTGAACTTGGAAGTCAAAGCGGGTGAGCGAATTGGCTTGGTAGGCACCTCAGGCGCCGGCAAATCCACGATGGCAGATTTGCTACTAGGGCTCATTACACCCGTTCAAGGCACGATCCGGGTGGATGGAACCGCGCTCGACGCAGACACGTTGCGCGCCTGGCAGCAAACCGTGGGCTACGTTCCCCAGAGCATCTTCTTGGCAGATGCAACGATCCGCGAAAACATTGCCTTGGGGCTGCCAGAAGATCAGTTTGATATCGACCGAGTGAAAGAGGCGTGTCGCATTGCGCAGTTGGATCGGTTCATCGAAGACGAGCTCCCCGATGGATACGACACGCAGGTGGGTGAGCGCGGCGTGCGTCTCTCCGGCGGCCAACGTCAACGCATTGGCATTGCTCGTGCGCTCTATCGCCAAGCTGAGGTGATCGTGCTCGATGAAGCGACCAGTGCCTTGGACAACCAAACCGAGGCTAGTGTGATGGATGCGATCAACGCGCTTCCGCACGACATAACCGTACTCATCATTGCACACCGCTTAACCACACTACGCGACTGTGCGCGCATTGCTGTCTTCGAGCGCGGGCGGGTTGTGGGCCTTGGGCCTTGGGACCAACTCATGGCCGAAAACGATGAGTTCCAGCGCATCGCAACGATACGGAATGCGGAGTGAATCCGTCGATGAACCGCGACTCGATTGCCAACGTGCTCGAGAAGCTCGCCGCCGAAGCGGGTAAGTACTCTAAGATCCCGTGCAGACTTTCAAATCGAAAGTAGAGCGCATAGCATGACTCGCCCAGAACCAAAGGCATACGAGAAATGACAATCACAAAGCTGATGCAAATCGATGCCCCCTTTATCGTCGCGGAGATCGGCCAAAACCACGATGGCTCCCTGGGGATGTGTCACGCGTATATCGACGCCCTGGCAGATGTGGGTGCGGACGCGATCAAATTTCAAACGCACATCGCCTCAGCCGAGTCGACCAAAGATGAGGCGTTCCGCGTCAAGTTCTCCAACCAGGACGAGACACGCTACGACTACTGGCGCCGGATGGAGTTCAGCGAAGAGCAGTGGCACGGACTGAAAGCCCATGCCGACGAACGCGGGATCATGTTTCTCAGCACAGCGTTTTCCGCAGACGCGGTACACCTACTGAACCGGGTTGGTGTTGATGCTTGGAAGATTGGATCGGGGGATGTGCAGGCCGAAGGCATCTTGGCGCCAATCTTGGCTTCGGGCAAACCCATCATTACGAGTTCGGGAATGAGTTCGTGGCAGGAAATCGACAAGGTCATTGAACGCCTACGCGCATCAGGTTCTCCATTTGCTGTTATGCAATGCACAAGCGCCTACCCAACCCCGCTCACCGACGTGGGCCTCAACGTTCTCGACGAGATGCAAAAACGATACGACTGTCGAGTTGGGCTCTCGGATCACTCGGGCAAGATGAGCCCGGCGCTGTGTGCGATTGCTCGTGGCTTTGGTCTCGTCGAAGTGCATGCAACCTTTGACAAGCGCATGTTCGGGCCAGATGTGATTGCCTCACTGACTGTCGATGAAATCGGCCAGCTCGTCGAGTTTGCACGAGAGACTGCACTCATGAATGCCAACCCCATTGACAAGGATGCCAAGGCAGAAGCTCTCGCGCAGCAAAAGGCGCTCTTTGCCCGCAGCGTGTCGCTTCGCCAAGATTGCGCTGCTGGCCACGTCCTCTTGTTGGAGGACCTTGCGGAGAAGAAACCCGGCAGCGGGATTCCGTGGTCGGAACGTGAAACTTTGGTCGGTAAAGTTCTTAGGCGAGACCTCGCCGCCGACCGTCTGCTGAGGAGAGAGGACCTTGAGTAACATGCGTAAAGTCTGTATCGTCGTCCATAGCCGTGCGAACTATGGTCGCATTAAGACTGTTCTTCGCGCAGTTCAAGATCACCCCGATCTAGAACTGCAACTCATAGTCGGCTCCTCGGCTCTGTTGCACCGATTTGGAAAAGTGATTAGCCAAATCGAGAAAGACGGGTTCGAAGCGGCTGCTGTTGTGCATTCGGTGGTCGAAGGCGAGATTCCTATCACCATGGCGAAGTCCACGGGGTTGGCCATCATTGAACTGGCTACCCACTTTGGCAATCTGCAACCGGACATCGTTTTGACGGTTGCTGACCGTCACGAGACCTTGTCGACTGCCGTGGCCGCGAGCTACATGAACATCCCGCTGGCTCACACCCAGGGTGGCGAGGTGACCGGGTCTATCGACGAATCCGTTCGGCATGCCATTACCAAGATGGCTCATATCCACTTCCCTGCTACCGAGCGTGCGCGCGACTATGTGATTCGCATGGGTGAGCCCGCCGAGACAGTGCATCTCACGGGCTGTCCCGCCATCGACATCGTGGCTGAAAACGACCTGGCTCTGCCTGAGGATATCTTCGAGCGATACAAGGGCGTTGGCGATGACCTGTCTCCTGGTAAGGACTACATCATCGTTCTGCAGCACCCTGTTACAACGGAGTTTGGCAGCGGATTTGCGCAGATCAATGCCACGCTTGAGGCAGTGTACAAACGAGCCAAGGCGGGAATGCAGGTGGTGTGGCTGTGGCCGAATGTGGATGCGGGTTCAGACCACATTGCCAAGGGCATTCGTGTGTTTCGAGAAAACAACGACACCTCGAACATGCATTTCTACATGAACTTTTCGGCGGAAGATTATGTTCGCCTTTTGGCCAATGCTCGCTGCATCGTCGGTAACTCGTCTTCAGGACTGCGGGAAGGCGCATTTCTCGGAGCCCCGTGCGTAAACATCGGCACTCGCCAAGCAGGACGGGAACGGGCGGCGAATGTCATGGATGTGGCAAACGACGCCGAAGCGATTGGAGCGGCAATCGATCATCAAATCGCTCATGGCCGCTATCCCAAATCGACGTTGGTTGGTGACGGAACCGCGGGTCGTCAGATTGCCGATGTTCTGGCAACATGCTCGCTCTCGGTGCAAAAGCGCATTTCGTATGTCGATGAAGACAACGCCTAAGGACCGTTCCTGCTAGCGATGAGTGTGGCATGCATCATTCCAGTTCGCGGGGGCAGCAAGGGAATCACGCGGAAGAATCTCTCTCCTTTGGTGGGGAACGACACGCTCTTGGATCGGACCATCGATCAGGCTCTTCGATGCTTTGCACCAAATGAAGTCTTGGTGTCGACAGAGGATGAAGAAATGGCAGCGGCGGCAGGCAAGCGCGGCGCTCGGGTCATTCCCCGCCCCGGTCATCTCGCACAAGACCAGAGCACGACTGCCAGTGTCGTAGAAGATCTCTTAGAGAACCTCGATCCAAGTGCCACGAAGTTTCACCAGATCTTGATTCTTCAAGTCACCTCGCCGCTCCGCCAAGACGACGATGTCATCGCAGCTCGCGAGCTCATCAACAGCGGCAAGTTCGATTCTGTTATCAGCGGCTTTCCCGTGACAGAGCATCATCCAGCCAAGATGTATTTCATGGAGGGAGATTTGGCTCGCTCTGTCAGCCCAGAATTCGAAACCGCAAGACGGCAAGACTTGCCACCGGTTTGTCGTCGCAACGGCGCCATTTTCTGGACAACCAGAGAGTGGTTCGCCAAGACGGGGAAGCTGTGGGGTGGACGCACGGGACTCGTTGTCATGCCTCACGAGCGCTCCGTCGACATTGACGCCCCAGAAGATCTCGTAGCCGCCCAGGCCTATTTGCGCCGCAAGGACTAGGTCGCAGCGTCCAACCCCCCTATCCAGAAAACGAAAGAGACTTAGATGCTTGTTACCCAATTGGATATCCAAAGAACGATGGCTGAGGTGCTGGAGCCGGGCGATGATGTTCTCGTCCATGCTTCCCTTGGGGCCTTGGGGCAAATCGAAGAACCGGTAGATGGAATCATCGACGCCATGCGTGCGGCCATCGGTGAAGAAGGCACGCTTGTCATGATGGCGGATTCGCGATCGTTCGCAAAAACTGGGCGCTTCGATATGGCCCAGCCCAGCGAGACAGGCCTTCTAACGGAACGCTTCCGGCTGATGCCCAATGTCGTGCGGTCCTGCGTACCCATGTCCTCCTTTTGCGCCATAGGCCCGCGTGCCGCAGAGTACACACAGCCCTATCACAGCCACCTCGATGACACCGCGACGATGACGCGCCTCTTGGAGAACGACGGCAAGATCATGATGCTCGGAATTGGCTACAACAAATGCACGCTCTATCACCTTGCAGAAGAACGTCTGAAAATGCCGTACAACATGTACAAGGAGTTTGAGGGACAGTTGATGGACGGAGAGAAGGTTGTGCGTCCAATCTCGCAGCGATATTTTGTTCGCCGAGAAATGGGTTTCAAGAAGGATCCCTCTATCGCCGGATCCATGCTGGAAGCCAAAGGCGCCGCGGTCATTCGTGACATTGGCAAGAGCGTCGTCCGCGTGTTTCGCGCAAAGGACTTCGACGACTGCTGCATGGAAGCACTGACGCGCGATTCCGAGGCCTTTGTCGCCAAGTCTGCCTAGTGCGTCGTTGCGGATTGCCGGGGAAGTCACCCATGAAAATCGTTTACATCAGTCAAATCTTCTCGCTGGACAACATGGCGGGTGTGGAGAAAAAGCTTGCGGCCGAATCCCGCTATATGAAGAAGCACGGCGTCGAGACCATCGTCGTGACCAATAGCAAGGATGAAGTGTGCGGCGAGATTCTCTTTGTCAGTCTGGATGAGCGATTGCACTCTCCGTCATTTCTCGGCATGCGGAGCCGGATGTGGAAGCTATGGTTGATTTCAAAAGTGGTCGACCTCGACGCCTGCGATGCGATCGTCCTGCGATATCCACTCATGGATTTCTCGTCCCTTTGGTTCTCCCGGAAGTACGGGCACAAGACCATCACAGAGCATCACGGCAAAGAACTTGAGGAGATTGGGAACTACCGCATCCACAAGATTTTCAAGATCGGCCAATACGGTTTTGAAAAGTACCTGGCACCGCTCTTCTTCAAGAAGATTGCCGGCATGGTTGGCATCTCTGATGACCTGCTGGACTACGAAATAAAGCGCACCGGATTCGAAGGCAAGTCCATGCGCTTTGCAAACGGCATCGATCCCGAGGGGTTTCCGCGGAAGGCTGTGCCCGAACTGCAGGACGAGTTTCGGCTGCTCTTCATTGCCTCGAACTATTCTGCCTGGCACGGGCTTGATCGGTTGCTTGATAGCCTCGCAAGGTACGCAGGAGATTTTCGTATCAAGCTCACGCTGATCGGCGTGGTCAATGAGAGCTTCGACCCACATATTCGCAAGGCGCAAGACAACAACAAGATCACCGTCGATGTCGTCGGCAAGAAGTACGGGGAAGAGCTAGATCCCTACTTTGATGAGTGCCACATGGCCTGTGACAGCCTGGCGATGCATCGACTCAACATGGTCGAGTCGTCCACCCTGAAGTCCAAAGAATACGTCGCTCGCGGCACGCCGTTTCTTTTCAGCGCGCCAGATAAAGACCTGGAGAGTGTGCGTGAGTTTCTCTTCGACACCGGAAATGTCGAGGGAGACATCGACATGGACGCTGTGATTGAACACTACAGGAGCATCGATCATCAAAGGATGAGAGAACGCATGGAGGCTTGTGCAAGACAAGTTCTCGATTGGGACGTCAAGGTTGAGAATTTGAAACGGTTTGTTGAAGAGGCTGTGCGGTGAGAGGTTTTCTGAGTTCTGGCACGAAGCTTTGTCCTGGAAGATCGAAGCGATGACGGACATCTCTCGCAAACAAGACCTCGATTGGGGGAGTGTGCTTGATATCCACAGCATGCGTCCCTCGTTCCACCAGAAGAATCTGGAGGGCCAGCCCTTAGTCACGGTAGGCGTGCCAACGTATAAACGACCCGACACGATACGGCGTGCGCTTTCGAGTCTCGCAGCACAGAGCTTCCGGAATTTCGTCGTTATCGTTTCCGACAACGCAGGAGATGACGAGAACACCCTTGAGGCCGTTCGGGAATTCGCCGACAGGCTTCCCGAAGTCTACCTAATTCCGCAACACGATAACCTCGGTGCAATTCCCAACTTCCAGTTCGCTCTGGCGTGTGCAGAAACGAGATACTTCATGTGGCTGGCTGATGACGACGAAATCTCAGCCAACTACCTTGAGGTTCTCGTATCTCTGCTCGAGGACGATCACGATGCAGTTGCTGCCATGGGCGAGTGGATCATGGCGGACGAGAGCGGCAACGGAGAGAAACGATGGCAACGGAAGAATTCGAGCCGAAGTCTTCTGGTTCGACTGGGCAGGTATATCGTCGGCCCGTCTGATGACACGTTCTTCTATGGTGTGCACCGTGTCGAGAACCTACGAAAATGCGGATTCGATGGGTACTTCTATCCGAATGCCGGAGTGTTGACGAACTATTGTTATGTGTACTTGTTCGACCAGCTCTTGCAAGGCCCTGTGAAATACTCGGACCGCGCTCAGTGGACTTGTCATACACAGAGCACGACAAAGAGCTACACGGCCGCAGGTAGCCGAGGAGTTAAGGCAAAGCTCGGAACGCTGACCAGGCGCATGAACATTCACTACCTCTATGCGAAAAAGACCGCCCGGGTAATGCCACAGGCGCTCGCCGTCACGATACCAGCGTCGGTGGCTGGATTCGCCAGGGAGAACCTCTCCTTCGTGCTTGGGCGCTTTCGACGCGGCAAGTAACTCCTCAATGATACCAACATCTGGCACCCGAGAGTGATCATGCGATTGCTCGGTAGTCCAACAAGGTCTAAGATAAACCCCTACATAGAGTGATTATGAAAGAGATTCTAAAGACAGCATACAAGTCCAGTATGTACATCCGAAATTCTCTTAAGCATCCAACGTGCGAGATTCACTCTTTTGTGCCCTTTCATTGTGCCCTTGGAGAGCGTGTTGTGATCTCAACTGGGTGCTTTATTCAAGACGGGGTGTCCATTGGCGATTTTACCTTTCTAAACCAAGACGTAATCTTGGGAACAAATACGAAGTCCATTGGCAAATTTTGCTCAATCTCTCATGGGGCAAAAATTGGGCTGGGCCCTCACCCTCACGACTGGGTATCAACAAGTCCCGTTTTCTATTCTCACAAAAGAGGCGTGGTTGGCTCTTCGACGTACTCGCACCTGGAAGAAGGGGGAGATACGACGATCGAGAATGACGTACTGATTGGTGCAAATGCTCTTGTCATGGCGGGCATCACCATCGGAAATGGTGCGATCATTGGTTCGGGCAGTGTTGTGACAAGTGATATTCCCGCGTATGCGATTGCAGTGGGAAATCCCGCAAAAGTCATCAAGTATCGATTTACTGATGACATCATCGAGAAGCTCTTAGCGACTGAGTGGTGGGATCTGGAGTTCGAATTCTTGAGGAGCAAAATCCCCCTAATGAAGGATCCAGAGTTATTCGTTAATGAGATTTCGAAGACGAAGTAGCAACCCACGTCCTCTCACCGGCTCCTATCAGGGCCCTGGATAGGCGTTGTCATGACGTCGTGCACAAGGCGGCTCGGCTCGTGAGCAACAACGTCGCGCTCAACCGGCGCGTTCAATCGCTATCTTCCCCTCGAAGTCCTGTCCATTCTAAGAACTTCACCGGTTTTCCGATCCTAGCGTTCGGCCAGCGCGTTCGCTACCGCTTCAGCAAGCTTGGACACAGCATCGACCCGCGCAAAGACGATGCCATCGGCCTGGGATGTCATCTTGACCCCGTCATAGTCCACGACAATCAACTTTGCGCCGTTCTCCACCGCTTCATATGTGGTGGTCGACATGGGGTTGGCGGGAACAAAGACCTTTGCGCGTTGCGCTAGCGACACAAACTTCTCGCTGCTGTCATGGATCGTAAGCTCATCCGAGGAGAAGCGCGCCGAAAGGCCGGATGACTCAGCAGTCTGCGAGGGATGGAGTTTGACGGCGACATGCCAGCCACGACCAAGAAGCGTCCCCGTTACGTCTAGCGTGCGTTGCATATTGGCCGGGCTTGCAGCCACTAGGACATCAATGTCACGCGGCGTTTGCGATAGGTCTATGGAGGGTTTCGGTGCCAAGACTTTTTCGACGGGATAGACGATGTCGCCGGTCTCGCGGGTGATCAGAACACTGCCAGGCAGAGTGGCCGGAGCGTGCTCCACGGGTGGGTAGGAGTAGCCAACGTGCGAGCGGCCCATGTAGCCGTGCTGAATCTCCTGGGTCGCAATGCCGCGCTCTTTGGCGAGGAAGACCAAGGTCTTTAGAGTGCCATCATTTACAAACGCGATGCGTTCTAGCGACCCCATGCGATCAAGGACAAAGCTCCAAGGCCGTTTGGCTGCGAGGTGACGACAGTAGGCTTGTTCGATGATGGCAAAGATGTCGAGGCGACTCTCAAAACGCTTGCCGACAGCATCGGCTACCTTGCGGACGGTTGCAGCGAGACTTGGCGGCATGCGCATGGTGCGCATCGACAGCCTGGTGAAGAAATCGATGCTCTGCTTGGCAATGGCGCGGTGGGGTGGCTCGCACAGACCATCGCGATTCACCAGAAGCGCGACGCGACCCTCTCGGCGCATCTCGTCGGCATCATGTTCAAGTGGCTGGGCATGACGGGTCGCGATTAGCATCTGACTGACTTGTCCCGGCGCGATGCGGCGAAGTCGCTGGGTGTCTCGGGCGAGCGCCACGCTCTGCTTTGCGAAGCTCTTAGCGCGCGTTAGTGGCGGTGCAGTGGGCGACTTCGGATGGCCATGGATGCCCTGCTCCACGCAGAGCGAGAATTGGACGCTGTAGCGAATGAGATCCCACCATGGAAAGCCCTCCGAATCGCATAGCGACAGAAGATCCGCCTCTAGTTCGTGGCGATGGAAGTCGGCGATGAAGCTGTCGATCGCGCTGGGCTGAGAAGTATTCTCACTCACCACGCATTCCGCGCTTGACCAGCGGATTGCCGGATTGGATCGAATAGGCTTCGACCTCACCCCTAACGAGCGAGTTCGCTCCGATCACACAACCCTGCCGAAGAATCGCTCCATCCAAGATGGTGCAGCCGGCACCGATCCACACATCGTCCTCGATGACGATACCGCCCTTGCTTGGCAGAAAGCCCTGATGACGAATCGTGGTCTCACGGGACTGATAGGCGTGGTTCGTCGGCGCTAGCGTGCAGTTCGGCGCAATCAAGACCCACTCGCCAATGTCGATGCCATTGCCAGAGAAGATAACCGTTCCGGCATTGATGAAGCTGTTCTTGCCAATTCGCACAGCGCCGTCACCGCCAACGGGGCGGATGCGCACAAAAGAATCGATGTACACGTGGTCCTCGATCGTTATCTCGGTTCCACGCTTCGATTCCTCGACATGCGCCATCGGCGAAATCTCTGCGGTCTCGGCAATGCGCAGCATGACTAGCGGACTCGCTTCAGATAGCCGTCGATGGTCTCGGTGATCATCGCTTTGTTGGTACGCGAGTGGTCGGTCTCGAACAGGTCGGTCTCGCTAAGGTACTGCTTCATCGCTGTGTGTGGGTTGTCGCCAACATCCCAAGGTCGCGTGTCGGAGTAGTAGCCCTTGGGGAAGAATTCGATGAAGGTATCGGGCAGGACACAGTAGCTGCCAACCGTGGTCATGGGCGCGTATGCGAGCAGCTCTTTGTAGACATGCTCGTGGCTGTGCAGCGAATCGAGAATCACCATCACGCACTTCTTGCCCTCGGTATGCTTGCGCACCCTATCGACCATGTCGGGCGCGACGGAATCGCCTTCGTACATCGTGATGCGCTTCATCATCGGGTGGTCTTCGATGGCCTTCCGATTGTGATCCCGAATATCGACATCGATGCCAACAACCTCACCCTCGATGCCCATCATTTCCATCATGGAGGCGGTGAAGATGATCGAGCCGCCATGCGCAATGCCAGTCTCGATGATGAGGTCTGGCTTGAGTTCCCACATCATCTCCTGCTGGACGACCATGTCATTGGGAAACTTGATGATGGGCCTGCCCATCCAAGTGTAGTTGTACGTGTACTTGTACTTGTCGGCATGCAGCATCCAGTCGAGGGATTTTTGCCGCAACTCCTCGTCGGCGCCCATCGCAGCAATGTCAGCTTCGCGCTCATCGAAGAAGGTCTTGATTGGGTCATTGGCCATAGTTTTTGCTCTCACATTTCTTGGTTGCGCTGAATTCGTTGTTCGTGCGCTGAATCAGTTGTTCGATGGTGTCGGCCATGCGGCTGCGGGACTGGTCCTCACTAAGACGCGGCGCGATGATGTTGGAGGTGATGGTGAAGGCATTGCCTTCGGCGGGCTCGTCGGAGAGGACCCGCAGCTGCATCGGCGTCTTTGAGACTCGGTTCCAAATGGACTCTGTCATGTCGGCAATCTCTCGAATGCTCGCCATATACGCCGAGACTGCGTTGACGATCGTGTAGCCCGCGGGAAACTCTGTGATCAGTGTGGCGATGATTTCCGCTACTTCGCCGGTCGATACGAAATTGCGGTTCTGGTTGCCAGAGGAACGCAGTTCGACCGCTCCACTTGCCTTGGCATCGCGAACGAAACACATTGGCACCAATGTGTCGCGTGCGACCGTGGGCACAGAGGGCACGCCGTAAACGTTGGACGGACGCAACGCAACAATGTCGATGTTGTGTCGTCGAACCGCGAGCCGGCAGACCTCCTCGCCAAGAAAGTGGTTTAGCCCGTAGGCAGTTTCGCAATGCACCGGCGTTGTCTCGTCGAGAGTGCCTTGCAGTTCGGTGCCGTAGACCTGAAGAGTTGAGAGATACACGACACGGCGAATGCCGTGCGCCGCCGCATGCTCGATCAGCCGGTACGTGCCATGGGTCGCGAGCGACAAGCCGCCGTCCTCGCCCTTGGACTGGATGTCGTTTGGTGTTGCGCAATGAACGAGGGTGGTTGCCGCATCGAATTCTGCATTGCGAAGCGAGAGATCACCCATCACATCGAGCGGCAGCACCTTCATGCCGAAGCACTCAGACAAAACATCGGTGTGGCTTCGCGCCGTCGGGATGACCGAGACCTGTGCGTTGATCAGGTGCTGCACCAAGGCGCTGCCGATGAAGCCGGACGCCCCAGTGACCAATACGGTCTCATCCGAAGCGCTCATCCTTGCTCCACCAGTGGCCACTTGGCGTCTTTGTCTGAAAGGTCTGTCACGGCCATGGGCCACTCGATGCCGATGGCGGGATCGTCGAAGCGGAGTCCGCCTTCAGCACCAGGGGCATAGGCATTGCTCACCATATAAAATGCGGTCGCGCCCGCCGTGAGCGATTGGTAGCCATGGGCGAAGCCTCTGGGCACGTACATCATCAGTCCATTGTCTTCAGAGAGCTCGGCGCCGAACCACTGCAAGTAGGTCGGCGACTCTGGTCGGTTGTCAACAATGACGTCGTAGATGGCGCCGTGAACGCAGCGCACAAGTTTTACTTCCGCGTCCACGCCGCGCTGAAAGTGCATGCCCCGCACAAGCCCCGTCTTCTTGTTGAGGCTGTGATTGGCCTGCAGATAGGTCGTCTCCAGCCCGTGAGCAGCAAACTCTTGCGTGCAAAATGCCCGTGCGAAATGCCCTCTGGCGTCCTCGCGTTTTTCGAGCCCGATCGTGAAGGCACCGGCCAATGGCGTTTCGGTAAAGATCACGTGTCGATTCTTTCCTGGGATTTGGCGGCTTCAAAAGCGTCAATATCCGCTACGCAAAGTGCTTTTGCATCCGCTCCCTCGTTCTGTTGGCGATACCAGTTCATGGTGCGCGACACACCTTCTTGCAACGACCAGCGCGGCACAAGCCCAAGCTTGTGGCGGGCCTTCGTTGTCTCCAGGGAAAGCCAGCCGGCTTCGTGGCGAGTCGCTGCCGCCTCGTTCCATTGAATGTCGCCTCGGCCAAACGCCTTGCGCGCCAGTGTCAGCACATCACGGACCGTCGCGGCCTCGTGGGTCTGTGGACCAAAATTGTAGCTGCCAGCCAGTTTGGGTTCGGCGGCGAGCTTCTCTGCAAGACACAGATAGCCAGCCAGAGGTTCGAGTACGTGCTGCCATGGTCGAATCGCCGCAGGACTGCGCACCTCAAGTGGTGTATCGCTGGTCCAAGCCCGCACAGCATCCGGGATCAAACGATTCTTGCACCAGTCGCCGCCACCGATAACGTTACCCGCCCGCGCTGGGGCAATTGCGACTCCTTGAGAATCGAGGAAGCTACGGCGATAGCTTTCGATCACGATTTCGGATGCGGCCTTGCTCGCGCTGTAGGGGTCATGGCCACCAAGCGGATCGGTCTCGCGGAAGGGATAGCCATCGCCTGGATTCTCATACACCTTGTCGGTTGTGATCATCACCGCAACCTCAACGTCTGGAGCTGCGCGCAACGCGTCTAAGAAGTTTGCCGTTCCTTGCACGTTGGTGGAGAAGGTGGTGAGAGGGTCGTCATAGCTATCGAGGACGAGAGCTTGTGCTGCCATGTGGAAGACGACTTGCGGGTTGGCAACAGCGACGATTTCTCGCAGCGCTTTGGCATCGCGAATATCGGTGATGTGGCTTGCTGTCGTCTGGCCAGCGACATCAGCCAGGTCGAAAAGATTCGGTTCGGTGTTTGGAGCGAGCGCTATGCCGGTTACCTGGGCTCCAAGAGAGGAAAGCCAGAGCGTCATCCAGCTGCCCTTAAAGCCGGTATGGCCCGTGACTAACACGCGGCGGCCACGCCAGAATGCGCGATCAGGCCGCAGAAAGAGGGGCGGCGCTGCCATTACCAGGTCTTCCAGGGCGCTTTGCCCGACTCCCAGAGCTCTTCCAGCTGGTTCTTCTCGCGCAGCGTGTCCATGGGTTGCCAGAAGCCCGAGTGTTCGAATGCCATCATCTCGCCGCGCTGTGCCAGGGTGTTCATGGGCTCTCGCTCCCAAGGCATGTCGTCACCAGCGATCAGATCGAGCACTTTGGGCGATAGCACAAAGAACCCGCCATTGATCTGTCCGCCATCTCCTCGGGGTTTTTCTGAGAAGCCGGTGACCGCATCACCTTCGCGCTGCAATGCACCGTAGCGACCAGGAGGACGAACGGAAGTGACCGTGGCCCACTTGCCATGCGTCTTGTGAAACGCGATGAGCTTCGCGATATCGACGTCACTCACGCCATCGCCATAGGTGAAGCAAAACGATTCATCGTTCTCAATGAAGGGCGCTACCCGCTTGAGGCGGCCACCGGTCATCGTGGAGTCTCCAGTATCAACCAGCGTTACCCGCCATGGCTCTGCTTTGCGTTGATGTACCTCCATGCTGTTTTCGGTCATGTCGAATGTCACGTCCGACATGTGCAGGAAGTAGTTCGCAAAGTACTCTTTGATGATGTAGCCCTTGTAGCCGCAGCAGATCACAAAGTCGTTCAAGCCGTGGGCGGAATACATCTTCATGATGTGCCACAAGATCGGCCGACCACCGATCTCGATCATCGGCTTCGGCTTCAGATGCGTCTCTTCGGAAATGCGCGTGCCGAGCCCTCCGGCGAGGATTACGGTTTTCATGATTGCACCGAGTACTAGAAGGCAGCGGTCGCACCGACCATCAGCTGATGGCGAACGAAGCTGGGGTCATCGATTTCTCCATCGGCCATGGAGAGGTAGTCCGTTTGAACGCTAGCAAGCATGTAGCTGGCGTTAACCGCAATCCACTCTCGAACTTCGAGATTTGCCGCTACTCCCGTACTCAGAATGACGTCATCGCGAGCCGCTTGTCCGCCTCCCAAGTCAACTACGAGGCCACCTTGGTAGTTGCGCAGAATCCCTGTGACGTGAGCTTGAAGCATGACCCGATCGATTTGTTGATCGACTGCGAGCTTAAGCTTGTAGTCGCCGTAGAAGTTTGCGTTGACCGAGTCCTGAAAGTCTCTGTCGAAGATGAGACGCACCCGACCTACCGGGCTGTAGCGATAGCCGCCCTCAAGGTGATACAGGAACGTCGAATAGCTCGCACCACTCGAATACGCGCCAATTCCATAGCCACCATGAGCTCGCACCGTGATGCTCTCAGTAATTGCGGAAGCAACACCAGCGATTCCGCGCATTGGCTGGGAGCTGATCTTTGTCGAGTTGGCACCAAGTCCGCTGTTTAGCCCATAGCTCCCTTCCACGAAGAAGCGGGTGATGGGAAGAAACTGCCAGTCCACACCGAGCTTGAACTCGTTTAGGAAGCGGTTTGCAAACGTGCTCTCACCTTCGAAGTAGTCGACGGTATTGGTGTACGACAGCCGCCCCGAAATGTTCTTACCCTCGGGCATGTACTTGATACCAGCTCTTAGCGAGTTGATGTCCCGAGAAATGGTGGTGTTGTTCTCGAAGTTGGTTGGCCGATTGGTGCGAATGAAGTGGTTCTCGATGCCAACGGGAAACTGCCCAGATTGCAGAAGCCCAAGCTCGAGATCTGCTCCAAGCCCCAGGTTGCGTTGCGACGTAACGTTGGGATTGCTGCTTAGATATTCCTGATACTGAAAGCGAGCACCCGCAGTAAAGGTGTAATCAGGAGGGCTTCCGCCCTTTCCCGAGACATCTTCCATAGGGGCAAGAGTGAGGGCCCCTGAGAGTTGGAGTAGGCCCGCACCAGTTGTCGAGCCATCCTCATAGAAAACGTTGGAGTCAAACCCGGTTTGCGCACCCACGGAAGGGTGCACGACCGTGTTCTCGCTGACTTGGTAACCAGACCCCTGAACAATGGCGTCTTGCGCGAAAACTGCGGTGCTTCCAAGTGCGAGGAAGGCAACCACAGTTGCGGTTGGGGAAAATTTCATGAAGCTAGGCTCGGAGGAAGTTTAAGAGAAAAGCTTAGAGGAAAGGGCTCGCGTAGCCGGGAGGTTCGATGACATCGCTCCAATCGAAAGCGTCCTCACCAGTTGGGTCGTCTGGAAGACCTGGGTCATCAACAGTCACTTCTGTAGGACCGAGGAAGATCAGTTCTTCGCCGATGCAGCCTTCTGCTTCACCGTGGAGACCATCGGTCTTTTCTTTCGCGATCGAGATTTGGCTAAACTGATGAGCGGTGGAGTCGGAGTCTTGTTGGGCGATGGCTTCAATGAGATCTGTGCGCCCGGCTTCTGCGATGTTGAGAAGCTGCTTGACCTGTAGGAGTTTATCGTTCACGCAGTTGAGTTTGATGACATCCTTTTGCTTGCGTGCCAGGTTCTGCAACTCGACCACCCGCACCAGGATGTCCTGCATTTCCTTAAGGTATTTTTCTGAAGCGGACTGCATCTCAGCTGGTGTGAGATTGGCTTCTTTCTGAACCGGCGCTGTTACTTCCGGGGCATCGTCTCCGGCAGGCTGTGCTCGGAGAAGACTGCCGCCGAGGGCAATCGACGCGAGAGCGGCTAGGAAAAGTGTGTTGCGAAGCTTCAGCATGGAATCGCTTTCTAGAGTAACCAGCTCGGTAAATGGCTGTCAACTCTTGGAAATTGGCGGGTTTTAGGGTTGGTGTCCGCAAGTCCGTCGGCGTTCATCAATCCGGATATTCCTTGTGCAAAGCGTTCACAACCAGGCCAGGGTTGGCTTTTTGGGACGCATTTCTGGGATTTGCACTTCGGTCCGATCCCGGTTGAACGCATTTGCCCCGATGGGGTACTACCTGCAAAAGGTTTCTCCCTCTATGGCTCGTATTTATCGCAAGCACCCACTCACCGCTGGCCGTGTCCTCGATGGGGTCGCGTTTGTCATCACAGCAGACGACAACAAGATGCACACGCTTAATAGCTCGGGCACGCTTCTGTGGTCACTTGGCGCCGATGGCGTGACAGTCGATGAGGCTGCCAGGGAGCTTGTCTTGGCATATGAGGTCGATCTGGAGACGGCCCGCAAAGATGTCACCGAGTGCTTGGAGTCCTTCGTGGCACAAGGGCTGATGCAGGCTGACGGCTAAGCGTCGATGCCCTCCATCGAGACGGTTACCGATTGGTATGATCGCAGCGCAGCGGGCTATGATGCTGGGCATCTCGCAACACAGCGTAAATACATAGTAATTGAGAAGTCTCTTCGCAGCCTCTTGGCTCGGGGGCGGGTTTTGGACCTGGGGTGTGGCACTGGGCGCTTGCTCAATGTGAGCAACGAAGAGCGGGTTGTGGGCATTGATTTGTCCATCGAGATGTTGCGTCTGGCAAAGAGGAAGTCGGCATCAATCGCCCGAGCAGATGGACATCATCTGCCCTTTGCTTCAGGCAGCTTCGATGCCGTAATTGCGGCACAAGGTGTCATTCGCTACATGGAAGCCCGTCACGCGTTTGGCGAGATCGCCCGGGTCCTAAAGGCAGGAGGGCGGTGTGCTGTCCATCAGTTTGGGCGCGGCCTGAGCATTCGACAGGTCTTGGGGCGCAAGCAAGAGCCCATTGATGAGTTTGCGCTGCTCGACGTCGAGGACCTCGCAAGGCCCGCGCGACATGCAGGCTTGCGTGTTCATGAGGTTGAGCTCTTTCGAAGCATCCGCCGATATCCCTATGCCCTGCGCATGCATCCAAAGTTGCCATCTCGGCTATCAGATGCGCTGTGGAACCACTGTGTGCTCCATTTGCACAAGCCTCACGCAACCTAGGAATGACAGATTTTACCTTTAATATTGAGGGTGTAGAGTTTGAAGTGGCCATCAGCGGTCCATGCTCACCCGAGCGTCTTGGCACCTACGAGGCGTACCCATCTCGGGGCGGTCCAGTAGATGTTCGCATTGACTTAGAGGTGGTTCCCGGGCTCGGCAAAGACGATCCCGAAGGGCCCACATATCCCGCCTTCGAAACAGTGCGTTTCTCCGATCGTGAACTTGTGCTGTCGAGAAAGTGTGCACGTGGACACATCGACATTGGCGAGAACGGCAAGCTGCATGCGCACTTTCAGAGCCATCAGGCGCCAAGCGGTCTGGAAGCCATTATTCGAATCGCGGCATCGCTTGCACTGCCTCATCGCGACACCCTCATCTTGCATTCCTCCTCGGTTGCTGGACCCGATGGCGCACTGGTCTTCTCTGGAGTGAGCGGTGCAGGCAAGTCAACGATTTCCACGATGCTCTCGGATCACTGTGGTGCGCTGAAGCTCGCTGATGAGCTGCTCTTTGTCAGTAAATCCGGCGGGAGTTGGTCTGTGGCAGTGGCTCCGTTCAAAGGCAGTGAGGGGTTGCCCCATGGAGAGTCTCGCAAACTAGCTTCGCTAAACTTTCTGGTTCAGGCACCTGCCCACCTGCGAAAGCAGATCAGATCCGCTGAAGCCATGAACGAATTGTGCAGACATGTCGTCACGTACGCGAGAGCACCCAAGACCAGCGCAAAGATCTTGAGCCTTGTGGCCGACCTCGTCTCTTCGGTGCCCTGTTACGAACTCAAATTTGCAAAGCACCCAAGTGTAGGGGAAGTGCTTGGTATCACTTGTGAACAAGCAGGTGCCCCGATACCCTGGGTCAAGGCAGACGACGAATGAAAGTGCAAACCAGAGCAGCGGACTTATTGGCCGAACAAGCTAGTGCTTGTGGAGCGCCAAGCTATGTCACGTTTCAAGTCACCGACGTGTGCAACTACAGCTGTTCGCATTGCTACCAAGAGCACGTTGGCCACAACGAGCTTTCATCGGAAGAGGTTTTCGACATCCTCGAGCAACTTGCCAAAGCGGGCGTTCTCTTTTTGACGTTTATGGGCGGCGAGTTTTTTATGCGCCGTGATGCCGACGAGATTTTGCAAACGGCGCACGATCTTGGGTTTGCGATCAAAGTCCTTACCACCGGTCATCACATCACAGAAAAGCGCGCTGACTTTCTCGCAACGATTCGCCCACTGCAGATCGATATTTCAATCTACGGATCAAAGCCCGCGATTCACGAGCATGTGACTCGGCAAGAAGGCTCCTGGAAGCGCAGCACGGATGCCATTAAACGCATGGTTGCTCGCAAGATTCCCGTGGTTCTCAAAACACCTGTGATGCAATCGAATGTCGCCGACCTCAAGGCCATTGCTGAGATGGCCGATAGTCTTGGAGCTCGATTTACGTTTGATCCAAAAATCACCGCGATTGAGGACGGAGACCTGAAGACAACAAGACTTCGAATGAGCCAGGAAGACATGGCGAATTTCTATGGCGATACAATGGCAACGTTCATCGATCAGGGCTTTTCAAACGCCTACGAAGAGGACTTACGACCTCTAGGTGAAACTCCGTGTCGCGCAGGCAAGGACGTCTGTGCCATCAACCCGCAAGGCGAGGTGTGGCCGTGCAATAGCCTGCCAATGCCTGTAGGAGATCTTCGCAAGCAGAGCTTTGCCAGTATCTGGAGCGCATCCGATGGGCTCACCGAAGTTCGCGGCCTTAAGTGGGCGACGATTCAAGAGTGTAATGAATGCCCGGTGCGCTCGTATTGCACCAGGTGCCATGCAATGGCTCAGATCGAGCATGGTGAGATGAGAGGTCCGTCACTGGAGGCCTGCCGGCACACAGTGGCTGTTCGCGACTCTTTACGAGATCGCGGAGTAATTCCTGCGACCGAAACGCAACTTCCACCTACATGGAATCGCGTAGCGGCCGATGGACAGCATGACAGGCTGCCATCAGGCGGTAGGCGCTCATCCGCGCTGAAAGTACTTTAGGGCAAAAACGGCGCCCAGCGCCGCAAAAACGCTTCGACACTAATTAGGAAGAACTGGGGAAAGACATGTTGAAAACACTCGCGAATGGACGAGCGCTACTGGCGCTGCTGACAACAGCCGGAATTGCTTCGGCTTGTGGAGACGGACCAACGTGTCCATCGGAAATCGTTGTTGTCTTTCAGAACCCGGTCACCGGGGGCAACCTCTCCAGCGCAAACGATAGCGATACCGCGCGTGCTGGCATTCAGAGTGATGTCACGGTTCGCTCGAATTTGTCGAGCGGCGACGACTTCACGCTGACGGTTACCAACGCGGACAATGCGGTCGAGCAAATTACCGCGACCTCAAACGCCGATGGTGATGTGACCTTTGAAGGTGTCACCTTTCCTGCGGGCGAAGTCACTCTTGAAGTCACCGGCACCTCCGACGATGGTTGTGGCTCGGGAAGCGATGAAGTTGTCGTCACTGTTGTGACTGATGCCGCCTGCGATCTGAACATCGCCGAAGGCCCAATCGACAACGAGTTCTTCGCACCCATTCCCGTTCTCAATTCAACCAATGATAGCGATGCCGCTCTTCCAAACTTCCAAGCGAATCTAGACATCACAAGTGGTGCTGGCTTCCAGGTTGAAGTTTTTGTTCTGGATGTGGCTTTGGGAAGCGAAGCAAGTCTTGGCACCGTTACCGCTGACGCTGATGGTGCTGCTTCCTTCGCAACGACTCTTGCTCAAGGCGTTCAAGCGATTCGCGCGACTTGTGTGAGTGGCAGCGTCAACGAGGCATCTGCAACCAACACCGTTCGCGTTGACACGGTTGTTCCTACTTGCGAACTGAACGTTCCCACCAATGGTGTCACTGTCACTCCAGATGACGATACCGATGGCGACATTGGCAACGGCATCCAAATGACTTGGACAGGCAGCGTTGATGACGGTGAAGAAAACGATACCGAGGGCGAAGACGCTTCGTTCTTCCGCGATGCTCTTGAGTTCGATGCAATCCCCATCGACGAAGATGGCAACAGCGCCAGTGAACTCGCCGAGTTCACTTCTCCAGGAACCTTCGCTGTGAGCTTCGTGACGCAAGACCACGCGGGCAACGTATGCAGCGCCGGCTTCGATGTTCCGGTGATTCTCGACGGCTGTGCGATCTCGATTGATGGCCCAGCGGCAATCGTGACCGCCGACTCGGATGGCGATCCGGTAAACGGAATGCAAGCAAACTTCACCGTCACGGTCGACACGGCCTGCGAAGGCGAGACGGTCTTTGTGGATTGTGGCCAGGGCGAGAGCTCAGAGGTTGTACCTGCAGGCGGACTCACAACGGTTTCAAACGTCACTCTTGATGGCGATGCAAACTCTGAAGGCGAGGCAACATGCACCGCTCGCGTCGTCAACAGCGATAACTTTCAGACCAGCGATGGACGTGACGTGACTTGGGACACCGAAGCTCCAGGCGTATCGCTCTCCCTCATTAGCCCAGCGAGCCTCGACTGCGGCGAAACTCTCGCACGCAACGTCGCAAACGATGCTGATGGCGACCTTAGCAATGGCTTTCAGATTACCGTTGCTGTGATTGCTCCATTCGCCGCAACTCGCGATGTTGATGTTGTGAACAGTGCTGGTACAACGACGGTTGCAGCTCCTGATCTCGGAGCTCCGCTGAACATTGACCTCCTACCCGGTAACAACGATGTTCGCGCACGAGTGAGCGATGCTCTTGGCAACGAGGCGAGCACCGCGGGCTGTGACATTCGACTTGAAGACATCGATGTCGACTTTGAAGACCCTGTTGGCGATGGCTTGCTCGGAGTCTCCGAAGGAACCATCAACGGCGCCGGTGCTCTTGAGACCACGGTTTGCGTGACGGTTAGCGAAGCCACGGTCACGGTTACCGTGAACCTCGATGGTGGTGCCGACCTTCCAACGACCTTTGGTGGTGGACAGTTCTGCACGGATGCACCAGTGGCATTCACCGCAGGCACCCACACTCTCGATGCAGTTGCCAACTCGACGCTCGATACGCGCTCGGGCAGCGCCTCGATTAGCGTCGACGTCGACCTAACACCACCCGATGCTCCAGTCGGCTTGGTTGCAACAGCGACCGATCACCGAAGCATCGACTTCTCTTGGGGTGCAGTGCTCGACTCGACCTATGTGGTCCGCATTGCCACCGCCCCGTTCGCTACCGACCTTGCAACGTTTGAGACCCAGGGTGAAATTTGGCCTGGCGCGATTGTCAACGAGAGCACAACCATTACTCCACTGGATGCAGGCACCACCTACCACCTTGGTGTGATTGCCGTGGATGCTGTTGGAAACCGCTCAAATCCTGCCAGCATCGGCCCGGTCATCCCCGACTTTGATGGAACGGGAGCTGTGGTTGCCGGTGGTAGCGCCGATGGCGACCGATTCGGAATGCGTCTGGTATCGGGCGACTTCAACTCCGATGGCTTTGATGACGTCGCTGTGGCGTCTCCATTGGCAAACGGATTCCAAGGTCGCGTCTTCATCTACTACGGAAGCGCTGAGGGCGTTGTGACTCCAGCAGGTACCGATGTAACTCCTGATGTTGTGCTCGAAGGCACGGCCGTGGAAATCTTTGGCTTCAGCATGGCTCGTCTCGATTGGGACGGAACGGGTGACGGACTTGCGGTTGCAGCACCGCTCTCCAACAGCATCTACATCTTCCACAACGGCACGCTCTCTGTTCCTGGAGTTATCCCTGCAACAAGTCGTGACTTGGAAATCACTATTGCTGGCACTGGTGGTGATTGGTTCACAGGTGGCGGCCTTGGTGCTCAGCTTGCCAGTGGCCAGCTCGATGCCAACGGCACTCCGGAAGACCTCATCATCGGTGTTCCAACTGGTGGCAGCGGTGGCGGAAAGTCTACGACCAACCCTGGTGGCGACGGTGGTGTGGCGATCATCTACGGTGGCACACTCGATGTTGGCGACACCATCACGCTCAGCAACAACGCCAGCTCCGCCGACATGCTCGGCCTTGCAGGACTCATCTTTGAGAACCCACAAGATGCCGTCAATGGTAGCCAGTTTGGCGAGCGCCTCGATTACCTCGGTGACACTCGTGCCGGTAATGGTGTTGGCGACGTGGCTATTACCTACCAATCTGATGTTGATCCGGGCACGGATGACAATGTCATCTTCGTGCTTCGGGGACGCACTCTGCTTGTGCCTGGCATGAACTTCACAGATTTCGTTCCTGGAACGGACTTGCGAATCAACAACACCACTGCCGACACAGCACCTGAGTTTGGAGTCTCGATGGGCTCAATCGCCGACCAAAATGGCGATGGGTTTCGAGATATCGTCATTGGTGGCAATCTCGAAGGCTCACCTGACGGCACGGTTTGGATCGTCTCAGGTAGCACGACTGGCACGATCGACCTCACCAACTCGGCAAACTACCTCACCAAGATAACTGCCGAATCGTCAGAAGGTACTCGAATCGGTACGGGTGTGGCCAACAACGCTCTCACAACCAGCCCCGATATCAACGGTGATGGAATTGAGGATCTTGTGATTAGCGCTTCTGGCGGAATGCACATCTGGTACGGGGGAACAATTCCCACGGGCGATGTTGGGACGAATACACGGGACCACGTTGTGATACGGCCAGTTGGCTTCGTCAACTCTCACGCGCTGTTCTCTCCACCAACCGTTCCAGCCATCTGGGCTGGCGATGTCAACAACGATGGCCTGCCCGACTTAGCTTGGGCAGACTGGCTGGCCGGTGGTGCTGGCACTGCGACTGGACTATTCGAAGTGTTGTTTGACGAGTAGCGTGCGTGCTATTAAGAGATAGGAGCTTTTGGCTATGAATGAAGAAGATAAGAACAACGAAGCAAAAGACCGCAAGGTCTACGAGAAGCCCATGATCGTCTCTGAGAAGGTCTTTGAAACGCTGGCGCTCTCGTGCGGCAGTGTGGGGTTCCCCTGTATCGGCGTTCCACCCAAGAGCTGACATAAGCTAAGTAGCAAGACATGCGAATTGAGAAGGCAGCCTAGATAGGCTGCCTTCTTTGTTTCATTCCATAAAGCTCTCTGTCTCATCACCGATCTACAAGTTGCACTCGGATTGATGCTCGGTCCCTGTGTCTGCCAGTAACAAGACTGGCGAGTCTCTCGAACTTGGATGATTGAATGATGCTTAAGTCTCTCGCTCTCGCTGTCCTTCCTTTTGCTCTCCTAGCTTGCGGCGAGTCCGTATCCACCTCAGACGATCCGCAATCGATGATGCCAAGGCTGCAAGCCTTCGAATCGATTCGCGCAGGTTTCGATACGCAAACCAGCGCGCATGTTGGTGTGGTCATGAAGGGCGAGGTAGTTAGCCATGTTGTTGTTGAAGAGCTTGAGTGGGCGCGAGTCGCGTCGGCGGCTGCTTGGGAGATGCGTTCGACGTTGCAGGAGCTCAAAGCTTGCAGCAATGTCGATGGAGAGTTTGTTGACATTGCCGATGCGAGTGCGGCGCTCGATGAGTTGCAGACAGAGCTTCACGCGCATCAGGTTGGCATGCTCACGACGGTCGACGTTGCGACCGCTCACGCCTCGGAGCAAGCACATCAGCGTCGTGAGGCGCTGCTTCTTCTCGAGCTTCGCGCACACTTCGAAGCCTTTGAGGCAAGTGCTGCGGACTACGCCTGCGCCTTCTAGTGTGCGGCTCAGAGGAATAGAAATGACCTGGCGACGGGAGCTCGTTCTTTGACAAGGCGCGAAGGACGACCTTGCTGGGGCAAGGAAGGATCTGAGCAACGATGAGCCGAAGGCGTTCAAAGG
>JANTGM010000006.1 GCA_024762925.1 Kofleriaceae bacterium | reverse complement strand
AGAGGGAGTTTGCTGGGGCAAGCGACCGAGGAACAACGAAGAAGACGGGCTGAGCCAGTCTGTCCAGCGGGCGAGAAGACCAGTGAGCGCGTTCTATACTCATGAATCGCGCTAGTTGTCGAAGTAGTTGACCTTCGGTTTCGTATCGGGAGCAGGACTCGTTTTGGTATCAGCCTTCGTGGCAGTATCAGGCTTCTTCTCGGGCCTTACGTCTTGCTTGCCCTTGCGTCCTTTGTGCGTCTTGCGACGACTCGATCTGGAGAGCTTGACGAGCGCAAAGTCAGTGCGGACCACATCTCGCGTCGCGGCAAGCGAAGTTATCCGAGGCGCATACCCACTCTTGTGAAACTCGAGCACGTGCGCTTGTGGGGAAGCCGGAATGGTCACTGTTGCAGGTCCTGGCCCCAAGCTCTTTCCGTCGAGCACAACCTCGTCGGCAGAAGGCTTTGAGTCAATCGTGAGCGAAACGGTGGCAACGCTAGCGTCAAACTCCACCACCACAGGTGCTCTCGTTGCCTCCTTCGGCGCTGCATCCAATGGCAGCACGGAGCTGGCGACCTCTGGTGACGACGCTGCATCTTCCTCTCCACCCATCAAGACAAGAGCGACAGCAATGGCCACAGCAGCTAAACCGAACATCGGAACCCAGATCTTGGCCAAATTCTGCTTCTTTGTGGCTGGCGCTACGACCTCTGTGATGTGCGCGCCAGCATCCTTAGTGTCCGCCGTTGCCAAGACAGCCGATGGTCGAGGCGCGGGGGCATCGGGAATAGGCGTTGGCACCGCTCCATCAACACCGCTGATCAGCCGGCTCACTGCGGCTGCGTCTGCGGGCCTATCGTTCGGAGTTTTTCTTAGCAGGGACAGGGTGACGCTGTACAAGTCAGCAACATCATCACGCTGAATTGGTGCCGGCTTCTCTGCGATGTGCTTGCTCAAGAGTAGCGTCGCGGTCTCCGCCATGAAGGGCGGCTCGCCAGAGCACATCTCGTAGAGAAGGCAACCGAGCGAGTAGAGATCCGAGCGACCATCCACTTCATCACCAGTAATCATCTCGGGCGAGACATAGAGCGGCGTCCCCATGATGACCCCTGTGCTCGTTATGTCTCCGGCCGTATCATCCCCGGCCAACGACTTTGCGAGTCCAAAGTCCAAGACCTTCACCGTGTCGCGCCCACTCGCACTCGTGCTCACCAAGATGTTCGATGGCTTGAGGTCGCGATGGATTACGCCTTTGCCGTGTGCGGCCTCCAGTGCATCGCAAACCTGCAGACTAATGTCGCGAATCCGCTCAGCGGGCATCTGCGGGTCGTCTCGTAACAGCTCTGCAAGGGTTCTCCCTGTGACGAGTTCCATGACCAGATAGAGAGTCCCGTCGCCGTCTTGCCCCATGTCGTGCACCACGACGACGTTTGGATGGCTCACCCGTGAGAGAAGTTTGGCTTCTCGGAGAAATCGTTTTGATGCGACTCGGTCAGCGCTCAGCTCGGCCTTGATAACTTTGATTGCGACCTCTCTGCCAACCGACTTCTGCCTGGCCAAGTAGACGTCACCCATGCCGCCCTGGCCGAGCTTTGACAGCACCTCAAATCGACCGTCGATGAGCTTTCCCAAGAGACGAACGTGCTGATCGGCAAATTGCACCAACCGAGTGCCATCGTTGGGACATGCAGTTGTGCCCGCAGGGAACGACCCTTCACAGAGCGAGCAGTAGGCCTCGGAGGCAGCCGCCATCGTCTGCGCCTGGGCGACATCGTCACAGGTTGTATCGTCGACGGACATTAGGGAAAGACGATACGCAAGGGCGTACCGACCTCGATGGGGCGATTGATGAAGACCCACATCGATCCATCCTCTTCGCGTTGCATCAGGTAATCGAGACTATGGGAAAGAGGCGCTGTACTATTTCCTAAGAAAAGTACTGGGTCGAAGCTCGCTGGAACCTCATTGATGTGCATTGCATATGAGCGTGGGAGGGAACCACCCAGTTCAAAGTTCACGTCGATCGTCTTGCCACCCTCCGCGTTGAGTTCATAATAGCCACCATCCTCAACATAGCCGTCGCCATCAGGATCGCCCTCGGTATCGGTCACAAGCGCCTGGCTATTTAGGGGCGGCGGATTGAAAAACCCTCCGATATCGCTACCAAAGTCGCTACACGGTAGCCCATCGGTTGACGCTAGTCCGTGTTGCAGGAGAAAGGCACCTCGGTATCTGCCAGGACTAACTGTGCCTTCCATGCCTGGAAACTCCCAATCAATCACCATCGCAAACTGATGCCCCGAGTCGAGAATGCTCTGGGGCATGCGAATGCGTACATTCTTCTGCCGGTCATACGCACTCCAGGCATAGCTGAGCGCCAGATTGGTGCTGGTGTGATATGCGCAGCCCCGTCCATCGGCCGCGGCCGTTGTGAAGGTGGATGGCTCCGCAAGCTGCCCATCAGTGAGGTTGGTTTGCAGTGGGAGTGGCACATTCAGATTCGCCGGGTTTGGGTCGAGGCGATGGGTGAACTGACCGGGATTGAGTGCAATGTAGGTTGTGAACAGAGTGGCATCACCAGTTGGTGAGAGGTCTTCTGATCGGTGGATGCGACCATCGGGGAATAATGTGTAGGTCGAGGTGCCGCTCAATTCCTCGGTACCCGTTCCCATTTGACGCACGCTGTTCCAGACTACGCGATATTGGTGCACTGCCCGGCCGCCTGCCAACGCTGACACCTGCGCGCTCTGGGGCGCGTAGCTAAAGACATTGGAGAGGAACAGATGAGAGCCAATGTACTTCTCGGGATTCGGCCCCTGATGCAGCAGATTTCCGCCACCAGTGGCGTTGGATGTGATCGATGTGATCGAGAAGCCTTGGTTGCCATCGAAGGTGGTGACTCCTGCTACGGTTGTGATCCGAGTATCCGCATCTTCAGTCTCGACGGTGATCGGCTGAATGATCGCACTGCAGTCTGGGTTCCCTCCTACACAATCCTCATCTGCAGGTGTGAGGCAATCGTCGAAAGCACCTGGATGAACAAGTGCATTGCCTTCCTGACAGTCTGCGGGAAGATTCTCAGAGCAACCTTGTGGGCGATAGCCGTCATTGTCCACGTCTTCGCAGCCTGGCAAGGATGCGTCTGGGATCCCAGATCCAGCATCATCTGAGCTGGCAGGTGCGGGAATCGAGACACAGCGAACGCCTGTGAGCGTCACAGGCAATGCGAAGAGCAGCACTTTTAGCATGCAATGCAAGGGCAACATTGTACTCGATCCGCGTTGGGTATGCTTGCCCTGCACGCTACAATGCAAGGTGTTCATGACCTCTTCGCGCGTATTCGCAACTGTCTTCGCGGCAACGCTCTTTGTGTCACAAGGCGCCCTTGCCGACCCAAGCCCAAAAGAGCAGGCCAGCCAGCTCGATGATGCTGCCAAGGAAGTTCGGAAGAAGAACGACGTTGCTGGAGCGCTTGCACTCTACGAAGAGGCACGGGCACTCGATCCAACACCCGAGAGAACCTGCAACGTGGGCTTGGCGCACTACAATCTGGATGCTCTAGCACCGGCATACTTCTTTCTTGGAGAATGCCTCAGCAGTGCCGACCAGCTGCCAGCTGCCAGGGTCGCAGAGGTAAGCGCGGCGTATGCCTATGTGGATCGCAAGCTCAAGTCGGGCCCCTTTGCGCAAGTGAAGTTTCGCGCAACCCACGATGGCGTTCGGGTAGAGGTGCCCAAACTAGGCCATGGCGCCACCTTCTCGTTGCCGAGAACAGTCTGGTTAGAAGCGGGCGAGCAAAGCTACCAGGCGCGTGCTGACGGCTACAAACCCCAAAGCGCGACCATTCAAGTTGCAACCAATGGAAAAGAACTTCAGACCGTGTCCATCTCACTCACAGAGATTCCTCTGCCAGTCCTGCCCACACCAGAACACACAACAGAGCCCAATGCGATCATCTCAACGAACACTAGATTGAGCTCCACCGACGCACAAACGTCTTCAAAGCGTTCCGCGTGGATCGCCCTTGCTACCGGCACAGGATTGGCGGTTGCGGGTGGCGTTTTTCACCTTCGCGCTGTTGGGGTTCGTTCTGACCTAGAAGAGCTTCCAAGTGGCGAATCTCGCAGGGCTCTTATTGACGATCTACGACGGGAACGGGCGATCATGGCCGGTTTCTATGGAGTCGGTGTGGTGGCCATTGGAGTAGGTACATTTCTGATGCTCTCAGGTGACGAATCCGAGCCCAAATCCGCACCCAAGATCGGTCTGCAGATTGGCACAGCAAGCATAGGGATCCAGGGCTCCTACTAGGCCCACACACGTCCCAGTAGGAGTAGTTCTTACTACATCAACGCTGGATCGCGTCCAACGGAGCCAAATACATACAGTGATTTCAGTGAGATAGAGAGCTATGATTGTACAACATGCAATCCCCCTTGCGATTTACCAATGCTCTTGTTCTCTGCGCTCTCATTTCTGGCGCTTCTCTCGCCTGTGGCTCTGATCCCGGAGATGGTGAGCCAAGCGGTGCCGACGCTGGCACCATCTCGGATCCACCAATTTGCACCGATGCGGATACCGATGGTGATGGTATCTGCGATTCGGAGGAAGTTGAGAATGGGACAGATCCGAATAACTCTGATTCGGATGGCGATGGATTGAGTGATGGCGACGAGGACGCACTAGGGACGGATCCAAACGATCCTGACTCAGATGATGATGGAGTCTCCGACGGCGACGAGATTACCCTTGGGACGGATCCAAACGAGCCTGATGAAGCATGTGCACAAGACTCAGCGGAAGCCGTGTCGATATCTAAGCCCGTTGACATCATCTTTGTCATCGACAATTCCGGCTCCATGGGGCAGGAGATTCTCGGCGTTCAGAACAACATCAACACGAACTTTGCAACGACAATCGGCAACAGTGGCATTGACTACCGAATCATCATGGTCTCAACGCATGGCGATTATAACGGCCCAGAGAGCATCTGCATCGAGTCTCCACTCAGCGGCCACTCATGCAATCCAATACCGGCACAGCCAACGCTCACTGATACCTTCAAGCACTACAGCACGGAGATTGGCAGCCACAATAGCTTAGGGAAACTTCTCAACTCATACGACAATGCAGATGGCTTTGGTCTTGCCCCAACCGGCTGGTCTGAGTGGCTCCGACCGGACTCCTTCAAAGTCATTCTTGAGTTCACCGATGACTCCGCCACCGACCTGACGGCGACAGAGTTCGACGACGCATTACTAGCACTCGACCCGGCGGCATTCGGAACGGCGGCAGAGCGCAACTACGTATTCCACTCCATCGTCGGTCTGCAAGCCAAGGATGCTGGCGACCCGACGATTGCGCACTTGCCAAGCGATCCAATCGAAAACGTGAAGTGCACGAACGGAGCTGTGAACCCCGGTGTTGAATACCAAGCACTCAGTGTTCTTACGGGGGGACTTCGCTTTCCGCTCTGCGAACCGGATCACTACGATGTCATCTTCCAAGAAGTGGCCCAGGGCGTTGTGGAGTCGGTGGGTGTGCCTTGCACGTTCGCGCCGCCAACTGCACCAGAAGGCGAAACAATCGACCTCAATCGAGTCGTGGTGACATACACGCCAGGTGGTGTTGGTGATGCCAACTCTTTGGACCGCGTGGCAGATGAAGCCTCTTGTGCAGACGACTCCTGGTATGTCAGCGAGGAAGGCGAGATCTCACTTTGCCCAACGACATGTTCCGTAGTCGAAGCGGATGAGGCAGCGGCAGTCGAGATTCTCACAGGCTGTGAGGGGCCGATTATCGACTAGAGTGATCCACAGACCCACTTGAGAGGCGCGGCATTAGGCTGCGCCTCTTCTTTTTGTATGGGGGAAAAGCTCCTATACGCAGTCAAGAGTTCATCACCTTGACCGAATATAGAAAATGGGTAGGAATCGTGAGCAACGGCGACAAGAGCTTGATTTCAAAGGATTAGGACAACCACCAAGGCTGTGACGAATTTGATTTCGAGGTTGCTCTCGCGACGCGAGGTAGGATTGCAGGGCCGCAGGAGATGAATCCGTGCAGGGAATTGCAATCTGTGCAGAGCGAACGCTTCAAAATAGAGGGTCCTCTTGGTCGAGGCGGGATGGGAGAGGTCTACAGCGCCCTCGATTGCGAACGCAACCAGCGAGTCGCGCTCAAGAAGCTCCTGGTTCCCGATGCAGCTTCTATCTATCGCTTCAAGCGTGAGTTTCGCTCCCTCGCAAACGTGGCCCACCCAAATCTGGTTGCGCTCTACGATCTGGTTTCGACAGGAGATGACTGGTTCTTCACGATGGAGCTGGTTAAGGGACGTGACTTCCTCTCCTATGTTCGCGACACAGAGCCACCATCAGAAAAATCCCCAATTACCGCCACCATCGACCTCGCCCAACAACCTGCCCAGGACGCAGGTGTCACTGAAGTCACCATTGCGATTGCGGAAGGTGGACTCGGCCCCGCCGTCGACTCCAGAAAGAAGCCACTCGCTGCACCGGCCAAGCCAGAGCTATTGCAGGACGCGATGCTCCAACTGGCTGAGGCACTCGAAGCCCTTCACAACACAGGGCACCTTCACCGGGACATTAAACCCTCGAATGTGATTGTGACAGATGAGGGACGTGTCGTTGTGCTCGACTTCGGCGTCATCACGGAACTCGCTGGCAAACGATGCAACGCCGACGATGAGGTTGCCGGAACGCCCTCGTATATGGCGCCCGAACTGCTGGACAAGATCGAACCCTCCCCGGCAAGTGATTGGTACGCCCTTGGAGTCATTCTGCATGAGGCGCTCACGCGCCACCGTCCGTTTTCGGGCGACCCCTCGGTAGTTCTTAGGACCAAGCGCGAACGCGAAGTTGATCTGCAGCCTCTACTCCAGTGCGGTGGGCCAGAGCACTTGGTGGGTCTCTGCATCGATCTTCTTCGACGAGCCCCAAGTTCAAGACCCACTGGCGGCGAAGTACTTCGGCGCATTAAGAACGAGAAGAGGGACACTGAGGGCACGCCCGACAGCAGTCCTCTCGACAGCAGCGTATCGCGCCCCCTCAACCACCTCGTAGGACGCTCAGAAGAACTCTCATCTCTTAACAGTGCCTGGGAAGACAGCCGCAAGGGCAAGGGCGTGGGCGTTTTTGTCCAGGGGCAATCAGGCTTCGGAAAGAGTGTGCTCGTGGACCATTTCTTCAACGAGCTCACGAAGACGACCGAGGCTGTAATACTCACGGGACGCTGTTACGAGCAGGAATCAGTTCCCTACAAGGCTCTTGATAGCTTGGTTGACTCGATTGCCAGGCACCTGTTGACCCTCGAAAACGAGGAGCTTGAAGGCTTATTGCCCGATGACGTGCTCGCCCTAGCAACCGCCTTCCCAGTTCTCGCACGAGTTGAAGCGATTGCGCTCATGAGCGGTGCGGGCAAGACGGGTGGAACCCCTGCCGAGCTGCAACGCCGCGCCTTCAACGCTCTCGCCGACCTTGTGCATCGTCTCGCGAGGACAACCGCCTTGGCCTTGTACATCGACGACCTGCAATGGGGCGATGTGGAGAGTGCGGCCTTCCTAGCTCGGCTCTTGGGCCCAGACGGCCCAAGACTGCTCTTCGTCGCTGGCTACCGAAGTGAGCATGTCGAGGCAAGCGCTCTGTTGCCCGCTCTGTTCAAGGCACTGGGCCGCCATCTGGAAACCATTCGGACCATCGAGATCGGGCCGCTCTCGGTTGACGTGCTTAGCGAGTTGGCCAGCATGCTTCTTGGCGAACTTGATCCAGATGGCGAACTTGATCCAGATGGCGACCTGGAACGCAAGGCACTACAGATTGCCGAAGAGGCCAAGGGGAGTCCCTACTTCGTTCATGAGCTCGCTCGCTACGCAGTGACCCAGCTTTCGACTCAAGAGTCCCAGAACGTAGCGAGCTTGGACTCGGTCATTCGGGCTCGGGCAGAACTACTCTCAGCTGAAGCCAATCGCCTACTTCGTGTAGTGAGCGTATCGGGTTGGCGGATGAGTGTGGGCGTGGCGCAGAAAGCCGCACAACTTGGCGAGGAAGATCGTCGAGCCTTCGTCGAGCTGCGCGCAGGCCACTTTGTTCGAAGCACAGGTACTGGCGAACGCGACAGCATTGAGCCCTATCATGATCGTGTCCGCGAAGCCCTTTATAGCGATCTTGGTGAGAGTGAAGCCAAGCGCGTGCATCAGTGCATCGCCGAGGCCCTCGAGTCAGAGGCAGAAGGTGGCTCTGAAACCATATACGCTCTGGCACACCACTGGCACATGGCAAGTCCACCCAAGAAACTTGCTCGAGTCCACGAGACGAACCTCCGAGCAGGCCGCATGGCGTATGAGAGTTTTGCCTATCTACAGGCACACCAGTATCTAGGCTGTGCGACCAAAGCTGCCCAATCCGCAGGGATTAAGGTTGGTGCTGAAGAACGTTTGTTGGTGGCGAACGTGGCAGCTCAGGTAGGCGCATCCGCTGATGCACTCGCAAACTACGCCGAGGTTCTTGAGAACTCTACCGATCCCTTGCAACGTGCTGCGACGTACTCAGGAATTGCCAGGGTCCATATGAGTTTTCTTGATACCCGTACAGCGATTGACGAGTTTAGGAAAGGACTCGCCGAGCTTGGACGTGAGCCATCGAAGAGCGCATTTTTGAAATGGCTCACAGCGCTGGGCAGCTTTCTGCTGGGGCTGGTGCGCTTGTGGCGCAATCGGCCGCCCAATCTCTCCCCGCGGGAACGCGAGCAAGAGACACGCACTGCACAGCTGTATTTCAATCTCGGACAATGCTACTACTTTCACCTAGCCCCTCTGGAGCTGCTTCGCTGCTCAGCAGTTGTGCTTCGGTCTACAGCGGTGCTGGGTCCAAGCCGGGAACTTGTGGAGTGGTACATGTTGGCTGCTGCGACTGCTGCCTCACTGCGAAAAAAGAAGCTCGCTGTGAAACTGCAGAAGCGCGCAGAAGAGGCGGCATCGGAGTTTGGGGACCCAGTTGGTGTTGCACGCGTTCAGCTCTACAACAGCATCTGCAAAGGCATGCTCGCAGAACCATCAGATGCGCCCCTTGCCGCTGCGCTCGCAGAGTTCCGCCCTCTCTACGAGCCCATCGATTACTACTCGGGCGCTGCTGCCCTGGCCTGGAATCGTCTCGTGCGAGGTCAAAGCGAGGCATGCTGGAATGCGCTTGAACACGCGTTTCAATACGACGCTGCGGTTGGTTCACTCGAGCCATCACGCGGCCATAGCTACCGTTCCTACGCCTCTCCAGTGCTCGCAATGCGGGGACGAATCGAGGAAGCACGCGACCATCTCAAAGGTGGTCTTGCAAGCTCTGACGGGCGTTGGTGGCGGGCGCAACGACTCAGTCACACCATTCTCTTTCAGGTCGAGGTTGACGAAGTTGGCGAGCTGTTTGAGAGAAACGTGCAGGAATACCTCTCGTTGCGACTCAACCCCAAGCGACTGCCTCTGACCATGCGCCATGGCTTTATCGGCATCGCCTATGGTCGGCGTTTGCTTGTGGAAACGTCCGGTGAAAGCGAGCGAAGCACAAGGCTTTCACAACTTAAGAAGATCTTGCCCATGGTGAAGGCCAGCACTGATGGCTATCCCGTGCTCATGGCCCATCACTGTGTGCTCATGGCGAGTTTTCTCAACTTCAAAGGAAAAACAGCCAAGGCTCGAAAGATGCTTGCAGAAGCCGAGGATCTAGCCCGTGAGTCAGACAACCAGTGGGTGCTCTACGAAGTTGCCCGCGAGCGATGGCGCTACGCAAAGCATCATGGTGAGCAAAGCCGTGCCCGCAAGCATCTCGCCAGGGCCAAGACCATGGCCGAAGCGATGTCATGGTCGGCCCGCGCAGAGCGCTGCGAACTGGATCTGCACAACGACACTCTTGCGAAACCTTCTTAGCATTCCGCAAATGGCCCAATGCCGTATTTGTTTGGCTTTGCGAAAAAGCACTTTGCCCGGCTCTAGTGTGGGATCCAGAGGCATAGAACGCGCTCACTCGTCTTCTCGCCTGCTGGAGAGACTGGCTCAGCCAGTCTTCTTCCTTGTTCCTCGGTCGCTTGCCCCAGCAAACTCCCTCTGCCCGCCTCGCCAGAAAACGAGCTGACTTCGCGATCACGAATCAATGTCCATGAATCGCGCACTAGAACCCGACGAAAGCGAGTGGCGACCATCAGGAGAGATTCGACGCAGCTAGGAGAACATTAGAATATCTCTTAGAAGACGCGACCTAGAAGCAACATGCGATTGGGTGAACCGTCTCACAGCTTTGAAACTGGGAAACTCCCGCCTCGCGAATGGCTGGACCGCTGCTTGTTGAGATATTGCTATTCCAGTTGCTGCAGTTGCCGCTATGAGAATCAACGTAGCGGCCAAAGTCGATGCTTGCACAGTCCTCACTAACGCTAAGGTTGCGCGATGAGGGACGCAGAGCTGCGCTTCGGTCAAGCCAGGCGCCATCGGCCGGTGCTGCCACAGTGGTTACCGTTCGGCTGTACTCCGAGGAGTGACACATATGACTGCCGGGAAACTCCGCACCGCAGATCCCATGGGCTGCTGCTCTTCCTCCAATGTCACCGTCAGTTTGAGCGGTGGTGAACCCCGCAAACTCTTCGAGAAAGGTCGAGTCACAACACGCGAGAGGAAGTTCGTTTGTGCAATCGCGAAATCCTGTGCCCGTTGGCGCGATGACGCTTCCATTGCTCGTCGAAACAGTGGAGTTCCAATTGGAGCAATTGCCACTATGCGCGTCTACGTAGCGCCCAATGCGAGGATGCGCGGCATCTTCGGTAACCACGTGATCAGTTCCGGATGAGCCACAACTGCGATCAAGCCATGCTGCGGTTGCAGGTACAGGCGTCGCTGAGTTCGAGAGCAAGTACTCAGAAGCGTGGCAGAGATGACTGTCAGCGAATTCGGCCGCACAAGCTGCATGCATGGCTGCTCGCCCTCCCACATCGCCGGAAAATGTCGCAGTGGTGAAGCCGATAAACGATGCGGCTTCCTCGCCAAAGGCTGACCCGATCGCCCCCGGGGCCCCCGTTGCGCCTTGTGGACCGGCGGGGCCTGTTGGACCCGCTGGCCCCGTGGCACCCGGAGCACCCGGAAGACCTTGCGCGCCGGGAAGCCCTGGCGCGCCAGCGGCACCGGTCGCACCGGCTGGGCCGGCTGGGCCGACCGGGCCCTCGGCTCCTGGCTCGCCTTCGGGCCCCTGAGCACCCGCGACTCCAGGCTCCCCCTGTGGGCCTTGCTCGCCCTGCGGACCTTGTGGGCCTTCTGGACCACCTGCTGGCCCTGGCTCGCCCTGTGGGCCCCGCTCGCCTTGCGGGCCTGCTGGACCGACCATGCCTTCGGCACCAGGCTCTCCGGTGCTGCCCTCTGCGCCACATGCAACGGTCGTGAGGGTGAGCAATGAGGACAGAAGTGCGTTGCTTGTGAGGTTCTGGATTGTTCGGAGCATCATCAATCTAGAGGCACGCTCCGAGTGCCTGTCGCAACAAAAACAAGCGCCCTGCTAGTGGGCTTCGGCGCCTGAGTGTTCTTCTACTGTTGCGAGGATGTCTTTCACGTCCAACAGTCGCAACGAGTCATCCCAAGGCACACAGATTCCGGAGTCTTTCGCAAAGAGCACCTTGGAGTGGGACGGCACGCCACTCACGTTCTCCGCCATCTCTTCGGTGGTGGGCTTGTCACGTGCAACCTCGATAACCTCACCATACATCGCTTCTTGCGTTTGCTCCTTGGCTCCTTCAGGCAGGTACAACCCGCCTTCGCTGCGGTCCTCGTCTTTGATTACCTTGACCAGTACGCGCATACCAAATGGCAAAATGAGACGGTGGGACTTGGCTGGAGCTTTCACGGCAAGCGCAGTGTAACGACCCTCTCCGGCTCCTTGTCAACAGCGGTGTCTGATAGCCTTGGCCAATGGACCAACACCTCATACTCTGGCCCCTCCTCGCTCAGATGCTTCTCACACTTCTGATGTACGGGCGCTTGGCGCTGGTGAAGAAAAACGAGATTGCTGCCGGGAATGTCGATCTGAAGAAGACGGCGCTCGATCAGAGTGCTTGGCCTGAGTCGGTCATCAAGATCAACAACAACCTGCGAAACCAATTTGAAACGCCAATTCTCTTTTACCTTCTGTGCTTTCTCTTGTGGGCCCTGCGAGGAGTTAATACCGCAGTCATGGTCATCGCCTCGGCCTATGTCCTAACGCGCATTGCACACGCCACCATTCACACCACCACCAACGTTGTGAAGTACCGCTTCTTGATGTTTGTAACGGGTGTGGTGTTGCTAACGGTGCTCTTCGGCTTCACCGCAAAGACCCTAGCCTCTCTGTAACGACGCTTCCAACGACGCCCAACAACAACTACTTGAGCGCCTTTCGAAGCGGGCGCATCAAGTTTCCTTTGCGACCAAGCCCTACCGAGCCAAGCCCCATCCAACTCGCAAAGCGCTCGAGTTCGGTTGCCAAGGCTTTGGCGACTCGCGCTTTGCTTTGCTCTTCTTGCACGAAAGCCGCCGGCACCCGCAGCACGCCTGCCTTGCGATCGGCCTTTAGGTCCACGCGCCCAACCAACTCACCATCGAGCATGAATGGCAGCACATAGTAGCCATGTTTGCGTTTCTCCTTTGGAGTGTAGATTTCGATTCGGTAGTGAAACTGAAATAGGCGCTCTCCGCGATCTCGATACCAGATGACGGGATCGAAAGGGCTTAGGAGTGCATTGCCTCGTATCGCACGAGGGCATTGGGCGCTCGGATCTCGGTAGACGGGCCCCTTCCAGCCTTTCACAGCAACCGCCTCGATGTGTCCCTCTTTGGCCAATTGCGCGAGAATGGGAGATGCAATACCGATCTTGAGTCGAAAGTAATCGGCGAGGTCCTTGCTTGTTCCGATACCAACGTGGCGCACTGCATCGAGAAGCAGTTGTCGGTGCGCTAGGTGTTTATCGTAGCTCTCGTCCATTCGTATCGACGCTGGAATAGACCGCTCCGGCACATCGTAGAGCCGCCGAAAATTGTCAGTTCGCAGCGCGGTTAGCTGCCCCTTGGCGAAGAGCGATTCCAGTACCAGCTTGCCAGGGCCATGTCCCCACCACGGCTTGTTTCGAGTCTTTGGCGCCTCAAGCTCACGAACAGAGAGAGGCCCTCGGTCCTGCACCTGCTTGAGCACCGCTGTGTCGAGACCTGGATGTTCCTTGAGAATTGCTCTTACACTCTTGTACGGCGTCCACTCCTGCATCTTCCAGCGCCACAGTGGATATTTTTCAACAGACATCACCGAGGCTTCGTGCGCCCAATACTCAAAGTGGCGACCCTTCGTGTTGATCCACGCATCCAAGGCCTCTCGTTTGTATGGCCCAAGGCGCGAGTAGAACGGCATGTAATGGCTGCGTGCACAGACGTTCACCGAATCGAGTTGGATGAGCCCTAGCCGTTTCATCACCCCAGCAAACTGACGAGTGGACACTGTAGCCGTTGACGACTTGCCTGCAAAGCCCTGTGCTCCGAGAGAGATTCGTCTCGCCGCCGATATTGAAAGTGCCGCCACCCCTGGAGCGTACCGCTCCAATTATTGTTGTCACATCCCTTTCGCGCTCCAACGACGGTGCTCGGCCCTACCGCGAGACAATCAGAACGATTCTGCCCCGAGTTCTTCTGAGGCCTGAAACGAAAACAGGCCCGACGCTCAGAAGAGAGTCGGGCCTTGCTATGCGTTTGCTACGCGAAGTGCGGACTATGGAGCTGGGTCGAGATCACAAACACCAGCGGTGCATGTGAGGTAATCCCAAGGCTCTCCAGGATCGAGCGTTGTCGAACCAACGTTGGCACCGCAATCGAGGTTTCCACCGCAAGCTGGGCGACAGAAATTCTCTTGGAATGGCACCGTGCAGGTAAATCCAGAGAGAGAAGCGCAATCTGCGGTCTCCGTGCAAGCGATGGTGCACACGCTGTCCTGTGCGTTTGCTTGGAAGGCAGCGCCGTTCGAGCAGATGCCGCTAGTGCAATCATCGCCGGTATCGCAAGCTGCACCTTGTGCGAGTGCTCCAGCTCCAGCAATGTCGGAACATGCGCCTGTGCCAACATCACAGCTGCCTCGGTAGAGCTGAGTTGAGAACTCAGCCGCGCAATCCGTTGCCGTTGCACAATCGCCATTGTCGGTGACTGTGGCTGTGATGGTGTATGCAAGAGCCTCTGTTATGGGGGCCCCAAAGTACTCAACTTCGAAAAAGTACTCACCTGCAGGCAGGTACGAGAGGTTCACGGTCTCTGGGTTGCGGTAGAACGTGAAGCCCATGACTGTGCCTTCCGAGTCAAGGACGCGGAGATCGAGGTCATTGGGTTTAACATCAGCAAACGCCACCGTAACCTCGAGGTCGGCGGTGTCGGCGAGAGTAATCGAGAAGAAGTCTCGCTCAGTACCAGGTGTGTTGCAGATTGCCGCGTTGCCCGCCACGCCGCTTGTTAGGTCAGTTGCGCCAGCAGGACCATCGTTGTCCTGAAGATCATCATCGGTATCGCCTGTGCAGTCCGCGGTTCCCGCTTCGCAGCTTCCCGTGCTCCCACAGACTGGCGTTGCACTATCGGTGCAGTCAAAGCTGTCGAGGCAAGCGACACAGATGTTGTTTGAGCAGAATGGAGTGAGTGGATCGGTGCAGTCAGGGCCTACAGAACACTCAGGCTCCGCAACCGTCACAGTGAAGTCACCAGCGTCGATCGGTGGATCTCCGAAATGATCAACAACCACAAAAGCGGTTCCATTTGCAGGAGCTGAGAACGTACCGGACTCGCCTTCGCCACCCAAGCGGGAGTCAACAAAGAGCAGGCACTCGCCAGCAAGGCTTGGGTCGGAACACCCCGTTGCGACGTAGAATCCGATGTCTCCATCAGCAGCGATGTTAACCAGGTACTCGGTGCCACCGGTTAGACCGTTGAGCTCGATGACAAGGTCTTCACCAGCCTGCGGGAAGTGGTCACGCTCATCGGTGCACACGCCCTCGGCGGGGTCAAAGTCTGCACCAGCACCAATAAGGGTACCGCTGAACGTTCCAGGGAAAGTGTCAATCACACCAGCAGGGCTTGCGAATTCGGGGCAGGTTGAGCCACCAGCATCGATGTTGTTGCCAGCGTCAAAGCTAGGTCCAGCATCCGCTGCGTCCTTGTCATCGCCGCCTCCACAGGCCGCGATCATGAGAAGTGATAAGGGAATTGATTTGGTTAAGAGTCGACTAGTCATGAATCGTGCCGACCGTAGTCAATGTCCAGCCAGATGCAAGCCCAAAGCGAACCGAGTTCGGAGGCTGAACTCACCTACTCGTCGCAACACACTGATCTGGGTGCAAGACCCGTCTTGAAAACTCCCCCATCATATTTCCAGGCGGATTGTAATTGCACACCCAGATTTCCCCGCCATTGCACTGGGAAACACCACAACCCAGCTCGGTTGTTGAGGTCCACACCACCTGCGTGAAGTGACCAGTCTGAAAATCGAACTTGCCGTTGCCAAAATCGTATTGCTGCACCTCGCTATACCAACCAGTGGCAACACCAGCGGGCGATTGGCTTCCAACGGGAGCGAAAAACGTTAGGTTCTCGCCGAAGCGATTTGGTTGACGGTGCTCGAACGCACAGTTGGCACCCGCAAGCTGATCGGCCCAATCTTGGGCCACTGCCTGGAGATTGGCTGACCAACGAAGTGGTTGAGCACAATGACGTGCGCGAAGTTGGTTGTGTGCATCGAGGATCTGTTGATAGGCGGCGGGCAACTGTGACGAAGAGGGAACCTTGGTTTCCGCAGGCTTTGGAGTGGGAGGTCTCGGAGCCGGCCTTGTCGGAGTTGGGGCAGGCTGAAATGGCTGCGTTGTGATTGGCGTCTGCGTTGCCCCCGGCGCTTGTCCCCAAGCTACCGGCTGGTGCTGGTGTGGCTGCTGCGGCTGCTGAGCGGGCGGCTGTACTGGCTCTTGCGCAGGCTCTTGTCCTCCTGGCACTCCACACGCAACGAGCCCCAGAGCCATTGCCAGAAACGTCGACTTGTAGTTCCAAGAGAACATAGAAAAAGCATAGCGCAGGCCGCTACCAAGTCACGCGTTGTGACTGGCGCACAAATCTCCAAAGGCCAACCATGGCTGCAGCATTGAGCACAACAAAGGTGCGAGCGATGTTGCCAAGCTTGCCAGCGAACTTGCCCAACATTGCGAGACCATAGAAGCCGAGCTGACCACCTGTGAGCACCAGCATACCTCGCCACTCCCACGGACCGAGCTCTCCCTCGCCCAGCACCATCGCAACAACGCTAACCATTGCGAGCGCAATGAGTGCCCATGGACACACAAGTCGCATGATCTTGTGGGAGACGGTTTCAAACCACGAAGGGTTCGCGAATGGGATCATAGTCTTTGGCAGTGCCGCAAAGAGTTGGTAGTTGCCAGCAAGCGTGCGTGCCTTGCGACCGAATTCCCGATCGTCTGCAAAGGCCTCATCATAGGCCACTGCCTCGGGCGCAAAGGCAATGTGCCGACCTTGCAAACGCAAACGCATTGGAATCCACATGTCATCGAGAGCAATGTTGACCGGCAAATCGACGAGGTCCTTTTTGGCGACTGCGTAGATGGCGCCCGTCACGCCAACCATGCTTCGAAAGTTTCCCTCGTTTTTGCGAATCCACTTTTCGTACTTCCAATAAAAGCCCGCGCCGCTACCTCCACTAAGCTCGAGAGAACCACTCACGGCTCCGATCTTGGGGTCGGCGAAGTAGCAGGCAAGCTCCCGGAGGCAGCGTGGATGCAAGGGTTGGCGTATGTCGGTCATGAGCAAGAGGTCGCCTTTGGCCTCACGTCTCATCGCATTGAGTGCGCTGGGTTTGCCGCTGCGCTCAGTTGCTCGAAACACCCGGACTTGCTTTGGGTGTTTGGCTGCCCACTCCTCCAAGAGCTCGTCGGAGCCATCTTCGGAGCAATCGGAGTACAGTAGGATCTCCAAACGAGCAGAGGGATAGTCGAGGGCAAGAAGGCTTTCGATCTTCGCATCAATGTAGTCTTTTGCGTTGAAGACCGGGATTAATGCGGAAACCAAAGGAGTATGCCCAGGGTCCTTGCGAACCTGTAGTGGCCGCAACTTTGCCAAAATCGCGATCAGAACCGGGTACGCAAAGTATGTGTACACAAGTATGGCGAGAGCGGCGAGAGCGGCGATGAGCAACATGGTCGACTTGCCCAAAACTAACACAACGGGGCTACAATAGGTCGGCATGGACTTCACCGCGCTTGAAGAGGCTGGTCGTCTTGCCGAGGTAGGGATTCACATAGCGGGCGATGAAGCCCCCGAAGTCCGAGCTGAGTGCATTCGAATCGCAAGGCGATTGTTGGCCGAGCAAACCAAGGTCATTGGCTTCATTCCCGCTGACGACACAGTTGGCATTCCTTCGGTAGCCATTCAAATCGGGCTTGCCCTGGTGGAACTCTCGGGCGCGACTGCCGCGTATGTTGATGCAAACGTTCGCTACCCCGCCCTAGCGGCGCTGTCGACAGATTCGGATGAGGGTAGCGAAGAAAGCGTTTTCTCGACTCGGTGGCTCATGGGGTCGCTCGCCCTTCTCACGCCACATCGCGCTGAGCGCGCCGGAGAGGCTGTCCCCGCGCTGGCGAGTTTGTTGCTTGATGGGGTGCAGCTTTTTGAGCACGTGCTCGTCGATCTCACAGGGTTCGAGCTGTTGGGAGAGCATGCCAGTGCAGCCGCGTGCATGGATGGTGTAGTCCTGGTAGGGCGGGCCCACGGCACACAGGAAAAGAGCCTGCTCCAGTTCCTAAACGAAATGCCTGAGAGTCGCTTTCTGGGTGTTCTACTAATTGGATAATCCCCGCTCACAATCGCAGATGCGTTCCAACGAGAAAACCACTCACACATGCTAAAGAAGATCCGAAGTAAGAACTTTACCAACTGGCTTGGCGGCTATGGAAAATCTGTTGCCAAGCGTGCCTTGACGCGCCCACCGCGACATCGGCATCTTTTGTTTGGCATCTGTGATCACTATGAGCCTCTGTGGGGAAAGGACACCAGCTTTGAGCAGGGACTCGAGCGAGTTCGGGCATGGCAGCGTGGCTACCCCAAGATGGCCGAGCCGTATCGCGACGCCGATGGCATGAAACCGCGCCACAGCTTCTTCTTTCCCGGAGAACAATACGCCCCCGAGTACTTGGAGCCGCTCGCCGACTTGGCTCGACAAGGTTACGGAGAGGTCGAACTGCATCTTCACCACGACGGCGATACCGATGCATCACTGAGAGCCGACCTTGCAAACTACCTGGACAAAATCGCCAGCCATGGTCATCTCTCTCGCAACTCGAGTGGCGGCTACCAATATGCCTTTATTCACGGCAATTGGTGTTTGGCAAACGCCCGTGCGGATGGTCGTTGGTGTGGCGTCGACAATGAAATGCAGCTACTTTTCGAAACCGGCTGCTATGCCGACTACACGTTTCCTTCTCCAGAAGAATCCCAACCCGGCCAGGTAAACACCATCTATTGGCCAACGGGAGATCAGAGCCGTCGCCGAGCCTATGACAATGGCGTAGAGGCTCGCGTTGGGGTGCGCCAACACGATCGGCTTCTCATGATCACAGGCCCTCTAGCGCTCACCAAACGCCCAGGACAAAACCGCGTGCGGATTGAGAGTTCGGCAATCGACGCGGGCGATCCGACTTCGCCGGAGCGACTTCGCAGCTGGGTCGCACAGAACATCCATGTTGCTGGCCGTCCTGAGTGGGTCTTCGCCAAGATTCACACCCACGGCGCTCCTGAGGGCAATGCCGATGTACTTTTGGGCCCCCAAGGCCGTGAACTCCACGAAACCCTAGCAAACGAGTTTAACGATGGGGACCGCTGGACCCTGCACTATGTGACTGCCCGCGAGATGTACAACATTGCCCTGGCCGCAATGGACGGCAAGACTGGCTCGCCGGGACAATACAGAGACTACGAGGTAAGAAGGCCTCCAGTCTGCCTCTAAGATCACCGATATGATGTCCATGCTCCGCTCACTCGTCATCCTAGCAGTTGTGCTCCTCTGGCAACCAAGCCTCGCACTTGCCAGCACGTCGTCCTATGACGTGGCCAGCAATCTCTTTCTCAATAGCTTTGAAGTTGTGGCTGGCTTTGCGGCGGCGCTCATGGCGTTCGCCTCTGCTCGCACCTATCGCGATGGGCGACTTGGCAAAGGCATGACATGGGTCGCAGTCGGCATGATGATCATGGCGTTTGGCCATCTAATTCTTGTTGTCCGCCGCACAGCGAATTTTGACCCGCTTGGCTTTCTGGGAACAACCGGAAGCATCTTGGCGTTTTTCTGTGCGGTCTTTGCGAGCTTCATTGCTTCGGCGTTGGGATTCTGGCTGATCCGCCGAGCCTCATCGAAGTGAGATAGCGGCCTGCATGGGTGCGATCGAAGTCATATTCGCAGTGGTCACAGCTTCGGTCGTGGGCATGATTCTGTACATGCTGTGGTCTGCCTATCGACCAGGTGGGGTACCAAAGGCGAACGATACCCGACGTCCCGTCGACAATACTCCTCTGGGCGCCATGGAGAACTACGTGCGTGAGCGCATTGAGGGCCTTCAAGCCCCAGCAATGATTTTGGCGCTCAAAACCCGATTGGAGATCGATGATGCCAGCGGTGACTCCGCACGCAGGCTCCTGTACTTGGAGCTTATTCGAGACCTCGACCGATTGCAGCCAGAGCCTCTCCCATCGGCTCTACGACAAACTCTGAACAACTCGTTGGCGCGACTAACCGCTAACGACCGCGATGGGGGCGCCCTTCGGTTCGCAATTCAAGAAGTCCGCAAGCATCTGAGCAAGACGCTTGGGCATGGGATTGCAACGCAGTTTCTAAGAGAATTTCCCGACGATGACGATGACAACGTGGCAACATGGAGCGAGACACTGCACGATGGCTCTGCCGAAAAACACCTCCAAGAGCTCTTTGATCGTTGCTCAGAAAAACTCGGACAGATCGAAGCCTCGCAAATTCTGGAATCGGCAGCACGTGCTGTAGGAAAGCTCTTTCCGTTGTCGTGCCTCAAACGGTTTCTCGGGGTCTTTCCCAGCGACCTACTGAGCGCAGAAAAGGCAAACGCCTCGGCTCGCGATCGCATTTGGGACGAGTTCTTAGCTGCCCGACAAGACTTAGATCGTGCTCAATTGCGCTTGGCAGAGGCCGAGATGAACAAGTGGGCAAGCGTCGGGCGGCTAGCGGCAGGAATGGCGCACGAGATCAACAACCCGCTTGCCTACATCATGGGCAACCTAGCGCTCATCAAAGATGACCTCGTGAACGACCCCTCTCCGCCAGAAGAGCGTCCAGAGCAACTTGCCATGCTCGGGGATGCAATGGTTGGTCTAGAACAAATACGCGACATCGTGCGCGACCTGCAGGTCTTCTCCAGAACTCGGCGTGCAAAAAAACAAACATTCGACTTGGAAGCGGCGCTGCGCTCAGCCGTAAAAATCGTGAGCGCCCAAGTTGGTCGAGACCTGCTCTTTCGGGAAGAATTCTCAGAGATCCCACAGGTCATCGCCAACGAGGGCAAAGTCGGGCAAGTGCTGCTTAACTTGCTCATCAATGCTGCCCAGTCGAGCATCGAAGCCTCAGAAACAGAAATAACGATTCGCACGCTTGTCGACGATGACTTCGTATGCATCGAAGTCGAGGACCTGGGCTCAGGGGTCCCAAGCGAACTTCAAGAGCAAATATTCGAGCCGTTCTTCACGACGAAGGAAGTCGATCAGGGCACCGGACTCGGATTGGCGATTAGCCGAGAAATCGCCGAGCAACATGGAGGGCAGCTAGCGATTGACTCCAACTACAAGCGCGGCGCTCGCTTTCGGCTGAGCCTTCCCAAAGGATCAGAAGATGACCTTGCCGCACCAAAGAAGGACTCGGCTCAGCCCTCGCGGGCATTGCGCATCCTCTACGTGGACGACGATCAAGCGATACAAGTTCTGGCCTCGCGTAGCCTTGGCAAAACGCACGCACTCACCGTCGTCGGTGATGGGGCGGAGGCCAAAGAGCAGTTGCAGGCGAGCCAAGACTTTGATGTCATTGTCCTTGATTTGCAGCTTCCCAAGATCAGTGGAAGCGAGTTCTACGCGTGGCTTGAGCGCAACCATCCGCACTTAACGGAGCGCGTTCTGATTATGTCTGGGGGACCAACATCCGCTCATGCCGCTGACTTTCTCGCGGACCACGTAAGTCAGACTCTGAGCAAACCTGCCTCCCTTGAAGACATCGAGCAGGCCATTCTTCGGATCGCGAATGCGAACTCTGAGGGCTAGCACGTGACGTATCAGTGCCCTTCCAGTGCTTCGTTGGTCGCTTGCCCTTCCCCAACTCGCCCGGAGCCAGCGCGAACGGCCATTGCATCACGACCCTAGGTTCAAGGATTTCGGGCTAGCTCGGCCGAAAGCAACTCCAGCACCGCTGGATCATCAGGAGCAATCTGGGGACGAATGCGAGTGACAAAAGCCCCGTCTGCTGAAATTAAGAACTTTTCGAAGTTCCAAGCGACGTCGCCAGACTTGCCCGTCTCATCATCAATCGAGGTGAGAGCCTGGTAAATGGGATGTTGGTTGGCGCCGTTGGTCTCGATTTTTTCCATGAGGGGAAACGTGACCTGGTAGTTGTCCTTGCCAAAGGCGAGAATCTCGCTATCCGTTCCTGGCTCTTGGCCTCCGAATTGATTGCAGGGAAACGCGATGACACTAAACCCCTGCGTTTCGAACTTCGCTTGAAGCTCTTGAAGCTGCTGGTATTGTGGGGTCAAGCCACACTGCGACGCCACGTTGACAACCATCAGCGTCTTGCCACGAAATGCCCCCAACGAGGTCGCCTCTCCCTGGAGAGTTTGCAGCGGAGACTCGAATATGAGTGCCTGCTGCTTTGCGCTCAACTCGCGACGCACCGGCACGTAGGCCGGTTTCTCCGGATCTTCGAACGCTGGCAGCTCCTTCGCGGCACTTGACTGTGGAGCAGGCTTCTCAGATCGACACGCCCCGGTGGCCAGCAGGAGAACCATCGCCATGTTGCTCAGTGAACGCATGCTACTCACCCTCGCTGGCAAGAATTCGGCTGCAGACATCCTCGAAGCGCTTGATGAGGGCAGTTCCCTTCGCACCGGGAACCAACCCAATCTCGGACCACTCGGCCCGCAACTCGGAGACGATTTCACTTGCCGAGCGACCACCTGTTTTGGAAAGCACACCGCCAAGAGCCCTGTCAGCAAGCGCCGATCGAAGTTTCTCGGCAATTTCTTCCGGGGATGTACCTTCGTCATCTTCGGGCACGTCGGGGGCCATCGCCTCGGCCTTCTCGATGACGTTCTCACGCGCTGCTGCGCTTCGTTCCGGATCCAAGACGGTACCTTTGTAAGCAGCGGGCTCGGACTCCAGTTGAGTACGAACCAGGGACGAAACCTTGCCCCCGAGTTCTTCGTAGCCAGGCATGGCGGCATCGAGCTCCCGATACCTGTGCACCACATCAACTACCTTGGCTGCAATCTCGTTGGCATCGGTATCCCAACCGGCGTCCGAGCACTCACCGATCTTTTCCTCGAGTTCGGCAACCACAGCTGCCTCTGCCTCGCGCTTGGCATCTTCGAGTATGGAGCGCTTTGCGTAGACCTTGTCACACGCTTCTCGGTAGGCATCGTTCAGCGCTGCAAACTCGCGGTGAGCAACCTTTCCAATTTCGCGCCACCGGCTCTGTAGCTCTCGAACCGCAGCGAGGTGCGCTTCCAGGGTTTCCGGTGTTTCGCACCCTTGTGCAGCAAGGGACTCAACTTCTTTGATTAGTTCTGTCTTCGCTTCGAGGTTCTCCGCTTCCTCTGAGAATTTCTCTTCGAGGTGTGGAGCCCGAGCTTCAAAGAACGCATCACAAGCGCCTCGAAAGCGCTTCCAAAGCCCATCCGACTTGCGTCGCGGGACAGGCCCAATGTTCTTCCACTCCGCCTGCAGCTCTTTGAATGCGTCGCTCGTCTTCTGCCAGTCAGTGGAATTCTGAAGCTCTTCAGCGCGCACAACAAGGGCTTCCTTTAGGGCGAGGTTTGCACGCTGCTCTTCGCTTCGCGCTTCCCTCTCGCCTTTGACTTTCTCGTACACCTCGTCGCAGATGACCTTGAAGACCTTCCAGAGTTCTTCGCCTTTTTCCCGAGGCGAAGGGCCCAATTCCCGCCATTCGCGCTGAAGACTCTTGAGAGCCTCACCGCGATTCTTACCCTCTGTCTCATCTGACAAGAGTGCGTTCGCGCGCAGCACCAGTGCCTCCATCTTGGGCACCGCTGCCCAGCGCTTCCAATCGTCTGCTTCACGGAGTTCCGCCAGTCGAATCACCGCTTTGCGGTGCGCCTCGTCGTAGCGCTCGCGCAGCGATTCCTCAACTGCTTTGGGGAGCGAGCCAATCTTGCGACGCGCCCGATCGGCCTCCTTGAGCACTCGGTCAAAGCCCTTCATCTGCTTCGTGTTTTGCAACTCCTCGAGTTCTTCACAGAGTCTCTCGAGATCGTCTTGATTGTCGAGGCGCTTGTCCTCGGCGTCAGAGTCTTTCGTCGACTTCTTCGAGACGACGACCTCATCAGAAGAATTCGCAGAGTTCGCATCTACAGACACCACCGGTTCTTCCCTCACGGCCTCCGTGGGAGACTGAATAGCCCGCGTTGCCTCGCGTTCTTCTCGCTCGCTTTCGGCTTCTGCCGCCAACTCCGCCTTGCGGGCAGCTTCTACTGCAGCAGCGCCGTAAATGTCATGATTCTTGTTATAGCGCTTGAGCGCCTTGGTGAAACGCTTGAGCGTCTTCTCGCTGCTGCCGTCACCCAGTTCTTGCCAGCGTGCTTCTGCGGCGTCAACTGTCTTCCGAGAGGCGATCCATTCATCGCCACCCGCGAGTTCTTCCACCTCGCGGGCGAGTTGCGAGCGCTCCGCACGAGCGCGTTTTTCCTCATCAGAAACCTTCGAGGCTGGAGCATTTTGCTTTGCCAGATCCGCCTTGTTGCGCTTGGCCTTGGTGCGAACGGATTTGTTCTTCGCCTTGCTAACAATCTCTTCAAGCAGTGCCTCGTCTTCAATACGATCGAGCGCAGCTGTCGCTACATCCCTGCGCTTCTCGTCAATTGCGATGCTGCGCAGAAGCTGTGGATCTTCGATGCGGCTCAACGCGGCCTTCCACTCATCGGCGCGACTCGACTTGCGAACCACTTGCATGATCGAGCGTTCATCGTCTAAGCGGGCGAGTGCTTGCGCACGAACTTCTGCCGACTTTGCGAGCCCAGCAATTTCTGCTATCGCCTTGTCTCCACCATGTGCGGCAGCGTGGTTAAAACTCGCCTTCGCGACGGCCTCATCATCGCTACCAATCGCATCGGCAAGCCAACTCTTGAGGGCCAACCCAATCGCGAAGTCGCGAAGTTTGGAATCGTCCTGTGACTGGGCGACCTTGGCCAGAACCTCAGGATCGGCAATCTTCGCTATTGCCGATTTGCGAATCGCCGAATCCCGATCACGCTCTGCCACCTCGACCAAGATGTCCAAATTATCGTCGTCCATCGCAGCCACGGCGGCAGCTCGAACGTCAGAATTGCTGTGTTTGTGTTTTGGTCGAAAAAGGTCGGCTAGGGCCATGTGAGTCTCCAGCCGCGCACTCTATGCCCCCCAAACGAGGCGAGTCAATCCAGCAAATCGAGCAGGCTGGCGAGGACCTCACTCAACTGATAGTCAGACGGCGTAAACACGCGAGAAATGCCCATTTCGAGCAGTTTGGGCACATCGCCGCTCGGCACAATCCCCCCCAAGACCACGTGCACGTCCTTCAAGATGCCCCGCTTGCGAAGCCCCGTCATGAACTCCTCGGCAAGTTCGAGATGTGAGCCGCTGAGAACCGAGAGCCCGATGATATCCACCGACTCTTGTAGTGCGGTTTGCGCAAGCTCCTCTGGCGTCGATCGAATACCCGCATAGACCACTTCGAAGCCAACATCGGCGGCGGCAACCGCGATCATTTCAGCGCCGTTCGAGTGGCCATCCAAGCCAGGTTTCCCGATGAGCAGCCGGGGCCTGTGGCCAGTCTTTTTAGCGTGCGCTCTCACCCGGTCGCCGAGCACACCTTGGGCTTTGCCAGGCAAGGCAAGATGCTGCCCAGCAATGCCCGTGCTTGCTCGATACTCCCCAAACACCTCGCGCAAGGCTTCAGCCCATTCCCCCGTTGTTACCCGCGCAATTGCACAGGCAATGCTTGGCTCCATCAGCGACTCACCACTCTGCGCGGCGTTTGAGAGTGCTGCGAGCGTCTCAGTCACAGCGGATTCATCACGCTCATTTCGGGTGCGCTCAAGAGACGCCAACGTTGCTGCGACTTCTTTGGAGTCAATTTGAAAGAGACCTCCGTCGGAACCTGTCGTCAGCGGAGAGTTGATGCCTTCGGTCCAGCGATTCACGCCAACCACAACATCATCCCCCCCCTCAATTCGCGCTCGCTTGGCAGCCATTGAGCGCACTAGCTCCGACTTGAGATAGCCACTTTCGATCGCTGCGCTGGTCCCACCCATCTCGATGATGCGCTCGATCTCCTTTCGAGCCGCAGCAACCAACTCTGCGGTCTTCGATTCGACCACGACAGAACCGTCAAAGAGATCGGGGTACTCGAGCAGATCGGTCTCATAGGCCAGTATTTGCTGCAGGCGCAGTGACCACTGCTGATCCCAAGGCCTCGGCAGAGACATCGCCTCATTCCAGGCTGGTAACTGCAGAGCACGGCAGCGAGCCTTGCGACTGAGGGTCACTGCAAGACTCTCCATAACGATTCGCCATGCGTTGTTCTCAGGTTGGTTCTCCGTGAGCCCCAGGCTGTTGACCTGGACGCCATAGCGAAAGCGCCGGTTGCGCGGATCGCTTACGCCATAGCGCTCGCTGGTGATTTCTTCCCAGAGCTGAACGAACGCTCGCATCTTGCACATCTCTTCGACAAATCGAATGCCAGCGTTCACAAAGAACGAGACTCGGCCAACGCAGCGCTGGAATTCTTCTGAAGAGAAACGGCCACGTTCCTTCAACAAATCCAGTGTGCCAATGGCATTCGCCAATGCAAAGGAAAGCTCTTGTTCCGGTGTGGCGCCAGCTTCCTGCAGGTGATACGAGCAGACGTTGGAAGCATTCCACTTGGGCATTTTAGCAACACTAAACTCATACATTTCCGCGATGAGACGCATGCTCGCCTTGGGCGGAAAAATGTACGTGCCTCGTGCTAGGTACTCTTTGACGATGTCGTTTTGCGTGGTGCCGCGAAGCTTGCTCTCATCTTCCCCACGCTCTCGGGCAAGCGCGATGTAGAGAGCGAGCAGCCACATCGAGGTGCCGTTGATGGTCATCGATGTATTGGTGTCCTCCAACTTGAGCCCGTCGAAGAGAACCCGCATGTCATCAATGCTGTTTATCGGGACACCAACCTTGCCAACTTCCGACTTGGCCATCGGATGATCTGAGGAATATCCACATTGGGTCGGCAAATCGAAGGCGATCGACAGGCCTGTTTGGCCCCGACTCAGGTTCTCCCGGAACAGCCGATTGGAGGCCGCGGCGCTCGTGTGACCGGCGTACGTGCGGAAGATCCAAGGCCTATCTCGGGTTGGCTTGCCCTCGGCATCAACGAGTTGATGAGCGGGTACGTCGGAGTCTCGGTTGGACACGGGAGTAGTATACGCCGAACGTCACTCTAGCGATCGCCAGCAAATGCGCAGTAGGCTATGCGCGTGCTCGATCTCAAAGCCCAACTCGCTGCCGCAGGCATTGTGACCGCCGAACAGGTGAAAGCCTTCGACGAAAAAGAAGCCAAAGCCAAGAAGGCGCGGGAGGCGAAAGCCCAGCAGCGCAAATCGGGATCCCAACGCGGCAAGGGTAACGGCGGAGCGTCACAAGGTGGTAGGGGCAATCAAGCGAAGAGCCGCAACCATCGCCCTTCAAAGGGGCGCGGCAAGGGACAACATCGCGGCAAAGGACAAGGCCGAAGTTCTGTTGAGGAGCTCAAGGCAATGGGACGAGGCGAGGCATATGATCGAATCCGAAAGATCGTTGCGCATAGCCGCCTCGACGACAAAGAGCGCACGATTCCGCTTGCCGACGACAAAACTTTCAACTTTGTTACCTCAACCGGAAGTATTGGTCGCTTGTACTTAACTGAAGCGACGGTTGATTCGCTAAAGAACGGCAAGAGTGCGATTAGTTCGTTCATGTCAAACCACGGGTTGTCGCACTGTGTGCTTCCGAAAGAGATCGCCCTGGACTTAGCTAAGGTCTTTCCGCTTTGGCTGCGACACCTTCGTGGGCATGAGCCCATCATTGAAGTACCCGAAGCCTCAGCTGCATCCGAATCTGGAGCAGAGAACAAAGCGCCAGAAGCCAAAGTGGATACGGCAAAGAACGAGGCGGGCACGGCGCAAGAAACCAAGGCGAACGCTGGCGAAAGCGAGGAATCCCCCCCAGCACCAAAGGTCGAAGCCAGTACAGCGCAAGAAGTTGAAGACGCTGGCGCCTAGCGCGCTCATTTCTGAAACAAGAAGTAGCCAACAGTGGTCGCCTCAGATGTGTGACCTGTTCGCAGTTCTAGTGCGCGATCCATGGACATTGATTCGTGATCGCGAAGTCAGCTCGTTTGCTAGCGAGGCCCATGCGCCTGATTTTCCCATGCAGGAAATAAGACATCGCGACGCCCAGAGAATTCTAGGCACCGCGATGTGTGAAACCTCGTTTTTGGTTACGGCTTAGTTCGCAGTCACACCTCCCTCTGCGGTTTTGGGCTCTAGGTGGCTGTAGGGAGTTTCAAAGATGTCAATCACGATGCCAGGTTGCCCAGGCAAGAGTCCAAAGGGCCTGCGCTCGGGTGGGGCGTCCGCGACCGGGTCACTAGCACCGTTCTCGACATCAGCGACAAGTTGAACATCGTTATGCATGACCACTGTGCAAGCTCGGGTGCTTGTGCAGCGCCCATACTGAACCTCATCGCCGGATTCAGCCGTGAATGCAAACTCACCAACGAGGGTAATCGTTCCTCCGACCTCAGCGTCAAAACGACAGATTCCTTCAGATGTTGTGCATCTTTGCTCATTTACAGCGACCTCACCCTCACCAACAATTTCGATCTCCAATCGGCGAAAGTTGGGGTTTGTGGTGGGAGCGTCTTTGTCCGCAGAGCTTCCGCATTCGCTCATACACGGCTCTCCGGAGGTGTCGCACCCGGCGAGAGTCCCGAGCATTAGCGTTCCTAGTACAATGATTTTATTGAGGGTCTTCATGGCGTTTCTTTCTTCTGAGCGGCGACTGCCGAATTCGCCCCCTGTATCGGAAGACGCCGCTTGCGGTTGCTACACCGCGCAAAAGAAAAGCCGAAAGCCGCTACATCGCCCCCGCTACATCACCAAGTCGACCTGCGTCCTCGCATGACGCTCACCGTTGATTTGCACTTCGATTTGATGACTGCCGGGATAGTAGCGGCGAGTGGTGATGGTGCGAAACGCGTGCTGCTTTTCCAGCTGAACTGCTTGGCCGGCCTTGAGCACCAGCTCGCACAACTTGAACACCTTCGCGCTCGTCTTGCCCGCCGCCTTTGCGTGGTGCACCACGTAGTCCACGACCAATCTCTGCTCAACAGAAGCTCGTGACTGGACTTCGAAGTGAATAGAAAACTTCTGATCCATCGTGACTCGCTCTGGGGCAGCGCGCAAATCGACGACTCCAACCTTGGGAGAATCCGTGAAGCCATGTAGTTCCCAAACTCCTGGGTGGCCAGTCTTTATGAGATTGCGGGTGGCGCGCTTTGCAATCCAACGCCGATGCGCTGTGGGCGTCTGGAGCCACCGCTTACAAGTCGCAATTGCAAGGGCAGGGTGATCGGAGGCAATGTCGGACAGATTGTTCGCTACCGAGCGTCGAACATAGATTGAATCGTCGTCGACAAGTTTGTCGAGAATCGCGATGACAGGAGCGGGGTCTTCAACAAAGAGCGCTAGTTTACTCGCCCATGGCAGTCGTGGCCGAATGCCCTCTGATGCCAACCTGCGAACGTGCTCACTCTTGTGACTTGTCCACTCATCAACAACGGCCATCGAGACCTCGGTGTTTTTCTCAACAAATGGGCGGACGGAAAACTCGGCAGAGAACAGATGGGTGAGTTGCCCAAGGGCACGAAGAGCATATTCTCCGAGTTTCAATCCTCTGGTCTCCACAAAAGCGAACACCGGCCAACTCGCAAAACCTCGTAGATTGTCCCCCTCTGGGCCACGGTCCCAATTCGGAACTGCCGACAAGATGGCGGCAATGGCCTCTTGCGGTTGCTCAGGCAGAAACGGTTCCATCGCTCGCGCGACCTTAGCCACGCGCTCCTTCAATTCCAGCTCTTCTAGGCCCTTTGTGGCCGAATTGACGAATCCTTCGACATCAAACTCCGCCTGAGCTCTCGAGAGATTGCCCGCCAATCGCCGAATCGCGACGCGATCCAATCCATCTTTCATCGCTCTACGCTGGTGGTGTCCGCCCATGGACTGACTATACTCGCCCCATGAATCGCGCAGTCATCACAGGAGCAAACCGCGGCATCGGTCTTGAATTGAGCCGTGCCCTCAAAGCACAGGGTTGGAGCGTAGTCGGCGCCTGTCGCAAGTCCTCTGCAGAGCTCGATGATCTGGGAGTCGAGGTTGTGACCGGCGTTGACGTGGGTTCGGATGAGGGAGCGACCGTGTTGGCGGATGCCCTCAAGGGAAAGACTGTGGACCTGCTTATCAACTGTGCGGGCATTCTCCAAAGCAACTCACTTGATAATCTCGACTTTGACTCGATGCGGGCGCAGTTTGAGATCAATAGCCTTGGGCCGCTTCGAATTACGTCGGCACTTCTCCCAAACCTTCACGATGGTGCCAAGGTCGCACTCATTACGAGCCGCATGGGTTCGGTTAGTGACAACACCTCAGGTGGACAGTATGGCTATCGCATGTCCAAGTGCGCGCTCAACATTGCTGGTGCCAGCTTGGCTGTGGATCTTCGCTCCAAAGGCATTGCTGTCGCCCTGCTCCACCCTGGATTTGTCCGCACGGAGATGACGGGTGGCAACGGTCTGATTGACGCACCGGAGTCGGCCGCTGGGCTCCTCGCTCGCATCGATGCACTCAACCTAGCGAATTCAGGCGGCTTTTGGCACACCAACGGCGAAGAGCTCAGCTGGTAATAAATCGTCAGTTTTTGGCCCATAACGCTCTGGCGACCTAGAATCGCTGGATGCGTAGGCTCCTACCCATCGTCATGCTCTCGGCCGCCATTGCTGCGGCTGCCTGCACCTCTGCCAGTCCCAAGCGGGATCTGGACGATATGGACATCGATGTGCTGTGGGAAGAAACGGCTCGGGGCGGCACGACGTCTGCGGCCGCTTCTGTGTCTCAGGACGAAGCGAAGGCGAGTCTAGGCGCTCCTCTTGGCCCTGCACTACACACCACAAACTACTACCTAACGTGGCAGGGCAAACGCATAGGCGAAGCTCGTGAGCGTTTTCACCGAAGTGCCTCAGGCGTAAGAATTATTCGCAACGAAGAGATTCGTGTGATGCGTGGCGGAAACGTCGTAGAGAGCGAAACGGAAATCGTAATCCACGCCAACCAGCAGCTGTACGCAACGCGAGTTGAACTGCGGGCTCGAGCCGGAGCCGTCGTTCGAACGGGAAATGCCTTACGGGCAGACAACGGAAAGTGGATTATCGCGCTTGAAGGAGAGCCTGTCCGTGAGGCACCTGCTGACGCTGTACCTCTGGAGCTTGTGCCCTACTTGGTTGGTCGTCATGGCAGCGCTGACTTTCAGAGCAAGGTCTTGCTCGCTGGATATGGCTTCGCGGTGACGAAAATGAAGCTCAGCCATGAGGGACGCCAAGGCAAAGCCACGTTAGAGACCCAGTGGGGTGACATCGAGACTCGATTGGTGCTTGGCAAGGATGGCACGCTCGTTCGCGCGGCAACGGGTTCAACAGGCTCCGTACGCGTTGGTGCAGCGCGTCTAAAAGAGTCGTTCTCGCCGCCAGAGCTGCCAGGCACAAGCACAATACCGGTTCGTGGATCAGGAAATATCTTAGTCGTCGAAAATGCCCTTCGCCAACCTCCTCCGGCCATTGGCGGCCAATCGGTGAGCTTGCGCAAAGATGGTTGGCGGATTCAATTTGACAAGGAGCCGGCCGCGGTTAGCAAACAGATTGCCAGCCTTACACGGGAGGTTGATAGTCTCTTAAAGGACGCACACGACGCACCAGGGGCAGGTGGCAACGATGCACTTGAACTCGGTAGAGGGGATTGCACGGCACACTCGACACTCTTCGTTGATCTCGCAGCGGAACAAGGCATCGACGCCAAGCTCGTCACAGGCTTTCGCCTCGACGGCAAGAAGTTCTTTCGTCATAGGTGGGTCGCAGTGCGGTATGGCGATACTTGGGTGCAGGTCGATCCAACCTTTGGAGAAGCCCCCGTCTCTCCTGGCAACCACCTCGCTCTGGCAGTTCATGGTGACAGCACCGCGCAGATCGCCTTGGTCGACGAAGCGGTCTTCCGTGGGCTGGGCAAAGCGCGTGCTCGTTGGGTTCGAACCTCTGTGGCGAGTCGATAGGTATGCGCCTCATGATCGTCTCCTGTGTCATCCTTGCATACGCCTGTGGTGGAGGTGAGGACAATGGGGCTGAAGCGCCAGACGCGGCTGAAGCACCAGACGCCGAAGCGGCCGCCTGCACCTACATGGGACTCAACGCAGAGACACAAACAACCGAACGGGACGACGAACTCGGCGTGCTCTTCTACACCGCCACCTCTGGTGCCGCGCCCAACATCGAGAGGCTCACGTTCGACTTCTACTTCCCATTTGGCGCCACCGATGGCCCACATGATGTGACGTTCAACGGCGAAAACCTCAAAGACTGCCATACCTGTTTGGTCGCTAGACGCAACTGTGAGTCCGCGCGCTGCGCCGACGGAAAGGCGTTTCTGGTGCAGCAAGGCACAGCCTCGATCAGCGCGCTAGGGGCCGCCGGAACCCCATTCCAAGGAAGCCTTGAAAACGCCATCTTCGCCGAGGTGACAATCAGCGTTGCCGATCTGGAATCGACTGTTGTCCCTGGCGGTGAAACCTGGTGCATCGATCGCTTTGACTTTGACTCGATGATTTCTGCGCCCCAATGAGTGAGCACCAGAATTTCCCTTAGACGCATCGGAAAAGGGAATGCCTCCTGCCAAGAGCCACAATTGTGCCTGTTCTCAACGCACCCATGATACAAACGGCAATGGCCTCGACAATCCTCCCGGTAGCTATGGTGGCGGCCGCGTTGCTCCTTGGTTGCGACGATCCTGTGGCGAAGAGCGCATCCGATGCCCGTGAGCCAGCTGACGCGTGCATCGAAGAAGGCGATGCCTGTGGCGGTGAAGCAGCCCTTCCGCGCTTGATGGGCTCGTGGGGAGGCCGAGGAACCGAACCGGGACAGTTCATTGAGCCAAGCAGCGTGGAGCTGCACAGTGATGGAACCGTGATCGTTGCAGGGCACGAAAACCGAGTGCAGCGATTTACCCGTGAAGGAGAATTGCTCGACATCTTTGGCACTGCTGGCCTCGCTGATGGACAATTCAACCACCCACACGGGTTGGCAGTCGACCGCACTCGTGATGACCGCATCTATGTCGGCGATCAGGAGAATCATCGACTGCAAGTCTTTGACCGGGATAGCAATTTCATTCGCGGCTGGGGCGATGCTGGTTTTGCACACATTCACGACGTCGGGATTGATCCGCTCACGGGAAACGTCTTCGTCGGCGACTACGAGCTGCATACGCTACGGGCGTTCTCACCTGAGGGCGTCTTGCAATTCGAAATCGGTGGACTAGGAAGAACTCCGGGATCCTTTAACGGCGTCTGGGGTATCTCGACCGATTCCGAAGGCTCTGTCTATGTTGCTGACACGTTCAATCGTCGAATCCAGAAGTTCGATCGGGAGGGCAATTTCATTCTCGAGTGGAATAACTATGCTGGGATCGACTTTGTGAAGCCTACGGGAATCTTCGTAGACAGCGAGGACACCATCTATGTTTGCGACTCAAGACGGCAAACCATTTCACTGTTTCGACGCGATGGCGAAGGGATCGAAGAATGGCAACTCACCGATATTCTCGAGGCGAGCACCGAGCCTGAGGACATTGTTGTAGACGAGCAGCTCGAGCACCTCTACATCGCTGAGGTCTTAGGCCACCGCGTCTACCACTTGCAATTGCCGTAGTTTGTGCCATCGCGGTCTCCAGATGGCAGCATTACTCATACGTAGTAAAGCAATTGCGGCAGCCCTGCTCTCGAACGAAGTCGGAGTTCAAGACGAATTCCAGAATCACAACACAGCCGTTACACTTGGGCGATGAAAGAGCGAATAGATGCGCTAGGTGACTCGGTCCAGTACCTGGACAAGATGACCGGCAATGTCTTGTCGCTTGAGGCTGACCCTGTCTTGCAAGAACTCGTAGCCCAAGCCGCTGAGCTATTAAAGACACCGATTGCGCTTGTCTCCTTGGTACTGCGGCGAACGCAGCTCTTTCGCGCAACCTTTGGTTTGCCCCCAGAACTTGAAGCCAGCAAAGCAACCGATCGCGCGACCTCCTTCTGCCAGCTCGTGGTGCGCGATGAGAAGCCTCTCTTGGTTTCTCACGCATCTACCGACACGCGAATACCGCAAGACTTGGTGCATCGATTTGGCTTGGAGTCGTACGTTGGAGTACCGGTAAAACTCGGAGACACGGTTGTCGGATCCATGTGCGGCCTCGACGTCGTCAAGCGCTCCTTCACAGAGGAAGAGGTGGTGAAGCTTCGCTCCATTGCACAGCGCGCTTCTGAACGGCTCACGGAGCTTGCAAGCGACCAACGTCCTTCCTACGAGATGATTGGCAGGGCAGCAGACCCAGCCTTTGCAGACATTCGAAACGCGATGGTAGTGCTCTCGTCGGCCCCTGGGTTTGTGACATGCGCAGTGGCAGAGCTAGAGTCGCTGGCAGCACTCACAAAACCCGGACTCGATGACGAGGCACGAGCACGAGGCATTGGTGCACTCCAAGATGTCTCGTTCGCGATTCAAGATTTGAAGGACGTCGCACAGGAACTCACAACCGCGTACAATCGCGTCTACAACGGCGTTCGTGGAATGGAGTCGCTTCTCGCCCTGCGTCCCGACACAGATCTCGCCTCATGCATCAAATCGGCGGGGCGGCTATCAGACCATCACACGAAGCTCATCGGTGGTGTGAGGTGGGCCCCCGTTGATCCCTCTTTGCGTGTGGTCGCACCAAGCGCCATCGTTGTCGCTGTCTTGACAACCGCGCTATCAGAACTCTCCCTAGGTACGATTGAGCGGGGCAAGGGGCCGATAAAAATGTCGACAACCAGGGAAGACAACGTGCTCTGTGTGAAGTTCGATGTCGACGATGGCGCTGAGTCTGTGGCATCAACGGCGGCCAGCAACGTTGAAGCCCTCTTGAATGATGAGTTTGGCATCGCGGTGGCAGCGCATGAAGCAAGCGTCGAGATTCGTCTCGCTCTCACCTAGTTAGTTTCCGTCCCGCTAGGGACAAAAACTAGCTAGTTAGCTAAAGCCCATCAGCGGGCACACCTAGCTTGGTTGCGCATTCCATCATCGAAACGGCATGCGCCAGTGCCTTGTCCATCTCATCGCCAGAGAGCTTTGCGAGCTTTTTTTCGAGGCCCTTCGAAGACTCTCGCAGCGCTGTTACGCATGCTGCATCCGCACACGCACAAACCTTCTCCTTGAGTGCTTCGACTTCTGCAAGGGTGCTCTTCTCGCCGCCACATCCCGCGAAGACGCTGAGCGCAAGAAAGGTAGTGGCGAGCGATGTGCAGGCCTTGGAGGGTTTCACGGTGAGAATGCGATGCAACATACGACTACGCTGTCATAGCACACCACCCGCACCACTCACTGCAAATCCACCTGCAACTGAATGGACTTTCCTCGCCGCTCGATTTCAATGCTCCAATGGTCCCGCGACTTGAGCTGCCCAAGGAGTTCAAGGCTTGCTTCGAGCGATTTGAGCTTCACCCCATTGGCCGCTAGCACTCGGTCGCCATTGCGAAGTCCCATTGAGTAGGCCAGCCCCTTGCTCCGAACACCCGACAAGCGAACACCAACCATCGAACCGTTCTTGTGAATCGGCATTGCTCGCGCACCCGCCAACTTGGGACTCGACTGCAGCTTGCCAATCAGATCACGATCAACCTCAAAATGCGTATCACTAATGGAGCGCACGTACTCGCTCGCCAGAGCATTGGTGCTCGCAGACGCCCGCTTGGTTGGCTGCTTGGCTGCAACATTGGCCGAGTCAAAGTTCATGCGTTCTAAGGCTTCACTGCCCTCCACCTTGAAGTCTACGTAGTCTTGGCCAATGTACTGCACGACTCCGGCGTCGGGAATTTTCTCACCAACGCGGTACGCGCCCTGCCGTTGGTTTTGCGTATTCACAACAGAGGCGAAGGATTGGGTTTCCCGCGAGGATATGTTGGTAGCGATCAAGCGCAAGGGCAACCGCGTTCGGGCTCCGGCGATTGCGACTGGCTCGCTCTCAAGTATTGAACAGGTGCTACAAAACATGTTTCGAGCAACAACATCCTGAGAACTCTTTGACCGAGTGACGCTTGGAGCACTAGCCTTTGTTGGTTGCTCCCGAACCTTGGACATCATTTCTGCCTCTGGGAGAACATGTTGTGAAATCACATTCGCCATGGCGTTGGCCACGAATACGGAGCACAGCGCTACCGTTAAGGGCGGAACAAGCTTCCAGAGCCATCGATAGGATCGCACACCCTACTGCGATTCAATCTTGGTGCCAAAGAAGCAAAGCGGTCTTTGCAGGCAGTTGACAGACTAGGCCCGTCATCCGGTTGCAGAACTGGCAATCGAATCGCTCCCTTTGTGTCATTCCGTCAAACGCTCGAAGCTCATTGTCCCCTCGAAGCCAGCGGGCTCGAAGCATCGGTCGTATGCATCAGTCGAACACCCCAGAAGGCCTGTTTCTGCGGCCTTCTGAACGATGCCCACAGCTTCTCGCCCAATTTCTGGCACACTCGCGCCATGCGATGGAGGGACAAAGGCCGAAGCAAGAATCTGGAAGACCGACGGGGTGTGCAAGCAAGTGGCGCTCGTGGCGTAAAGGGCAAGCTCGGAGCTGGCACCATCGTCATCGTTCTCATCGCAGCGGTGCTGGGTCGCACGGACTTGCTTGAGACTTTCGGAATCGGCGGTGGAAGCGGAGGGCAAAGCGCGTCGCAACAAACAAACACGCCAGTTGAAACATCACGGGCCGACGAGAAGAAGATCCGCTTCCTTTCCTTCCTCATCGACGATATGGAGAAGGTGTGGACCAAGCGGCTTGCCTCAAGCGCGACACCATACGAAGCGCCAGTGCTCGTTGTATTTCGCAATGGCGTCGACTCCGCATGCGGCTACTCAAGTTCCGCCACCGGGCCCTTCTACTGCCCTGCCGACCACAAGCTCTATTTGGACACGGCTTTCTTTGACGATCTCGCCCATCGATTCAAAGCAGCTGGCGATTTTGCTCAAGCCTATGTTGTCGCTCATGAAGTCGGGCACCACTTGCAAACACTCTTTGGCACCTCAAAACGCATGCGGAGAGCTCAGTCGAGGAATCCATCGCGCAAAAACGAACTCAGCGTGCTGCTCGAACTGCAAGCTGATTGCTACGCTGGCATCTGGGCCCACGATGCCGCAGAACGCAATCTGCTCGAAGTCGGCGACCTAAGAGAAGCTCTTACGGCGGCGATGGCGATCGGAGACGATACGCTTCAGAAGCAAGCCACAGGAAAAGTCCGTCCGGAATCCTGGACTCACGGGTCATCTGCCCAGCGTCGCAAGTGGTTTAAGCGGGGCTACGACCAAGGCTCCGTTGAGCAATGTAATACCTTTGCGGGAGAAGGCATCTAACCCCCCTACCCCCAAGGGGGTGAAGGCATCTAAGACCGCATTAGGCCTACGGAGTGTACTGCGGTTGCGGCTGCATCGGTGGCTGCGCCGCTTGTGGAGGTGAGCTCGGCGTCAAGAGCGACACCATAAACCCAGCGGTGAGCCCATAGTCAGCGGGCCTCGACTCGACCGGCTTTTGCAAGTAGCCTGTGATTTTGATGCGCTCGGTGACGAGGACATCAGCACCAAGACTAACGATCGCATTGAGAGGTCCCGCTTCGACCTCTTCGTCATCATCAAGATCTCCCCCGATGGTGATCGCCGATTTTTCGATGGTTGGGTGGTTGCGAGCGTTGATGCCACCAAAGATCGAGATTCCAGGGCCCACGTTGTACGTAGGAATAATTCCTAGACTTACAACAGAAATCAGGTCCCGATCATGCTCAACGTTTGTGAAGTTGCTTCCTGGGCAATTGACGCAAGTCTCATACTCTGCGTACGGAACGGAATACACCCAAAACTGACCACCAAGACCGATGTCGAGCTTTGGCGAGGCTTTAGCTGTGTAAAACAGTGACATTGCTGCTCCCATTACGTCGCCCTTTGGGTCCGGTTGGTCGTCACTCAGCGCAACGCCGCCTTGGTTCAAACCATACTCCCCGTGAAATCCAACGGTCGTGTGAGCCCCCCATGGCATCCGCACGCCTCCCTGCCCTTGCCAGCGAGGAATCACGATTCCTGCGTTCTCATCCTCCGCCAACCGAGGATTGCGACTGCTAAGAAGGTTTGTGGTACCCAGTGAGATTTGGGTGGACTGTGGTCTAGCCCCACTGTGGGTGATCGCTTGTTGGTGAGGGACGAGTGCCGCCCGGCGCACAGAGTGCGTGCAACCAGGGCCAGCTGTAACAGTGGTGAGGAGGACGAAAGAGAGACCGACTAGGGTGCGCATGGGTTGGCCCAACTCTACCGACTCCAAAGTCATCGATTCAATGACCACATTCACAATGCACGTCCTCTGAGATGTCGGAGATGTCACGCAATGTGGCACACACAGGAACTACCAGGCAGTGCTGTTGTGCTCTCTTTGCGTTGAGTACAGAATTTATCGCAAGCTTTACCTACGTACGTCGGGGTATGTCCGCAATCCGGCACTCCGCAGAGCATCACGCGACTCGCGCATTTGCCAGTGGGCTCCGGTTGCCAACAGTCTAGACGCTGGAATCAAGCGCAGCATTGATGGTTCAATGCAGTCATGGTGAGCTTGTGCTTTGTGTGCCTGGGGAACATCTGCCGATCACCAACAGCGGAAGGCATCATGCTCAACCTTGCCAAACAGGCTGGTATGAGCGGTCACCTATTCATCGATTCTGCGGGAACGGCTGCGTATCACGTGGGAGAGCCTGCCGACAGCAGATCACGTCAAACCGCAGAAGCTCGCGGAATCCGATTGCCCAGCACTGCGAGGCAGTTCGAGCGAGGCGACTTCGAGCGCTTCGACTACATACTAGCCATGGACTCCGAGAACTACGAAAATCTCCTAGAACTAGCGCCGTCCCCAGAGGCGATCGAACGACTCTACCTCTTTCGCTCATTTGATTCCGAGAGCCAAGCTGGAGCAAGCGTACCCGACCCATATTACGGCGGTCCCAGCGGCTTCGACGACGTTTTTGATATTTGTGAGGCTTCCTGTCGGGGGCTGTTGGCGCACCTCCAAGGGCAGCAGCAAGTGCCACAATGAACAGCGAAACTCAGGCAGCCGTCGAATACCTGGTTGGCTCGAAGATGACGCAAAACTCATCGCTTTCCGGTGGCTGCATCAGTGACACCTTCCACTGCAGTCTCGAAAGTGGTGAGGAGCTCTTCGTAAAGTGTCAACCAGAAGCCCCGCAGAGATTCTTCGCACTAGAAGCCGAAGGCCTTGCGTGGCTTGCAGAAGCCGAAGCACTCGCGGTCCCAAGGGTGGTCGGCTACGGTCCGCAGTTTCTCGCCCTTGAATATCTGGCACCTGCTCCACATACTGATGACTTTGATGTGAAATTTGGTCGAGGGCTGGCACGGCTACATAAATTTGGCGCGCCCTCATTCGGTTGGCATTCCGACAACTACCTCGCGACCCTACATCAGAGTAATCCCTCGGAGAAACACTGGCCCACATTCTACAGCGAATCACGGCTCAGACCACTTCTCAAACAGTGTATCGACAGTGGCCTCGCCCCACAGAGCTGGACATTGCGTTTCGAATCGCTCTTCACTCGCATGCCACAGTTTGCTGGCGCGCAGGAACCTCCCTCTCGCCTACATGGCGACCTGTGGAGTGGCAACGTGCACTGCGCGAAGGGCGGAGTACCGGTACTCATTGACCCAGCCGTCTATGGCGGGAATCGAGAAATCGACCTCGCCATGCTCGAACTCTTTGGCAGTCCAAGTGCTGCCTTTTACGCGGCCTACGACGAGGTACACCCGCGATGTGAAGGCCATGCACAACGCGTATCGCTCTACCAGCTCTACCCTCTTCTCGCTCACATCGTGCTATTCGGCACGAGCTACGTCGAACCTTGCGAGCGAGCCCTCGCTCCCTGGTGTTGACGTTGGATCCAAGATAGTGTCGTGCTATGCAAGAGCTACTCAACCGTGCAGAGATTCTGCTAGACGAGTACTCGCTACTTCGAAGCGGAACGATCGCCTTGGGCGCATTGCTCGCCTCGTGGATCGCTGAGGTTGTAATCTGCCGATCGCTGGCCGCTGCAGCCAGCAAGACTCGAACAGATCTTGACGACAAACTCATTGCGACCCTCCGCCGACCGATATTCCTGAGCGTACTGTTCTATGGGCTCTCGTGGGCTCTCGAACCACTGGAGCTCTCTTCAAGAGCGATATCGGCCATCCACAGTTCCCTGATGACAGGCGCTGTGCTCATTTGGGCTGGGGTCTCCTTCCGCATTAGCGCCTTGGTGCTAGAGGCGCTCAGCAGCAAGGCCGGCTCGCATTCGATCTTGCAACAGCGCACGGTTCCGCTGTTCAGCATGTTTCTCAAGGGGCTCAGCTTCGGGCTCGCCGTCTATTTCATCTTCTTGGCTTGGGACATTGATGTAACGGCCTGGCTCGCGTCTGCCGGCATCATTGGGCTCGCCGTGGGTTTTGCGGCGCAGGACACCCTCGCAAATCTCTTTGCTGGAATCTTCATCATCGCCGACGCCCCCTACAAGATCGATGACTTTATTGTTCTCGACGATGGGACTAGAGGCCGTGTAACCCGCATTGGCATTCGATCGACGCGAGTACTCACGCTTGACGATGTAGAAATAACGATTCCCAACTCGGTGATTGGCGGTTCGATGATCATCAACGAAGCGGGTGGGCCGAGCCTAAAGCAACGTGTCGCGGTCGCAGTCGATGCGGCATATGGGGCGGATGTGGACCTCGTCCGCTCGGTCTTGCTCAGCTGCACAACAAACGTTGTTGGGATCTGCAATAAGCCAGAGCCCACCACGCGCTTTCGTGCATTCGGCGCTTCCGGCTTGGCTTTCGAACTGTTGGTCTACGTTGAGGATCCCTCCGATCGCGACAAGATTCTAGATGTGCTGCACGAGCGAGTCTACAAAGCATTCAACAAAGCCAACCTGGAGATTCCGTTCAGCAAGCACGACCTCTACCTCAAAGAGACTCCGAATTCTGCGAGCCAATCCGTGGAATAGAAGCAAGGCTAAAACGATGAGCAAGACAAACGCAACCTGGGTGGATGCAGGAGCAGTACCTGAGGTCGCGCCCGATACCCCAACAAGCCTCATGGCAGACGAACGCGAGCTTGTCCTTGTGAAGAGCGCAGGTGGTCTCAAGGTCTACGAGGGGCGCTGTCCACACCAGGGGGCTCTTCTCGCTGAAGGGGAGATTGAAGCCGGCCAACTCATTTGCCGAAATCACCGATGGAAATTCGATTGTGAAACCGGGAAACGAGAGGGCGGAACGGCCTGCTTGCGCCACTACGAACATCGAGTCACCAACGGGCGACTCGAGGTCCGGCTCGAAGACACCTTCGACCCCAATCAAGAGCCGGAGTTGGTCTCAGAAAAACTCCGGCTCCCTGAAGAGCTCCCGGGGCCAAAGGGTTCTCGATTGCTCGGCAATGCCAAGCAGATCGACCCCGCGCACTTTCACAACAACCTCGAAGCCTGGGCAGAACAATACGGGACCCCCTATACGTTTCGTTTGGTGCATCAGCGTCTCGTAGCATTCTCGGATCCCAAAGCGATCGCCCATGTGTTGCGCCAGAGACCAGATACCTTCAGACGAGCGCGACGGGTGAAGCCAATCTTCGAGGAGCTTGGAATTGATGGGGTCTTTTCCGCAGAAGGCGCGGCCTGGCGACCGCAGCGAAAGCTCGCCATCGCTGCACTTTCTCACCGCAATCTTAAGAATTTTTATGAAGTCCTAGCTGGAATGGCAGAGCGTTTGAGAAAGCGGTGGCTGCGCGTTGCTGACACGGGGCGGGTCTTGGACATCCAAGAGGACCTCATGCGCTTTACGGTGGACGTAACAACCATGCTCACCTTTGGGCATGATGCCAACACTCTTGAGAAGGGAAGCGACGTCATTCAGCGTCACATGGAGAAGGTCTTTCCCACCCTCTCGCGCAGATTGCAATCGACGGTACCATATTGGCGAGTCTTGAAACTTGCCAAGGATCGCGATGTCGACAAGGCGATTTTGGCGCTCCGAACGTGGCTCGCTCCCATCGTTGAGGAAACTCGTGCTCGACTCAAGGCAAACCCAGAACTCGCAGAAGCTCCAACAAACTTCCTAGAGTCGATGCTGTCCAGTCGTGACGAAAACGGTGCGCCGTTTTCTGAAGAACGCATCTTTGGCAATGCCCTCACGATGCTACTCGCAGGAGAGGACACAACGGCGAACACTCTTGCATGGGCGGTTCACCATCTTCTCGACAGGCCTGAATCCGTTGCACGATTTCACCAGGAGCTCGACGAGGATCTCGGTTCCGATACCGTGCCACGAGATCACGAGACAGCCCAGGGCCTTACCTTTGCCACGGCAATCGCGAATGAAACCATGCGACTTCGTCCGGTGGCGCCTCTTCTGCTTGCTGATGCGAACAAAGACGTCGTCGTTGACAACATCCTGATAACCGAGAAGACCACCATCGCACTTCTAACTCGGTCGGCCGCGATCGATGACTCCGTCATGCCAAACGGCAAGAGCTTCATCCCTGAGCGTTGGCTCGACCCATCCACCGCCGAAGCAGCGCAACAAAAGCTCGTGCATATTCCCTTCGGATCCGGCCCGCGAATATGCCCAGGCCGCAGTCTAGCTCTCCTCGAGATGAACATCGTGCTTAGCGTGCTCTACAAAAACTTCGAAGTAGACCGCGTCGGAGACAGTGGCGATGTTGAAGAACTCTTTAGCTTCACCGTGGTTCCCACAAACCTCCGCGTAAAACTCCGTCGTAGAAAGTAGAAGCGCTACGACTTGGTGCTGGGTGTTTCCAGGTGCCTCGCTTGCCTCTTTGGTGTCGCTCGGTGCTCCGCTCCTGCGACTGGTCGAAAGCGTGTACTCTCGCCAGTGATGTCGGCGAGGAAAGAAGGCAGACGCCCGCGGCGCCGCATGTAATCGCGCCCCAAGACCGTTGCTGCTTCGAGCTTGCTGATTGGCGCCGACGCAACTTCGGTCAAGTATCGCAGCATAAGTTTGACGAGCCGATCGAGTGCGATGCCTGTAAAGTGGCCGACCTCTGCGAACAGCCAGTCGCTGAATCTCAAGAATCCCTCGAACGGCCCACAATTGTTCCACAAGAGTGCACAACTCTCCTGAAAGTTCCCGCGATTTGCAACCAGGTCCCACGACCTGGCGAAACGCTTGAGGCGGGCCAACGTCTCAAACGAGAGCACACTGTTCTGAAGAATCTCATACGGCGGCGTTGCCGCATACACCATCGCGTACTCTTCATCGTGGCGGATGATCGAAGTACCGCGAAGCCGCTTTAGAATGCCTACCTGGACCTCATGCGGGCCGATCGCCACCAGCCTGTCAAACCCTCGCGCGAACGACTCCACGTCCTCCCCGGGCAGTCCAATGATGAGGTCTGCGTGAATGTGCACGTGAGTTTGTGTTGTCAGAAACTCCATATTGTCAGTCAAGCGCCCCAAGTCTTGTACTCGAGAGATGCGCTCTGAGGTGCCCTCGTCGAACGTCTGGATGCCAATTTCGAACTGGATGCTGCCTTCCGGGAATCTGGCAACAACGTCGCGAAGAGCGCGTGGAAGCCGGTCCGGCACCATTTCAAAGTGCACGAAAATTCCGAGGTGAATATGACCTAAGAAAAACTCTAGTATCGAAGAAGAGATCCGCGGGCTTAGATTGAACGTGCGATCAATAAATTTGAACTGGCGAACACCTCGGTCGAGCAACGCTTTCATGTCCGCCAGGAAAGGCTCTAGAGGGAACTGTCGCACCGCCAGGTCGAGCGACGACAAGCAGAATTCGCAGCGAAATGGACACCCGCGTGAAGCTTCTACATAGATTGACCGCTTCTCGACATCCACATCGTTGTAGTAGGCATATGGCGACGCAAGCTCGGCGAGTTTGGGAGTCCCCCCTGCAATCACACGTTGCTCGGGAGCTCGCCCCTCCACCAAGAGAGAGCTTGCTAGCGACGCGAACGCCAAGTCCCCCTCCCCCGTTATGACATAGTCGGCGAGCTCGGCAAGCTCCTGCTCTGAGGTCTCGTAGCTCACCTCGGGTCCGCCCAAGACAATAATGAGTTCAGGGCGCACAGACTTGAGAGTGCGAACGAGCTCAAGAGTCTCGGTCGCATTCCAGATGTAGACACCCAGGCCAAGTAGCTTGGGCTCGTGCTGCAAGATCGACTCAGCAATGTCGCAAGGTCGCTCATTCCAAATGAACTCAGCAATCTCAGCACGCTCGCGAAGCTCACTCGCGAGATTGGCGTAGAGATAGCGCAACGCCAACGAGCTGTGGGCGAACTTGGCGTTGAGGGTGCTTAGTAGAATATCGGTCATGGGTCGCTCTACGGGCATGGGCCGTTGCAGTAGATGAAATCGTCATCGCCGTTGGTCACCATGATGTGCACAACAGTATCCGCACGTGTTGCTGCATCCAACGACATCCACGCCTGGTGTAGGACGTCCCCATGCTCAGGCGAATAGGCCAGAACGCCCAAGATCTGCTTGTTCCAGCGATCTTCCTCGGAAACGTTAGCCGTGCTCTCAAGTATGTCGTCGAGCTTGCCTTGAAGAAGGTCTGTTGCTTGGGAAAGTTCGTAGGGGTCGTCGAAAGGAAATCCGACGGCCCGTGTGACGCTCACGCCGATCTTGAGTGAGTCAATCTCTGCCAGAAAATCCGTGAGCTTGCCTTCTGTGTCGTAAACAATTGCGGTCTCAGTCTTGAGAAGGGTCGCGGATTCGCAGCGCTTGAGCATCTCAAACGCAAAGACCTCGCTCAGCACAGAACTCCCACCTGCGGTTCCTTCCTCGAGGATCTGCTGCCCCCCCTCACTGAGCATGTCTTGGTCCGAGTCACCGTATCCTCGCTCAAAGTCGAAGATGGAGCGGATGATCGAGGGCTCCGTGGAGGTGAGTTCATCATCGAGTACATCACAGTCTCCGGTGATGACTCCGAAGCCAGGCTCGGGGAACTGTGGAGCAGCATCCAATATGACCATGGCGTCCCCACCATCGCCAGCATCGGGGGCCGCGGTTGTTTTGGAGTCGCACGCGAGCGACGCCGCAAGAAGCGCTGCCAAGACTGCTCTCACCATGGCGTTGGCCCATAGTCTTTCAAAAACAATCCCCAGACGTGTTTTCCGGTGGAGATACCGCTAAAGATTGGATCCACAATCCGCGCTGCACCATCGACAATATCGAGCGGTGGGTGGAAGCCTCGCTCTCGAGTCTTGCGCTCAGCAATCTCGGCTGGATCTTCGTCGCTAACCCACCCGGTGTCGACGCTGTTCATGTGAATGCCGTCCTGCACATAGTCCACAGCCGAGGTTCGCGTCATCATGTTGAGAGCGGCTTTGGCCATGTTTGTATGCGGGTGTTTGTCGGTCTTGTATCCCCGATAGAATTGCCCTTCCATCGCAGAGACGTTGACGATGTGTTTGTCATTCGATGGCACGCGCATCATTAGCGGCTTTAGACGCGCATTCAATACGAATGGTGCCACAGCATTCACCAATTGCACCTCCAAGAGTTCTACCGAACTCACGTCCGCCAGCGGCAGTCGCCAACTATTCACCTTTCGGAGGTCTACTTGTTGCAGATCTTGATCAAGCTGCCCCGTTGGAAAGAGGCTCGTGTTGCGCCCAAGGTCCTCATCGAGCAGTGCCACCTGCGAAAGTGCTGCCGACTCCTGCAGCCCAACTGCATCCTGTGCAGGCTTTGCCAAGTGCTTTGACGATTCGTAAGAAGCCAGAAAGCCCTGGGCCCTGGATGGCAACCCCCCAACGTCAGCCGTCTCAGATTCCATCAAATGACCGTAGAACCCCGCGGGGCGACGCACCGTCTGGCACGCATTGTTGATAAGGAAATCGAGGCGCTCTTGGGTGCTGAGCAGGTGCCGACAGAAGGCCTCGACGCTGGGCGTATGCCGCAGATCCAATCCGTGAATTTGTAGTCTCGAAGCCCACTCGCGGGCATCGGCTTCGGCCGCGTAACGCTTGGCTGCATCTCGTGGAAAGCGGGTTGTCACCACAACATTCGCCCCCGCACGCAAGAGCATAATCGCTGCTTGATATCCGATTTTTACGCGAGCGCCTGTGACCAATGCGACCCTGCCCCTTAGGTCCGCAGTTGGGGTGCGCTTTGCGTAGTTGCGGTCACCGCAGCTCCTGCACATCGAGTCGTAAAAGTCGTGCAGATCGCGAAAGTCCTCTTTGCAGACATAGCAGTTGCGCTCCGATTGCAGCTTGGGCGCTTCTCCCAACTCCTTCATCGACTGCCCGGGTTCAACTGGTGGCGTAATGAACTTTGGCGTCTGATAGACGAGCTCGCGCCGCTTGGCCCGAATCCCCGTGCCGGCCAGTGTCTTCTCATCGCGATTGCGAACCTGCTCTCGGCGACGTTTCCGCACTTCGCGAGCGAGTTCGCGCTTTGCCCACGGGCCCGGCCGTGCGACCTGCCCAGCAAACATCAGAAGATTTCTGTTTTGCTCTTCTGTCAAAGTCGCCATGAGCCTACGATTGTCACGCAACTCGCGAAGAAGCTCGATGGCGGCATCCACCCGCTCACCGATGTCCGTTTCCGGAGGCTCCTGCTCTAACTCGGCCATGACAGGTACGCGCTAGGCGCTTGTTAGGAAGTTCATGACGTCGCCATCTTCGACAACGTACTCTTTGCCCTCGACCCGAAGCTTGCCTGCAGCCTTCACCTTCGCCTCAGAGCCAAGCTCATCGAGCACATCGTACCGCATCACCTCTGCCCGAATGAAGTGCTTTTCGAAGTCGGAGTGAATAACACCAGCCGCCTCAGGGCCTTTGGCGCCCACACGGATGGTCCATGCCCGCGTCTCCTTTGGCCCCGCAGTGAGATAGGTCTGAAGTCCAAGAAGCTTGTAGCTCGATCGAATGACCCGGTTTAGGCCAGGCTCTTCCAAGCCCAGAGTTTCGAGAAACTCCGCACGGTCCTCAACTGGCAGTTGCGCAACTTCACTCTCAATGGCCGCACTCACAGCAACAATCTCAGAACCGCGCTCGGCGGCGAGCTTCGCAAGCGCTTGGTAATGTTCTGAGTCTTCTGGAGAGCCAGCATGTTCTTCGGCAACATTTGCCACGTAGAGAACAGGCTTGGCAGTGAGGAGTTGTAACTCATCCATCACTGCCTGTTCCTCGTCAGAGAACTCCATGCCGCGAACAGGCTTTCCCTCGTTGAGTCGCTCAACGACCCGGGTGAGCAGAGCTACCTCCATTTTAGCAACCGCCGCTGCATTGCCCGCGGCCTTTGTTAGTTTGCTGCTCTTTGAAAGCCGCTTCTCCACACTCTCCAAGTCGCGAAGTCCAAGTTCGGTCTCAATCACCTCAACATCACCAACAGGGTCGATACCACCGTGAACATGCACAATGTTCTCGTCATCAAAACAGCGCACAACCTGTGCAATGGCGTCAGTCATGCGGATGTTTGCCAAGAACTGGTTGCCCAAGCCCTCACCTTTAGAGGCTCCTTTCACAAGGCCAGCTATGTCGACAAACTCCAGAGTAGCGTAGAGGCACTCTTTGGAGCCGTAGATCTCAGCCAGGCGCGCAAGACGCTCATCGGGAACCGTCACCATGCCAACATTGGGCTCGATGGTGCAGAACGGAAAGTTGGCTGCTTCGGCGCCGCCGCTGGCGAGCGCGTTAAATAGAGTGGACTTGCCTACGTTGGGAAGACCGACGATACCCATTTTTACTGTCATGGCTGCGTGAAACAAACACGCGGCCTGGGTGAGGTCAAGACGTTATTGATCGTAACGCCGCACAATATCTAGGAGTTCGTACCCAAACTGCTCCACTTTCGCTGGGCCAAGGCCATCGATCTCGTAGAGCTGCTCGATACTGTGCGGGCGCTTGGCGTCGAGCTGCGTAATTACCTTGTTGTGCACCACCATATACGGCTTCCACCGCAGCTTTTTGGCCGTGCGGTTTCGATAGAGCTCCAGGGCGCGATGCAAGTTGCTCGACCTTGGCCTGGTCTTGCGTGTTGTGCTTCGAGATCTTGCCCCTTTGGCTTTGGGGCCGGTCGCCCGAACAGGCTTGTTGGGAAGCCACACTGTCGGGTACTTCTGGCCCTTCGGTGCTAGCCGTCGATCCCGCAAGAGGCCATCGATCGCGCTGATGATTGAAAGCTCGCTGCGTGTCTTGAGTGCACCGTGCTCCGGCAGGTTTTGCAAACCGTACTTGCGCAGAGCCTTGGCCTTGCTGCCTCGCAGAGCACGTGCGAGCGACGCCTTCCCAACGGGCTTGCGAAGATTTCCTACGGCAGAGACAATGATGTCGAGTTCAAAGTCGGCGAGCGACTCAATGGACGCGAGCTTGGCTGCACGCTTCTCTTCCAAACCAGCTGCAACAGCATCGCCATCGGTACACAAGTCACAAACTCCACAAGCAGTGACATCCGCGTCTGGGGCAAAGTGCAAACAGAGAAGTTCTTGCCGGCATCGGGTCGACATGGCGTACGCCTCCATACCTGCCAGCGCTTCATTTGAGCGATTGCGGTCTTTTGCATCACGCACCAATCGCCTCTGCAAAACCATGTCGCCCGCCGAGTAAAACAGCAGACAGTATCCGGGCTCGCCATCGCGAGATGCGCGCCCCGCTTCTTGGTAGTACGCCTCAAGGCTTCCAGGTGCCTGAGCATGCACAATCACCCGAACGTCTGGATAGTCGATGCCCATCCCAAAGGCGTTCGTTGCCACCAGAACCCGCGTTCGACCAGCCTCAAACGCGCCTTGAGCCTTCTGACGATCTTCCTGGCTACGGCCTCCATGGTAGAAGCCAACCCGAAAATTCGCAGAGCGCAACTCAGCAGCAATGGTCTCCACCTTCTTGCGAGATGCACAGTAGATGATGGCCTTCCCATCCCCCGTGTTGCCGCGCATCCCCTTGTCTTCCAAGAGGGCAACGATTGCCTCGAGCCTCGCGTCCTTGCCACTTTCGAGGGACACCGAGAACCGCAAGTTTGGCCGTGCAAAGTCGCCGCGGATCACTTCGCAGTTTTTGAGCGCAAGGCCTGAGATAATTTCTGATACAACGCGAGGTGTCGCTGTAGCCGTGAGTGCCATCATGGGCGCATCCACCACTTCGCGCAACTCGTCCAAACGCATGTACTCGGGACGAAAGTCGTGGCCCCAGGAACTAACGCAATGCGCTTCATCCACCGCGATTAGGGCAATCTCACATCCCCGAATGAGTTCGCGGAATTGCGATTTTGCAGCCCGCTCGGGTGACACCAAGAGCACATCGAGTAGCTCGGCTTCGAGCGCAGCCTCGACCTCTTCCTGCTCGTAGCGCGAAAGATGCGAGTTGAGCGCTGCTGCCATAACTCCGCGCCCCATTAGTGAGTCGACTTGGTCTTGCATCAGGGCGATAAGCGGCGAGATGACGAGCGTCGTGCCACGCCCCAACGATCGCTCCACCAGCGCTGGCAACTGGTAGCACATCGACTTTCCCCCACCTGTCGGCAAGAGAGCGACAACTTCCTGGCCACCCGCCCAAGCCTCAATTGCCTCTCGTTGTCCAGTCCGCAAGTCTGAATATCCCCACACTTCACTCAGTGTGGGTAACAGCAGATCTTTGCGGGCCTCTTTCACTCGACAGAGCCTACCTCGTGACGCTGACAGACCGCATTTGGCCAGTGCCCCCGAGTCCCGAGGTCCCGTTTGCTCGCTCTTGTCGCAACCGAAACGAAACAGTGCCTAACGACATGAGCAGCTTTCTTGCAATTCTCGGCGGTCTCGGTGGGTTTCTTTTCGGCCTGCAGGTAATGAGCGATGGCCTCCAGAAGATGGCCGGCAGTTGCCCGCGCTCCATCCTCGCCAAACTCATCGTCAATCGATTTGCTGGCATTGTCAGCGGCTTCCTAGTTACCCGCGGTGTTAGCAAAGTCGAATAGCGCAACGCTAGCGAGGAAAATCGCAGGCGCGCTACGGCGAAGCGATTCATTAGCGACCCTTGCGAGCTGTCCAGATTTGGTGATAACGGCCTCGGCCCTTTTTCGAGGCCGATACACGGTGGGTTTCAACCTTGAAACCGCGTTTCTCCAGTCGCCGTGTGAAGCTTGGGTCATCATCAAAAGACCAAACTCCAAACACACCACCAGGCTTTAGCGCCCCATATGCTTCGTCAATGCCTCGTTTTCCATACAAACCATCGTTCTGCTTGTGAGCCAATGCATCTGGCCCATTGTCGACATCCAGCAGAATCGCGTCGTAGGAGTTTTTCGCAGCACGAATCGGTTTGCGAACATCACTGAGCAAGAGCTTCGTTCGAGGATCCTCAAGCGGCTTTCCCGCAAGGTCACCGAGCCATTCGCGATTCCAGTCGACAACCGAACTCACGAGCTCAGCGATTTCGACGATGGAAGACGCACTCACCCTGTCCAATGCAGCTCGCAGGGTGTACCCCATACCAAGTCCGCCGACGAGAACTCGCGCGCGCTTCGCGTTCTTGAGGTGTGCGCAGCCATAGTCACTGAGCGCTATCGAGGAGGTGTCGTCCTCGCTCGACATAAGATCGTAGCCGCCTGCGTAAATCAGGTACTCGTGGCCGCGGCGGCGCAACTCAAGGACCTGGCCGTCAGGTGCTTTGCCCTTGGCCAGTTTCTCCCATGGGATCATTGCGTCCTAGTGGTGCGCCGTGCGAGTACCAACGAAGGACTACTCCGTGATTGCGATGATCTGATCCATCAACGCTTTTTGCTTGTCGTCTGGTGTGTAGCTTTGAAGCTCCATGAGCTTCGTTGCATCACCTTCGAGCTTGATCTCGCCCGCGAAGAACGCCTGCATTCCTGCTTGCATGTCCATCTCGAGAAAGAGCTTGCGGGCGAGTTCGGAAGAAAGACCAAGAGTCACAGAAGCGCTCTCGTTGTGTCCGTCAACGAACTCACCAGCAGCGATGTGGATTTGCTTGCCATCGTCCATGTCCGTGAGAGTCACGTTGATCACCGAGTCGGCAAGCTGTGCGGGAAGCTCAAGAGGTTGTGCGGCGGCGCGTAGTTCGGCAACTTTGGTGAACCACTCTGGGGAAAGAAACTGCATGGTGTTTGTCCTGGTCTAAGGGTTGGGAGAATGAATCTCGGCGCAATGCAACGGCAAATCGCCGTAGCCTGCCGGCCGAGGCTACTACGAATCCTCCCGTTCCTTAAACCGATGGTTGCCCCTAAAAGGGTGGAACCCGATCCACCTTACGACGGCGAGCTAGGCGCGCCTTCATGGATTCAAAGAGTTTGGGTGCTTTGTCTTTGATGTCCTTGGTTTCGCGCGGATCGCGACTTGTGTCAAAGAGTTCGTATTTGCCGCCTTCGCGAGCGATGAGTTTGAATCGGCCAGAAATTACTGCGGCCTGACTCTGATGCACGGACCTATCAGAGACCATTTGCGAATATGCCTCGCCAACTCCAAGTGCATCTTCCCGTTCCCCCAAGAGTTCGGGCGCGACTGAGAGCCCATCCATTTGTGGCATGCCTGGAGCCTGGAAGCCCGCCAGTTCGAGGAGCGTTGGTGCTAGATCCACAAGCCCAACGGCCTGCTGTTTGCGCCCCGCAGCGATGTTGGGCCCGGCGATGATGAGGGGAACGCGAATCTCACTGTTGTAAAGGCTACCTGCATGATGCTTGATCCCGTGATCACCAAGGCCTTCACCGTGATCGGATGTCACCACAACGATCGTATCTTCACCTAAGGTCTCATACACGGAGCGCAGGAGTACATCAAGCGCATCATCCGTAGCTGCCAGACTCAGATTGTAGCGAGCGTCCTTGGTTCGACCTTCAGGACCTGGTTTGTGATCTTTGACCCAATTGTGAGGTTCGATGTAGTGCGTCCACAAGAACAGAGGTGCGTCGGTATCTCCTCGAGCCTGAAGCCAGTCAGCGTTTTTCTTAGCCAGATTCATGGCATCGTATTCAACTTCGACGTGCTCTATGCCTCGAATGAGCCCGAGCTTGTGGTCGCGCCCAAAGTGCGAGCGACAGCAAAAGAACCCTGCGGTTTCGTAGCCACCAGCCTGAAAGCGCTCCGCGAGCATGACATGTCTGGGATCCAATCGCAGCGCCCATCCGACAACGCGTCCCCGGACTCGAGAGGGGGATAACCCTGTGGCAAGCGTGGGAAGCGAGCGCCTCGTGACATTGCCAGGCGAATACGCTCTTTCAAAGACGGCGGCTTTGCGCCCCAACGCCTTTAGCCGTGGCATCTTCGCTTGCCCTCCATACACAGGCACGCGATCGGCTCGCATCGTATCAATCGTAATAAGGACGACGTTCGGATGTTTGGCACCAGGGACGGCGACCGGCTCAATGCCATCAATGCGCAGATCGACGCGAAGAGCTTGCACGTCATAGATGGTATCGATAGCCCAACCAGCCAGTTTGGTTTCGCCCCAGATTTCCAACATCGTATAGGGCCGCTGATAGCGCGCCCACTGTGAACTCACGATGCAAAACAGGGTGGCTCCCGCCAGAACAACTCCTACGGCTCGTGTGCCCATGTTGTCTTGCGCGAGGCGCTGCCACAAGAGCGGGAATACGACGACCCCGATACCAAAGAGCAGCAGGTAGCTAACAAAGCCAATGTCCAGGTGGCCAATGTTGGGCAAGATCACGACCCACCATGAAAGGCAGAGCGTGACGATTCCAATCGTTACAACGCTTAGGGCAAGATACAACGGCTGGGCGATCGCCCGCTTGCCCTTGGATGCGCGTCGCGCTTCCATGTTTGTGAGCAACTGTTCGAAGACCGCAACAGTGGGCTTTGAAATTGCCACGAGCACAAGGCAAATCGCCACAACGACAACCGGTGCGCCGAGAGCGACCAGGGTGTTTACGCGCGTTGCCGCGAAGAGCATGCGCATGCCTTGAAAGGTGCCGCCCCACAAGACACCAGCAGCCACCAGCAAGAACAGCAGCCAAGCACAAAACCGAGGGCTCGCTCCACGCTCGTCAACGATTGGCGCTAGCATATCAGAAAAGTTCCAAGCTCGAACGAGGCTGCGACCGGCCATGCTCGCCAGAGTTCCAACAGGTAGCGCAAACAACAAGAGGAAGCCAGCGCCGGCAAATGTCTCTATCGGTCGGCGCGTGTGCAGCGCGGTCTCGGCGAGTGTTGCCAACAGCCCCGCCGCGCAAGCGCCCAACAGGCTGGGAACGCAGAACTGCACGAACCGGCGAAGCATGAGTGGCAACTACATCACAGCCAGAACATGGGCCACAAGCCTCGCGGGGAGGCTAAAACGGATCGACGGTACTGACCCGCAGGTGACCAGATGGCCAAATTTCGACGGTGACGCTACCTACCTTGTCGGTGCGCAACACCTGAGCCCCCATCGAATGCCAGCGCGTTTCCACTTCCTCGGCGGGAAAGTCGAATCGATTGGCACGCCCACAGGAGATGACCGCCACAAGAGGCTGGGTTGCCGCCACAAACGCCGCAGTGGACGATGTTCGCGATCCATGGTGAGCCACTTTGAGCACATCGGCATGCAAATCGCCCCCAAGTTGCTCGATGAGCAGTCCTTCGGCCTCGCCCTCGATGTCACCGGCGAAGAGGACGCTGCGTTCTCCAACCCTCAGTCGAACGACGAGCGAATTGTCATTCACAGTGAGGATGGGATCAGCCCTGGCAGCCCGGGCACTCTCGGCCCCACTGCTGTCCGAATAGCGTGGCCAAAGCACCTCGAGCGCTGCTCGCTCAGATTTTCGAGCTACTCCAAGAGGTGGCGCTCGGACGATGGTGCCCGCACTCGCAAGCTTCGATAGCCAGGCCTCGTAGGGGCCAGGATGCGCGGCCGGCTCATGCACCGACCACAATTCGCGAATTGGCATTCGCCGTCCCACCGCTTGCAACCCCACAAAGTGATCTGGGTGTGGATGAGAGACAATAGCAAGATCGATGTGCTCAATCCGGCGGTGTCGGAGATAGGGCAGAAGCGCTCGACGAGCGGGAGTCTCAGCGAGCTTCTGACGATCGCCGTGGGCTGTGGGAGCGACAAAGGGCATGCCACCACCATCGACCAACCACACTTGCCCACTGGGCAGCTCGATGACAGCAGCATCGCCTTGGCCAATCTCAACAAAGGTAACGCGCACAACATCGAGCGATTGGCCCCCCTTCCCGCGCGACCAAACAAGCAAGGCGAATACCAGTGCCACCGAGGGCCAACGAAATCGACTCCGGAAGCTCCAGCTCGACCGAGGAAAGAGCCGGCTCCAGACGAGTATCAATCCCAGGACCACCCATAACACAGCCTCTAAGCCATTGAGTGGAGCCCGCGTCTGCATTGGAAGAATCGCTTCGAGCTGGTAACAGAGCCGCGCAAGCAACTCAGCGAGTGCCACGCACTGTTCGAGCACCGCGCTACCAATCGGCGCCCATATGAAGCTAAGAACAATTCCTAAAAGCGAGGCGGGCAGCAGAACTAGCGTGACGATGGGAACGGCCAGAAGATTGCCCGCAATCGCCCACGGGCTTACTTCCCCAAAGTGATAGAGCGCAAATGGTGCTGTCGCGAAGCTTGCCCAGAACGAAGCTCGCACGATGCTCCAGATCGTATGGGCAAAGCGCCGGCCCAAAGACGGCTTTGAAAACTGCAACGGAGTGTCCTTGGGGGAGAATGCCACTGCGAGCGCAAAGGTTGCGGCAAACGACATCTGAAAGCCCACATCCCACAGCAAGGCTGGCCGCCAACAGAGCATTGCCATGGCGGCCCAAGCCAATGCGGCAAGGAGCGAGATGCGGCGGTCACAAAGGATGCCAAGCAGAACGAGAGCGGCCACAAGAAGCGCACGACAGGTTGAGGGACGTGCACCTGTTAATGCCGCAAATGTGATTGCGGCAAGAAGCGCAACGCCCGAAGCCACCGCTTTGGGAGCAAAGCGCTGACGCCACGGCAATGCGCACCACAGCCACAACACCAGTACATAGACAAGCCCCACCACTGCGGCCATGTGCATCCCACTTACAGCCAGAAGATGAGCAAGCCCAGCGGCTCGAACGGCTGAGTTCAACGAATCAGACATCAGGCTCCGATCCCCGATTGCCAAAGCTGCAACAATCGCCCGACCATCAACGGGCTCGTGCGGTTGCAGACGAGCGAGAGCCCAAGAGTGCATTTGCATTGCAGGTCGCCACAAAGAGCCCCCGTTGGAGAGAATCTGGACATCGTCTGCGCTGGCAGTAGCGACCAACGAAGCCCCTTGCGCCATCACTTGCATTCGCCGGTTTGCAGCACCGAGCCCCCGAAGTCCAATTGGTCGCTTGAGTCGAGCCAAAACAGAAATTTGCTGGCCGGGTAGGAGTCTTGGCTGGGTGGCTCCTTCTTGATAGATGGTGAGCCAGATTCGTTCTGTCCCAGTGTCGACGATGACCTGCTGTCGCCCAATGTGGGCATTCGTCGGTCCCACGACCGTTCCGACCAAAGCCTCCAAGTGTCGATCGTCGAGCTGATGAGCATAGCGTTCTTCCGCGGCCCGCTGCTCAGCAAAGCTCCAACTCAACATCGCAGCTCCAATCAAGGCGGCGAGAAGCAGTCCTCTTGCAAATAATGGACGCAGCCAAAGACAAAGCAGCGCCGCTAAGACATATAGAAGCGGGTCTATGAGTGGAGCTAGCCAACTCGCCATCAGAACGCCTGCTGCCATCGCCACGGCCAATCGAACTGGACAAACCATCGCTCTTGGTATCGGGGACACGCGCAAGTAGTTGTGTGAAAACGTTGACTCGTAATCAGGTGGGGGTGAAAATCACCTATCTTTCAGTAGGTTACACCGCCCTGGTGCTGGTCAGATTGCTCGGATCTGACGTTGTTTGAGGCGGTGGAAGGGAATGCTCTTGATTCGACACCTGTCCGCCAGCGCGCTTGCGCTAGCCCTCATGCTCATAAGCTCACCGAACGTCGCGCTGAGTGCGCCGAATGGTCAACTCGTAACTGGCAAAGTCAAGTTGCCACCTCGCGCTTCAAGGCGTCCCGCTCCTCAGCGGGGACAGGGCTTTGTGCCTCGCGCGAAGAACCCGTTGCGACCACCAGATGGACTCGATCCGCGCCGCGACATGGTTGTGGTTTTGGACGGAGGTCCCGTTGACGACATGGACAAGAAACCACGCTCGTCTCGTTACAGCATCATCGGCGAAAACTTCGACTCAGAAATTCTCCCAGTCATTGTTGGGGGCAAAGTTGAAATCAAGAACCTTGGCCACAAGACACCGCGCTTGTTCTCCCAGAGCAATCCCGAAGTTGTTCCAAGCGATCCAATAAATCCAAAGGGCGTGCGAGTTACCGAGGCCATCACCAAGGCCCACACACCAATCGACATTCGGGATAGAGACTCAGTACATTTCTTAGCGCACATCGTAGCGTTTGAGCACGGCTACTTTTCAACGTTAAAATATGACGGGACGTTCAGAATTGAAGGTGTGCCTGCGGGAACCTGGAACGTTAAGATTTGGCACGCAGGAGGTTGGGTCACCAACATCCCTGCAACCACTGTTACTGTCGGAGGAAAACGAGCTCCTAAACCCGTTGAAGTTGCCCTTCCCGCCAAACTCGCCGCTGCAGGAGAAGCCCAATAGGGCTGCAAGCATCCTATGTTTCTTTCTAAGATTTGGTTCTTTCTGATCACGATCGTGGCTGCGGTCGCCATCACGATTGCGCTCATCATGCCGCGACCAGCGGAACGCGCCGCCAAGGTCCAAGAGGACGACCGTGTGCGCACCGCCTGTCTAGTCACAGGAGTGCTACTACGAGACAATGCTCGAGCACGCATTCAACTCACATCGGAATTTGCCCAAGCGGTGCGTCAGCTCAAGCTCTCGCGCACGCTCTTTGAGGCTTCCAAAGATGACATCGTCTCGGGGCAAGCACATGCCACCACGCGCAAAGAGCTGGGAACGCTATTAGAGAGCGTCTCAGGGACCAAACCAAGCTTCGTATGGCTGCTCGATAGACGCGGTCGAGTGGTTGCCCGCTCCAATGTTGAGAACACGAGCTACGGCGACTCGGTACGCGGCTACTACGTGGTTCAGGATGCCCTCGATGGCTATGTGCGTGACGATCTATGGATGATGGAGGATGGGCTCTACCGTGTAGCCGCTGCCCCGGTTCTCACACAGAGTCTTGAGTGGGCCGGCGCTGTTGTGGTGGGCCAAGCCATGGATCAAGAGTTCGCAATTTCGCTAAGCGAGAATATCAGCGCGAACATTAGCTTCTACGTGAGCGGCAAGTCAGTGGCCGCGAGCGAGCCTATTCAGATTCACAAAGATGTTGTTGCTGGAGCTGCGGAGCTTTCTGAGATTGACGAGGGCGATGGCTGCAGCGCCAGCACGCTCCTGCATGTAGAAGCCGGTGGCAAGCGCTATGCGGTTGTCAACGCCGGATTGCCTGGAGAAGCTGGAGAACAAGACGCCTTCTACAGTGTATTGATCGAACGCGCAAAGCCGCTCGACTTTATGGGAATGCTCAAGTCCGCCAAGAAGGATGACCTTGGATTTGACCGCTTTCCTTGGATCAAAGTGATTGGTGCCTTTGTCATCATGATGGTGGTTGGCTTGTTGCTGACGTTGCGCGAGGTGGATGGTCCACTCAAGAAGCTCAACAGGAATGCGGTAGCGCTCGCACAAGGTGAGACGGAACGCTTTGATGAAAACGCACATCGATCCAAGTACGGTTCGATTGCGCGTTCTGTGAACATAGCGATCGACAAGATGCATCGCGACGCGAAGGCAGCCAAGAAGGACCTTGACCAGCTGCTCGGACCAGCGCCAGGCGTTGGGCAAATCGACGCGGGAGCGAGCGCACTACCACCTGTGGGCCCCGGAGGAAGTTCGGGAGTGGCAGCAGCTCCACCTCCATCGGAGTTCAAGTTTGGTGGTGCAGCTCCATCATCTGGCGGCCTCGGACTTCCATCGACAGAACCAAAGACTCCAGCACCTCCGATGCCAGGGCTTTCGGTGGCACAAGCGAAGAAGCCCGTGGAACCGAACCCGGAGAAGACTCCTCCACCTGTTCCCATGCGAAGAGTTGGAACGGAAAGTGGCCCCACGATGAAGCCACCCACCGACAATCACAAAGTGCCTCTCGCAATCGATGCTGACATTCTGGGAGGTGACGATGAAGCACCGACAATCGCGGATGACAATGCACAGCCGCAAAACTACTTTGAGCAGGTCTACGAGGAGTTCATCGCACTGAAGAAATCCTGTGGTGAGCCAACCGAGAACCTCACCTTTGAGCGTTTCGCCAAGAAGCTGCGCAAGAATGAGGATGCGCTCATCGCCAAGCACTCATGCTCATCGGTAAAGTTCCAAGTCTACGAGAAGGATGGCAAGGCGGCTCTCAAAGCATCGCCTGTCAAATAGTCTCTCGGGAAGCAGGCCAGTGGCGTATTGGCGCTGGCTTGCCCGTTACGAATTGGTGTCGTAGATCTCGATGAAGCTGCGCAGGTAGATGATTCCAGAGAGGTAGGAGGCAACAAGGCCTCCGACCATGAGCATGTAGCCTGTCTTGTAGACGATCTCGGCGGCCTCGCCACTAACAAGGCCAGCGTGAGCTGCGAAGATTCCGACAAAGGATCCCAAGACCAGGTTCGTCTTGCGTTTGCCAAGGAAGGACGATGGGATGGAATGCCCTCGCTCCGCCACGTATTGCCTCGCAGAAATCACAATCCATTCTCGGATGAGATAGATGATGAGAAAGGATGGCGGCAACAGGTTGTAGTAGAGGGCGCAGGTAAGGGCTACGGTCTCGAGAACCAAGTCGCTTAGCCTGTCCAGAATCGCCCCGAGTTCGGTGGATTGATTGAGCTTCCGGGCAAGCCAACCGTCGAGAATGTCTGTGACTCCGGCGGCAGCGCCGATGATGAGCCCCGCGGCTCGATACCCAGTGAGATAGAGACCCGCAGAAAGCAAGGTAATGAGGATACGCGATATCGACATCAAGTTCGGAACGGTCCGAATGTCGGTCCAAAACCCAGGCGCACGATCCGCACTTCCCTGCTCTGCGGTTTGTGGCGCCATCGCGCGAGGTCTTTACCACACTCCCACTCAGAGGTCATCCCACCCAAGTGGCACACGCAGGCCAGAGTGCTTTGCGCCACTGTTGGGCGTGTGACAAGGTAAAGCCATCATGCTCCGAAAATCAGGTTCCCTCTGCGCACTACTCACGATTCCTCTGCTTTGCTTTGGCTGCGGAAAAGACGGAGGGAGCACGGAGAAAGGCAAAGCTGACAAGACTGCCGCAACCAAGATCACGCCTAGCTCGGAGGACAAAGCCCCCATCGAGAACAAGAAACTGGCCACTGCCCCAAAGCCCATGCCGGTTGCAGAGCTGCCAGCAGACACCGGTGAGCACACGGGCAAGCTCGGATTCGCCGTGACCCATGGCAGCACCGATACCGACGCAGCACGGAGCGTTGCTGTTGATGCCAATGGAGACTACCTGGTTTGCGGCTACTTCAAAGGGGATGGGATCTTTGGGCAGGAGTACAAGACCGAAGACATCAGCGCATACCTGGCAAAGCTCAACAAGGCTGATGGCTCGGTCGCTTGGTCGGTTGCACTTGGAGGCACAAGCACCAACTCGGCCGAGGCTTTGGCTGTGACCGAGGATGGTAGCACCGTTGTCGTTGGATCATTTTCAGGAGATCTCTCGATCGGCAACGGTACTCTCCATAGTGCAGGGGCTGACGACATTTTCATTACCAAGATTGCCGCCGATGGCCACAGGCTCTGGGCAAAGCGCGTGGGTTCCAACGACATTGATGCGGCCGATGCGGTCACCGTCGACAAGGCTGGCAACATCTACATCACGGGCGTCTTCCGAAGCAAGGTGATGTTCGGCGAGCAAGAGATCACGGCAACGGGAGATTCAGACATTTTCTTAACGAAGCTATCTCCCGCAGGTGAGTTCCTCTGGACGAAGTCCTTCGGAGCGATTGGGCAGGACTTTGGTCGCGACCTGGCAATCGATTCCGCCGGCAACATCGTGCTACTTGCCGAGATTTCGCTCGCTGTTGGCTTTGGCGGGGAAGACCTCACGACGAATGGCAACCGCGACATCGCCTTGGTCAAGCTGAGCCCCGATGGCCAACACATCTGGTCCAAGTCGATGGGCGGCAGCTACGACGACATCGGGACTCGAATCGAACTTGACCCTGCCGATAACATCATCATGACGGGCTCCTTCGAAGACACGGTTAACTTCGGTGGTGAAGACCTACGGGCGGTGGGGCGATCCGATATGTATGTCGCCAAGTTTGATACCAACGGCACGCACGTTTGGAGTCATGGCTTTGGCGGAAAGGACAAGGACTGGGGCAATAGCGTTGCCACCGACGAGCATGGCAATAGCTACATCACGGGCTGGTTTTGGTACGACGTCGACTTTGGAGGCACCAAGCTCACCTCTAAAGGCAAAGAAGATGTCTTCTTGTTGAAGCTATCTGCAACCGGCTCAGTACTTTGGGCGAAGAGCTTCGGAAATACCAGTCGAGACATGGGCAAGTCGGTTGCCACAACTTCCGATGGAGGCGTGGTCTCCGTGGGCTCGTACAATGTTGGTATCGATTTTGGCGCTGGCATGCTCAAGCCGAAGGCTGGCCCCGACCCGAAGATGCTCAAGGGGGATTTCTACTTGAGCACCTTTGCCCGCTAGCCCTAGTTGGCGCGCTGCCCGGTGAAGCCCGTGCGGAACTCAACGCTTGCTCCGAGAACCAGGGCTTCGAGCTGCTGATCCATATCTGGATCGCCTGCCCACAAACAAGCCCCGCCATAGCCAACCGTTACAAGACCGGCGCTCATGCCAACCGAGCGCCACTCTTCCGTGCCAGGCTCGCCCTCATTATCGAGGTTGGCGTCGGCTAGGGAAATTCCCAAGAGAGCACAGTTGATGCCGTTGGTTGCGATGCCCGCTCCCAGGTAGAGACGGAAGCTCTCGCCGCTTTCACCGATAATGCCAAAGGTCTCTCGTTCACCAACGGTAACCTCACCATCACACACATCATCACAGTCGGGATTCAGGGTTCCAGCCCCGCACTCTTCTGCGGCAGGCGCCACGAGTTCACCACTGCAAGTCTGCTGAGGCAAGGTGACAATCATGCGGTGCTCAAACTGCACATTGCGCTGCTCGATTTCGACTGATTCAGGCCATGCTTCACTTGGACATACAACCTCAGGGCGCTCGCAATCCAGATCGAAGCTGAGCGGCTGGCCATCGTGGGTAATGTTGATGACTCCTCCCGCAGCACCCAACTGTTGATTGTAGACCTCGCCACCAATTCGAATCGTGACTTCAAGGGAGTCGTCGTAGGTAATGTCCCACTCGCCACGTACATCGGGCGCATCGGATTGGGAACTTGATGCACAACCATCGCCCTTGGCGGCCATGCTGAGAGGAAGGAGGCTAAGAATAAATGTGGTGCGAAGCGTACGAGATACTAAGTTCAACATGCGGTACCTAGGAGCAAAGAGGATGCCAGCCCGAACTATGCCATACCTGGCGCCAAACACGCCCTGGAGCAGCCTTCGTGTTGGAAGGCACCACGTAACCCAGAGCACATACGAAAACGCACTGTTGGAATGCCCAACAGCGCGCTCATCTACCTACATTCGAGCTTCGGGGTTCAGCCTGGAGGAGGCAGCAGGCGAAACATCAGGACTTTGCCATCTTCTGCCGCGAGGTCGACGCACGCTTTGACCTCGGCCACGGCGCGAGAAACGGTCTCTGCGAGGATGCGACCGTCATCACGACGTTTTGGCGCGTTCTCATCCTCGCTCACGTGCTTCACAAAACCATCGTACTTCTCCATCAATTTCTCGGGAGAGTAGTCGGTGAGCATCTCGACAAAGCTCTTTGGGTTGACGATTACCCAGTCGCCTTTGCCAACCTCGAGCTTGGTCTTGTCGCGATATGGCGTTGCCAAGTCTTCGTTTGGAATGGTGCCGAGAAAGCCCCCGTCCCATGCTTGGTGCTGGTGGGGAACAATGTCGACAAAGAGGGCAAAGAGCTCGATGCCCTTGTGCATCTTGCTGATGTCGTCTTCATCGAGTTCGGGAAAGTTCTCAGGCAAGCCAATATGAATGGTTGGCATCACCAAGGTCTCAAGGATGTCCATCGCAATTGGCGATGTTGTCCGCCGCAATGCGACGATTTGCGCAATCGCCTCAAAGAGACCACGGTCGCCGGTCTGTTGACCGAGTGGCTTGGCGGGGTCCGCCTTCTCGAGCGCCGCAGTGACTTGTTTGATAACCTCTGCGTTGCCTTCACCCAAGCGCTCGCCTTGCTTGTTGATCTCCTTGACGAGATCGGGCACAGGACTCTTGTTCCAAAACTCGTCGAGGTAGGCAAAGTCCATGACCATCCACTGGCCCAAAGGCATTGTGTGCATGCGAACGTAGTGTTGCGGCGTGAAGCGATCGATTTCCTTGCCACCATCGCGCTCAGACTGCTCAGCATGACCGGTGCGAATGCGTTCGATCTCGGCCAGCATCTTCTTCGCCGACCCCTGTCCCATGCGAAGCAGTTGCTCAGCAAAGAGGTGCGGAACCACTTCGAGCATGATTTTGGAGAAACCCAGACGCCAACCACGAGGATCGTCCCCGGCAAAGAGCCAGTGCCCGCCATGGCGCAGACGCATTGTCTCGCCAATCCAAGCGCCGAGAGAAAACCAAAACTTCTTGTGACGTGGATTGTCGAAGTCGAGTTCTTCTTCGTCACCGATTTGGCCGAGAAGCCAGGTTTCAAAGGTGATGAGATCGAGCGGCATGGCTAGCGCCAGCGCTCCTGCATCGCCCTCTACCTCAGCGAGCGTTGCTACCGCCTCGCCCTCCGGATCAATGAACTCCTCGAGAACAATGCCACTTTGGCTTCGCACATCCGAAGAAAACGCGTGGGCACCTTCTCGGATTTCCTCGATGACTTGGGTATAGCGCTCGCGAGCCTCTTCTTCGGCTTTTGCGAGTTGCTCCTTCGAATCAGTTTCGGCCTCTTCTGCCACGGGCGGAGTATACAGATGCACCCGCTGCGCGCCGCCGCGGAATAGGGCAAAATGCCCGGAAGCGCAACGCAGCGATATCTGCCCGCTCCTTCCTCCCATGACACTGCGATCTCGACTCGCTGGCCTCGATGGCCCAAACCAGCGCGCCCTACCCGTTGGCGAGTTCTTACATCCCATTCCTCTGGCGGCACTGCTCCTGCTCATCGCGAATGACTGGTGGCTAAAGCCCAGTGCATGGGCACCTCCTGTGGTGACAGGGAAGCTGAGCGACTTTGCGGGTTTGCTCTTCTTTCCCCTTCTACTCACTGCGATTGGCGACTGCGCAGCGCTTGGACTCCACAGGCTTGGCGTCCCAATCGACTTCACGCTTCGCCGATACAAGGCAGCTATGGCGATTGTGCTGACAGGCTTGGTGTTCTCATTGGTCAAGCTCAGCCCGGTCTGCAATCAAGTCATGCTCGAGGGCATCGGGGCTTTGGGATTGCGCCCTCGCATTGTGCTTGATGCCACCGACCTCTTGGCTCTGCCAATGCTGGGGTTCGCCTGGCTCGTTGCAAGGGCGGAAATCGCACGCATTCCACTCGGCCGAATTGAACTCATAGAGTCACATCATCGCCGCACCGGTGTGGGCGTAGGTACTCTTCTGGACGACACTGTCACCGCTGGTGCAAACCCCGCTCACATCAGCGAACTCACCGAAGCCTTTGACGAATATCTCAAGTCGCCAAATGAGCGCACAGCCAAGACGATTCGGCGTGCCTTGGCTCTGGTGCGGGATCTTTCACTACCTGGCCGCTAGTTGGGTACACTGAGAGTCCAGCGACCAAGGAAACAATTCGGATGACTTATCTCTACGGCGACTCCACAGACTCAGGACTTGAGCTCAACTACATTGAGCTTTTGCGGGAATTTTTGGATTTTGCTGTCCAGGTCATGCTCTCCGAACACCGAATAGCCACTGCCAGACTGGGCGCCGATGATGCCAAGAAGCAAGCCACTGCCGAGCTCGACAGACTCCGGAGTTTGGGTGCCTCGGTCACGGCAACGCTGGAGAAGTCAAAGAGTCACAACAGCAAGTCGGCAACAGATCAGAGCATCGTAGGAATCCAACAAGCCACGGATGCCACACTCCGTCGAGCTGCGGAGTCACTCAAGCAAAGGGTCGCCAAGAACGAGCAAGACCTACTCTCTAGTCGTAGTCGTGAGAGGGCTGGCAACGCAAAACTCATTGAGCCGCTCCTTCTCAATCATCGGCTTCCCGACAGCCAGAGTTCGGTAAACGTCGAGATTGATGCGGAGGGACAGTCCTACGCCGCCGAAGTGTTGGGATCGTGCAAACAGGGCTTGGCTTGGCGATTCTCAGCGAACATTCCCAGTGGTCACTACTTCAAGGAGACAATCAAGATCTCGAGCTTTGCCCCCGAGCTCACCATCTCACTTCCCGAGATGTCAGGCTTTGTGCGCAAGAGCGTCAAGCTAAAGCCTTATCGACTCTTTCCACTTTTTCTCACCAGTCTCAAACACGTGGGTACGGATATCATTGTGCAGTTGCGAAGCACCGCATCGAACCAGGATGACAGCGGCGTCGACATCCAAGTCAAACAGACGTCACCCCGTGTTTGCATCACCCGCCTGCACAAGGGAGAAAAATCGCCGCCGTTTGATGCGCCGGGTGATGATGCCAAGAAGCTGATAGAGATGGTTGAGAACTTCTCTGAGAAAACCGTTGACCTCATTGGGCAACGTTCGAGACTCATCGATGTACGCTTCGACAATCAACCGCTAGCAAACTACAACGAGCCAACAACGCTAGTCACGCGGCTCATTCAACGCATCGGCCCTGTGGTTTCCAAGATTGCGGAGAAGTCCCTTGCCGACAGCGAACTTGTTCTCAAGCGTATCTTGGACAATGGGCGCCGAGAAGAAATCTTTGCCTCGAAGGCCGACATGCGAAACAAAATCGCCGCGGTTCCAAAGCCCGCCCGCTGGGTCTTTGCTCCTCTCGGTCTTGGTGACTTGGAAGAGGGCGTTGGAGACAACGATCAAACCAGTCGGGTAGATAGGCTCGCGTCAATCGAAGATGACCCATTGGCCGCATTCGATGGCGACGATGATGAAAATGACGAGAAGACCAAGGTTCCCAGGCAAGCCTCAGATCCTGCAATTCAAGAGATCTCAGAAATTATCGCACTCGCTGCCGACGAAGAAGATGATGAACCAACGGAGCTTGTCGCTGTCCCGACACCTGCTAGCCGCGCTCGTCCATCGCAAGTGCCGCCTGTGATGGCCTCCCCCGCTCCTCCGCGCCCACCAGCAAGTCAATCAGCACCTGCGCCGGTTGCTGCCCAACGTTCCCGGCCATCTGCGCCTGCGCCGATCGCGAGGTCTGGAAGACAATCTGCACCTGTGCCCGTGCCGCCAAAACGTTCAGCGCCGGCGTTCAGAAAGACGCCACCCTCAACAGCGCATGGCGCTGCCCCAGCGCCCGCAAGAGTTCCAATGAACACACCGCCATCCCCATCAGGCGACAGCATCGACGTTGCGCTCGCCGAGCTAGATGCGGACTCGTAGCCCTGAATTCAACGCAGCCAGCTACTTGGATCTCGTGGGTATCGCCCGCTCTCGATAATGTGCGCATCCACAACTCCATGCGATAGGAGTTCTCCTGATACGCGTTGCAGCGACGTGCTCTTTTAGCGGTCGTCAGACCGACGCGGGTTCCCAGAGTCGCTCTGGGAGTCCATCCGCTGCAAGACAGTAGCGCCCAAAAACAAAGAGTGTGTCTGATAAGCGATTGAGATAGGAGATGTGCAGGTCATCGACCTCCTCGTCCTCTGCAAGCTCAACCACCATCCGCTCAGCTCGCCGGCAAACAGTCCGGGCAACGTGAAAGCGCGCCGAGCACTCACTTCCGCCAGGCAGCACGAAGGATGTGAGGTCGGGAAGCGATTCGTTTAGCGCGTCCATCTCGGTCTCAAGAAGTGAGATGAGCTCTGGGCGAATGTTTGGCAGTTCTGCGCGACGATTGGCATCTGGCGTTGCGAGTTGCGTCCCGACATTGAAAAGCTCATTCTGAATACGCACAAGCTTGGAGATGAGCTGCTCGCTGGCCTTGCTGTTATCGAGGGCACTCAAGCACATGCCAATGGCAGCGTTGAGTTCGTCGACTGTGCCGTAGCAATCGATCCGCGCGTTGTACTTTTTGACCTTGTCGCCACCAATAAGCTGGGTTGTTCCGCGATCCCCCGCTTTGGTGTAGACCTTGTTGATGCGCACCATGCTGACCTCGTTTCCTAGTTGACGACCGGAAGAGAGAGATTCTTCGCAGCGTCCATGAGGCAAGGCTCAACACCATCGAACTCCACCTCGAACCCTGCATCAGTGATCATTCGCATGTCGTCAGTTGGCTCATTGCCGTCGGTTGTTAGGTATCCCGCTGTGAAGATTGAGTTGGCGGGGTATAGCGCCATTCCTTGCATGGAGCGAAGGTTGACTTCTCGACCGCCTGCGACGCGTACATCGGCCGCTGGACACATGAAGCGGAACAAGCAAAGGGCTCGCAGCGCGTAGCGAGGGTTGATGCGCTGATGCGCAGCCAGTGCAGTACCAGGGCGAGGGTCTAAGAAGTTTACTGGGACAGAGTCCACCTTGAGCTCGCGCAATGCGATCACCAAGTCGATGAGATCCTCTTCGCTTTCGCCCAGACCAACAATGCCACCACAACAGGTTTCCATGCCCGACGCCTTGGCAAGTTCGACCGTTTTCACCCGGTCGGCCCAGCTGTGAGTGCTCACAACCTTGTCGAAGTAGCGCTCGCTTGTTTCCAAGTTGTGGTTGAAGCGATCGATACCCGCTTCGGCTAAGCGCTTTGCCTTCTTCTCCGTGAGAAGCCCCAGGGATGCGCATAACTCTATGTCGTGCTTCTCTTTGATTTGCTTGGCCGCCTCGCAGATGATGTCGAGATCCTTCTCGGATGGGCCACGGGTCGCTGTCACCATGCAGAAGCGTTTTGCACGAATCCCCGCTGCTTGCGAGGCAGCACTCACGAGGGCTTCAACGCTCTCCATGGGTTCTTCGCCCGACGGACTACCTGCTCCTTCCCCCTGCTTTGAACTTTGCGAGCAAAATCCACAGTCCTCCGGACAAGCACCAACCTTGGCGTTCTCCAAAACCTGAATGTGAACCTTGCGCCCATAGTGTGTTTTGCGAACGCGGAATGCAGCATGCAGCAGTGGCAAGAGTTCATCTTCTTCGGCGTGTAGCACCTCAAGGCATTCGCTGCGCGTGAGTTGCTCGCCACAAAGAGCGCGATCAGCGAAGCTCTCCCAGAGGTTTGTTCGGCCGAGGGGACTCGCGGAAACATCAGACATGCCCGCAACCTAGCCCGGTTCCCGGCCCATTCGCCAGTTGTGGATTCCAGGACCGCTCAGTAGCGATCGGCGACTTGCGTTGGACGGATTCGCGAGGCCTGTGAAGCGGCCAAAGCTCCCTTAGCGCTCAGCTTCCAGGAGCGTTGCGTCTTATCGGCAACAGCAAAGAGGCGAGCATCAAGGGTGTAGGGGACACCTCGCATCCTGCCCTGCTCTGCTCCCTCCGTCACAGGCACCAAAATCTCAACGACAGCAGAAGCGCCAGCTGTGATGATCCGACCAACTTTGACCTCGCCCTTAGAATCGAACCATTCCTCTGCGATCAGGCGGTACTGAAGGCGCTGAAGGTTGAGATTCTGTGAGGTCGGGTTGTGAACTTCGACAAAGACCTTCATGGAGGGCTTCTCAAGCTGTTGAATTCGTGGGGCTTTCACTCCCAACACCTTCATTTTGGGCGTTGCAGAGGAGCAGGCTGAGACCACAAGAACTGCAAAAGCAAGAAGTACTGCATGTAATCTAAGGTAGGACACTTAACTACTCAACCTAAGATAGTGCCAGGATTGTGCCGATCGCAAGTTCCTGAAATCTAGTAGGCGATTTTGGGCAAAATCGTCGGCTTTGGTTCTCACTGTATCTGCGAGTTCACATGCTCAATTCGGATCGGTGAGGATCGCCACACGGGTTCGATGGCGATACGCTTGTGTGCGGTGAAGATCGAGAAGAACAGACGAGTACGTATCAAGGTCAAGCTTCAGGTCGAGGATGGCGATGTTCTCGAAGAAAGCGCTGTCGAGTACTTCCATGGTGCCGGCAACATGCTCGAGGGACTCGAAGAAGAGCTCGAGGGACTTGAGGCCGGCGCTAAAAAGAACGGTCTGATTCCCGCGAAGAAAGCCTTTGGCGGCGATGCTCATCGCCACGATAAGAGCATTCCAAGAAACGAGTTTCCCAAGGACGCCGAACTCAAGGTGGGCAGCAGCTTCTTGGCTGGTAGCGAGGGCCAAGAGGTTCGCATTGAGATCGTTGAAGTGGGCGATGACGAAGTGAAAGCAGTCCTATGCCATCCACTCGCCGACAAGAACATCGCGTTTGACGTGGAGGTTCTTGCGGTGACGGACCCAGCACCGCCACCTCTGCCATCCGATCTATTGAGCGAGAGCGAGTGACGCGGCGGCTCTACGCCCATCGCGGGGCCGCTGCCGAGCTGCCCGAGAACACCATTTTGAGCTTTGAACGCGCACTAACATATGGGGTGCACGCTCTCGAGATGGATGTGCATGCAACGAGTGATGGTGAAGTCGTTGTCTCACATGATCCAGATGGGCAGCGAATGTGCCGAGAGTCTCTCGCGCTAAAAGACACGCCCTACTCTCAGGTTCGCAACTGGGATGCAGGATGGGGCTTTGTTGATGCTGATGGCAATCGCCCTTTCGCGGGAGGCGAGTTTCGAATTCCCAGGTTTGCGGAAATCCTGGAGCACTTTCCCGACACGCTCATAAACGTCGATTTGAAGCAGCACTCGCCTTCAATTGTTAGAAAGGTCCTGCGGATTGTGCGCGACGCTGGTGCCGAAGACCGAGTCGTGCTTGGGAGTTTTTCTCAGGCAACGGTGCTTCACGTCCGGCTAGCGGGCTACTCGGGCACGACGGTGATGGGGCCAATTGAGCTTGGCGCTGCGCTCTTTGCGCCCTCATGGCTCGTGAACCCCTGGCCGTATCGCGGAAGGGCCGCGCAGATACCAACAAGCGTGGGCTCCATCCAACTGGCAACTCGGGAGAGCATTGCCAAGCTTCATGCGGTGGGGGCGAGAGTGGATTTCTGGACGATTAATTCTCTCGAGAAAGCAAAGACGCTTCTTGCGCTCGGCGCCGATGGCATCATGACGGATGACCCAAAGGCTATTGCCCCTGCGTTCTACTAAGCATAGTTCTTAGCGACCTTTTGCAACTTGCGCCATGGCACCGCCTCCAGGTATTCGGCATCCTGGACCGCACCATGAAGCCCCACATCTAGGTCACTTGCAACCTTGGGAACATACTTGAGAGGCGAGAGCTCGCCCGCCTGCGCAATCGCCCGCGCACAGCGCAGCCCTGCGAGCACTTTGGCGGTGTGAATCGCGGACAACTCTGTCTCTTGGAGTCTTGGTGGGCGTTCGAAATCGCTTGGCACAGCGGTGCCGATTTGCAAGAGCCTTGAGCGAATCTGTGCTGGCTTGTTCAGCACAAAGCCGTGCACCTCCTTTACAAAGGGAATCCCTCGCCCGAAATCGTAGCCTCGGTGATACAGGTAACGCACGCATCGAGCCTAGTGCGCGATTCATGAATATAGAACGCGCTCACTGGTCTTCTCGCCCGCTGGAGAGACTGGCTCAGCCAGTCTTCTTCGTTGTTCATCGGTCGCTTGCCCCAGCAAACTCCCTCTGCCCGCCTCGCCAGAAAACGAGCTGACTTCGCGATCACGAATCAATGTTCATAGATCGCGCACTAGCAGCCACACGTGAAGAAGCCCGAGACACCAACAGATGCCAGGGCAGCCTTCGAAACACGGTTCTGAAATACCGTAGCTATGCGGATGCGCGAGCTGGAAGCTCGATAGCCTCGCCACGAGCGTTGCGCGCTGCGCGGAGCTCGCCGATTACCTCACCAGCGGTAGCGAGGAATTGGTCAATCTTCTCGATGCTGAGGTCACCCATGTTGGCTACCTGTAAGAACTTCTCTGCGAGCACATCTTTGCACCCATAGACGATGTAGCCACGTACCTTGAGGGCGTCGTAGAACTCTTGGAAGGTGACGCCCGCAGGCACACAGCATGTCACGACTGAGTGAGACTCGTTGCCTGTGCGAGTGAGGGGTGCCATTCCGAGATTGGCGAGCCCACGGCGAAGGCGCTGATTGCGCTCACGATACATGGTGATGCGGGCTTCATGACCATCAGCTAGGAACTCCCCAAGAGCGGCATCAAGAGCAAAGTACGCCGAGACAGCTGGGGTAAATGGCGTCTGCGCAAGCTCCTCAACGTAGCGACGGTATCGCTTGAGATCGAGGTAGTACGAGCGAGGCTTGACGTTCTCAATCTTCTGCCATGTACGCGGCGAAACGCTGAGAAAGCCCGCACCACTGATGGCGTGCAGACACTTATTGGCACTCGCCCAGCACACGTCGATGTGGTCGCGAACAACATCGATGTCTTCGGCGCCAAGAGCACTCACAGCATCGACAAGGAAGAGAGCATCGTACTGTTGGCAAACCTCGCCTACAGCGTGAACTGGGTTGAGAAGACCAACAGAGGTTTCGTGAGCGGTCATGGCGACGACCGCAATGTCGGGATTCTCTTCGATGGCGCGCGCAACGTCAGCGGGGTTTACTTGATCGCCCCATGCATAGCGAAGATGCACGATGTTCATCTCGTGCAATCGAGCAATCTCGTGCATTCGCTCACCGAAGGCGCCATTGTCGATGATTAGAATTTTTCCATCGCGAGGCACTGTGGAGGCAATGCCACACTCCATGGCAGCTGTGCCGCTGCCGGTGACAACACACATGGTGTGCTCGGCGCTGGCGCGAAACACTCGGCGAAGCTTGCCCGTGAGAGAAACCATGAGCTCGCTAAAGCTTGGATCACGGTGGCACACATCGTGGTGAACCATGGCGCTCTTCACACGAGCTGTGGTGTTTACTGGCCCTGGGTTGAGAAGCGTGTATTCCGGGTGCTGCTTGCTCTCGAGAATCGCGCTGACTTCGGCGTCGAGAGAAGCGGGATTGCTCATGCCCCATGGCCAAGCTGTGCGTCCCATCTGCATGCGAACACGCCCAGCAACAGCCAGAGCGTTGAAGGCATCTTCAAGGTGCGGGTTACTGAGTTTCTCTAGCTCGACAAGCAATTCGCGCGTTACCAGAGCGTGGCCTGTGTAGACCGCATCAAAGTCGCTTAGGTCAAGGCCAAGACTTGCAACGCCCTTCCCTGTGCGACCACTGCGAAGTTTGACTTTGTACTCCTCGCTAAGGTCAGCGGTGGGCGGAGTGGAAACACAAATGGAGGCGATGTTGGTTCCTAGATCGGTGCTGCAAAGCTCGGCTAGTGCCTCTTGGGCCAGAGGACGATCACCACGAAGAATGAGGCATGGGCTGGGATCAGCCTCAAGGAAATCCTTGGCAATGAGAACGGCGGAACCACTTGCCTGCCGCCAGCTGCGATTGGAGTAGCAGCGCACACGCATTCCGGTAAGCTCATGGACATTTAGGCGTTCAAGGAGCTCTTCGGCATGCTCACCATCGACGACGGCAACATCCCGAATGCCAGCTTGGTGGAGTGTGGTTAGCGAGCGACGCACCATGCCGATCATAGATGCGGAGAGGGTGCTGCCACCCTCAAGAACCATGCGATGAGCGAGTACAATTGCGCGTGTGATCATGTGATTACCTCAGACGCCCTCTGAGCAAGAATCGACCCACACTATAAGTTCAACTACTTACCTAAGAATCTGTTCAAAAACTGACACCTAGGTGGTAGTTCACCACCACATTATCCCACATGCTCAACAGCGGAGCTGGTGCAACGCAAATAGGTTGAACTTACCTCACTACATGCAGGGCACATCTCGTGGTAACGCTTCGCCCCATGAAAGCGATCATCCTTGCAGCGGGAATGGGTAAGCGACTGGAAGCGGTGTCGGGAGGCCTGCCAAAGTGCATGGTGCCTGTCGGAAACCGGCCGCTTGTTGATCGCCTGATCGAACGAAGCGCTCAAGCGGGAATCGACGAGGTCATCATTGTCACGGGCTACTGTGCAGAAGCACTTCGAGACCATGTCGCAAAGATTGATCATCCACTCGCCAAGAAAGCTGTCTTCGTCCACAACGATCGCTTCTCTGACATGGGCAACTTCTACTCGCTCTTGGTTGCCGAAGAAGCCGTCGCAGGCTCGGCATTTGTGAAGCTTGATGGTGACCTCCTAATGGACGAAACGGTGCTGCCCAAGGTCTTGGCATGTGCGGGACCAGGTGTCCTCGCTGTCGACTGTCGTGATGGAATGGGCGAAGAGGAGATGAAGGTGCGCGTTGATGCCGATGGCAAGATTCTTGAGCTCAACAAGCGCATGGAGCCATCAGTTGCTGTAGGCGAGTACATTGGCGTCGACCGCGTGGATGCGGAGCTTTGCAAACCTGTCTTCGACATGCTCCGTGAACTCATTGAGATCGGCGAGACAGATGAGTATTACGAGCGCGCATATGAGCGCCTCATCCAAAACGGCGCTCCCTACGAAGTTGCGGATGTAACGGGATGCCAGTGGACCGAAATCGATGACGCGGCTGACCTGGAAAACGCAAACCGCATGGTTGCCGACCAATAGGCGCCAAACACAAGAAAGCGTCTTAGAGATGTGGCTTCAAGCCCTGTAGGGCAAAATCCTAGAAGGGGTCTTCGTCGTCGAGAGCTTGGCCACTCTCATCGCGAACCGTAACCACTTCGACTTCTTCCTCGCGATCTCGCTTGGACTTCTTCTTAGATTTTTTCTTAGATTTCTTGGACTTCTTAGATTTTTTGGACCGGCGGTCATCCCGGTCGTCGTCATCCTCCCAATCGTCCTCGTCCTCCCAATCGTCCTCGTCATCTTCTTCTGCTCGACGACGTGCGAGTTTTTCCTCTTTGCGTCGCTTTTTCTCAGCGCGCTTGCGTTCCTTCTCTTCGCGCTTGCGATCCTTCCTTGCACGCTCTTCATCGCGACGCTCTTCGTCACGACGCGCTTTGTCGTGTTTGCGCTCACGCATCTTTCGTGCACGTGCCATTTCGCGCTTTGAACTGCCCGAGCCTGCCCGGGAGCGCCGAGAGTCCTCATCATCATCACGGTCCCAGGTTTCAACAACAGAGAGCGCCGAATACAGCTTCTTGCGAACTTTGCGAAGGTCATCCTTCTTGAGTTTCTTTGACTTGAGCTTGACCCGAATCGTGTCGAACTCTTTACCGGACTCACCAGCTCGCAACACAAGGCGAAGTTCGTACTTCTTGCGCCCCTTCTTGACCAACTCTCCATGCACCACGGCATCGATGTCGAGCTTGCGAGAGACGCGGCGAATGTCCTTGGACTCACTCGATTTTGCATCAAGGCGCTTGGCTGCACGCTTGTACTTACTCGTTGAAACTAAGTTGTACCGGCGATCCACAGCTCGGTTCACCGCGTCATGTGCCGAATCACTGCCAACAATAGGCATGACGGCAACCCTTGGGTTGTTCGCCGTCGAGGAAGCACAAGCCGTGGCTAGCACCAGGCTAGTGAGGGCAAACATGGTCACGAAGAAGCGCCGAGTTGAGAGTTTGGTCAGCATGGTCAGGGCTCTACATTTGCAACATCAGATCCGATTTCTGCGGCTCCAACTTTCTGTAAATACAGGCAGACTGACGGGACTAGGGGCCAAAATCCTGGGTCTGAAGTCCCCGACCGAGCAAGTCTGACCATTCTCGGACTGAAGTCCCCAGACGGCGTTTCGATGCTCCATAGATCTGGCGAGTTATGAAGCCGCCACCCTCATAACTGCATGAGATTACGAATCTACTGGATTGGATCGACTCTTGCTCAACCCAAATGCATGGCTCGTCCGGTCTCCCTTCTGCTCGCTGCGACACTCGCAACATCCGCCATCATGGCTTTGCTCGCGCTCACCGGTACCTCTGGCTCCACATCACACGCCACGACCAGCAATTCACCTCCAACAACCGATTCAGCCTGCGCTGCAACCATCGATGATTGGATGATCTCCAGCACTTGGCCAACCGACGAAATCCTGATTGGCGACCAACTCTATGGCCGCGCCCGACTCTTCAACCTGGCAAGCAGCAAGGGTAATGTCGTAGCTGATCTCGCCCTGGCAATGGCCGCCGTGCAGCTCAATCTCGCTGCGGGTGCCGAACCCTCTGCCGATGTCCTTGAGGCACTATTTCAAGCTGACGGTTGGCTGCTCGATGGCAGTGGAAGCGCGCAGCGATCACAACAGAATTATTCTGAGATTCGCAATCTCATATCGACCTTAGCCGATTTCAACGATTGGGCTGCTACAGCGAGCGAATGTGCTCCCACGGGCAGCGCGCTCGCAATGCGCTAGTGACATTGGTCATCTGAAACGAAGAGAGTTCGTTTGCTGGCAAGAGGGAGCTTGCTGAGGCAAGGTGACCGGTGAACCACGATGAGCGTTGGCTCGTCAACGAGAAGACGAGTGAGCGCGCTCAATTGAATCACTAGCTAGTTTCCGTCCCGCTAGGGACAAAAACTAGCTAACGCTTGCGAGCAAGCGTGGTGTTCTAGTAGTCAACCCGAAATACGCTGGCTGCACCGGGGATCGAAACGTCCATGGGTGCAAAGGCAACTCCTTCGGTTTCGCGGCAACGTTCTTCGATTGCGCCGGTTACCAGGATCTCGTTTGAGTTGGCAGTATCCTCTCCGAGCTTGCTCGTGGCATTCACCTCGGCGCCAAAGACCTCGTGCTCACCAACGCGCAAGACGTCGCCATAACCGAGACCCACGCAAAGCAGAATTGCTTCCTCCTCACTACGTCGCTTATTGATGCGTTGACAGGCTTGCTGCATTTCCACGGCACAACGAAGTGCTGAATCGGGCCGCCGAAACAGCGCCATCAGGCTGTCGCCCTCCACCTTAAGAAGAAACCCTTGATGGTCATCAATAATGGGCGCCACAAGGGTATTGTATTCGTAGATAACCTGCAGAAAGTGGATGATGCCAAAACTCTCAACCCCTCGGGAAAACCCTGAGAGATCGGTAAACATGATGGCCCATCGCTCGCCAAATAGATCCCAGATTTTCTTGTCGATTGATGCTAGATCGGCGCTGTCTTTACACCGCTCGGCAACCAATCGCCAAAGTCTCTGCTCTCCTGCTCCCAGTTGGGCCACGATCGACATGACCGAGATTCTATCAAAGGCGCAAAACGCTCAGGAACGAGCTTTGCCACGAGAAGCGAGCACTCCGAGCACAATGAGTGCTCCCCCCGCAAGCCCCACCATCGTCACTGGCAAGGTAGCGCCTGTCACAGCATCACCAACAAGCTGAGTTGCGATCTTCGATCCTAGAGCTGCAGCGCCTGAGTCGCCTTCGAGCTCGGCTTGCTTCGCGACTTCATCAGTTGCGATGCCCTCACTAATGGCGATGGTGATGAGATAGACCACGCTTGAAACGACAGCGAGGATGCCCGTGGAAATCGCAAAGCGAGAAAACGGCCGGGTGTTGAAAGCAATGAAGAGTGCCAGGCTGATGATGAGAGCGACAAGCGCTAGCATGCGAACCGTTTGCATACTCTCAAGCCCCTTCTGCAGCTGCGCAGCATCGTCCCGTTGAGAACCTCGCAGCTCTTGCATGAGATCAATTTCATCATGCAACTCAGCAATCGCGAGAAGCGCTCGTGTTTCAAATGTGGCAACCATGGCGCGCGACGCTTGTTCATCAGAGCAGGCGTCGGCACCAAGGAGCATTTCGCAGTTGCTTTCAGCGCGCACTTTTAGGTCCGAGAGTGCCGTTCCCAGTGCCGACTTGATCCCACGCAAGTCCAAGACAGCGCTCGCCTCGGCTCCATGAATTGCGCTCTTGAAGGCCTTATGAGCCAAGACGAGCGAGTCTTCAAGCCAGTCTTTCGTAATGACAGTGCCGACGATCGTTCGCAGTTCGGGCACCGACATGTTTTCCAGCGTTGGATCTGCCGCGACCTCGCTGGCGATGTACTCCGCCGTCTCTTCCACGATCGCATCTCGAAGCCCGCCCTCAGTCGCTGACTCCACGAGGCGGTCAGGCGAGTCCACATACCCAACAACTGAGCTCATCAGAAAGTACGCAACAAAAGCTGCTAGGAAGAGCATTCCAAACAGGGCGCTGAGCAGTAGCCTCATGGTTGGCAGGTTCTACCACGAGGACAATCTCTCAAGAATCTCACGCAAGCCCTTCAAGTTGCTTGAAGGCGACCGATCCACGTCTACAGAGATTTGTTTGATGCAGATTGGATCTACAAATATCGCCTCACAGGGCATTGCCTCCTACGGCCGAGTCGATCCCCGAGACGATGAGGAAGAGGGCCATGGCCCGCAACGCGCGGGACATGCAGGCAAGGAAGCGTCCAGAGTCACGCTCTCTCCTGAAGCCCGGCATGCGCTTGAAAGCGAGACTCCTGCGCCAGCGGAGAAGAGACTGCGTCCTGGCGAGCTAACGCCCGAGCAGGAAAAGGACGTTGAAGAGCTCAAGGCGCGGGACGCGGAAGTTCGCACCCATGAGCAAGCTCATGTCGCAGCGGCTGGAGGGCTCGCCAGCGGTGGTATCCACTATGAATACCAGCGCGGGCCTGACAACCAGCAATACGCGATTGGCGGTCACGTAAACATCGACACAGCGCCTGTACCTGGCGACCCGGAGAAGACAATTCGCAAGGCAGAAACGATTCGTCGTTCTGCACTTGCTCCTGCTGAGCCGTCTACCGCAGACAAGAGAATTGCAGCGAAGGCCAGTCAAATGGCTAGCGCCGCACGCGCAGAAATGGCCGTAGAAGCGCAAGAAGAGCAAGCCAAGGCCAAAGAAGAGCCCAAGGCTGAGCGCGGAGAAGAAGCCCAGGGTCTGGGACCAAGGCCATCGGTGCCAACAAGTCACGCACTTGCAAGCTACGCGATGGCTGCGTAGGCAGCCTGGTGGTGCGAAAACGCAGGTAGACTCGCGACGTGCCGAGCCGCAAAGAACTCGTCGAACTCTTCCAGGAACTCACTGAGCTTTTGACGCTCGACGAAGGAGGTCCTGCAACGTTTCGCGTTCGCGCCTACGAGAATGCGACCGAGACGCTCAAGTCGACACGAGAAGAACTCTCAGAGATGACAGTGTCTCGACTAACGAAGCTAGAGGGAATCGGCAAGTCAACCGCACAGAAAATCAACGAGTACTTCAAGACAGGGAAAATCCCTAGGCTCCAAGAGCTTCGCGAAAAGTATCCAGCAGACTTCGTTGTGCTCACCCGCATCCCTGGTCTCGGGCCAAAGACGCTGTTGCGACTTCGCGACGAATTGCAAGTAGAGAATCTCGCAGACCTAAAGGCGGCAATTAATGCCAAGAAGATTCGCGATCTCAAGGGCATGGGAGCCAAGAGCGAAGAGAAGCTTGCAAAGGCGATTGAGCGCATTGGCAGCAAACAAGACCGGCGCCCCATTGGCAAGGCATTGCCGCTCGCAGAAACACTTGTGGAGGAAATTGCCGCTCTCCCTGGAGTGCAACAGGTTCAATATGCGGGCTCGCTACGGCGCTTTCGCGAGACCATCGCTGATATTGATGTGGTTGTCGCCAGCACGGAGCCCGAGCCCATCATGGAGTATTTCGTCAACATGGGGCGCGTACGAGAAATTCTGGTACGGGGCGACACAAAGTCCTCCATCGTTGCCGAGGTTGGCATCCAGGTCGACTTGCGCGTTGTCGAACCCGAGCAATACGGAGCGGCCCTCCTCTACTTCACCGGTTCGAAAGCTCACAACATCCGTCTCCGGCAACGCGCGCTCGATCAAGGCTCAACGCTGAACGAGTACGGCCTCGTTTCGCTGGAGACCGAAGAGGTTCTGGCAAGCGCGACAGAAGAAGACATCTACAACGCTCTCGGCATGCAAATGATTCCCCCAACGATGCGCGAAGACCTTGGCGAAGTTGCAAAGGCTGCTGAGCACGCCCTTCCAATCCTCGTGAAGACCGAAGACCTGCAGGGTGACTTGCATGTGCACACAAGCTACTCAGGTGACGCCAAGAGCAGCGTTGCTGATGTTCTGGCAGCCGCCAACGAACTCGGTTACCACTACATCGCCATCACAGACCACGGCAAGGATTTGCGCATCAATGGCATCGACGAGATCGCACACGCGGAGATCGCAAAGGAGATTGCACGAGAGCGTAAGAAATATCCCGAGATGCGTATTCTTCATGGATGTGAGCTCAACATCGGCAAAGATGGTGAGCTCGACTACTCAGAAGAGCAGCGGGCGAAGTTCGACCTCTGTGTTGCATCCATCCACTCGCACTTTGATCTCGATGCCAAGGTTCAGACCAAGCGACTCATCACTGCGATGCAGGAACCCTCAGTGCGTATTCTGGGTCACATGCTGGCCCGCAGCATTGGCAAACGAGAGGGCATTGAGTGTGACATTGATGCGGTCTTACAAGCTGCCAAGGATGCGAATGTTGCCATCGAGATCAATTCGGGCCTCAGCCGGCTCGATGCGCCCGCCGATGTTCTGCGAAGAGCCTGCGAAATTGGAAACGTCTTTTCCATCAACTCAGATGCTCATCATGCCGACCACTTATCGGGCATTCGCTTTGGTGTTCAGCAGAGTCATCGGGGCTGGGTCCCCAAAGATCGGATCATCAACTCCTGGCCACTCGCCAAATTCCAAGAGTGGCTAGACCTATAAGCAGCTGATATTGCTAGGTCTGGCCAATCTTAAACCTCTTTGCCGCTGCCTCTCAATGTAGTAGCGTGTCCCAACTTTCGGGCGCTGGGGGCCTCTCGGCGCACACGACACACCTTTGGGGGATTGATGAATAAGTTCTGTATAGCGAGTGCTCTTCTTCTGGCAGCCTGTGGCGTAAGCGACGAAGACGGCTTCACTGGCAACGTTGGCACCGATGGCGGCGGCGGCGGTGGCGGCGGCGGCGGCGGCTCAAGCGAGTTCACTGATGCAGCTCCTCCTGAAGTTTGCTCGAAAATGGATATCCTCTTTGTCATTGATGACTCTGGATCCATGGCGGAAGAGCAAGGGAACCTTGGCCAGAACTTTCCCCAGTTCATCAACGTGCTCGATGAGTACATGGCGGCAGACGGCCTCTTGGATTACCGTATTGCCGTTACAACGACGGGCCGAGACCTGGACTATGTGATTGACCCAAGTCAAGGCCTGCCGATTCCCATTCCCATTCCACCACTCCCAATGTCCGAAAGCGGTGACAACGGCGTCATGCGTCAGGAATGCGGCATGACGAACCGATGGATCGACCGCACGGACGGCAATGTATCAAGCACATTCTCATGTGTGGCCAACGTTGGCACCGGCGGCCCTAGCCTTGAAATGCCTCTCTATACAACACAACTTGCACTTGGCGATCGCATCTCCGATGGCACCAACGCGGGCTTCCTTCGTGAAGATGCATTGCTCGCTGTTGTAATTCTCACGGACGAGGACGATTGCTCGCGCACCGACAACAACTTCACCATTGGCAATGACCAGTGTGGAACGAACAACGCCGACTACCTGCCGCCAAGTGACACCATCAACTTTCTCGATACGCTTACCGGCAGTCGTGGACGTTGGGCAACGGCGGTGATTGCTGGACCAAGCGCGTGTACCTCGAGCTTCGGCGAAGCTTCACACGCGGCAAACCTTCAGCAGTTTGTCTCTGAGACGGGCGAGAACGCGGTCTTCTCTTCCATCTGTGATGGCGATCTATCGACTGCTCTTGGCGAAGCAGTAGCGACCTTCGACGCCGCGTGCCGAACCCTCGAGCCAATCGAGTAGCAAGCCAACCTCAACTTGGTACAGTGAAGCCGGCCTCATCATGGGTCGGCTTTTCTGCTTTCGGAACATAGCTGTGGTTCCCTCTTTCCTACTCATCGCTGTTTTGGTCATAGCTGCCGCAATGGCAGTTGGCTCTGCAGGTCACGCGCTCCTTCACAAGCGCGACCCACGGGCACAGTTTAGTTGGCTGCTCACCTGCCTGCTCGTCCCCGTGATCGGGCCAATGTTCTACTGGGGCTTCGGAATCAATCGTGTTGAGACTCGTGCGCGCCAGTGGCAAGCACGAGGCCTCTTCTCTCGCGGTCGCCTGTTGGAAGCGCACCAAAGGTCGGTCGCCGAGCTACGTGATTCCCATCCCGATATGGAAGAGCCGATGCTGGCCCTTCTGCAGCTATCGAGGCGTGTCACAGGCAAGCCGCTGCTAACCCACAACTGTGTCGAACTACTGCACAACGGTGATGACGCCTACCCTGCGATGATCAGCGCCATTGATGCTGCAAAGAACTACGTATTCCTCATGAGCTACCTCTTTGTCGGCGATATTGCAGGTCGGGCGATTGCTGAGGCGTTAGTGCGCGCAGGAGCGCGCGGTGTGGACGTGCGAGTACTCGTTGATGGCATCGGAAGCCATGTGGGTCGAAAGCACATTCGAAAGCACCTCGAAGGGAAACCCGGGGTGCGGCTAGAGCACTTCCTACCGCTGCGACTGGGTAGACGCATGTTCCTGCTCAACCTTCGCAATCACAGAAAAATTCTTATTGTTGATGGCAAAAAGGGGTTCACAGGCGGTATCAACATTGCGGGCGACAACTTGCATTCGTCCAAGCCAAAGCACCCCATTCAAGACCTTCACTTCGCCATGGAAGGCCCAATTGTTCACACCCTCGAAGAAGTCTTCTCGGAGGATTGGTGTTTTCGAGTTGGCAAAGACACATGGCCAGAGACTCCGCCGGTTGTTGCCGCAGGCAATGCCTTATGCCGCGGCATCAAAGACGGCCCAAACGAGGACTTCGAAACGCTTCAGTGGATCTTGATTGGCGCCTTGGCGTGCTCCCGTGAGTCGGTTCGAATTCTAACGCCCTATTTCATTCCCAGTAGGGAACTTGTTTCTGCTCTTCGAGCAGCGGTACTGCGTGGCGTCTCTGTTCAGATTATTCTGCCCATCGAGAGCAACCTACCGGTGGTTGACTGGGCTTGTAACGCCATGTTGCCGGAAATTATCGATCACGGAATCCAAGTATTCAGGCAGCCGGCGCCGTTCTCTCACTCCAAGCTCATTGTCATTGATGACTTCTATCTCAATGTCGGCTCAGCCAATCTTGATCCGCGAAGCCTTCGACTCAACTTCGAGTTCAATGTTGAAATCTACGATCCGGAACTCGCAAAGACTCTCAGCGAGCATCACCAAGAGGTGCTCGCCAAGAGCACTTTGGTGAAGGCGGAGGAGCTTAGAGGTCGGAGCCTGGCGATTCGCCTGAGAAACTCAGCAGCCAAGCTGCTCTCTCCATACCTCTAGGCGGCTCATCACCCGCCTCTCCATCAGCCACGCGGCGGTTCGAACCAGCGTCTGTCGGTCAAACGCTCGGCAGCGGATGAGTTAAGAGTTCTTCTGATGGCAACCGCTCGTGACAAAGACGACTGAGGCGAACAATCGTTCCCGGCATGCCACCTTCGCGACCAGCCGCTGCCGAACGAAATACCATCCCAAAAATATCCACGGCCGCAGTAACACCAGTGATGCTAACTCGGCCTGCTTGCGAAACAGCAAAATCAATTTGCGCTACATCGCGCAGCCCAAGCACATCCCAAACTTGGCGAGACAGGTGTTCGATGCGATGGCGAACAGCTGGCTCGGCTGTGTCTTGCTCAACAGCCGGCTCGCCCTCTAGCAGCACACTCTCGCCGATAGGAAGCACTTCCACCTCATCATTGCCCAACAGACATGCGTGCAGGCGACGCGTTCCTCTGCCGTTGCACAGTGGCAGACCTGCATGCTCAAGCAGAATTTGCACCTTGCCCCAATCGAGACAATCAAGCAGCACGCTGGGTTCGCTACCTGTATAGACGTAGCCAAAGAGATCGAGCATGCCCGCCACGGCAGGAGCCCCTCGAGCGCTACCAAACATGTGCTCGACGAGGTTTATGATCACGGTTGGCTTATAGAGGACCACAGCGTCGTTGATTCGATCCACATCATCATCGATATCGACAAGGAAGGTGTGGTAGCCAGCCCAGTTGAGTACCTGCTTGAGCAGACGCAAATCCGCTGGCTCCAAGCTCAGCGTTCTTGGTCCTCCTTCGGGACGATTGATGAGAGCCAGCGCCACAGGTGGTTTGCGCGGTGGGCACGGCTCTGACTCAGATTTCTCCATGGTGCTCAGAAACTGTACCAGCACGTAACTTCGCAGCACAGAGCACGCGTAGACTTTGAAGAGAACAACCTATGAGCAACAATCTGGACAACAAGCACATCGTCGTTACGGGTGGAACAGGCGCGCTAGGCAGCGCAGTGGTCTCGCTCTTGCTCGAGCAAGGAGCACGCATTTGGATTCCCTGCTACAAGGAAATCGACGCAGAGCTCGACAAACAGGAGCGCGTACATCAGACTGCCAACGTCGATCTGTCAAAAGAAGAATCCGTCAAAGAATTCTTCTCAAAGCCCCCTTCCCTTTGGGCCTCTGTGCACATTGCTGGTGGCTTCGCTATGGGCGGAGTCGCCGACACAAGCTTTGCCAACTTCGAGCGCATGTGGCTCATGAACACCGCCTCATGCTTTCTATCCTGTCGTGAAGCGGTGATTCGTATGCGTGAAGCCACGGCGGGCGGCCGAATCGTGAACGTTGCTGCCCGTCCAGCCGTTGAACCTGTGGGTGGCATGCTCGCATACACAACTTCAAAGGCAGCAGTCGCCTCACTAACCCAGTGTCTGGCCAAGGAAGTCGCCGCCGAGGGAATCGCAGTCAACGCCATCCTCCCTGCCATCATGGATACGCCTGCCAATCGCAGTGCAATGCCCGATGCTGACCACGCAAGCTGGCCAAAGACCGCTGAAATTGCCGCTGTAGTGGACTTCTTGATCTCACCTGCCAACGCAACAACGTCTGGGACACTTGTGCCGGTATATGGCAAGCTTCTGTAACCCTCGTCTGTCTACCTCGTAGTAGTGGACGAAACCCCTCTGCTTTGGGCCTATGAGTACTGACGAACCAAGTGACAACGATCGTATAAAGCGACGCATCGAGCGTCGGGAGTTCATTAAGAAGGCGGGCGCTGGCACGTTGCTCGTCGCCCTTGGTGGCGGCATTTACCGGCTCGCAGGCGACGACCTAACCCGCAAGGCGCAGGGCCAAACTCGCGACGATGGACGCAAACGGCTGCCACCTGGACAGAAGGTTCTAGAGAGTCTGCGACCCATGGGCGGCGAACCGGGGAATCCGAAGATGAAGGATTTTCGCCTGAAAGTCCACGGCGAAGTTGCGAAGCCGTTCACGCTCAACTTCGACGAGCTCTTGGCCATGAAGCAAGTCGAGCAAGAGGCCGACGTGCACTGCGTTACCGGATGGTCCATGCTTGGCGGACTGTGGCGCGGAGTTCGGGTCAAGACCTTGGCAGAGCAAGCAGGGTTAAAGAAAGATGCGCACTTCGTAATCTTCGAGTCGGCTCATGGCTACACCGCAAACGTCTCACTCAAGGAGGCGCTCAAGCCAAACGTCATGGTCGTACATCGCCTCAATGGCAAGCCGTTCAAACGTCAGCATGGAGCGCCAGTTCGAGCGCTCGTCCCAGATCGCTACTTCTGGAAAAGTTCTAAGTGGCTCACAGGCATCCGCTTTGTGAAGCGCGACAAACCGGGCTACTGGGAAACCCGTGGCTATCACAACATCGCGGATCCTTGGAAAGAACAGCGCTATGGCTGATGCAAAGCCCGCTGCAAAACCGCAGCGAAGTTTTGGCGCGACAATAAAGAAGCGATGGCGTGCGTGGCTCCGGGCCGTTCACCGAGACATCGGCTACCTTGCCGTAGGCCTAACGTTTGTCTACGCCATCTCGGGCCTTGCCATCAATCACCTTGGCGATTGGGATCCCAACTTCAAGAGCGTAGTCGAAACCTCGAAACTGGCAGGTCCGTATTCCGAGGACGAAGAGCTGCTCACCGAAAGAGTCATCGAGCACTTGGGAGTCCACGAAGACGACGTGCAGGCATCCTATTTTGAGTCCGATACGGTCTTCGAAGTGAGTCTTGCCGATTCCACAGCACAACTCGACACAGCTTCGGGAACAGTGAAAGTCGCCAGCAAGAAACCGAGATTCCTGCTACGTGCTATCAACTGGCTGCACTACAACCGCGGCAAGTCTGCATGGACCTACATCGCCGATGGCTACGCAATCCTACTGCTCTACCTGGCCATCTCTGGCGCCTTTATGCTCAAAGGACGCAAAGGTCTCGTCGGCCGTGGTGCCATTCTCATCGCCATGGGCGCGGCGGTACCCATTGCGTACGTGCAGCTAGCCTCTGGGCCTTAGGAGCAGCGCAGAAGCGTCGTGAACCTCTGGTTGGGGCCAGCTCGTCAGCGGAACCAGCTGCGGGTTGACGCCCCACAGCCGGCGATGAGGCTACAGCTTGCCCTGTAGGAGATCCGCGAAGGTGCCAAGGCCCTTGTTGTTCGCTGCGTTCACTTCCTTCACGGCTTGGCGATCTGCCTGCTCGTTTGGAATATCGTCAGGCGAACGCAGCGTTAGCGAGATTCGCTGTGCCGATGGGTCAACCGAAAGCACCGTGACCTGAACCGAGTCGCCTTCGGCCAAGACGTCGCGAGGGTGGTTTATGCGCTTTCCAGCACCGAGCTCGGAAATGTGTGCCAAGCCTTCGACGCCGGGCGCGAGCTCGATAAACGCACCGAAAGGCTGAAGCCGAACGACCGTGCCTTGGATTTGTGTGCCCGTCTTTAGTGTCTCGCCAAAGCTCGCCCATGGCGACTCGTGTAGCGCCTTTACCGAGAGACTAATGCGCTCCTCTTTGCGTCCCACTGCTGGCTCGATCTTCATGACCTTGACGTCGAGAGTTTGATCCACACTCAGAACTTCACTGGGATGCCCAATTCTGCCGTGTCCCAACTCGGAGATGTGCAACATGCCTTCGATGCCACCAAGGTCGACAAATGCGCCGTAGTCCTTAAGCGTGGTCACGCGCCCCTTGAGTACCATTCCCTCTTTTAGCGTCTCTCGCAAGACTGCGGCTTGCGCTGCGTTTTCCTCTTCGAGAAGCTTGCGACGAGAAAGCACAATGTTCATGTTCTTGCCACGACCTTGCTCAAGCTTTGTGATCTTGAACTGATGCTTCTGGCCAACAAAGTGGTTGGCATCCTCAACGAAACGCACGTCGATTTGTGAGATAGGACAAAAGGCGCGCATGCCTGCGACTTCCACTTCCAAGCCACCCTTGTTTAGCCCTGTTGCTAAACCTTCGACGGGAATGCCTGCTTCGTAGGCGCCACGCAGCGCTTCGCCCGCATTCGATCCCTTGGTGATTCCCCGACGCAAAACGATACAGCCAGAAGGCCCATCGACCTCTGCAACACGTGCCTCAACCGAGTCGCCTAGCTTCACGGAGAGTTCGCCATCTGCATCTAGGAGTTCTTCTCTGTCGATGGCACCTTCCGACTTGCCACCGAGGTCAAGAAAGACCGAGCTACCACTGATGTTGACGACGCGGCCCTTTACCATCTGGCCCTTCTTTGGGCCGGTGCCGCGCGCTGCGGGTTCGAACTCGGCCAGCATGGCCGCGAAATCATCGTTGGATTCGTTTGCTTCGCTCACGGCGCGCATCCTACTCCATCACGATAAAGGATTGTAAAGCCCTGAAATTACCCACAGGCAGAGAGAATTTCTGGGTTTCTAGACTTGGCTTGTAACCTGGGCGCCACAGCTTGCCACAATCTATCTGTGACAGCCCAAGTCTCACTCGTCGCCGACGTCCTGTTGGTCGACCGCTGCAACCGCGGCGAAGAGGCGGCCACCCGTGAGCTGTTTCGGACCTATCACAAGCGCGTCCACGGCACACTCTACCGAATCCTAGGCTCCAATCGGGACATCGACGATCTCACCCAGGATTCGTTCATCCAGGTCTTTAAGTCACTGCCCACATTTCGAGCGGAGGCGAAGCTCGCAACCTGGATCGATCGCATCACAGTGCGGGTCGCGTATCGGCACATCGCGAAGCAAAAGAAGCTCCCGCTGCCCAATGACACCCTCGATGAAGAACAGTCCATGCGCCCAAGCCCCGGTCATCAAGCGGCATCTCGCGAAGCTGTGCGTCGTCTCTATTCCGCACTTAGCGAGCTTCCCGTCGCATCGCGTGTTGCGTTTGCCCTCCACGAAATTGACGGACGAAGCGTGAGCGAAGTTGCCAGTCTTGTAGGAGCGAGTAAATCGGCGTGTAAGCTACGAATCTGGAGGGCGCGAAGAACCCTCTTCAAACTGGCGAGTACCGATCCGATCCTTGCCGAGCTACTCGAAGCCAACGACCAAGAGCACGACGGGAGTCAACTATGAATCTCGGATCCAAAATCCCCGTACCCGAGGTTGATGAGCTTCGCCTTGCACGCATCGAGCGAGGCATTGTGAATGAAGTCTCGAAGCTCCCACAGACTAAGACTTCTTCTTACTCTCGATGGTCAAAGGTTGCGGTTGCCATGGTCGCGGTTGCCGGTGTTGTCTTGGCAATAGCATTGAACTTGCGTGCAGCAGGCTCTCCAAGCGCCTCCCCAGAGGCGCTTCGACCAACGAAACTCGTTACTGGCCCCGGCCAGATCGACCGCCTCATCCTTGGCGACGCGAAGATCGAAGTCGCAGAAAACACCGACATTTCGATCCAGCGCTTTGTGGATGGACGCACGCTCATTCTGCTCGCGGGTGGCTCTGTCCACTGCGATGTAGAGCCTCGCAAGAACCGCCCGGAGTTTCAGGTTCGGGCAGGCGATGTGGATGTCACTGTCGTCGGCACCTCCTTCGACGTGAAGCGCAAGAGGACAGTCCAGGTAGCGGTCCAGCACGGCATCGTGAGTGTGGCCACGAGTCACGAAACACTCCGCTTGCATGCAGGTGAGTCATGGCAAGGTTCTCCTGATGCGGAGACTTCGGTGGCAAGTCTGTTGCCCGAGAAAGATGACGAGGCGGGCCCCCTTGATGCTGCAGTCCTTGCAAACAACGGTTCGCCCAAAGACGAGGAGGACACTCGAAGTCCAGGAGCAAAGAACACGTCCAAAAGTTCTCGCAACAACCGCAAACCAAAGCAGCGCTTTGCGCAAGACGGCGGCACAGTGAGACTACGAGATGTTCTCAAGAATGCGAAACCGATTCGCCCCGTTGTGCTACCAAGCCACGGCCCCAAGGCTCGCGAATTTCTGGACGTAGCAGCGTCCAACCCAAAGAAGGCCGTGGTTGAACTGGAGCGACTTGGTGCGACGGCCACAGGCCACGAAGCATCATTTGCCCTCTACAGCCGCGCCTATCTCCTGTACTTCAAGCTCGGCAAGCGCAGCGAAGTCGTCAAAGCAGCCAAGCAGTATGCTCGGCGTTTCCCACGAGGCCGTGAATCGGAAGACATGCTCTGGCTTCGCGTGCTCTCAAGCTGCGACTCAGAAAACTACTCATCTTCGTGCCGCACTGCCGCACACAGCTACCAACAGCGATTCCCACAAGGCGTATTCAAAGGCCTCGCCTCTCGCATCATTCGGTCAAAGCAGTCCGAGTAACTTCGCCTACAGCAACCAACAACTGAGCCGGCGCTAGAACGCCAGCGAAGGGATACCTATGCCAATGCACAACTCTGCGTGGCGCGCGTCTGCGTGCGCTCTCGCCACCATCCTCACTGTATTCTCCTCTCAGGCCAATGCTGACAGCGGCGGAAATCTGGACTTGCAAGCATTTCGTCCAGCGCAAGATTCGAAGGGAATGGTGACCCTCGACAGGTCTCAGGTCCTTGGGCACCTCGAGCCTTCGATGGGGCTGGTAACAGGCTGGGCGAAGGGCCTTCTCAAACTCGAAGGCAACGAAAGCACCTATCGCGTGGAGCACGTTCTCTCGCCGACACTGCTGGGTGCTCTTGGTTTGCGTGTTCTGGGACAAGAGCTGCAAGTTGGCGTCGCTCTGCCTTTTCGTGTCGTGAGCGGAGACCGCAGCCCTGATGCTGGTGCCGACACTCCAAACGATCCCAACGACGATCAGAACTATTCTTTTGAGGGTCAAGGAATTGGTAATTTGGATCTTCAGCTAAAATGGCGCCTTCTTGACACTTCGCGTTCGCGATTTGGCTTGGCCGTGGCAGGAGGTGTAGAGCTTCCTACGGTGAGCGAACCAGATCGTTGGCTCGGTGCGGACACGACCACACCCCACCTGCGAATCATTGCAGACACAAAAATCGGCTCGCTTGGCATTGCTGCCAACGCAGGGATTCGAATGCCACTCGCATCCAGAGATTTCGTTGATGACACACCGCCGGTTATCTCTGGCATTGCAGGCCCAATGACCGGTGTGCGCGTGGCAAGCGGCCTTGCGCTACCCTATGGAGTAGGGCTCTCCTATATGCTCGTACCAGAAACGTTCGAAGTCATTGCCGAGGTATTTGGCCAAGTCGTTCCGAACGCAGAAAACTACCAGCCCGTCGAGGCGCTTACCGGCATCAAGGTCTACCTGGCGCAAAGCTCGTTTCTGAGTCTGGGTGGTGGCGCAGGCTTGCGCCCTGATACCGCTGGCAGCCCGGATGCCAGAGCCTATCTAGGTATCGTCTTCGAGCCCAATGTTGGTGACCGAGACAGCGACGGTCTCAAAGATGACGTCGACCAATGCCCTGACGATCCAGAAGACTACGATGACTTCCAAGACTCTGACGGATGCCCAGAACCTGACAATGATCTAGACGGCATTCTCGACGTCGAGGATGCTTGCCCCAACACCCCAGAAGATCGTGATGGAGTAGACGACGAAGACGGATGCCCAGAAGATGAACCCTTGGACCGCGACGGAGATGGTGTTGTCGATGTTGAAGACGATTGTCCGGATGACCCGGAAGATGTCGACCAGTTTGACGATTTGGATGGCTGCCCAGACGTTGATAATGATGGAGACCGAATTCTTGACGTCGATGACCTCTGCCCTGATGACCCAGAAGACCTCGATGGCTTTGAAGACTTCAATGGCTGTCCAGACATCGACAATGATGGCGACCGCATTCCCGACGAAGACGACGAGTGTCCGCGAGTAGACGGTGAATCGGCGGAGGAGACTCGCGAGGTCTACAACACGGTTGATGATGATGATGGCTGTCCCGACCGTGGCCCACTTACAACGACGGCAGGCGGCATCATCATTCTCAAGAAGGTCCACTTTCGTTACAACTCGGCAGAGATCTTAGATAACTCGTTCGACATTCTGCACGCCGTAGCCATGACCATGAACACAAACGAGCAGCTCACTCTTATCGAAGTGCAAGGTCATACCGACGAGCGCGGGAGCCGAGAGTACAACCGAGAGCTGAGCCAACGGCGTGCAGAGGCTGTCGTCGCATTCCTAGTCAAAGCTGGCGTTGATACGAAAAGGCTTCGTGCGGTTGGCTACGGCGAGGATGAGCCGAAGATTCGCAAGCACACAGAAGCTGCATGGGCGGCCAATCGCCGGGTGGAGTTCATCATTCGCTGAGCATGGGGTACCATGAAGCAATGTCTGATGAGGCAAAGGTGGAGATACGGGTTCTCCATCCCGCCAATCCCCTGGCCCCCCTTCCAAAGCCTGGAACGGGAACGCTGAGCGACATTGACACGCTCCTTCTCAAGCTTCCAGAGTGGGAGGATAACGAGGTAACCATCGACGCCCCGACTCCAGATGTTCTCGCGAATCCGGTGTCCATACGAGTCGGTGTTGCCAAGCCTCGCGAAGGAGGACGGCCGATTCGACGATCGAGAATTACTCGTACAGACGTGCAGCCGGGACCTGTCTCGCTCGTGGAGACGCCAAAGGTAGAGGGTCAAGAGAGCGACACGCAGGACAAGAGCGACAAGCGCAAGGGTGAGAAGAGTGAGCAAGACAAGAAGCCGCTAGCAAAGACACCGCAAGAGCGCGTTCGCAACCTCTCGCACACCGAGCAGCAGAGGGTCGCACGCAAGGGTGAACTCGCCGACCGAGTGGCACTTGAGCGAACATATGGCAAAGCAGTTTGGGAAACGCTTCTGGGCAACTCCAGACTCACAACGCCCGAAGTGCTGCGTATTGCGCGCATGGCCTCGCTGCCGATACCACTCATCGAAATCATTGTCAGCAATCGAGGATGGCTCGGGTCTCCGCAGGTTCGACGTGCGCTCCTTGCAAACCGCAGGCTAACCAAAGACATGATTATGACGGTCTTACGCGCAACTCCGAAGAGCGAGCTTAGGCTAATGAACAAACAAACAGCCTACCCGGCCCTCGTGCGCGAAGCTGCTGCGAAGATTCTCAAGTAGCACGGTTGAGAAAAAAACGCTGGTGGTCGACACGGATTCGCCACAGCCGGCCACTAGGAGTTGTAGAGCAAAGGCACACTGGTGTCGCCGCCGCTTGCAACGCACACGTGATTCCTCACCGGTGCACTAGCTAGTGCACTGACATTAACCAAGCAAACTCGATTCTTCGCTCGCTGGCCGCTTTGCTCATCGTTGTTCAACGGTCACTTGCCCCACTAGCTCCTGCGCATTCTGCCGCAGAGATTGGATCTCCTATGCCCAAACCGATTGGGGCACTGCTCTTTGCACTGCTCTTCGCCCCCTTTGCGTCTACACTTTCTGGCTGTGCCGACCGCACCCTTGCGGTGGTGGAGATCGATCATGTTGCCGAAGAGAAGGTGCAGTTTGACGTGAGCGAGAACCGTGATGTCGACATCCTCTTTGTCATCGACAACTCGCGAAGTATGGAGCGCGAGCAAACCTCGTTGGGCGAAAAGTTCAGCCAAGTCATCGACACGCTTTCAAACCACCCGGACGGCTTGCCAAGCATTCACATCGCAGTGGTCTCAACAGACTTGGGAGGTGGAGGCGATCAAAACATCTGTGGCATATCGGGAGATGGGGGGCGTTTTCTAGGGACTTCCTGCATGGACGGCCCGTTTCTGAGAAGCATAGTGCAGGACGACGGGTCGCGCGTTGAGAACTTTTCTGGGACTCCAGCAGAGACATTCGCCTGCATGGCAGCTCTTGGCACGGGAGGATGCGGGTTTGAACAACCTTTAGAGTCCATGCGGCGAGCACTCAGCGCTCAACAAGCAGACTCATTCTTGCGCGATCACGCCTACCTTGCCGTCGTAATTGTTACCGACGAGGACGATTGCTCAGCGAAGAATACCAACGTCTACAATCGTGCGGTGCAGGACCTTGCTTCTCCCCTTGGTCCACCGAAGTCGTTTCGGTGCTTTGAATTTGGTGTCGAATGTGATCAGGACGGCGAACAAGTGCGCAGCATTGGTCCAAGGAGTGGATGCGTTCCCCGAGATGGAAGCGAATACCTCTACGACGTCGACGAATACGTACAGTTTCTCTACGGCTTGAAACGGTCGCCAAACCAAGTTCTCGTCGCAACCATCGCCGGTGACTTGGAGCCCGTCCAAGTTGTTGCCAAATACGATGAACGACAGGACCTCGACTATGTCGCGCTCGACTTCTCTTGCACACGAGAAGACGCAGAAGCTGTTCCCCCCATCCGCCTCAGTGCGTTCGTGAATGGTTTTTCAGAGAACAGCGGACAGGAGACTTCGATTTGCGAGCCCGACCTCACAGGCGCCCTACAGGACATTGCAAACCTGCTTGTCGATCGAGCTGCGTCGTGCCTCTCGGGAGATCTCGTAGACATAGATTCCTCCACAGCGGGCCTGCAGCCTGATTGCATCGTCACACTCACAGAGCCTGGGTTGGGCGAACGGCGCATCGAAACATGTGAAAACCAAGTAGACCCACAGTCCTCCAGCACCTTGCCCTGCTTCACCTTGACCGAGAACCCTGCGTGTTCGAACACGCCTACGGGTCTCTCTCCGAAGGTGCACTACCCAGAAGGATTGCAGGTGCCAATCGACACCATCGCAAATGTGTACTGCCTAGCGCCTTAGCTGAAAACACTCAGAGCGTCTTGCCAAAGGTCTTCTTGTAGGCAGCCCGAAGTGCTGCTAGGCGCTTGTCTCGGCCCTTGCGATAGAGCTGCCCAAGGGCCTTGTAGGCGGGTTCTAGGGTAACATCGCGGTCGATGGCCTCGCTTAGCATGCGCACAGCGTCTTCTCGTTGTCCCTTACGTGCAAGGGCCACGCCTTGAAGGTAACGAGCCCAGGAGTTCTCTGGATGGCTCGCCACTACTGCACGACAGGCCCGCAGCGCATCATCATACTTTCGTTTGTGCATCGCTAGCTCACAGCCGACAAAGTCGCCAGCAACGCTATTAGGAAATTTCTTAGTTAGGTTCTGCGCGGCGACAGCTGCCTTGGAGAAGTTGCCATCGTAAACGGCTGCGAGCGCCGCCTTTAATGAGCGCAGGTAGTCCCCTTCGCGGTTGGGTTCCACACCAACGTTGATGGCGTAGCGCGCCTGGCTCTCCCTAGCCCAGGTGGCAATGCCCGCATCCGAGGATTTTCCTGCGGCACGCGTGGCATGCGTTGCAAGTGAGAGTTGCTTGTATGCCTTGGCCACGGCACTCCACTGCTTTGAGTCGTCAGCTAAGAGAGACTCGGCACGGCGAAGATTCTGCAGAGCAACATCTGGCTCAGCCACAAGTTGCGTTCGCGCCAGCGCCAGGTAGACCGCGGGATCTTTACCGCCAAGAGACACGGCGCTTTTGCACCGAGTTGCGACATCGGTAGCATCTCGCGCCTCTGCGACCAGACAACCAACCACGGCGATTTCTGCATTCTGCGGATAGAGTTCCAATAGCGGCTCCAACACCTCCCACGCGATGCCAGGCTTCTTCGCTTCCAATAGGAGCTGCACCTGCCCCAAGTTCTCCCTATCAATCAATCGGAGTGCACCAGGCTCGGGTTGTTGCGGTTTTCGAAGCTCAGCTTCTTTGCGCGCCGCCAGTTCTTGTGGAATCAGCGTTCTAAGCCGCTTGCCAGCATCGGCTCCTATCTCGTGAATCGTGATCTCATAGCGGGGCCCAAACGCCGCAGTCTCGCCAAAGAGAGCGGCGACTCCATGAGCGAGCATCACGCTCTGCTTGTGCTTTCGACGCGCAATGAGAAGCTGTTCCTTGGCCGTCTCGCCGAGCTGGTCTGCGCTGTCACCCAAAGCTGCGCTTTCCGCCTGCCAGTGAAAACCACGCAGCACGATATGTCGCGCTTTGCCTTCGACTCGTACGAGAGAATCGAAGTCGGCTAGGGATTTCTCTGGGGCATCCACCAAGCCGACGACCACATCCACATCCAGACCGGGATCTTTGGCAACGAGCGAAGCGAGTGTTTTCTCCAGTGGACCACCAGCCCGCTCCCAGGCAACCGATTCGACAAGCTCCAATTGCACGGCACTCTTTTGATACAGTAGTGATGAGGCCCACTGCATGACGGTTGCAAGCTCGTCTTCCCAACCAATGACGCGCGCTCGATGATCGGCTCCAACATAGACGCGAACACGCAAGGTCGTGGCTGCGAGTGTGTTGTTTGCCAATGGTGCAATCGTCGCTGGCGTTAGTTCGGAGGGGACCACAGACGGTTTCGCGGGTGGGCCACAGGCCACCAGTGCCACCGAAACGACAACTGCGAGGCCGAACTTCAGCCTCGCAGTGTCCCAAAAGAAGTCTCTAAGGTTAAGGAGCAGCTTCTTCGACCCAAACAATGTCTTGTTGGTACCCCGAGCTATCCATCAGCGAAAAACTCACAAAGAGGAGAGCAAAGAGAAGTGCCGTGAGAAACACCACAGTATGCATGACTTTGTCATAACGAAGGTGCATGAAGAACAAGCAAACAAGCCCAGCCTTCAGAGTTGCGACGATCATCGCGACCAAGAGGTTCATGCTCGAGCCCAGGTCAACAGAAGTTGCAGTAACGGTTAGCACTGTGAGAACCATCAGTGCGCCGAATGTGCCAAGTAGGACCTTTCTTGATGCAATGTGCGAGAGTCCGTGGCCATGATCATCGTGGTGATCATCATCACCGCTGTTGTTGTGCGCGGAAGTTGGCTCAGGCTCGGAAGCCTTGGCTTCTTTTGCACGTTCCTCTTTCGTGGAGGCAGCCAGTTCTTCATCCGAGGCAGCATCCTCCGAAGAGGCAGCATCCTCCGAATAGGCAGCATCCTCCGAAGAGGCAGCATCCTCCGAAGAGGCAGCATCCTCCGAAGAGGCAGCATCCTCCGAAGAGGCAGCATCCTCCGAAGATTGCTCGTCTTCAGATTCCTCAGTATCGGACGCCTCTGATTCTTCAGAGCTCTCTTCCGATTCCGTCTCTTCTTGCTCGATGGCGTCCGTCTCGGGCTCGTCGTGCTTTTCGTCTTTGTCGTTGTGATCAGACACGGTGATAATCCTTAGTGAATCAGGTAAAGGAGTGGGAAGAGGTAAATCCAAATCAAGTCAACGATGTGCCAGTACAGTGCAGCAAAGTCGATTGGACCGAAGTACGCCTCGCTAAAGTGCCCTTTGATGGCACGAACGAGGAGCCAGATAAAGACGGCAATGCCAGCGAGAACGTGAATTCCGTGCAAGCCAGTCATCGCGAAGTAGATCGAGAAGAACATGCTCGTGTTTGGCGGCGGCAGTTGCGAATAGCGCGAAGTCGAGTTCTTGTCTGCCTCGGCGATAGCCTTCAGTGCTTCAGGAGAACCCGGCTCTAGAGGAGTGCCATCGGCAGCCTTTGGAGGCTCAACGACAATCTTGGCCTCGGATGCCTTGAGTGCACGGCATTGGCCTTTGGGAGCCTCGGGCCAATCGATCTTAGTGCCATTAGGAGTCTCACTTGGTGCGAAGTTGCAGCCATAGACCGTGCCGATGTGAAACTTGTGCTTGTACTCGACGTACTTGATTCCGAGGAATGCAAAGGCGCATAGAATTGTGGTTAACAGGCAAGCAATGAGTAGTTTCTGCTGGTTTTTCTGAGCAGCGCGAACTGCCCAAGCCGCACTCAAACTGGAGAAAATAAGAACGGCCGTGTTGATAGCACCGTATTTCACGTCCAGGTATTTGTGCGCGTACGCAAAGACCTCGGGGTGGTTGTAGCGGAAGACAATGTAGGCCACGAAGAGCGCTGAGAAAAAGAGAATTTCCTGCGCCAAGAAAGTCCACATTCCCAGTTTGCCCGAATCGAATTGGTGCTGAGGACCGTCGAAGTGGTGGGCGACGTGAGCGTCGTGACCGTTGATGGTGTGGTGACTCATGGTCGTTTCAATCCTTGCCGTCAGGCCTTAGGCCTCGTTACCGGCGTCCTTCTTGTATTGCCAACCACCATCTTCTGCATCCTTGGACAGCCCGTCGTACTCATAGAGTTCGGGCAGCGGAATTGGCTGGCCAACAGGGAAGTTGTACAGCGGAGGAGGAGAGGACGTTTGCCACTCAAGCGTCGTGCCGCCCCACGGGTTGGCAGGAGCCTTCTTGCCGGTCTTCAGCGAGATCAGGAGGTTCAAGATGATGCAGAAGAGCGTGACGCCCAAGATGAACGCTCCCAGCGAGGAGAGCTGGTGCATCAGTTCAAAGCGCGGGTCGTAGTCAAAGTAGCGACGAGGCATTCCGCGTGAGCCCATAACAAACTGCGGCATGAACGTGAGGTTGAAAGAGAAGAAGACCATGAGCGACATGATGATCGCAGGCTTCTCCGCGTACATCTTTCCCGTCATCTTGGGCCACCAGTAGTGGAGCGCGCCAAAGAAGGCGATAAGAGCAGAACCCATCATGACGTAGTGAAAGTGTGAAACAACGAAGTAGGTGTCGTGAAGGTGTACATCAACGTTGAGCGTGCCAAGGAAGATGCCCGTGAGCCCACCAATCGCAAAAAGCAGGATGAACATCAGCGCCCAAATCATCGGGCTGTCAAGATGAATGTCAGCCTTGTAGAGCGTCGCGATCCAGTTGAAGACTTTGATCGCTGACGGGATGGCCACCGAGAAGGTGAGCGCCGAGAAGACCATATTCGCCAAGGTGCTTTGCCCCGAGACGAACATGTGATGTCCCCAAACCAAAAAGCTCAGAAGCGCGAGGCCAATGGAGCTGTAGGCAATAAACGAGTACCCAAAAATGTGCTTCTTTGCGAACACCGTGATGAGTTCGCTCATGACGGCCATTGCCGGCAGAATCATGATGTACACGGCTGGGTGCGAGTAAAACCAGAAGAAGTGCTGGAAGAGCACTGGGTCTCCGCCAAGTGCTGGGTCAAAAATTCCGATACCAACGATACGCTCAACAAAGAGGAGTAGCAGCGTAAGTCCGAGGACTGGAGTTGCCAGAACCTGGATGACAGAGGTTGCGTAGATGCCCCAAAGAGAGAGAGGCATCTTGAACCATCCCATGCCCTTGGGCTTGAACTTGTGAATCGTCACGATCATGTTGAGACCCGTGAAGATCGAGCTGAAGCCAAGTAAGAAGGCACCGGCAACCGCGGGCACAACGGCTGTGTCGGTTGTCGTGGAGTATGGCGTGTAGAAGGTCCAACCCGTGTCGACGCCGCCAAGGAAGAGAGACAAGATGAGCAGCAGCGCGCCAGACAGGTAGAGGTAGTACGAGGCGAGGTTTAGCCGAGGAAACGCAACATCAGGAGCACCGAGCAAGATTGGGACAACAAAGTTGCCAAGCGCGGCCGGGATGCCGGGGATAATCACCAAGAACACCATGATGGCGCCGTGGACGGTGAAGAGCTTGTTAAACGTTGCCGCCGTCACCAGCTGTGAGCCAGGTAGGAGGAGTTCGGCACGAATCATCAGGGCGAAAAAGCCGCCTAAGAGAAACGCTGTGAGGATGGCGATCAAGTACATAACGCCAATGCGTTTGTGATCGATCGTTACAAACCAGCTCCAAAATCCCGATTTGACATCGATGTAGCTTGGTTCTTGTACGGAGTCCGCTGTTGCTGCTTCGCTAGACATGAATTACTCCTAAAGCGCCTTCATCCAGTTGTTGAGGGCGTCGATGTCTTTGTCCTTGAGCTTGCCTTTGAAGGTAGGCATGACGGGGCTGAATCCAGCGCGAACCTTTGCCATTGGATCGAGCACAGATTCACGAACGTAGTTTTCGTCGACACTTCCAGAAGTGCCGTTGGTGAAGCTGCGGCTCTGTCCCCACATTCCCTGGAATGTTGGCCCGGTACCAGCGCTACCATCGAGGCTGTGACACTGCTTGCAGCCCTTGGATTCATAAATCTTCTGGCCTTGGCTAATGTAGCAGTCCTCGCGTTCTTGTCCTTCGAACTCGCGACAGTCGACTTGGTCTTTTTCGTATTCTTCGTTGAGCCACTTCTCGTAGCCACCACGTTCATGAACAACGACCTTCGTTTTCATGTCCGAGTGAGCATCACCGCAATACTCGGCACAGTAGACTCGGTAAACGCCTGGTGTCTCCGCTTCAAACCACAAGTAGCTGTAGCGATTTGGGATGACGTCCTGCTTTATGCGGAACGATGGAAGGTAGAAGCTGTGCAGCACATCTTCTGAGCGCATGTTGAGCTTGACTGGGCGGTTCACAGGAACGTGAAGCTCTGGTCGCTGAATCGTCTCAAGCCCCTTGGAGTAGGTGAATGTCCAGTTCCACTTCTGGCCGAGCGTCTGGATCTCCAAAGCATCACCAGGAGCAGTCGACATGTTTAGGTAGCCCTTCCAGCCACCAATGAAAATGAAGACACAAATGATCGAAGGGATGATGGTCCACACCACTTCGAGCACGTTGTCATGCGCGGTTGAGGGCTCAGCGCGATGTCCTTCTCGGTGGCGGTAGCGCCAGGTTAGGTAGAGAACTGCGACGGTGATTGCAAAGAAGCAAAACACTGACAGGCCGAGAATGGCGTAAAACATCCAGTCAACGTTGTTGGCGGTGCCATCAGCGGCCTTTGCAGGCATCCAATAGCTATCTGGCGTTACATCAGTGAAGGGATATGCCTCCTCGACGGCCTCGCCCTCGGCAGCTTTTGCATCCTTGGGCGCCTCGGCTTTGTCAGCCTCTCCTGCGGGCTTGGCGGCTGTTGGCTCGGCGGCGGCCGTCGGAGCTGCTGTTGGCTCGGCCGCAGCTGTGGGAGCTGCTGTTGGCTCGGCGGCGGCTGTTGGAGCTGCGGCAGAATCCGCAACGGGCTGAGCTGCTGCCGTTGGAGCTACCGCTGTGGGCGGCGCCTCTTCTGTGCCTGTTGCAGGCTGTGCTGTTGTCACCGACGTTGCAACAAGTGTTGCTGCAGTGAAAACTAGGACTGTGATCAGGTTCCTAAACATGATCTTCCGTACTCCCTACTTGGTGAGCGTGTGCATGGAGAACTTCAGCATGAAGCGCCTCCACTTCGTGGTGTCGTCGTCGTCGCCAAATTGCGAGTGCCCCGACAGAGCCGAGGACAAAAACGAGACCACCAACACTCATGATGTTGGCCACGATGGCGCCGTTTCCGGTCGGGGCATCGTAGTGGTAACAGGATAGAATAAACTTGGCTGCTGCTTCCGAGGTCTCACCGATACCGGCAAGGAGAAGCTTGTCACGAAGGTCGGTTGGGTCGTAGCTAACACCGTAGATGTAGGTTGAGACCTTGCCCCGCGGACTCACCAAAGTAAGCACTGCTGGGTGTAGGTACTCCTTGCGCCCCTCGTGATACGTGTATCCAAAGCCAACGGCATTGGCTACAGCATCGATGTCTTCCTTGGTTCCCGTCAGGAACGTCCAGTTCTCAAAGGCACCCTCGCGTCCGTACTGTTCGATATAGCGGTCACGAGTTTCGGCGGCACGCTCACTCGTCTCACTTGGGTCAAGGCTAATGGTGATGACATCGAACTGGCTGCCGATGTTCCAGTCCATCTGCGTCATCGTGTTGACCAAGCCACCAAGCTGCACATTGCAAAGCATTGGGCAGTTTGAATAGTTGAAAGTAAGGATGACAGGCTTTGAACCAATGACGTCGGCAAGACGAACAGGCTTGCCATCTGCGTCGATGAACTCAGTGCTCAAAGGAACTGAGGCTCCGAGTTTTTCTTGCACATCCACGCTCTCAAGCTCCGCTGGAGTGGGCTCGATTCGATCTGCTGCGGTGGCGTCATTAACGAGGACACCGACTAGAGCAAGTGCGCACAGGGCGCTGTATGTACGGGCTGAGAGCATTGCTATGGAGTCGGCGTGGCTGGTGCGGGTGCTGGAGCAGCCGCTGAGGCGGGATCCTCAAGTGGAGCCCCATCCGATTTCAATGCCTCACAACACGGATTGGTAGGATCGAGGAGGCAAGATGCTTCGTCACATGTAGGCTTGGCTGGTTCTGGAGCAGGTGGCTCGATGGTCGCATCATCTGCGGGACGTCCTGCCGCTGCGGGAATCGTCGGCACATCTAAAGCGCCCAAGCTTGGGATCAGCGACCCACCTGTCTTTGCGTCGCGAACGACAAGGCTCTTTGCGTGCTCAATATTGAGTCGCTTGAGAGTCCCCTTCGATGCATCGGCATATGCAGTCTTGACGAGGTCGGCTCGTTGCTCGGCTTTGAGGTCGCGAACCATAGCGCTTCGCCCCTTGGCGGCGCGCCTTGCAGCGATCTCACCATGGGTGTTTTCGAAGTACGACTGCAGGTAGACCACAAAGGCCCAGAGAACCGCTGTGGTCGCCAAACCAATCACCACCACGGCGACGGCATTGGTTTTGTCGGGAGCTTTTTCTGGAAAGTCACTCATTGGATATTCCTATTGGTTCTCAAACTTCAGAGACTGCTTGAGCCCTGGGTCTTTGATGGGGATGAGGTTGACGTTGCGGAACTTGCCGGCAGCGTAGCCCATGAAGAGAAGGCCCATGCCCACCCACAGACCAAGGTCCATTGGGATGTAGCTACCGGTTGCGGACCGCTCTGCAAGTCCAAACGTGTGGTGGTTGTTCAGAGCCGGCATGACCTGCCAGTAGAGATCGAGGTAGTGCCAGGCGAGCATCCAAATCGAGAATGCTGCGAGAACCTGAAGCTTGCGCTTGGAGTGGCGGCTCATGAGAAGCACAAATGGAATGAGGAAGTGCATGACCAACATGACCAGCGTGACTTTGCCCCAAATGCCCATGACGCCTTCGGACTCAAACCAACGCTTCCAGAAGTAACCGGTCTCCTCAGGAATGTTCGCACCCCAGATGAGCATGAACTGTGAGAAGGCGACGTATCCCCAGAAGAAGACGAAGGCAAAGAGAAGCTTGCCGATGTCGTGGTAGTGCTCGACCGTGATGGAGTGCACCAGGCGCCCAGATCGCTGAAGAGCGAGAGGAATGAGAGCCATCAGAGCGAAGATGCTGATGCAGCAACCTGCGAAGTAGACGACGCCGAACATGGTGGAGAACCACTCGGGGTCGATAGACATGAGCATGTCGAATGCGAAGAAGGCACAGCTGAAGGCGAAACCAAACATTGCTGGTGCAGCCCACTTGGCCATGCGACGTGTTGCATCGTCATCGCCACCTTCGTCTTGTTTGACAGAAGTCCGGTAGAAGTAGCGGCTGAGGCCAATCCAAAGAACGTAGTAGATGATTTGGCGCGCAGCAAAGAAGACCGGGTTTAGGTAGGCACCCTTGGCGTGAACCAAATGGTTCTCCGACATGAACTTCTCGCTCGACCAGATGTAGAGGTTGTCGTTGCCAAGCAACATGGGCAGCCAGATAACAACGGAGAGCAGAGCGAGCAGCGGGAATGTCTGCGTGAGAATCTCTGCGATGCGACGCATATTGACGGACCACTTGGCGCCCATCAGGTGCATGATGAGAACGAAAAAGAGCGCTCCTAATGCGATGCTGTTGAAGTAGGTGAAGGCAACAAGGTAGCCGTGAAAGAACCGCTGCATGCCGTCGCCGACAGCGAAGCCCCAACCGGTCATCGCAAGCAGCAAGATAAGGCCACCAACAAACCCAGCCGACTTCACTTTCGCGACGCCAGGACCTGCGGTGATTTTCTCTTCAGAGTGAAGAATTGTGTCTGAGGAACTCATGACGCTTCCTTGTTACCGAATGGCTGGTTTTTCACCAGCGGGGACATCATCAATGGTTGAGTGAGCACTGCGTTGCAGAGCGCGAAGATAGAACACGATTGCCCAGCGATCCGCTTCTTTAATTTGCGCGCCGTAGCTAGGCATCGAACGAATACCGTGGGTGATGGTGTTGAAAAGCTGCCCATGAGGCTGCTTGGCAAAGCTCTCCTGGCCAATGTTGCTTGGAGCAACCCAACCCGTTGCCGTTGCGCCAACAGCATCGGCGCGCTGATTGATCATGCCCGTGCCCGCTCCAGTGAGACCGTGGCAAGGGGAACAGTAGATGTTGAAGCGGTTCTCGCCTCGTTCCATGGTCTCAGCGCTGAGTGTGATTTCCTTTGGAAACTCTGTGGCCCATTCGCCAGCGACAAGGCCGCGGTAGAAGTGGTCATCGGCTTTGAGTTCGCCACGAGCAACGGAACCTGCAACAGGGAGACGAGCTGCTCGACCATCAGCGAACATGTCGCTAGCAGTTTGCGGCTTGTTCTTGGTTTGGAAATCCATGTTGGGATTGATGTGCATGTGCGGCTTGTCGCTCGTTGAAGCGCGCTGTTTCGCAATGTAGGCGAAGGGCACAAGAGCCAAGCACATCGACAAAGCCATGAAGGCAATGACACCATTGGGAAGCGCACGATGCTTCTTGCTGGTCTCGTATCGCACCGCCTCAACAGCGGTAGCACCAGCCTTCTCAAGGGTGGCAGTTGTGCCTTCTTGATCAAACTTCGGGTCATCCGCTTCGATTGCAACGAAGAAGCCGTGGCAGGTTGCCTTATCAACGAAGTTGTCGTTGCCAAAGAGTGGATGCCAAACCTGTGGAAGTTTGTTGAGGCCCCACATTCCGAAGAAGGTAGCAAAGGCAGCAAGAAGAACCGTGACCTCAAAGGCGATCGGAATCTGCATGGGCAAGCTGAAGAGCGGCTTGCCACCGATGTTCCAAGGGTAGGTCCAGTTGTTCATCCAGGTCTGCATCAGGATGGCGAGGCCGGTACCAGTGATGCCGGCGCCCCAAGTGACCATAGGAAGAATGGTGGGTTTGATTCCCATGGCAGGGTCGATGCCGTGAACAGGAAATGGAGAGTGGCAGTCGAACTTGGTGTAGCCCGCGTCGCGAACCTCTCGGGCAGCTTCGATGAGTGCACCAGGGCTCTCATACTCAGCAAGCAATCCGTAGAGCTTGTCTTCGACCTTATCGATTGGTTTATCGGTACTCATTTTCGTATCTCCGATGCGCCTAGTGATGCTTCACGCCAGCGTGTGCGTGGGGCGATGCACCTTTGACCTCGAACATTGCGATCATTGGCATAAAGCGCAGGAAGAGGAGGAAGAGGGTGAAGAAGAGGCCGAAGCTTCCGATGAAGATGCTGGCGTCATACATGGTTGGCGAGAAGTAGTGCCAACTACCAGGCATGAAGCTTCGAGTTAGTGACGTCACGATGATGACGAAACGCTCGAACCACATTCCGACGTTCACGAGGATGCACAGACCAACAATGATGAATGGCGAGGTGCGAATCTTCTTGAACCAGAAGAACTGAGGGATGAGCACGTTGCAGGTAATCATCGTCCAGTATGCCCAAGCGAATGGACCAAACATGCGGTTTAGGAAGGTGAAGCCCTCGTACATGTTGCCGGAGTACCAAGCGATAAAGAACTCGGTGCCGTAGGCAAATCCCACCATGCTGCCCGTTGCCAGGATGACTTTGCACATGTTCTCAACATGCTGGTCGGTGATGATGTGCTTCATGTTGAAGATAGCGCGGGCCGGAACCAGAAGCGTAAGCACCATGGCGAAACCGGAGAAGATGGCGCCAGCGACAAAGTACGGCGGGAAGATGGTGGTGTGCCAACCTGGGAGCTGACCAACAGCGAAGTCGAACGAAACGACCGAGTGCACCGAGAACACCAGAGGCGTTGCGAGGGCTGCCATGATGAGGTAGGCGCGCTCGTAGCGGTGCCACTGGCGAGCCGAGCCGCGCCAACCCAAGGAGAGGATGCCGTAGATGGTGTGCTTGAGCTTGGACTTGGTGCGATCGCGAAGCGTTGCGAAGTCGGGAACCAGACCCATGTACCAGAAGAGAATCGACACGGTCATGTAGGTCGAAACCGCGAAGACGTCCCACGCCAGTGGCGAGCGGAACTGCGGCCAAATCGCCATGTCGTTCGGAATTGGCAGAAGCCAGTAAGCAAGCCAAGGACGACCGGTGTGAATGACTGGGAAGAGACCAGCACAGATAACGGCGAAGATCGTCATCGCCTCTGCAGCGCGGTTAATCGAGGTTCGCCACTTTTGGCGCATCAAGAAGAGCACAGCAGAAATGAGCGTTCCTGCGTGACCGATGCCGACCCAAAAGACGAAGTTAACAATGGGCCAAGCCCATGCTTCGGTGTTGTTGTTGCCCCAAATGCCCGTACCTTCGGTGAGAAGGATGTAGAGCGAGACGACGAGCACACCCGTGAGACCAACAGCTGCAGCAAATGCTGGCAGCCAGATCTTTGGGGCCTTCTCGGCTTCGACAATGCCGCAAACCGAGTCGGAGATGCCCTTAAAATACTCACGGGCCTCAAGGGCTTCCGCGGATGTTTCTGCGCTACTCATGGCCTAGTGGTCCTTGTGTTCCTTCGCAGGTGCGAGTGCTTCATTGGGGTTGGTAATGCGAGCCAGGAAGGCGTTGCGAGGAGAGTTGTTGAGGCTTGCCAGAAGCGCGTAGGCGCGTGGCAACTCTTGGTTCTTGTAGACAACGCTTTCCTTGTCAGCCAAATCGCCGAAGTGGATTGCCTGTGTTGGGCAAGCCTGTTGGCAAGCGGTTTGGATTTCACCATCGACAATCGCCCGGCGGTTGTTCTTGGCGTCGATCTTCGTGCGCTCGATGCGCTGAACACACCAAGTGCACTTCTCCATGACACCTCGGCTGCGAACCGTGACGTCTGGGTTGGAAAGCAGGGAGCGGACTTTGTTGCGAGCAACTTCGAAGTCCTTGTTCCAGTACTTGAAGTTGAAGCGACGCACCTTGTATGGGCAGTTGTTCGCGCAGTAGCGAGTACCAACACAGCGGTTGTAGGTCATGTCGTTGAGCCCCTCCTTCGAGTGAGAGGTCGCTTCGACTGGGCAGACAACTTCGCAAGGAGCGCCTTCACACTGCTGACAGTGCACAGGAAGGAATGCCATCTCGGGGTCATTCGGGTTGCCCTTGAAGTAGCGGTCGATGCGAATCCAATGCATCTCCCGGTTGTTCATGACTTCCTTCTTGCCAACGACAGGAATGTTGTTCTCAGCTTGGCAAGCAACTGAGCAAGCATTGCAACCCGTGCACTTGCCGAGGTCGATGCTCATGCCCCACTTGTGACCTTTGTACTCGTGCTCGTCGTAGAGCGAGACGTTAATCTCACGACCTTCGATCGGGCGAATGAGCTTCTTCTCGATCTCGAGGTGTGCGTCTCTCGTCACGAGATCCGCCTGCCCCTTTGCTCCAGGCTTTTTGAGATCGTTGTACTCTTTCAGAGTGCCGGTCTTGATGTGGGTGTTGACGCGCTTTTTGACCTCGTCGGCTCCAAGCTCGTCCATCGCAAAGTGGTCTTGCGTTTCAGCGAGAGGGTAGTTGCTGCCAGTGCCCTTGACTGTTGCTCCGCCTGTGAAGTTGAAGCCGCTAGAGGTGCGAAGCGCATAGGTGTTGAAGCCAGGTGCTGCAACCTTGAAGTCCTCATGTCCACCGACGTGCCCCGCTCGGCTTCTTCCCCAACCAAGTGGGAGAGCAATCGAACCTGGCGCTTGTCCTGGTGAAACGTGTACGACGATCTTGAGCGTTGCTTCGCCAACCGTAATCTTGGCCAGCTCGCCGTTTGAGACACCCAGCGATTTCGCTGTTGCCGGCCCAATGAGCGCAGCGTTGTCCCAAGTGAGCTTGGTCATGAAGTCGGGCGTCTCAAGAAGCCAAGAGTTGTTTGCATAGCGACCGTCGTAGGTGGCCGATTCGCGGAACACAACTTCAAGCTTGCCGTTTGGAAGCGAGCTTCCAATCTTTTGGCTATCGGACAATGGCGTCGCTGCGAATTGCTTTGGTGCAACGGCAGCGGGGCGCGGTGCACTTCCCGGAATGAAACCGTCGTGCAAGAGGCGTCGCCAAGCTTTGTCATCCGCCAAGTCGCTACCAGCAACGGCAAGCAGCGTTCGGCGAACAACATCCTGGTTGGAATCATCGTCGTGACCGGCGAGGATTTTCAGAACGCCAATTGCGCTCATGCCATCGTAGAGAGGCTCGACCATAGGCTGAGCCAAAGTAACCGTGCCGTCATAGCTGCGTGAGTCGCCCCAAGCTTCTAGGTAGTGGGCGCGGTTGATGTGCCAGTTGGTGTGCTTTGAAGTCTCGTCGTCGTACATCGAGAGATGCACGCTGGACTTGACCTTTGCAAGCGCTCCTACGAAGTCCAAATCGGTTGGAGCGTTGTACGCAGGGTTGCCGCCAATGATGAGCAGGCCAGCAACTTTGCCGCTCTGCATCGTGGCAACGAGGCTCTTGAGATCGTCGAGGTGACGAGGACGCTGCGCATCCGCTTCGGCAGTGTAGAGAACCGTTGCGTTGTGGTTGCGAAGCGTGGCGTTAATGCGTGCCGCGATGGCATGAACCTCTGCAGGCTGTTGTGAGCCAACCGCAACCACACCACGACCGCGATTCTTTGCGAGGTCCTTGGCAAGCTCGGTGATGAACGTATGTGCCTTGGGCTCAGCGAGAATTGCTGCTCCAACCGAAGCGACATCGCCACCAGTAAGAGCTTGCTCAAGACCGAGCAGCAGAGGCTTGATGAGTTCGCTGCGAACCGGAAGACGATGGTCGGCAACTGCTCCGGTGAGGCTGTATGCACTCTCAATCGCGTACACGCGATTTTGCTTGCCGGTATCTGGGTTGCGCCCCGTGGCAAAGTCCTTCGAGTGACGAAGAGCGGCTGGGTTGTTTCCAAAGAGCTCAGCGTCGAAGCTCGCAATCACATCCGCTCGGTCGAGCCGGTAGTGGGTGCGGTGCGGCGAGCCAAAGGCCATGCGATTGCCTTCGCGTTGCTCATCGGTGCTAAGCGGCTCATACTCGTGCCACTTGACGCCAGGCATTGCGGCCTGAATCTCTTGGCGAAGCGCAGCAATCGTTGCCGAGCTGGTTGCTTCGCTAAGAATGTGAAGTCCCGCCCCACGAGTTGCCTTGGCAGTATCGCGAAGCGCGCGAATCGCAGCCAGTGCGTCCTTGCGTGTTGCGATGAGGCCTTGGCCCTTTTCTTGGCGGCGAACTGCTCGCGATCTATCGGGGTCATACATCTCAAGGATGCTGGCCTGTGCGACCGCAGTTGAGGTACCTCCCGTGAATGGGTGCTCGGGGTTGCCCTCAATTTTGATGGGGCGACCATCCATGCATGTGACCAAGAGGCCAGCAGCTGCGCCGCCAAGCTCAAAGGCCGATGCATATTTCTTCGCGACACCAGGGATGTAACCGTCGGGGCGGCGAGAGAGAGGCATGATCTTCTCCTCCTCCCATCGACAACCTTGAGATACCCCAGCTAGCGCAAACGACGCGCCCATGAGCTGAACAAAGCGACGCCGGGACAGAGGGTCCTTGAGCTGCTCTTCTTGCTCTGGGTACTCGCGTGCGAGAAATTCTTGAAACTCGGGCGTGTTGTCGAGGTCAGCCTGGCTACGCCAGAAACCGTCTTGAGAAGGTCCAGCTGACTTGCCCTTAGGCGCGCCCTTGGACGACTCGCTAACGCTGTGGCTGTTGGAAACCACTCGCCCGCTCTTGGTAAGTTTTAGCGATGACATGTTGAGCAATCCGTTCTTGGATTGAGGTTGTATTGCTTGGCGAGTTCTTGACCGAGCTCGCGGCGATTGGTGTCAGGGTCGTAGCCCATGGTTGTGACTTCTTCGATGGGACGAAGGTTGGGATATGGATCCCGGTGGCACTCAAGGCACCATTCCATCGTCAGTGCTTCCACTTGGTGGACCTTTTCCATCTGGTCAATACGACCATGACAGCTCTCACAACCAACCCCGCGCGTTACGTGCGCCGAGTGATTGAAGTAGACGTAGTCGGGAAGGTCGTGAACACGAACCCACTCAACTGGAACGTCTTGCGATGCGCTTTCGCGAATCGGCAGGAGCTTTGGGCTGTCTGCGTGAATGCCCGTGTGGCAGTTCATGCAGGTCGCAGCTGGCGGCACAGCGGAGTGTGGAGACTCCTCAACTGTATTGTGGCAGTAGCGACAATCGAGGCCTAATTCACCTACATGCAGTGCGTGGGAATATGGCACCGGTTGTTCGGGTTGATACCCGATACGGATTGTCTGCGGTGCAGTGCAGGAATAAATTAGGAAGATTAAGTAGACCGGACCGCCCGCTAGAAGCAGACCGAGCGCCTTCTTAAAATTTTCTGTCCACTCGGGGAATTGAAATCGGGGCATAACGTTTTCGGGGGGGAGTTCTCACAAAAGCGAGAGCGTCTTCAAGTCATTGACACTGTTGAATCTCATTGCCCCTGTGGTGAATCGCCGCATGAATTTCCGGAATTGCCACCACGCTCTGATATGAACAAGAGTCACACCTCTGATCGGTCTTGAATTTTCAGTAACCTAGCCAAACCACTGCGACAATTCGCCACATCGTGGTGGTCAAATGTGGCGTTGGCTTGGGGGGTCACGACGATCCGATCTGCGACGAAAAGCCACATGCAAGTTTGCACAGTGCAAATGGCCTCACCAAGGAAATGCCAGCAAGTCATCCATTGTGTCGTCGAACCCACGAGTGGCCCTCCAAGCTAAGAAAAACTCGGAAAGATATCCGTGGGAGCTTGTCACTCCGCTGCCGGAATCGAGGTCTCGTCAGGCGCTTTGACGCCTACGAGTTGCCAAAAGTAGGGCCAAGAAAACTGCACCAAAGCCCATGTATGAGCTGCCAGCGCTCGATGCCGAACAACCACCTGACTCTTTTGGAAGTGCATGGCAGTAGTAGCCACCACCGTTGTCGCTGCACTCGAAATCCTCTGGGCAGTTTTGCCCATTACTGAGATCGCAAGCGTAGACACAAACGCCGTCTTCGCAAACGCTTGAACCGCAGTCGTAGTTCTCTTCGCACTCGCCGCCGAGAACACCACTCGGCGGATCATCGTAGTAGCAAATGTCTCCGAAGGGTTGAATGGTTTGGCAGCTCATCCCGGCGGCACATGTGTCACCTCCAAGAACACACTCCTCTGTGCAAAAGCTGGTCTTGGGTTCGGGTCGCCACACCACACACTTCCCCGTGGTGCAGTGTTGGTCGGCGCGGCATAAATCGCCCAGGTTTCGATCCTGGCAATCCACGTCGGGAAGTGCGCAACCTTCCGTGCAAGTGCCATCAGGTCCACACGGCTCACAGTCTGGGTCATCAATGCAACCAACTCGTGCACACTGCAGGTCTGCGCCACAGGCGGCGTCCTTTTCCTGAATCCAAGGCAGCACAAAGTCCTCTGCGAAAAGTTCGACTCGGGTATCGCCATTGCGCGGAGAGGTACAGCCCTCAAGTCCAAAGGAATGCACTCCAGCAACGTAGACGACGCCTTCCTTTTCAATGAACGCCGGGCCACCACTGTCACCACTGCAGGTGATGAGATCAGGGTCGCCGGCGATGAAAGTATCGGCCCCTGAGGGCACTTGCGTTACCGTTGTCAAGCCTGTGCGCTTCTTGCCATCAATGGACATGGTTGCTGCATCGTAGATTCCGAATCCCACGCGCTCGACTTCGGTACCAAGTTCAAGCGTCATATCGAAGAGGCTCAAGGGAATCGCGAGTTCTGGATCCACGGGAAAATCCATGAGCAGCATCCCAATGTCGTTGCCGCCTGAGAGGTTGCCGGTCCATTCCGGGTGAGCAATGGTCTCCCGGACCCCAATTCGAACGCCCTCTCCTTGGATGTCGGTCCCGAAGAAGATGGTCACGTCTGGGTCGCCCGCCAGCATGTCGACGCAGTGAGCAGCAGTAAGAACAACACTGGGAGACACGAGGGTTCCGGTGCAGAAAGGACGTCCAAAGCGGCTGAGGGCAACGGCTGCGGGGTGCCCTTCATCGACGTCACCAAAGATGAGGTTCGCGCGCTCAGTTGCAATGTCAAGCTCAGCGCCGCGGCACGCAAGAGCAGAGAGTGAGACGATAGCGAGAGTTAGAAAGCGGCGCACAGCTCTTGCTATCACACCTGCGCGCCAAATTGGAGACGCAAGCAAACCGCGAATCCCAGAGGCGGAGACGCGCGAGCGTATGCGCAGAGGACGTCGTTCCGACAATCGACCAACGCTCATACGGCTCTGCTTCCGATAGCTCTCATCCACGGCCGCAATGCCCCCATCAAAGCTCTTCGCATAAGAGTGTTTCTAGGGAGATGAAAGCAGCTGACAAGTGTAGAGGCGTCGTGCTGCTCGGCGCTGCGAGTTCTTTGAGAGCCGGTCTCACGCTCTTGTGCGCAGAGTTGTCTGAGAGCCCGTGGATGAGCGCTTGACTCCTGGAGCCGACACAGAACCTGCCGCCCCGAAACGTACGAAACGGCCGCTATGAGGCAGCCCCCACGCGCCGCCTCAAACTACCATCAGAACTTTTCTTAAACCCACGTTTCTCGAGCCATGCGGAAACCTTATCGCCTTCCGGATGCGTTGGGCGAACGATGTTGTAGGTATACGCAAGCCCCATGCGCCGCGCTTCATTGTCGAGGTTGCCGAGAATGAAGCTACCAACGCCGCTGCCCTGTGCTTCATCGGCTGTAGCGAGCAAGATCTCGGCGTCGCCCCAGTTCACATCAACCCAACCATAGCCAACGATTGCGCCGTCCCTTTCCACGCGATACCAGTTGCAGGGAATCGTGCTGCCTTCCTCAATCTCTGCGTAACGACTGTCTAAGACGCCCGGCGCCGTACCACCAACGATACGCTGCTTGTCCGCGTCCCAAATCGGTACATCTCGATGCCAAGTAAGACTCATGCTTGTTCTCCTGTATTGGTGTTTCCGACCCGCGAGGATCGGCCTCTAGAATAACAAATCGCCCTTCCGACATCGAAGAAGACTGGCAGAGCCAGTCTGTCCAGCGGGCGAGAAGGCGAGTGAGCGCGTTCTATATTCATGAATCGAGCGCTAGTCGGGTGGAGCAGGCGTGTGCACGTGCTGGTCCACAACAGCACGCAGTTGAACCGGGGTAAATGGCTTCTCGAGAAGTGGGTTCGAAATCTCTTTGGCAAAGCGCATCGCATCAGCTGTGAAGGCGCCTCCAGTGATGAAGACAAAGCGCTTTGCGAGATCGGGCTTGTCCCGCAACACCGCCTGGTAAAGCTCTTCCCCATCCATCTCCGGCATCATCAAGTCGCAAAAGATGATGTCGTATTCGTTTTCCCGAAGCAGCTTTAGCGCTTCCTCACCTTCGTCACACGAGGTCACTTCATGCTTGTTGAGAATGCGTTCAACCATCCGAAGCACCGCGTGTTCGTCGTCGACAACGAGAATGCGCGCAACATCGCTGTAGCGCTTGGGAATGTCCTCGGTGAGGCTTGGACGTCGCGGAGCAGACCTATCAAGAGCCGGCAGACTAACAATGAAACTGGACCCCTCTCCAACTGTCGAGCGCACGGTGATGTGCCCCTCGAGTTGGGTGAGAAGTCGTCGGGTGACCGTAAGGCCCATCCCGGTGCCATCACCAACAGGCTTGGTTGAAAAGAACGGATCAAACACATGGGGCAGCACATCCGGCGCAATGCCACACCCCGTGTCGCGCACTTCAATGGTAACTCGCCCTTCACTGCCCGAGCGCAACACCAAACGCAACTCGTTCTCATCGACGTGCCCAGGCTCCATGGACTCGGCGGCGTTCAGCAGAAGGTTGAGCAACACCTGGCTCAGGATGGCTGCGTTGGTCCACGCGTAGTTGCTGCCAGCGTACTCGCGAACGAGATGCGCTCGGTGACGAATCTGGTTTTGCACAAGTGCCAAGGTGGTGTCGAGAAGCGCACCGAGATCAACGTTGCCAAGCCCCTCGTCGATGTCAGGCACCATGCCGCCGAGTTGCTGCACGATGTCGCGAACACGCACAGCACCTTCCTTAAGATCATCCAGAGCGCCACCCCACTCCTCGATAAGTTCTTCCCCCAGGCTTGGACGCACGCGCTCGAACTCCTCTACCAAGTACGCCACGTTGCCCATAATGAAGGACAGTGGATTGTTAATCTCGTGAGCAACTCCAGCAGCCAAGCTATTCATGGCAGTCATGGACGAGTCACTACCAAGCCGCTTTGCCAGGGAGTCTTCTTTGGTGAGGTCACGGATAACGAGCATCACCGAATCGATGAGCTCCGCCTGGTTGTGCATTGGCGAAGCTTGTACTTCTTGAATCCATGCTGGGCGTTTCTTGAGAACGGCGATCCAGCGCCCCGTCCAAGAGCGCCCATCCATGACACTGGCCATGCATGCGTCGTAGTCCTCAGCTTTGATGCTGAGCAGCTCTGGCAGCTTTGCGCCAATCGCATCGGTTCGAGGGATGCCGGAGCGCCGCTCGAATGCTTGATTGGCGTACCGGAGAAATCCATCGACATCGATCACAGCAACCGCAGACGGCAAGAGTTCCATGCCTTCTGCAAGCTCCGACGGAACTAGCGGCCGAACGTCCTTCCGACTAATCGTTTCCTTACCCATGTCCATCGTCATCCACCTGCGTTGTATCCACTAGTATTATTCTTAGAAAGAATAGAAACTATTTGAGCGTTCGCGCAACGTCTAGAACAACGTTTGCTAGTTCGGGCCCGCGATCCTCTTGCAGAAAGTGACCGCCACCTTTGATCGTGGTGTGCGGCGCGTTCTTGGCACCGGGAATTGCTGCCTGTAGGAAGCGATCCGCGCCTCGGGTAATTGGATCGCCATCGCTGAACGCTGTGATGAAGGGTTTGTCAAACTTCGCAAGCGCGCCCCAGTGCTTCTGGTTTGCGATCGAATCTGGCGAATCAGGGGTTGTCGGCACCAAGAGCGGGAACTTCCGTGCGGCCATCTTGTAGTCCTCATCGGGAAACGGCGCATCGTATGCGGCAAGCACCTGCTCACTGAGCTTCGTCTTGCATCCGCCCTGGATCACGCGACTGACATCAAACTCGGGAATTTCCTGAGAGAGCTTCTGCCAGGCTGTGAAGGCTTCGCTAACCGGTTCGCGCCCACTTGGCAAGAAGGTGTTGGCCGCAATGACCGCATCAAAGCGCTCTGGGTACTTTGCGACGAGTCGAAGTCCGAGAAGCCCGCCCCAATCCTGACAGACCAGAATTATTCTGTGAAGGTCGAGAGCCATCACAAAGGCTTCCAGCCAGGACTCGTGACTCGCATAGGTGTAGTCGTCGAGTGAGGCGGGTTTGTCTGATCGACCAAACCCGATTAGGTCTGGTGCGATCGCGCGATGCCCGGCCTCAGCAATCATCGGAATCATGTGGCGGTACAGGTAGCTCCAAGATGGCTCTCCGTGCAGCATGAGCACTGGGCGCGCCTTGTTGGGGCCCTCGTCGACGTAGTGCATACGCAAGTTGCCAGCCTCGTCGACATTCCTATACCTGGGAGGATATGCGTATCCAGGGAGGCCTTCGAACCGCGAATCGGGCGTGCGCAACACTTCCATGGCGATGACAGTAGCGTGGAATGCACGTAAAGTGTGTGCATGGCCGATGATGAATCGCTCACCAACGCGGAAGATGAGCCTCCCGTGGTGGCTCGGCTGGTCGTGGAGATCCGCTCTGATGGCAGCCGAACCATCGCTCGGGGCGCGATGGAAGACGCCATTACGGGTGAGAAGGTCGCCATCGAAGCTCGAGGCACCACGCCACTTAGTCTCGCCCTCGGACTTGCCAAGTCCATGACGAGGGGCCGGGCATTTGCCAAGAGTGCTGTTCGAGCCCTGCTACCTCGCCCTCGAAAGAAGAAGTAGCCGAGGCTACGAAAGCACTCTCGCGAGTGGCAGTGGCGCAGGTGCCTGTGGCCCTTTGTCGGCACACTCAGCGGCCCAGATGTAGAGGCACGTGTAGTACGCCATTCGCAGGTAGCTCGAGAAGGCCGCGAAGAGACTGAGAATAGTTCCACCTATGGTCACACCAATGATGGTGCCCACGGTGCCACCTATAACGTCAAAGCTGACATACAAAACCCCAAAGAGCAGGAACATCACAACCAAGCCGATGAGGTTGGTGACGATCCGAACCCCAACATCGCCAATCGCGATCTGCATCAGGTTGCCCTTAGAAATATCCCGAACTCGGCGCAGAGAATCTCCCAACGAGGCGTCTTCGATAATGATGGCTGGCAGGAGCAGGAACGCCATCATCGTCCAAATCGATTCAATAATGGATGCTGCGATGCTGATGATTATGGCAGCAGCACCTCCTTCTTCGTTTGCGCTTCTGCGTGCGGCCTTTGCGATGAGTTCAACGATCGTGGAGATGAGTGCCAAAAAGAGAATGGCGCCAAAGTTTTGTTTCGCATCGATGTAGGCTTCGGCCAAGGTTGGCTTGCCCCCCTTCACGTGCACATCGACCATGTTCACGGTCATGCCCATGAAGAAGTAGAAGATCGCAAACGAGCCGAAAGTCGCGACAGCGCCCATGGCCTTGCCAGCACCAGAGTCGAAATCGACCTCTGCACCAATGAAGATCGCAACCCAAAGCACCCAGTAAGCGATGCCCGCAAAGACGGAGTAGAGAGAAGGCTTGAGAAGAACTCGGTCCTCCTTGGCCATCGCAAATGCCTCCTTGATGAAGCCCCACCCCCGAGAAATCCGATCAAAAAAGCCCATTGTTGCGAGTGTACACACGAACGCTAGCCGCAGCCTAACAACCTCGCTCGCAACGTTGTGCAGCTCACAACAGAGCAGACTGCGCACAACAGCTCACAACAGAGCAGACTGCGCCTAACAACCCACGCGCAGCAGACTACCCTTGGCAAGCTATGCGCGACGGCGGCGGATCGCGATGAGCCCCAGAAGGAACATACCAAGACCAAACCACGGCAGTGGGTCGCGCTTGCTACCTGCCACAGAGCAACAGCCACCGGTGGTGCCTTCTGGCCAACACACTGAGCCACCAGTAGACGAGGTCTCACAGGAAAACCCATCAACACATGCACCACTCACGGTCGGATTGCAGCCAGTTGAACAGGCTCGCTCGCCATCCACTTCGGCGCAAACACCTTCAATACACTGCTGGTCCACGTCACAGCCATCGCCAAGTTCCGCAACAGCAGCGCCGTACTCACAGCGGCCCTCGTTGCACTCCTGGAAGTCAAAGCAGCTGTCAGCATTTGCACATGGAGCCCCTTTGGTAACGGTAATGCTCTGAATCGTCTCACTGCCAATTTCGTTGTAGGCGCGAATCTCTAGGTCGATCACTCCATCGGGCAGAGCTGGGGCGGTGACATTGTAGTCATTCGGCTGAGAGCGTCCCTCCCACTCCCTACCTGGAACATCCAAGTACTTCGTGCCGTTGATCCAAATCTCAGAGCGGTCGATGAGGCGCTCGTCATCAGCAACCCAATAGATGGAAAACTCATCGAGCACAGCGCTTTCTGCTGCGGGAAGTTGAATCTCAACGCTGGGTGGTGGCGGCAAAACCCCAGCACCAAAAACGGCACTGAGTTCGACATGAGAGTTTTGCGTAGCGCCCGAGCAGTTGCATGGAGCTTGCTGGAACTCGCCACATGGCAGCGACTTGTTGCGGAAGAACTTTTTGCCACACTGACCATCGAGGTAGGTCATGGGGTCCATGCAGTGAAAGACATGGTTTGGAAGCCCAAAGGCGTGCGCCGATTCCTGAGCAATCGTCCAACACATGGTTAGGACATCTTGATTGTTTGAGAAGGCCGAGTTGGCAAAGCTATACGAAATGACGTTGTTCAGCGGCGAGCAACTCGAAGGCGCAATGCCGCCAATGTTGCCGTCGAGACCAATCTCTTGGGGTGAACCCGCAACGATCGCCTCATGGTGAAAAATCTCACCGCCCGGATCTTCAGTGACAACCTCAACGTCATAGGGGGAGTACAAGTCCCGAACGCACTCCACAGTCGCATCCCACTGCTCTTGTGTGCCTTCATAGGCGCTCAGCACAGATGTGCTGCTGGCAATTGAAGAGGTATTTAGCCGGGCGTCGTTGCTTCCAGGCTGAATGGTGCAGCCACCTTCGCAGTCATTGAGATAGATGATCTTAGAAATGTGGCCATCGGCAATTGCGTCTGCTGCCAAGTCTTCAACCGGGTCGACCCAAACCCAACCTGTGCGAAATCTGTCATCGTCGCCAGCCACGACCGGCCCACTTCCCGCACGAATTTCACTTAGGTCAAACGCCTTATTGTTGTCCTCAGCGAGGACTGTGCCTGGCGACGCAACAGCGGAGGTGAGCACGACAGCAGCAAAACTAAGGAGGAACGGCCTGTGAAGCATGTAGGTCTTCTATCGCAAATGCCTTCTGATCACTAGGAGCAATGCCTCACCAGCGATAACGAAGGAGGGTTTTGGGATTTCAAGCACATATCCTGCACTCCCGAATCTCCCGATCACCCAAAATAGAGCCGTCTGCCATTCGCTCTTGACTCTAGGATTCTGCGGGGTTAGGTGTAGCGCCGATCTACATGGAGTAGCCATTATGGACCTAAGCAAACTACGAAACATCGGAATTTCAGCCCACGTCGACAGCGGAAAGACAACGCTCACCGAGCGCATCCTTTTCTACACCAACCGGATTCACGCGATTCACGACGTTCGCGGCAAAGACGGCGTTGGCGCAAAGATGGACTCCATGGAGCTTGAGCGAGAGCGTGGCATTACCATTGCCTCTGCAGCCACCCACTGTACCTGGGCCGGCACCAACATCAATATCATTGACACCCCAGGCCACGTGGACTTTACCGTTGAGGTGGAGCGCTCCCTCCGTGTCCTCGACGGTGCGGTTCTCGTGCTTTGCTCGGTCTCAGGTGTTCAGTCACAGTCGCTGACCGTCGACCGCCAGATGAAGCGCTACAACGTGCCTTGTCTCGCATTTGTAAATAAGTGCGACCGCACCGGCGCAGACCCCATCAAGGTCATGGGTCAGCTTCGCGAGAAGCTCGGCCACAACGCCGTGATGGTGCAGCTTCCCATCGGCCTCGAGGAGAAGCACGAAGGTGTTGTCGACCTTATTAAGATGCGTGGCTACACGTTCTCCGGAGACAACGGCGAGACCATCACTGAGGGAGATATTCCCGCAGACATGGTCGATCAAGCCAACGAGTACCGCGAGATGCTTCTCGACGCGGCCTCGATGTTCTCCGACGAGCTCATGGAATCCATGATGGAAGAGACCGTCACCGAAGAGCAGGTCGTCGAAGCAATTCGCCGCGGCACGCTCAAGCGTGAGCTCACTCCTGTCTTCCTCGGCTCTGCGTACAAGAACAAAGCCGTACAGCCTCTTCTCGACGGTGTCGTCAAATTCCTTCCCAACCCAACTGAGGTTGAGAACGTCGCACTTGATCTCGACAACGACGAGAAGGAAGTTGTGCTGCCAAGCGACGTGGACAAGCCCACCGTTGCCCTCGCCTTCAAACTGGAGGATGGTCGCTACGGTCAGCTCACCTACATGCGTGTTTACCAGGGCTCACTCAAGAAAGACGACGTCGTCTACAACAGCCGCACCGGCAAGAAGATCAAAGTGGGTCGCCTTGTTCGCATGCACTCCGACGAGATGGAGGACATCACCCACGGCGACGCTGGCGACATCGTTGCAATCTTCGGAGTCGACTGTAACTCCGGCGATACCTTCACCGACGGTCAGATGAACGTTGCCATGACGTCGATGCACGTGCCGAACGCGGTTATCTCGATCGCTATTAAGCCTGTCGACAACAAGTCTGAGACGCAGATGTCCAAGGCTCTTCGCCGCTTCACCAAGGAGGATCCAACCTTCCGCGTGGGCGTTGATCCCGAGTCCAACGAGACGATTATTCGCGGCATGGGCGAGCTGCACCTCGACGTCTACATCGAGCGCATGAAGCGCGAGTACGGTGCTGAGGTGATTACCTCTCCACCGCAAGTTGCGTACCGCGAGACCATCACCAAGCGTGCTGAGTTCAACTACACCCACAAGAAGCAAACGGGTGGTTCCGGTCAGTACGGCAAGGTCGTTGGCTACATCGAGCCTCTCGATGCCGACGAGGAAGAGAACTACGAGTTCATCGACAACACGAAGGGCGGCGTGATTCCCAAGCCGTACATTCCTGCTGTTGATAAGGGCTTCCAGCAGTCGCTCGAAAAAGGTCGCCTTCTCGGCTTCCCAGTTGTAAACGTTCGCGTCGAAGTCAACGATGGTTCGGCTCACGCAGTCGACTCTTCGGAGATGGCATTCCAAGAGGCCGCTCGCGGCGCTTGGCGCGAGGTCTACAGCGCCGCAAAGCCCAAGATCCTCGAGCCCATCATGCGCGTCGTCGTCGAGTCTCCATCGGAGCACAACGGCAACATCATGACGACTCTCATGCAGCGTCGTGGCATCGTCATCGGCACCCAAGAGGACGACACCAGCGTCAAGATCGAAGCCGACGTACCTCTGTCAGAGATGTTCGGATACTCAACAGTGCTTCGCTCCGGTACCCAGGGCAAGGCCGAGTTCTCGATGGAGTTCGAGAAGTACGCGCAAGTGCCAAACAACGTTGCTGAAGAGCTCATGGCCAAGGCCAAGGAAGCCGCAGAGGCAGCAGCCAAGTAAGTCGCAACATCGCGCAGGAGGAAGGCAGAGTCTCAAAGACTCTGCCTTTTTTCGTTTCCGTGATGCCACCTCCGTGAGTAAGCGATAGGGATTTCCGCCAAAGGACATCCGATTTTGGGAATGGCCTTTGTTAGCCTCTCCAGGTGATCGAATTGCTAACCATCCCTTACTCGCCTTGGTCCGAAAAGGCTCGTTGGGCCCTCGACCACCACGGGGTCCGATACCAAGAAGTTGAGTATCAGCCGATGCTGGGTGAGCCCGCGTTGCGCAAACGTCTCGGCAAGTGGCGTGGCAAGATATCCGTTCCACTTCTGGTAAAGGCAGATGGCACGATCGAGGACTCGTTCGCGATTGCACAGTATGCGGAACAGATTGGCAGTAGCCCCACCCCACTCTTTCCAGAGGACGCCATCGAGAAGATTGTGGGATGGAATGAGCAGAGCGAAATCGCCATGCGAGCTGGGCGTGCAATGGTGACAGTGCGAACGATGCAAGATCCGCAAGCGAGGGCCGAAGCAATGCCACCGCTGCCAGCACCGTTGTCGGGACTTCTCAAGCGGCCACTCACAAGCTTTGGTGCCGCATACCTGCGGCGAAAATACAAGTACAGTTCATCGTTGGAGAGCCACACAGAAGCACTGGCTCAGGTACTCGCCAATGTTCGGGCGGTTCTCAGCGATGGACGCGCATATGTTCTTGGCAAGAACTTTAGCTACGCGGACATTTGCGTGGCGACGTCACTGCAGTGTGTGCGGCCGGTAACTGACGAGTTCATCAAGCTTCGTCCAGCGACACGCAAGGCCTGGTCCGACGAAGCCCTAGCAAGCCAATTTGACGACCTTCTAGGATGGCGCGACCAGCTCTACGAAAGCCAGCGTCTATCCTAAGGCCGAGTCCAAAGCATCAGGCAAAAGTGCTACTCTGGGAAGATGAGCATGCGAATACAGCTAGCAGGTCTGACCTTGCTAGTGGGCGTGTGCGTTTCGTCTGCCTGCTTCTCTCCCACCTTTCAAGAAGGCTTGGTGTGCAGTGAAAGTGGCGAATGCCCAGGTGACCTAACCTGCGTCTTGGACCGCTGCGTGTCCTCCGAGTCTCAGAAGTTTCCCGACAGCGGATTTGGAGGAGCTGACGCCAACAGAAGCGATGCAAATGCCTCCGCGTGCGAAGCGGGCTCTTCAACGATTGAAGCAACGGGTGCCATCGTAGACTTCACTGTACCCGATTGCGTAACCGTCCTCACGATTGAAGCATTCGGAGCCGAGGGCGGAGCTGGCGTGGGAGCCGCAGTCCTCGGCGGCAAAGGGGCGCGTATCAAAGGCGATATCGACGTCGTTGGAGGCGAGGTTCTACAAGTGCTAGTCGGAATCCGCGGAGCTGATGCGGTGCAGGTTGGTGGCAACGCGATCGGTGAGCAAGGCGGCGGCACCGGTGGTGGAGGAAGCTTTGTTGTCGACGAAAATGGCCTGGCGCTAATCGTCGCTGGAGGCGGAGGCGGAGCCTCGCACAACGAGATTTCGGGCACGCAGCTCATACCGGGGGGCGACGGAAGTATTCTTAGTGAAGGCCAGGCGGGTGGAGGCAGTGGCGGAGGCAGTGGCGGTGTTGCCGGCAGTGGCGGTTCTGCGTTCTTGAATCTTGGCTTTCATGGGGGCACCGGTGGTGGTGGCTATTCGAGTCCCGGTGTTGGAAACAGCAATGGCTTGGGCAAGAACGGCACACCAAACGCACCCGGATCGAGCTTTCTCGAAGGGGGCGACGGTGGCGTTGGTGGCTCGGCGGGCCGCAATGGGGGCTTTGGAGGTGGCGGCTCGGCAGGCTTTACTGGTGGCGGTGGCGGCGGCTACTCAGGAGGAGGCGCTGGTGGCAATATCTTTGATGGCGCGCATGCAGGCGGGGGCGGCGGCTCCCTCAACACCGGGACGAATCAAGACGATAGCCCTGGCGTTCGAACTGGTGATGGACAAGTGATCATTAGCTGGAATCCCTAGATCATCCACCGAGCAAAGCTCCAGACTTGCTATAGTTGAAGCATGGTTCTGAGGAAGCATGTTCTGAGCATTGCCACGAGCACATGTCTCGCAACAGCATCCTTGGTTGCTGGCTGTTTCTCGCCGACCTTTCAAGAGGGGCTCGCATGTTCGGAGAGTGGCGAATGCCCAGGTGAGCTGCGATGCGTGGCGGGCGCTTGCCAGCTAGGTGGTGGAGGAGGAGGAGGCACAGCAGATGCGGCCCCGGCCATGGGGTACGACGCAGGTGCTCCGGACGCAACCATCTGTCCGGCCGATTCTCAGACGTTTGAGTTCACTGGCGCCATTGAGAACTTTACCTTGCCGGATTGCGCAACAAGTATGCACATCGAAGCGCTTGGCGCCCAAGGTGGCGGCGGTCGAAATGCCGCCGGGGGTGGCGGCCTTGGAGCCAAGATCGCCGGAGACTTCGTTGTGCAAGGGGGCGAAGTGCTCACAATCCTCGTCGGAGAACAGGGCATTGATGCGGTTCCCGGTCCAAGCCTGCTGCTTGAGCAAGGGGGCGGCACTGGCGGTGGGGGAAGCTTCGTCATCGACCCCAATGGCGTACCGCTCGTAATCGCGGGTGGCGGCGGTGGAGCGACACACACAGGTGTTGTGATGAACAACGTGGTCACGCAGGAAATCCTCTTACCCGGCGGCCCTGGACAAATCACAGAATCGGGGCAAGTGGGAGGTGGCCCGCAGCCTGGGGCCGGGGGGGTCGATGGCAGCGGCGGTGGCATAAGCCCCAACACCGGATTTCACAGCGGAACTGGTGCCGGCGGATTCAACGGCAGCGGCATTGGCACAAGCAACGGCAATGGAAACTTTGGCACCAACAACGCTCCTGGTTCTAGCTTTCCCGCAGGTGGCGCAGGTGGTGTAGGAGGCTCGCTCGGCCGAGATGGCGGTTTTGGGGGTGGTGGGTCCGCCGGCTTCACTGGTGGCGGAGGAGGAGGCTACTCTGGGGGTGGTGGGGGCGACACGGGTGGTGCCATGCACGGCGGTGGCGGAGGAGGTTCCTTCAATTCAGGAACCAATCCTGACAGCGAAGAAGGCGTGCGCGCTGGCAACGGCCAGGTCGTCGTCTCCTACGAATAGTTCTTAGTTACCCCGCAGCTTGCGATACCAGCTGTCCACCAATCGCAGACCATCGCAGTGCCCCACCCTGCAGATTCGCGACATTGGCAAAGCCTGCCTTCATTAGTTTGGCTGTCGCTTGTGCCGAACGTCCGCCCGATCGGCAAATCACAACGATGGGTCGCTGCTTGTCCAACCGCTCAGATGCTTGAGCAATATTGTCGAGGGCCAGGAGCGTTGCGCCTTCGATGGTTCCAAGCGCGCCAGCAATCTCTTCGGCAGGTCGAACGTCGACAATCTGAACCTCGGAGCTGTGCTCCATGAGCCACTGTGCCCCAACTTGCCAGATCCCAGCAAAGCTGTAGCGCAGCGGGGCCCACGTTGGCTCAACAGGCATGGGCTTTTTGTCCGTGGGCTCGCCGCATTGGAGGTTGGCCGGAAGAGCAACTGCCAGTTGCGCCGGATGTGGCAAGCCTAGCGCCTCCATCAATCCCACAAAATCACTCTCGCTACGCTCGCCCCCACACCTTGGGTTGTACTCAACCTCCTCGGCTACCGTTGTCATCATCCGACCCGAGTAGTCATGGCCTGGGTAAAGTTCGCAGGAAGGCGGCAGCGTGAAGATTTTCTCTTTGATGGACTTGTACATGTCCTTGGAAGAGCCCTGCTGAAAGTCTGTACGCCCACAACCTCGAATGAGCAAGCAGTCGCCGGTAAATGCCATGCTTTGATCGTCCAAAACAAAGGTGCCGCAGCCGTTGGTATGCCCAGGTGTCGAGCGTGCTTCGAGTGAACGCTTCCCAAATTCGATGATGTCGCCATCGGCAAGGAGGCGATCTGCACCAGTGGTACCGGCAACCGCCATGATCGCGATTTTCGAGCCAAGCTTTTCGCGAAGAAGCCACGCACCCGTAACGTGATCGGCGTGAACGTGGGTATCGAGTGTGCAGAGCAGCTTCAATCCCAATTCATCGAGCAACGCGCAATCGCGACGCGCTTGCTCAAACACCGGATCAATCAACACCGCTTCGCGACTCTCCTCGTCGGCTAGCAAATAGGTATAGGTCCATGAGCGCGCGTCGAGTAGTTGTCTGAAAATCATGCATCTCCTTACCAGAAAAGTGGCGAACGCGGATAGTGGTCAGAGACCTGTCATCGCCCGCGATTCGGCAACCGCGAAAATATATTGCGTGCTACTCGCTTGGCTCGGAAGGCCGCAGCTTCTGCGTGAGCCCACCGAGGAAATAGCGTAGTACCTGGTCGCCACACTCTCGGTAGTGCTTGTGCCCCTCCTTGCGAAACAGGGCACTGAGCTCGGCTTTGGAGAGCTGGAAGCCGCCGAGTGTGAGCAACTCCAGCATGCCTTGCTCCTTCAAATCGAAAGCGATGCGCAGCTTGCGGAGAACCATATTATTGGTCGTTGCCAGAATCGGTGGCGGCGGCTCCTGCCCTGCAGGCACCTCGCGCTTCCCACGCTTATGAACAATCAGGCCATCCAGAAACGCACTAAGCTGCTCCACAGTCGCAAGTGCAAACTCGGGGTCGCCCTCGCGTTGCAAGAGACCGCGCACCTCTTCATCCGAAATCTTTAGACCGCCGAGTGCCATCACATCTTGCACGTCGCGGTTGCGCATTGAAAGTGCGTATCGGAGCCGACGAAGCAGTAGGTTGCTTTCCATTAGTACTTCTTCCTAGCAAAGCGCGAATGGATCGCGACGGGAGTTCGTTCTCTGGCAAGGCGCGAACAACGAGCTTGCTGGGGCAAGTGAGGCGCTGAGTAACGCCGAGCCGAAGGCGCCCAGAGGGCGAAGAACCGA
>JANTGM010000005.1 GCA_024762925.1 Kofleriaceae bacterium | reverse complement strand
TTCCGCCCTGCGGAGGCATTCCGCCCTGCGGAGGCATTCCGCCCTGCGGAGGCATTCCGCCCTGCGGAGGCATTCCGCCTTGCGGAGGCATTCCGCCTTGCGGAGGCATTCCGCCCTGCGGAGGCATTCCGCCCTGCGGAGGCATTCCGCCCTGCGGAGGCATTCCGCCTTGCGGAGGCATTCCACCTTGTGGAGGCATTCCACCTTGCGGAGGCATTCCGCCCTGCGGAGGCATTCCACCTTGCGGAGGCATTCCGCCTTGCGGAGGCATTCCGCCCTGCGGAGGGAACCCGCCAGCCTGTGGGTAGCCGGCGCTGTTATTGCTCAAAATCTTCTTGGCTTCGTCGTAGGCCTCAGGAGCCGTCAGCATGAGTACACCAAAGTAGGCCAGCGATGCGATCAGGAGGTGAAGCAAGAAGAAGATGCGGGTTAGGAAACCAGCGCCGTCAAACATCTCAGAGAAGGCAAGAAGGACGGCTTGCGCTGGCAACCAGGACAGAAGCACAGCAGTAACGATTGGAGCCAGGAGGTCCACTTTGGCAAGCTGAGGAACCTGCTGGGGTGTGGGAACGAAGGCCAAGCAACCGGCAGCGAGGGCAAGCACCAACATGAAGCCCAGATTGTGGATAATCATGACAAAGCCACCATCAAAGCTAAAGGCGTCACCGATCATGGAGAAGAAGGGATAGACACACATGCCGGCGCCAGCGCCAATGATGTAGCGAGCCCATGAGTCGTTTGGGTTGACCAGTCTCGCGAGAAGACCAAAGACCAAGATGGGATAGCCCCAATTCAGCATGACAAGCTCGCCAGGCATGCTGATGCTTCGCCCCATGCTCATCATTTTCATTAGGTAGACAAAGCCCCAGCCACCGATACCAATACCCAAAAAAGCCACTACGAAAGGAGCCCACTTCAGGACGATGGGGGGAATCTTCTCGCGCAAATGGCCAGGAGCCTTTGAGATGAAAAGGTAAACGACGCCCGCAATTATGGGCCAGACCATGTTTGGAAACTTGGCGATACCCTCGCTCCAAACGAAAAAGGTCTTGCTCTCATCGCCGCGAGAAATACGCATTAGCGGAATTACAATACTGGCCAGAAGAGCGATGCCGGCAATGAGTAACGCCTTGGACTCTAGCGCCTGGTCACGAAGCGTCGCGAGGGGCACGCCAAACAAGGTTCCGGGAGCAGAGCCAGGAAGCTTGGCAGCAAGGCTGGCAATTGGATCAGGCTGTCCCATGCCCATCTGCGGAGCACCCATCTGTGGAGCGCCCATCTGTGGAGCGCCCATCTGCGGAGCGCCCATCCCGGGTTGCCCCATTGGAGGTTGCTGCCCCATCGGTTGCGCTCCCACCCCAGGTGGTTGTCCCATTGGTGGGGCACCTGGCGCGCCAGCTGGGGCACCAAACGCCGGAGCACCTGCAGCTGGCGACTGCCCCGGAGAACCAAATGGTGCTGGTGGCTGTGGTGCTGCTGGCTGGGCAGCTGGCGGCTGTGGTGCTGGTGGCTGTGGTGCTGGTGGCTGGGCAGCTGGCGGCTGGGCTCCAAAAGGAGCTACGGGTGGTTGCCCCGGAGCACCAAACGCAGGCGCCGCTGGCCCCCCTGGAGTCCCAAAAGCCGGCGCCGCTGGGGCTGGTGACTGACCCGGAGCTCCAAACGCGGCTGGAGCTGGAGCTGCCGGAGCTGGAGCGGCTGAAGTTGGAGCGGCCGGCGCTGCCGGACCAGGTGGGTTGATCATCGGTGGCGCCATGCCAAAGATTGTCTTCGCCGGTGGGGCAGCTGCTGGAGGTGGAGCGGCTGCGGGCATTGGGCGTCCACATGTGCCGCAGTGGGCTGCTGTGGAAAGAACGGCTGCGCCGCAATACGGGCATGGTTTGGTTGGTGTAGCCATAGATAAGATATCCCTTGATATTTACTGCGCAAACCGTACGTCCGCTGGTCGCGAGGGTCAACGTTGTAGCGACGTTTTGCGATGCCAGCACTTCCGCGCTTGCCCAAGGATCCCACGAGTTGCCCTTGCTTGGTATGGCATTGGGCATTTTCCCTCGATCAAACGAGCAAAGGATCTGTACAACTCGTCGGGGAAGCAGCGAATCCCGCTCAAGTGGACGCTTCTCTCCCTGTTGAACCGGTCAATCGGTCCTAGTAGGTTCCCACTGTGCTCGATGGCAAGCGGATCGGATTTCTCGGTGGTGGCAACATGGCCGAGGCACTGCTTCGGGGGCTAGCGAAGAACTGCGGCTCCGTACAGCTGGGTGTTAGTGACCCGCGCAAAGACCGCGTATCGGAATTGGCAACCCAGTACGGAGCCAAGACCGAGTCCGACAATCGCGCGCTTGTCGATTGGGCAGACGTTGTTGTTCTCGCAGTCAAGCCACAGATTGCCGCCGAGGTCTTGGCCGAAGTTAGCGATTGTGACTCAAGCCCGCTCTTGGTGTCCGTTGCCGCAGGCCTCACAACCGGCTTCCTTGAGAACGCTCTGGGAGGAGCTGCTCATGTTGTAAGAGCAATGCCAAACACACCAGCGCTCGTTGGTGCAGGCGCAACTGCCATCTGTTCGGGCACACACGCGAGCGATAGCGATATGGAAACCGCACGACTTCTCTTTGATGCGGTTGGCATCACCGAGGTCGTCAAGGAATCGCAGATGAACGCCGTGACCGGTCTATCTGGCAGTGGCCCGGCCTACGTTTTTTTGGTGCTCGACGCGCTCTCGGATGCCGGTGTAAAGATGGGTTTGCCGCGGGCCACCGCCCTACGCCTTGCCGCGCAGACCATGCTTGGCAGCGCAAAACTGCTCATGGAGACAAACGGGCATCCAGGAGCGCTAAAGGACATGGTGACCTCTCCAGGCGGGACCACGATTGCGGGTGTGCATGCGCTTGAGGCTGGAGGACTAAGAACAACTCTCATCAATGCCGTAGAGGCAGCTGCACATCGTGCCGAGGAGTTGGGCAATCGTGAGTGATGGCATTGCCACCGCGATTCCCGGCGGTGTCCGCATCCCAATTCTCGTTCAACCGCGAGCGTCGCGACTCCGCTTTGGGCCAGTTCATGGCGACCGCATCAAGGTCGCTATCTTCAGCCCACCCGTTGCTGGAGCGGCAAACCAGGCCGTAGTCGATCTATTGGCAAAGACACTTGGCGTGGCGAGGAGCCAGGTCCGCATCACCGCGGGCCACACATCTCGCCGCAAGACCGTCGAAGTCGAGGGCGTTGGCGTTGAAGCAGTGCTGGAGTCCGTGCGGTGAGAGCGCAGTTCCTCGGAGTTTCTCTCAGCTGTCTGTTCGCGGCCTGCACGGGGCAAGAAGGCACAATCGGCATCTCTGTAATCGCCGCCCCGGATAGCGATTTGCTCTCGCGGATCGAACGCCTGGATGCAACCTACACCGGCCGAGATGCAACATATTCGTCGACTCGGGATGACGATGGCACTCTCAATCTCGGCATTGATGTCGAAGCCGACGGCACCTCCGGTGACCTTGTACTAGAAGGCTTTGCGGCCGACGGAGACCGGATCGCGGTAGGCCGAGTTGGCCCCCTCCCCTTGGCTGCGATTGATGCAGACGTCGTCGCGTTTTTGGCGCCGCCCAACAGCATCACCCAGTCGCCCATTGCGCTGTCCTCTCCGCGCTCCCACATGGGTGGCACAGAAGCCTCGTTTGGAGCCCTCCTCGCAGGGGGGCTCGGCACCGATGGTCCCGTAAACGATGTCAGCGTCTACAGCACCTATTTGCACTCGCTTCAGTCTGCCTTGCCGCTTCCCGAAGCCCGAAGCTCAATGGCAGTCTCCTCAGGAAACTCGGGGTTCTTCTACATGGTTGGCGGCGAAGATGAAAACCAAGAGCCCCGTTCGGACAGCTACGCATTTGATACTCGTGTGCCTCCCGCTGGTTCGTATCGCCCCTTGGTAGTGGAGGAGGAGTTTGCCCGAAGCCGTGCCACCCTCGCTGTAGTCGGAGAAGAACAATTCTTAGTAAGCGGCGACCCTGCCCTTCTGCTCGACGGCGTTCGTGGGACCGTGCAGCCGCTTCTCGATGGCGCTCGTCTCACAGGTCAAGCCGCCACCGTCATCACCGACAACAGCCTGCAAGTTATCGTCACGGGCGCCAATGTCGTCAACTCTGAGTTTGGTGTTGGTGCAGCCATATTCGCATTCAATGAGGTTACCCATCTACAAGCGCCGCCAGAGCTTGTGCGAACCCAGCACAGAACAATCACATTGCTTACGGGCCAAGCGCTCACATTGGGTGGCGAGCTAGAGGACGGCACCCTAACGTTGGATGCGGTTCGCTATTCCCCAAATACGGAGGCCTTCGACGTGTTTGAGTTCTTGGCAACGGGGCGCAAGAACCCAGCGGTCGCTCTCACCAATCAGTTCTTGGTGGTCATTGGCGGCGAGGCTGAGGATGGTGCCGCCATCGAGGATGCCGAGATTTTCGATGTGCGAACCCTGGAGCGCGTTGCTACGGTTCCCCTGGTTCTGCCTCGAAAGAACGCGGTCGCCGCTGCGCTCGGCAACGGCCAGGTTCTTATTGCTGGGGGGCAAGATGACAATGGCGCCCCGACAGAAATCCTCTCACTGTTCACTCCGAACGAAACTCCGTAGCGACCGAGTCAGTGCGCCCTACTCGGTGTCTGCGACCATGATAAGCCGTTCCACGCCTTCTCGCGCCAGGGTGCGCTGCGATGCGTGGTGGACGAGCGTGCCGCAAACGCCTTGCCTTCTAGCGCCAGGTCTCGTCACCACAACCTGAAACCGCGCATAGGGCCCGGTGCGAAAAACTCCGAGATTCCCCACCTGTACGCCATCGAGATAGGCCGCGTATCAATCGCCCTGACCAGCTTCGACCCGTCTGCGCAGCAACGAAAGCCTCCCTCGCACGAAGGCGCGATACGAGTCCGAGGTATTCCCCCCGATCGAGAACTTCAGCATCGAGCAGCGAAATGTCGGAACGAAGCCCGAGGGATTGCAATCGCATTGCTAGCGGAGTTTCGACCTAGGCGTCTTGGCGATGTGTAGGTTCGTCATCGCCTTCGGTGAGCTTTTCCACAAAGCTGTCGACTTCTTCGATGGGGGTTGGCTCCACCGGCACACGAGGGAAAATCGGAGGCGACTTGTGGGCGCGCACTTGGGCTGAGAGTTGCCCCCAAATCAAAAAGACGGTAACCCAAGCAGTTGGCTGCCAAATTAGGAACTCTGGGTAGAGCTTGAGCGGAATCAGAATAAATCCGACAAGAACATTGGCCAGCACAAAGATCGCGAACCAGCGCGACCCCAATCCGCCAAGATTGGCCATGCGAAGGTTGGATCCCATCAAGACGCCTCCACCAAAGAGCGCCAAGGGCAGATACCGCCAGACGGCCGCGGGAGTCTCAAAGAACGGAAAAAGCTTTGCGCCTCCAAAGGCGTCCACTGCCAAAGCGTGATCCGCCGGCGTGTACTTGAGCAGTGCAAGAAACCACGTTGCCAAGATGCCTGCCATAAGCGTGGTGGGAACACCAAAACAGAGGCTCTTGGGCACTTGCGCTGTGGAGAGGTTGAAGCGAGCGAGTCGGTAGACCGCCCCGAGAAGCCAGGTTGCGCATGCGGCGATAAGAACAATTCTGCCTGTTCCCGAGCCAAATGGGAGGGTAGGCTCGCGACCTAGGCTTGCGAAGATCAAGACAGGTGGCGCGATTCCAAAATTCAGAAAATCTGCAAGTGAGTCCAGTTGGACCCCAAGCTCCGAGGTGCCTCGAACAAGCCTTGCAGCAACGCCATCCAGCTTGTCAGTGCACACCGCAAAGACGATGAGCCACGCCGCAGCAACGTAGTTTCCCTGCATCGATTGAAAAATCGAGACCAGCCCGAGCAGCATACTGCCGGCGGTAATGAAGTTCGGCACAAGGTACCGCCACAGTCGCTCTTCTCGCCTTGGCTTTGTCACTTGCGCTCTCCTCCCACATCCGGCTCAGCACCCTCTTCATCGTCCCAAGCCTCTTTGCTAAATGCCAAGAGCTTGGTTGTGAGCAAGCGACCAAGACTGTCCACCATGAGGCCTTCCACCATGTCTTCAATGGCCCGACGCTGGGCATCTTGCTTGTAGATGAAGCGAATTCCCATACCCGGGCCATCAACCTCATTGCTACCGGACTCGTTGATCCAACGAACTTGTCCTTCAATGCTCAGCGGTTCTTCGAGCTTTGGAACTTGAAGCCGGAAGACAAACTCCGTCCCAATCGGAAGAGGCTTGTCAGTCGAAATGAACGTTCCGCCGTTCGAGATGTTGCGAGTGTAGTCCGCGAAAAACGCGTTGAGTCGCTTGTACTCCACCTTCAGTTCGATGGGCTTGCGCGACCCACCGCGCCTGCTCTCCTCTGACTCACCCGACATGGTGCGCGACATTACACCAGTGACGCGCGACGTCAATTCTCTTCCGAAGCAGGAGAAACCTCAGCCAACGAGCTAACAACGAGTGCATGCGCGTGTCACGATAGCCTCATGAGTAACCCGGGCTGGCTCTGGCGGGCCACATTGGATCATCTGGTCTCCTGGAGGACCCGTATCTGGGCGACACTGCTGGTCATTGTCTCAATCGTCCTATGTGGATTGCCACTTTTCGGGGTGCTCGGCTTTGAGTTTTCCCTTGTGATGGCTGTGGCCGGCTCGGTAGCCGGAGCCGATCTCGGCGCAAGTCTCGTGTGGCGCGCGCGAACCATGCCTGCATCCAAGGTCTCTCGAACCTTGCCACCTTGGCGCGTTATGGCGTGCTTGCTTGCTGGTGCAGCCGTGATCTCGGCTGCCCTCCTGCTGCTCCCGCTCTTTCTCGTGAGCCTCAACGCCATACGTGTGCGCAACTGTGATTGGCTCTTTGGCCTTCGCTGCTTTCTGTTTATGCCACTGCTCTCGGCCGCCTTTGCCAGCGGTCTTGGAGTTTGTCTTGGCGTGATCGCAGGACGGCGGCGTTGGCTGTGCACGGCCCTGCCCTACGCGCTTCTGCTCCTAAGCACGTTCTGGTCACTACTGCACTTCTACACAGCTCCCGCGGTGTTTTCGTACAACCCATTCGCGGGCTACGTTCCGGGAAACATCTACGATGAGAGCATCGATCTTCGCGGCCCATTCTATTGGGCCCGTTTGTTTCAGCTGAGCCTCCTTATGAGCATTGCTGGTGTGTTGGTGCTTTGGCTCGACACCCAGACGCTCCGCCTCCGACGGGCCCGCGGTCCAAACCTCATGCGCTGGAGAACCATGCTTATAACGAGCGCATCTGTTTTGCTCACCATGGTGCTCCACCACAACTCTGGCACCCTCGGCTTTTCTGTCGATGTGGAAGATGTTCGAGCAGCACTACCGGGCAAGTTTGAAAGCGAGCACTTCATCATCCACTACCCTGCAACTCCAGGCATGGCAGAACAAATCGAAGTCATCGCAAGGGACCATGAGTTTCGCCGGGCTCAGCTCGTTCGTGACCTCGGTGTCGATCCCGCGGGCAAGATTACCTCCTTCTACTTTGCATCCCCCGACCAGAAGCACGAACTCATGGGTGCCCGCAACGTCTACATGGCAAAACCTTGGCGACACGAAATCTATCTCAACCACCAAGAATTTCCGCACCAGGTGCTACGCCACGAGATTGCCCACGTCATGGCCGGCAATTTTGGCGACCCAATTTTTGAGGTTTCGGCGGGGCGCTTCCTCGGCGTACCAGTCTTCTTCAACGTTGGAATGATCGAAGGAATTGCCGTGGCAAGCGACTGGCCGGATCACTTCAACAAGGCCCTAACGCCCCACCAGAGTGTCAAAGCCATGCAAGCGCTCGGAATGCGCCAGCCGGTTGAGCGACTCTTCTCAACGGGATTCCTCTCGCTCTCCTCGGCACATAGCTACACACTTGCCGGTTCGTATCTAAGATTTCTTCTGGACCGCTACGGCATCGCAAAGCTGCGAACACTGTACGCCAACGGTGGTGACTTCCAGGCCGCGTACGGAGTGGCACAGAGCGAACTCACTGCGGGTTGGCGTGAAGCAATTGCCAACACCCAATTGCCCGAAGGTGCGCCCCAGATCATTCGTGAGCGCTTTCGCCGCAAAGCGATCTTCGACCGACCCTGCCCGCATGCCATTGCTCGTGCCCGGGATGCCATGACCGAGCACGTCGCCCGAGGCGACATCGAGCAAGCCATCGAAACGGCTCGGGGAATCTGTAGCGATGTCCCTGCCGAGCCTCGCTATCAATTGCAGCTGGCAAGTCTCTTGCGCCGGGGAACGTCCGACGAGCTTTCACAAACCTCGGAGGCCCAGGCGATCTTTGAGGGGATTGCCTCGGATGCGGAAACCACGAGTTCTACGTTGCGAGCGCATGCCCACTTCGAGTTGGCCTCGTTGGCCATGGACGCGGGACGGCCCGATACGGCGCTCACCCACCTCGATGCTCTGCTGCTACTGCCACTTGGCGACAACGACAGAAGGCGCGGAGAGGTAATGAGACAAATTCTTAGACACAAAGGGCCTGCTCGCATGGCCCTGCAATCGATCTTCTGGCAGAAGGATGGTGCCGACATAGATCGGCTGTTGCTGGTTGGTCTCGCCGCCGAGGCCGCCATGTTGGAGCCACAACTCGGGCTTGCCCACTATCTATTGGCTAGACAATTGCGCGGCCGAGGTGATCCGCAAGCCACAGTCCGCGCCATGCAACGTGCACTTGCCCTTCCCTTGGCGCCCCTCGTCGAACGTGAGGCCGCTCGCATCACAGCGGAAGCGGCGTATTTGGCGAACGATGAAGATGCGCTTCTCGCAGCCGCAACAATCTTGGTGCGGGCGGCCCAGCCGGAGGTCACTCGGCTTCTGGGGTATGATTGGCTCGAGCGCATGCACTGGGCCAGCCACGGAACTGTGCCCGAGAAGCCATTGGGGTGGGCGGATGGCGCGACCCGCTCTGGCATGCCCTGAGGCACGTACTCGTCCTCTTACTCGTCGGTTGCTCTATCGCGTTGCCTGACAACTTCGTAGAGAGCAATGGCCGCAGCCACCGAGACGTTAAACGAACCAACGGCACTCGCCGCCATGGGGATTTCCAAATGAAAGTCGCAGGTCTTCGAAACCAACGGCCGCAGCCCTTTGCCCTCTGAGCCCAAGACCAACACCAACGGCAGCTCGCTGCTCACTTGTTGGAGGGGAATCGCCTTTGGCCCACTTGCAACGGCGGCGCTCCAAAACCCATCCTCTCGGAGTTCTTCCAATGCGCGCACAAGGTTGGTGACCTGCGCGATTGGCAGGTGTTCGCTGGCTCCCGCTGAAGTCTTCGTCACTAGTGCCGTCACCTGCGCCGAACGATCTTTGGGAATAATGACGCCATCGGCACCCAGCAAGAGCGCGGAACGGACTACAGCACCGAGGTTGTGCGGATCTGTCACACCGTCAAGAGCGACGAGCAACCCCGGTTTCTTGGCCCTATCGACGATCTCGTACAATTCCTTGTACGCGTACGATCCTGCGACCACAACGACGCCCTGATGGTTTGTGCCCTTTGCGAGTCGGTCGAGTTCGGCGTTAGCGACGGCTGCCCAGCGCAAGTTGCGATTCTTAGCTTCGCCGACAATTTTCGCGATGCCGTCCTTGCCGCCCTTGGCCAGCCGTTTCTCTGAGACAAAAATGCAATCGATTTCATGAGAGACCGCCCGAATGACTTCTTGAACCGGGCCAACCCCATACACAACTCTTCGACCGCTCATAGTGCGAGCTCCTCAAGAATGCTCTTTGCCGCAACGCTTGGACTTGCTGCGTCTCGAACCGGTCGCCCCACAACAATCATATCGGCACCGGCTTCTCGGGCCTTTGCCGGCGTCATCACGCGCTTCTGATCGCCTAGGGCCGCGCCTGCGGGACGAACGCCGGGTGTGACGATCAAGAAGTCTTTCGGCAAGACCGCACGGAGTGCAGCCGCCTCATGCGGAGAGGCAACCACACCATCGCATCCAGCCGCTGCGGCAAGTTGTGCGCGCTGCACGACCAAGTCCGAAATCTTCTTATCCACTCCAACATCACCAAGATCGCTCTGCTCAAGGGATGTGAGCACGGTAACAGCCAGAATACGCAGCCGCTCGTCCCCTCCAGCTCCTTGCGCCGCTGCTTCCACCGCTGCTTCCATCATCGCCTTGCCCCCTGCCGAATGGATCGTGAGAAGCCCTGCGCCGAGTCCCGCAAGCCGCTGTGTCGCTCGTCCAACCGTCGCAGGAATATCGTGCAGCTTGAGGTCGACGAAGATCTTCCGACCTGCCGCCGTGTAGTCGCGGACGAGTCCGGGCCCCTCTGAGCTGTAGAGCTCAAGCCCAATTTTAAACCAGCTCACATCGCCGCTGAGTGCATCGGCAAGCGCATCGGCATCGGCTCTGGTCGGGACGTCTAGGGCGACAATCAGGCGTTTTTTGGGGGTCATGTTCAACGTCCTACGAGTTTGCGAGTTTTGCTTTCTCTTCGGCCACAGCGTTGGCAATCGCCTCTGCGGCTCCCTCAACAGGAAGCGCAGTCGCATCTGCATCACGACGCCACTTCATCTCTAGGTTGCCCTCGCCGAGGGAGCGCTTGCCAATCGCGATGCGCAGTGGCACGCCAATGAGGTCTGCGTCCTTGAACTTGGCGCCGGGCCGCTCTTTGCGATCGTCGAGAAGCACATCGACGCCGAGGGCTTTGAGCTCTGCATAGAGCTTGTTGCCCGCATCAATCACATCATCGTCGTTCATCTGCAGCGGGAGGACTGTCACCTCATACGGCGCTATCGACATCGGCCAGATGATGCCTCCATCGTCGTGGTTCTGCTCGATGGCCGACGCCGCGATCCGCGTAATGCCCACACCGTAGCAGCCCATCACCATTGGCTTGCTCTTGCCACCTTCGTCCAGATAGGTGCAGCCCATAGGCTCGGAGTACACCGTGCCCAGCGAGAAGACGTGGCCAACTTCGATGCCTTGGTAGCTTTGGTAGGTCCCCTCACAGCGAGCACAGCCCTCCCCCTCTTCGGCAGCTCGCAGGGTGACGTATTGGGTAATCTTGCAGTCCCGCTCCAAGTCAACGCCGGTGTAGTGCATGCCCTCTTCGCCCGCACCTGCCACCGCGCCGGTCGCGCCTTTGAGTTCGAGATCGGCGTAGATGGGAATGCTGAGGCCGACCGGTCCAATCGAACCCACGGGGGCACCCGTTGCCTTCTTGGCTTGGCCATCGCGAGCTTTGAAAAGTTCTGTCGCACCAGTGACCTTCTTGAGTGCAATTTCGTTGAGGCTCCTGTCCCCGCGGAGCAGGACTACGAGGGGCTCTCCATCTGCCATAAAGACCAAGCTCTTGATGGTCTGCTTGGCGTCGACCTTCAGAAAATCGCAGACTTCAGCAATGGTCTTGGCACCAGGGGTTTCGACTCTGGTCAATTCACCGCCGCCTTCAATGCCCGGCGTGTCCGAGACTCGCAGAGCGGCCTCCTCTACGTTGGCCGCGTAGTCGCAGGTATCGCAAGCTACGATCTTATCTTCGCCCGTCTCCGCAAGAACTTGAAACTCGTGACTCATGGATCCACCGATGGCGCCGGTATCCGCTTCCACCGGGCGAAAGTCCAAGCCACAGCGAGTGAAGATGCGTTTGTAGGCCTCGTACATTTTCTTATACGAAATTGCCGCCGCATCGATATCGACATCGAAGGAGTAGGCGTCCTTCATGATGAACTCACGGCCGCGCATGAGCCCGCCGCGCGGACGCATCTCATCGCGGAACTTGGTCTGAATCTGGTAGAGGTTGAGCGGAAGCTCGCGATACGACTTGGTCTCGCGTCGCACCATGTCCACCACCACTTCCTCGTGGGTTGGGCCAAAGCAGAAGTCTGAGCCTTTGCGATCCTTGAAACGCAGCAGCTCTGGCCCGTACTTCTGCCAACGGCCAGTCTCCTGCCAAAGCTCGGCGGGAATCGATGCGGGCATGAGTACCTCTTGCGCATCGGCCTTGTTGAGCTCTTCGCGTACGATGTTCTCGATGCGTGAAATCACCCGCATGCCGAGGGGCATGAAGTTGTAAATGCCTGCCGCAACCTTGCGGATATAGCCCCCGCGAACCATGAAGACATGGCTGGCGACGTTTGCGTCTGCGGGAACTTCTTTGAGGGTTGGAATGAATGCCGTGGAAAAGCGCATGACACGGCGAACCTACACAAAAGCCTCGGCGAATGGCGGGGCAAAAAGACGATTTCTTTCCTGGGCTCTGCTATCGGAGTGCACGCAACTCAAACTGCCCAGTGATTGGCTGTTTCATCTCGAAGAGCAAGCCCGGATCGGAACGCCGATTGTCGGAACCAAAGGCAATCGTTCCCGTAAGGCTGGGAACCTCCTGCATGCGGAGCGCCTTGCCAAGCTCCTCTCGCGTGCGGGCACCATTGTCGACAGCGTGTCGCAAAACGGTAGCTGCATCGTATGCGTAGGCCTCATGCGCCGATGGCTCGCTGTCGAATTCTTGCTCGTAGCGGGCCACAAAGTCGGCGATTCGCGCATCGGTTCGGTCTGGAAAGAAGCCCGGCGCCAACACCGCGCCCCAGCTGTAGCGACCCGCGGCCCTGAGATAGCGTTGATCGATGCCCTCTGCCGTCGAGAGTAGAAGAATGGAGCGACCGTGTTTGCTCTTCTTGCCAACCGGCTGCGCGTTGAGATTTGCGGCCGCCAGGGCGGGCGCGATGAGAGCGAGCGTCTTGGCCTGGTCAGGCACAAAAAGCGCACTCCAGGGTTTCTTGAGCTTGCGAATGTCCTTTGTGAATGAGGTAGTGCCAGGAGCGTATGTGGCTTCGACAATCACCTTGCCACCCAGCGACTCCACCTGGTCCTTGAAGGCGGCCCCAACCACACGACCGTATGCAGATTGCGGCGAAAACATCGCGAAGTCACGCACGCCTTTGTCGTAGGCGTGATCAGCGAGGCGTCTTGCGCGACTCTCGGCACTGTGGCGGATGCTGAAGACGGTTCCCCCTGCAGCCCCGCGCGGTGCTAGGGAAATCACTGGGAGCCCCGCGCTCGCGGCCAAGGGCGATACCTTGGTGACAGAGCTACCATCAAAGGGGCCTATCGCCGCGATTGCGTCGGCCGCTAAAATGCTCTGAATGCTTGCCGCAATGGTCTGCGCGTCGGAGCTTGTGTCTCGCGAAATGAGTTCAAAGGCGGAGAAGTCACTCACCTCGTTGGCCAGAATGGGTGCGTTCTGGGATGCCATGACCAAGCCTCGAAGGCTGAGCTCACCCACACGATTTAAACGCCCCGACATTGGCAAGAGAGCAGCCATGCGCTCGGCGTTTCCGGGGCCGCTTGATCCAATGGCGATGGAATCCTCCCCCAGGGCTCGGCGCGCAGTGGCAATCGATGCGAGAACGCGAGACGCGCCGGCGGTGTCACCAGCAGCTGCGAGTTCTTCTGCGAGGCGAGCGCCCACTACCGCAGCACCTGGTCCAGCCTTGGGAACGAGCTTGCCAAGAATTGACTCGAGCTGTGCGGAAGGCAAATCGGGAACCACAGCTCGAATGCGATCCAACGTGTAGGCCTTCTCGGCAGCCGTTGCATCCGCCCACCACGCGTCGTAGTGCAAAACAGCTGCAGCCATACTGCGATTGGCGATGGCACCTTCGGCCATGGCTGCGTGCCACTGGGTGACTTCGCGACTGTCTGCTCGGTTCAGTGCCTTCGCTCCAGCGGACAAAACCGAGTACGCCTCTGCATGACGCCCGAGGTCTGACAACGCAAACCCGCGAAAGAGACTTGATCGCGCCACCAACATAGCCTCGGTTGGCTTTAGTGCTACAAGCTCATCGAGCTTTGCCAGTGCAGCGGCAGCGTCGCCATTTCGCATGTCGGCCATCGCGCCGTAAAGCAGTGCGTGGGGAACGATTGGGTCGTTGGGAAAGTCCCGAACAATGGATTCGAACGTCTCGGCCGATGCTGCGCTCGCGTCTTGCTCATACTGGCTTCGCCCGCTTTCAAAGCGCGCCCGTGCCGTCGAGTCGCCGTGCATCGGCAACGTCATCACCGGCGCAGCGACCTTGCGCTTGCCACGGCCGGGGCATGCGGCCGCCGACACACTCAGAACGATCATCGCTAGCAAAGACAAGGGATATCGACGCACGACCTGACTGTAGCGAATGCTCACCTAGCTACAACAGCGAAGTTGTACCCGGTATTTCCACGTGATGATTGAGTTACGCGAATGCCGCAGAATCGGGCCCAAAGAGCTTGGTTAGGGAGGCCAATAGCTCATCGGTTGGGGCAACTCGGAACGTATCGCCGAGAAAGATCGCAGTCTGGGAGCGCCCGGGAATCTGGAGAATGATCAGCGCGACACACTTGCCACTCGCCCCAACAAGGATCCCTCGTAAGGTCTCAATATCCTCTTCCGTGGCCGAAGTCGCATCGATTCGAATCACCACTTTCGAGGTCTTTGCCTCGCGAAGCTGTGCCAGTGGGGTGGCCTCTTCCAGGAGGAGCTTGAATGCGTGATTCTCGCCCTCGCCTTCGTCTTTCACCGTGCCCTTGCAGAGGATCGGCTCGTCACTCGTAAGAGTTTCTCTTACCTTCTCAAAGGTCTTTGGAAAGACGATAACTTCCAGTTGGCCACCAGCATCCTCGAGTTGAAAGAACGCCAATTTGCCGTCGCCTCGTCGGGTTGGGCGCTCGCGATAGGCCGAAACGACCCCGCCAATCGAGTGCTCACCGGGCTGTTTGCGCTCCTCCACAAAGTCCTGGGCGGTCGCTGTCGCATAGCGTCTGAGATCGCCTGCGAAGCGATCGAGCGGATGCCCACTGATATAAAAGCCAAGGCTCTCCTTCTCGAACTGCAGCCGTTCTTTGTCGCCCCAGTCTTTCACCTGCGGATACTTGCCTTCGTCTGCTGGCCCCTCGTCTTTCTCCGGTTCCAGCATGCCGAAGAGCGAGGTCTGGCCCGACCTGCGGTCACGCTGTGCTTGCGCACCTCGCTCCATCGCGATCTCGATGGCGGCAAAGCTCCGTGCCCGACTGATTGGCTCATCCCCTTTGGGAATTCCATCGTAGGCGCCGGCTTTTACCAGCGCCTCGATCACACGCCGATTGACCTTCTGAGAATCGACACGCTCGCAAAAGTCGAACATCGATTCGTATGGGCCATCTTCATTGCGACTGCGCAGAATCGCTTCCACAGCACCGGAGCCAACCCCCTTGACTGCGCCAAGGCCAAAGCGAATTACCTTGTCTTCCACCTTCTCCGCTGGAACCACCGTGAAGTCCTGCTGCGACTCGAGGATGTCGGGTCGCGCAACCTTGAGATTCATTGCACGGGCTTCGGCGATGAACTTGACGATGTTGTCGGTGTTGTCCTGATCGCAGGACATGAGCCCCGCCATGAACTCGTGTGGATAGTGTTTCTTGAGAAACGCAGTTTGATACGTCACCCAGCCATACGCAGCCGAGTGAGAGCGATTGAAGCCGTACCCGGCAAAGAACGCCATCAAGTCGAAGAGCGCTTCGGCAACCTTTTTCTCGACCTTGATTTCCGTGTTCTCAACGGCACCTTTCACAAAGAGCACTTTCTGCTCTTCCATCACTTCGATCTTCTTCTTGCCCATTGCGCGGCGCAGAAGATCGGCTGCGCCAAGGCTGTAGCCTGCGATGATCTGAGCAATCTGCATGACCTGCTCTTGATAGACGATGACGCCGTAGGTATCAGCGAGCACCCCTTCGAGAGCCGGGTGCAGGTAGACAATCTTCTGGCGGCCGTGCTTGCGCTCGATAAAGTCGTCTACCATGCCGCCCTCGAGCGGACCCGGGCGGTAGAGCGCAACGGCGGCGACAATATCCTCAATGTTGCTGGGCTTGAGCTTCTTAAGAATTTCTCTGAACCCGGACGATTCCAGCTGAAAGACACCTGTGGTATCCCCTTTACCGATCATCTCGTAGACGCTCATATCCTCCATCGAGATGAGGTCAATATCGAATGGCTCTTCTCCCGTTGCCTCGCGCTGCAGATTGATAATCTTGACCGCGGTATCGATGACTGTGAGCGTCTTTAGCCCCAAGAAGTCGAACTTGACCAAGCCGGCCTGTTCAACATCCGTCATGTTGTACTGGGTGACGATTTCGCCGTTCTTGCCGCGGAAGCAAGGTACGTAGTTCCAAAGCGGCTCGTCGCCAATCACAACGCCAGCGGCGTGCATGCCTGCGTGCCGGTTTAGTCCTTCGAGGTTGGCGGCGATGTCGAGCAGTTCACGAATCCGAGAGTCCGTTTCATAGAGATCTTTGAGAGCGGGCTCCTTTTCGATGGCTTCACGAACCGGCGGCGTCTTGCCTGCCACCGGCTCTGGAATCAGCTTGGCGAGTTTGTCGGCGTCGCCGTAGGGCAACTCCATCACCCGGGCAATGTCGCGAACAACCCCGCGTGCTTTTAGTTGGTGAAAGGTCGCAATCTGTCCAACATGCTCACGGCCGTACTTTTCCTGAACGTAGTGAATGACCTCCTCGCGGCGGTTCATGCAAAAGTCGACATCGAAGTCGGGCATGGACACACGCTCGGGATTTAGGAAGCGTTCAAAGAGGAGTTTGAAGACCAATGGGTCGATATCTGTGATGCGAAGCGCATAGGCCACGATGCTGCCAGCGCCCGAACCGCGCCCGGGGCCGACCGGGATGTTCTGCTCCTTCGCCCAGCGAATGAAGTCCCAAACAATAAGGAAGTACCCCGGGAACTTCATGCCATTGATGATGTCGAGTTCGAACTTAATGCGAACGCGATACTCATCGACGTCAAAGGTCTCGCCACGGGCCGTCTTCTCGCGAAAGCGCCGCTCCATGCCCTCGTCCACCATCTTTGCCAGATAGCGCTCAAGGTCGTAGCCCTCGGGAACCTTGAAGCTTGGCAGCTGAGGGTCTCCGAGTTCAAGCTCGACGTTGCACTGCTCGGCAATGCGCACGGTGTTCTCCAGAGCCTCGGGACAGTCGTGAAATGGCTGCACCATCTCAGAAGGCGATTTGATGAAGAACTCAGAGCTGTCGTGCTTCAGACGATTCTCGTCGTTGACCGTCTTGCCTGTCTGAATGCACATGAGGATGTCATGCGCTTTGGCATCGGACCGCTCTACGTAGTGGCAGTCGTTGGTGGCGACCAGAGGAATTCCTAGACGCGGCCCCATGCTTCGCAGCTCTTCGTTGAGCTGGTCCTGCTCGGCCATGCCGTTGTGCATCATTTCCAGGTAGAAATCGCCTGGCCCGAAGATGTCTTTGTACTCTTTGGCAACCTCTTCGGCCTCTTTGATCCCGTGCTTGAGCAAAGTCTGGGCGACTTCGCCACCAAGACATGCCGACATGCCGACCAAGCCCTCGCTGTGTTTGCGAAGGATGTCTTTGTCGATGCGAGGGTTGTAATAAAAGCCCTCCAGGTAGCCCATCGAGTTTAGGTACTGAAGGTTCTTAAACCCAACCTTGTTCTTAGCGAGGAGAACGGTGTGGTAATTGCGCCGGTTGGTTCGGTCCTTGCGATCCGTCGCAGCGATATAGGTCTCACATCCAAAGATGAGTTTGACCCCTGCCTTCTTGCTGGCCTTGTAAAGATCGACGGCGCCAAACATGTTGCCGTGGTCGGTAACGGCGACCGTGTTCATGCCTAGCTCTTGAACGCGACCAAAGAGATCGCCGACGCGAATTGCGCCGTCGAGAAGGCTGTACTGGGTATGCAGATGAAGATGGGAAAACTCAGCCATAACCGCTCGCTGGAAACCTCCTAGTTTTAGCCAATCGACGCTTCCTCGGCTAGGGGTGGCTGCTATGTGTATGAGGCGAGGCGACCGGCGAATTGCCGCAGGATCGCGACTCAGCTTCATCGAGCTGAGCTATACTGCCTAGCGGCCCAGCCATCTCCACCTGGTCAAAGCTGCCTGGCGCTTAGGCCAACAACGACTTGACATTCCATATCGCACCCATGCGTCTTGCTCTTCGAAATCTCCTCGTCGCAACTGCCCTTCCCCTGGCTATGCTGGCCTGTGGTGACAACGCCTCGCCAAGTCGAGACGCAGATGTAGTTGGTAATGATAGCTTGGCGGTGCTCAACCCTCCCGGCGACTCGATTGGCTTGGATTTCTCGGCCACCGCAAGACTGCGTGTGCAGCTCTCCAATAGCGAGGGTGAGCCTGTCACAGGACAGCCGATCGAGTTTGCGATTCTACAAAACGCTGGAGAGTCTGCGGGCGGTTCAAGTCTCTCGGCCGCAACCCGGCAGACTGACAGCATCGGAGTGGCAGAGGTCGATTTGCTCGCTGGCGCCGAACGCGTCAGCTTTCGGGTCGAAGCGAGTGCCCCAAACGCTCCCTCGGTTCTCTTCTACATCCAAGTCTCAGACCAGGGGTTTAGTGACGTCAACATCGTAACGGCTCATGAGGGCCTGCGTGATCCCAAGAGTTACGATCAAGTGGAACTTAGAATCTACGACGATGAAACCACGCGCTGCGGTGAGGTCAACTTCGCAGCGCCGCCAGAGAGCCTTTTTCCTCCGCGCACTCAGAACCTACTGGGGCAAGAGAGTGAGTTTCGCAACCTGGCGGTGGGGCTTGGCTACATCATTGTCGCTTGGGCCGAAGCTGGTCCCATGGCAACTGCGCAGGCAACGGGCTGCCTGCACATCGCCGCAGACCGCCTGCGCAGTGGCAGTGCGTTCTACGCGGTCCTCCCAGTGACGGATCTTGCCTACACGCTGCCGCAGCAAATGCCGATGGAAACAGCGATCGCGCTGACACCTCTTGCAGAGACTCTAACGGGCCAAGATGCGTGGGCGACCCTGGCCTGCCCTCTCGGTCGGGCTCAGCTTTTGCTCGATTGTCTTGCGGATGCGCAGACCCCCGATGCGCTTCTCGATTGCCAATCGGCCGAAGTCTCGCCGTTTGCCACTGCACTTGAGACTCAGCGTGGACTCCCCGGTGCCGATGGCTGCCGCCCTGCAACGCTCGCAGGTGGAGAGGACTCACTCGATGCCCTGCTCGCCAGCGCTCTTGCAGGATGGCCAACCCCAGAAGAGCTCTCTACCCTGCTAGGCGGCCGCGATGTATCCCTAGGAACTCTTCGCATCCGCTCGGAGCTCACCGGCACAGGATCGAGCGTGGCTTCGCATCGACTGCTTCGCGCCGACCTTGACACAGTGTCCGTCGACCTTCTTGAAAGTAACCGCCCCGTCGTTGAGGTGGCCGCAGTTCCGCTGACTCTTGATTCGAGTCCGCTTATGGGCATCGGAAATCACGGCTTCACGTTGCGCTTTGGGGAACTTGCATCTGGCGCCTACGAAACCTTAGCGCTCGGGCCAGCCAATGTGAGCGGCCTAGGCGCAAGTTTGGGAACTGCGCTTGTCACGGGCGTGACCATCGCTGCGGAAAGTGGCTGCAGCGCGCTTGAGAGCTTTGTTTGCACCCAGCTCAGTCTGGCACCAGGCTGTGTCGACCAGTGCGGCACAATAGCGTCAGGCCTGGATGGGTATCTAGGCGCATGGCTCACAGACCTGGAAAGCACTGGGCTTGACTACCACCTTGCGCTGCAAGCCGCGATTGTTGACCCAGATCAAGACCTCATCATCGATGGTGTATCCGCCGCAGACGACCAGATTGCCGTGCAGTTGACAACGAACCTGCAGACGATATCGCTGCCGGCAACAGTGACCAGCAACGCTCCTTAGCTCCCGAGTTTGGCCATCTACTCCTCGTCATCGCGATCTAGCTGGACCTCGACGCGGCGATTGGCTCGTCGCCCACTGGCAGTGCCATTGTCTGCGAAGGGCTCAGAATCGCTTCTCGAGAACGACGACATTCGACCGAAGCCAACACCTTTCTCGATGAGGTACTCACGCACCGAATCCGCTCGCTCCTGAGCAATGGCTTCGCGCGCCTCTGCCTCTTCGGCCTCGCGATCATCGCAATGACCATAGAGCTTGATCTTGATCGATGGGTTCGACTTGAGAAGAGCAGCGAGCTTGTCGAGTTCTTCGAGTCCGAGGTCTTCCATCACGCCAGAGCCAGAATCGAATCGAAGACCGGCAATCGTGCCCTCAACCAAACGAACATCATCACTGATTGTATCTGGGCAACCATCGTCGTCTTGAAAGCCGTTTGGAGTCTCGGCCTCGCCCTGGCATAGGTCAAGACCATCAATCACTCCGTCTTTGTCGTTGTCGAGCTCCGGGCAACCATCGGCGTCCTCAAAGCCATCCTTGTCTTCCGCTCGGTCTGGGCAGGAATCAGCAGTGTCGGGAATCCCATCTCGATCGATATCCGATGGAGGTGCCGGCGGTAGCTTGCTCGCCTTGGACTTTGACCGCAGCGCAAAGGTGACCAGCACTTCCCAATCGGACGCCGGTGCATTGCCCTCTTCGGCGCGCATGGCAACGTATCGACCTTCAAGCCCAAGCCGCAGCCCCTCTAGCTTGAGATCCAAGCCTAGACCCGCATAGATCGCTGGCTGAATGTCAGTTGGCACCGAACTCTGCCGAGTTGATGTAACAACCGGAGTGCCAACCCCTAAGACGAAACTGGGGGAAACCAGGACATCTCCAAACGGGGCAAGGCGCCCATGCACACGAGGCATGCTCACAAAGAGTGTCGCTCGATCGTCGCGGCTTGTTGTGACGCCAATGGGCAACTCGCCCTCAAGCGAGACCCAAGAACCGAGCTTCTGGTACATCCGCAAACCAATGATCACAGTGTTGGCAATTGACGATTGCTCGCCATCACCTAGCCGGCTCTCATCGCTGAAACCGTGTACTCCGCCAAACGCACGCCATCCCCACGAGAGTTCCTTATCCTCGAGCGAGTCCCCAGAGTCGGCAACTGCCGAGCTTGGAGGAAGCGCCATGCCAGCGCAGACAATCACGCCTAGGGCAGCAAAACGAGGATGGTAGGAAGTCATAGAATACCTCTTAGGCGCTTAGAACTTGTACGTAGCGCCAAGGCGGAAGTACTGGCGGCTATCGTTGATCAACATGGGCCCGTAGAGGTCATCAATAAACGCAGCGCGCTCGGACTGAAAGAAGCCTCCTTCGTAGGTTCCCCAGAGGTTCCAATGCTGGCGGACTGCCACCTCTATCATCAAGGCGATCATGACGCGCGCACCATTGTCGCGATCAAAAAGCTTCCCTGCACCACCAACGGCGGTATCGATTCGATCACGCGCTGCTGTGCCCAACGTGCCTGCAGCGTATTCCGCGCAGGTATCGATTGGGTCGGACTCACTAGGAAAGGCCCCATCCTTAAACTCAGGACAGTGCCGATCGGACCAAAGATTTAGGAAGGTCTTGCCTGTGACGGTCACAGCACCAAGTCCAGTTAGCGAGATTTGCGCCCCAACATCGCTGAAGGCAGTGTTGCGCTCGGTGTTGCCCAAAAGGTCGGTGCCGCCACCGACTGAAGCAAAGAGACCAAGCGAAAACGGCGTCTTGTCGTAGAGGGTGAGTCGCCCTTTTACAGCAAGGTCGGTACGGGAGAAGTAGGAGCGCAACTCCACACCCGCATCAAAGCCGTAGCTACCAAGCTTGCCTGCCCCCACCGTGATGCCACCATTGATGAAGTACGGAAAGCCCAGGCCAAAGTCGATGGTCGAGCGACCAAGCGGAAGGGTGCGTGCGCCAAACGAGGTGAGCCCGCGTTGTTCGCGCTGGGTCTCGGCGGCTGTTGGGCCGGTGGGAATCCGCTCAAGCACAGCATTGACGACCTTCATCTTGCCGCCCTCAACCTTCACGGAAGTCTCAAAGTCAAAATACCCCGACAGCTGCACGGTGATGATGTGCTCGCCGGTTGCGATCTCCTCATTCACAAATGGGGTCGAGCCCAACGCCTCGCCATCCATCATGACGTTGGCGCCCCCTGGATTGGAGAGGAAGCGCAAACCACCTACCGCTTTGAGTTCGGCGGTCACGGTAATGACCTTGCCCTCCTCTACTACGAGTTTTTCTTCAAAGCTCTTAAAGCCCGGTTTGGAGACCACAACAAAGTGCTCGCCTGGTGCGAGTTCGCTTTCCTGAGGAACGCTGCCGAGCCGCTTGCCATCCACATGCACTTCGGCTTCAGGCACGGGTGAGACAATCTTCACCATGCCTGTCGCGGTAGCGCCATCGGCTTGCAAGTCGAGCTTTAGAACGGTCGCTGCTCCAACGGCGACTGTGACGCGCTCTTCCCGAGTGACGAATCCTGGGGCGCGAATCTCCACCACATGATCACCGGCCTTGACGTTCTTCAAGTCCTGGGGCGCTGGCCCGCGCTCCTCACCATCGAGGTAGACGATGGCGCCCTCAACATTCGAGAGAACGCGTATATTGCCCCCTTCGCCACCAATCGAGGCTTTGAGTTCGGCCGTGACTTTAACGGTCTTGTTGGCTTCGACCTGAACTGTCTGTCGCCATGGCAGCGCGGGTGCCTTGCGAACCTCAATGACGTGAGGTCCTGCGAGAATGTTGGGAAGCACAGTTGGCGTCTTGCCAGCTTGCACATTGCCGTCGAGGTACACCTCTGCGTCATTCACATCGGAATTCACCAAGATGGCACCGACTTCTTTGACTTTGATCGCTCGGAGCATCGGATTCACGTTGACCCTCTCCCCCTCCTTCATCTCAACCCACTGAGAAAAGTTCTCAAACCCCTCTTTCTTGATTTCGACCAGGTGCCGCCCATCGCCAAGCTTGATCGTGACGGGAATTGAGCCTTGCAGTTGCCCATCAACCCACACTTGGGCGTTGAAGGCGTTCTTGTCGGCATCTGCTCGCACCTCCAAAACCGCTGGCTGCTCTTGTTTGACCAAAGGCATAAAGGTCTCTTGGGTGCGGCGCGTGCGTTTGACCGAAACCACTCGGGTCGCGTCTTCGTAGCCATCTTTCTTGATGATGAGCTTCCAATCGCCAGACTGCAGCGAGCCGGTCCATGGGGTGTACCCGACGATGCCGTATTTCTCGTCGTCCAAATAGATGGCGGCTTGTTGTGGCGCTGAATCGATTCGCACCTTGTACTTGCGGCCCTTCTTTCTTGGCCTTGGGACTTGTTGCGCTGTGGCGACTCCAACCGAAGATGCAAAGACTGCAACACCGACAACGAGACTCAGAATTACGCTCAGGCGACGTAGTAAATAGGCGACATTCATAGATAATCCTTCGAACTAAGAGAGTAGTAGACAGTCACTTCGAGCGTCAAATTCACGGCTGTCGCATTGATCACCAAACTGCCTTTCCTGCCGATCTCAGAATCTCGTCCAAAGCCCCTGAGCACTCCGCACTCTGCGCTAGAATGAGCGAATCATGATACGCATCGCACTTCTAGTCGCTTTCTGTGGGATGGCGTGCGGTGGCGGGAAGACAACGAGCAAGCCTCGCAATCCGCCCAAGCCCGATGTGATCGAACCCGCAACTCCGGCGTCTGCCGATGCAGGAGCGGAGGTAACGAATGCCTCTAGGACGCTCACATTGGATGACTGTGAGTCTCTCTTGGGCCACATGTTCGGCCTCATCTACCAGCAGAAGACGGAAAACGTGCCTGAGGCGGAGCGGCCGAGCCCAGAAGACATGCAGGTCGCCAAGGACGCATTGCGCACCGAGCTGATGAAGAGTTGCGAGGGAGCGCGACCTGCCGACTTCGCGTTTGATTGCGTGATGGCGTCAAAAACGTATGAGGCACTGGCGAGCTGCACGGGACCCCCTGCATCGTGAGGGGCAGCCCCCCAGGTCTAGAGATTCTCAGCGTCGCCCGCCTTTCTCACAGATGACGATAAGTCCCTGTAATTCTACAACTGCAATGGCAATAGCGGGATCCCGAAGCTGCCTCACCACTGGTCTAGTTAGTGCAGTTCAGTTGTGCATGTCGCTATTCTCAGATTTCATGCTTCGCCGCGGTTGGATTCAGCTCTCGCGGTATGGACTCGAAGTCACCGAGCATGGACAGCTTCGCGGACTTCCAGGAGCGGCACCGACGCCAACCTTGAGCTGCGAACCAGGATTCCCCCCCGCCATGACGCTCGCTCCAGAAGCGATTCCTCCCCAACCAGCACTCCCTCCGCCCCAGCCCGATCTGGCTGACACCACGCCGCAGATTGCGCACCCTGTCGAAGCCGCCGATGAGGATGAGCGAGCCTGGCAAGAGGCGTTGGCGCGTGCCAAAGCCCAAGCTGACCTTGCGATGGCAGACACGGGGCGTGTCTCCCCAATTGCGCCAGCCGCTCGTAAAGAGGACGAGGACGACTGGGAAGTGCGAATCGCAGCAGCGAACAAGCGCGCGGAAGAGGATACCCTCCCAGAGCGAACGGGGTTTGTTCCTCCCATGCTCGGTGCTCAGGTGGAACAAGACGCGACGGCAGCCAATGATGACCTGCCAGCCGACCTCGTCACCTCAATTCATCACAGGCGACTCTCGGCTCCAAAAGCTGTCCTCACAGCTTTGCCGGTTGCAGTTGCCGACATTGCCCCCCGCTGCGAGGAAGAGGACTGGGCGCAACGAAAGGCCGACGCCGAAGCAAAGGCGCGCACCGAACGAGCCCGCAAGGAGCGAGCAATGCGCGAGATTCGACGCTTGCAGACAAAGCCGCTATCGAGAGGCCTTGGCGCCCCGCCAAGACGACGGGTTGCCGCGGGCACGGAACATGGTAGCGCACCTGTGCCGGCACCATTGCGCATCACGCGACGGGCGACTGCCATCGAAGACACCTGCGAGGAAGCCGAGTCCACGCGGGCAGAGCTTCCACGCGTCACCCAGCGTTTTTCTTAGATTCCCTCAGGCGCCCCGAGTTCTTCTGAGGTCTGCTGCTGGCACCGCTGGACGGCACGAACCGTCATCGGCCCTTGTAGGCCGGAGGCCGCTTCTCTGCAAACGCCATGAGGCCCTCGTTGCGGTCTTCGGTGTAGAGAGTAACTTCGTAGCAATCGCGCTCTATGCGCAGCCCTTCGTCAATCCCCACTTCGATACCACGGTCAATCGCGCGCTTTGCCATCTGCGTCGAACGCGGAGCACAGAGTGCGAGTTCACCTAGCATCGCCTCGACCCGAGCGTTGAGTTGATCATAGGGAACAACGTCCAGTACCAAACCAAGCTGGAGGGCGCGAGCTGCGTCGATACGATTGCCGAGCAAGATGAGCTCCTTTGCCGCCGCTACGCCAATGAGTCTCGGCAGACGCTGCGTGCCTCCCGCCCCTGGCATGATGCCAAGACGGACTTCCGTGAGACCAAAGAGCGCATTGTCGCTTGCAATGCGAAGGTCACAGGCAATGGCGAGTTCCATGCCGCCACCAAAGGCAAATCCATTGACGACGGCAATGGTCGGCTGCGGAAGTGCAGCCCAGGCATTGATGGCTCCGCTGATCGCATCGATGAATGGCCCGGTGTCTTCAGCAGCTACGCCCTTGCGCTCTTTGAGATCGGCGCCAGCGCAGAAACTTGTTTCGCCGGAACCGCGCAACACTACGACCCGAACCTCGGGGTTCTTTGCAAGGTTGGCAGCAAGAGCGATGAGCTCTTCGTTGGTGGCCTTTGATAGCGCATTGCGTGCGGCTGGACGATTGATGGTGACATGGGCTGTGCCCGCGGTGATTTCGACGAGTAGATTGCTCATTGCGAATTGCTCTGCGCTCGTTCTCTTTTGCGCCGCGCACGCGCTTGCTTTCCAATGTGGGCTTTCAAGTACTTCGATGGCAAATCGTGCCCGACAAAACCCGCCGCCATACGTGAGCACTCCACCAAGGCGTCCAAATCGATGCCGGTCTCGATTCCCATGCCATGAAGCATCGCCACCAAATCCTCGGTTGCCAGGTTGCCGGACGCGCCCGGGGCATAGGGACACCCGCCCAGGCCACCAACCGATGAATCTACAGTACGGATGCCGGCAGCCAATGCTGCAACGCAATTGGCCAGTGCCGTGCCTTGGGTATCGTGAAAATGCACCGCAAGCTTGTCTTTGTCGATTGTCGCAGTGAGAAGCGCAAGTACCCCTTCGACCTGAAGTGGATTTGCAACTCCGATGGTGTCGCCTAGGGAAATTTCGTAGACACCGGTCTCCAGTAGCGTCTGGCAGAGGTCCAAGACGCGGGCTGGATCGACATCTCCTTCGTAAGGACAACCAAATACCGCAGAGACATAAGCGCGCACCGAGAGCCCAGCATCTTGTGCGGGCCGCACGACATCCTCAAATGCTCGCAGGGTGTCTGCGATTGTCTTGTTCACGTTGCGCTTGTTGTGCGTCTCTGAGGCCGAGATGAAGACAGCGACATCTTTGAGACCAGCAGCGATCGCGTTGTCGAGCCCTCGTCGGTTGGGAACCAGCGCGGACATGTGCACGCCTTCGACACGGTCGACCGTTTCGGCAAGTTCACGCGCGTCGGCAAGCTGGGGAATCCACTTTGGGCTCACAAAGCTCGTAATCTCGATGCGAGAGAGACCGGTCTTTGCGAGTGCGTTCACGAATGCGACCTTGTCTTCCGTAGGAACCAAGTTAGCTTCGTTTTGCAGCCCATCTCGAGGACCAACTTCGTAAACCGTTACGTGTTTTGGCAGTGCCTCAAACATCTCTTAACTCGGGCGCACCATAGCACGGGCCACTAGGCCCTCTGTGAGCTCGTCCAGGGTCGGAATTTGCCAGTGAGCAGCCGACTGATCGTGCTCAGCATAGTTGCCAACCGAAACTGCCACGACCGCCATGCCCGCAGCGATACCAGCCGCAATCCCCGCACTGGAGTCTTCGACCACCAAGCACTGTTTTGGGGCAACCCCAAGCCGCTGTGCAGCCTGCAAGTATCCATCAGGCGAGGGTTTTGACGTGGTGACATCTTCGCTGGCAACCGTAGCTCCAAAGGCCGGTCCCAGCTCCAAGGCGGTCAATGCCTGATTCATCTCGACCCTGGACGACCCGGTCACGATCGCCAAGGAAAGATGGGAAAAGCGTCCGACAGCTTCGCGAGCGCCGGGCAAGATGGTGAGCCCAACCTCCGCAAACACGTCTTCGCGCTTGGCAGCCGTCGCTGCAATCAGAGCATCACGACTCATCTCGAGGCTGGGGAATCGCTCACAAAGATTCTTGTGAATTTGCACCCATGAGCGCCCCACAATGAAGTCGCGATCTTCTTGCTCGATGGAGATTCCGGCATTCTCTTTTATGGCTCGGGCCATGGCCTCGGCGCTCTCGCGCTCGGAATCGACCAAGGTACCATCGAGATCAAAGAGTATGGCCTGAATGCCCATTTCCCCGAGGCTAGCACCGGATCGTAAGATTCGTGAGCCCAGATGTAACCATAGCGCCCATGCCATGCACTGAGTTCGTAGACATGCTACCCACTCATAACACCATGAAACGTTTTTCTCTGCTTCGCTGTGCCCTTCCCCTGATGGTCTTGGCCATGAGTGTCCCAGCTCTGCCCAGTTGTGGTGGCGCGCCCGACAGCGCCCGCACCGCCCAGCGCCACTTGGTGCGCGGTGACTATCAAGCAGCCAGCGCGGCCGCGGATCGAAGTATCGCTAAGCATCCCAAGGACCCCACGTCATGGCGAGTTCGAATCCGTGCAGCCATGGCCCAAGGCGAGCTGGCGGTGGCTGCCCAGCACTACCTGGATTGGAAGACGCTGCGTGGCGCTCACGATCGCAAAACCTATCGGCTCATGGCGGTGTCCACATTGTGGCAAGGCATGCAGGTGCCAGCACCAGAAATCAAGTCGCGGACCATCGCACTGATTGCCCGCTACAACATAGAAAAGCTGGCCTCGGAAGTTCGAGATGCACTTGGCGATGACAGCGATCTCGTGGCTGCATCTGCCGCTGTTGCCCTGATGCGATCACATCCGGCGGCTCCTCACCTTGCCACTGAACTCTTGGCGAGCAGCTCTCCTCGTGTGCGAGCGATGGTGATAACGGGCATTGCCAAGAAGATTGGACGCAAGGCGCTCGGCGACTTGGTGCCTGCGCTTACCGACACCGATCCCATCGTCCGCCGTGCAGTCGTTTCCGCTATCGCGAGTTGGAAGAGCAAGAAAGACTCAGCGCGGCTCATGGCAATGGCCAAAGATGATGCGGATGGCCAGGTGCGGTCAAGAGCGCTGCGAGGCTTGCTCGCCAAAGGTGGCGACGGCGTTGTCCCACTTGCCCAGACTTCGCTGGATGACGCCTACCCTGGTGCCCAGCTCGCGGCCTTGGCGCTCCTAGAAAAGTTCTCAGAAGCTGATGCAATTGCTCGCGCCAAAGAGCTACTTGGCAGCTCACACATCGGGCTTGCCATGCGTTCGGCGATCATCCTCTACAAACACGATGGCCGCTCACAGAACGATGTCGTTGCGCAGGCCTTTGCGAGCCCAGACTGGGCGAGTCGTTCAGCCGCAATGAACACCGCAGCTGAAGTCATGAACAAGGCCGACGCCATGGCACTCGCGAAACGTGGCCTTGCAGACGTGCATGAAGACGTGCGGATTGCGGCGGCGCGACTTCTGATTCGGTTGGGTGAGACTAGCGCGGGCAACCGGGCTCTATCAGCGGCTCTGGACTCTAACCAGCTTGGGCCAAGGCTTGCAGCCGCCACCGAGCTGGCTCGGCAGGGGGATGACGCTGCGATCGCACTTCTTGGGCGGCTTGCTCGAAGTGGGAGTGCGGAGCAGCGGCAGGCGGCGCTTGGAGCCCACAAGGCGGCACAGGTTCTTAGCGACGGTCTCGTGGCTGCGCTTGGCGACGACAACATTGATGTCCGGCTCGCTGCTGCGGATGCGCTGCTAGCTCGCTAGAGCGGATCTCATAACCACTGACCGAGTATGAGGGCCCTAGCTGAGAGCGGGTCCAGGAGCGAGAGCGCAGGCATAGTCGCTCTACGGCAAGGTTTCGCGACGCCGAGATGCGCCGCAGAGCGGGACTCAGACGACCAAAGAGGTTGTGAGATACGCTCTAGTCGTTAGGTGGCTAGTCGAGCTGCTTTGCAAACTGCTGGCAACCTTCATGGCCGGTCGGCATATGCGGTTCCTGCCATCTAAGCGCCTGAAAACATGACGCGCTATTGTCTCTCATGGGCGCACCTAGAAGGTGGTATGACTTGTGCTCAGGAGGTGCTGTATGCAAGCTGCAGAACACCGTTCCGCTGTGCTCAATCCGAGCCTTGGGCGAACAAGCTCAACGTTCGAGGTGGTGGAGATGCGACGAAAACTCGCTCGTAGCACTGACCGCATGCAGGCCGCCCCAACCGCGGATCGGCGAATGCGCGCCACTGCCCAAGTCTACGTCACCGGCGAAGTCACTGTAGATGGAGAGTCCATGCCACGCAACGGTGTCAACCGACTGGTCGTTGGGATTTTTCTTACTGCCATTGCGCTGATGACAGGGGGCGTCATCAGCGGGCTCAGCTAGCGGCTCTCTGGTGGCACTCACTTCGCGGTGCTGTCCTCATGGGCCGCTCTTAGGGCGCTGCTGCCTATCGAACTGGGCACAATAAGCTCAAGAATCGCTTCGGGAGACAATGTCCCTGGAAGGCGAATTCGAGGTCTGCCTATGAACCGCAGGGTCTGGCTTGGTTTGAGTTCCCAAGCAAAGCCGGTCTGTCGCCACTACAAGCTCGCCCCGCTTGGCCACTCGGAAATCCCAACGAGGAAATCCCTACTCGGAAATCCCTACTCGGAAATCCCTACTCGGAAATGGCTACAGCGAGCTCAGCCCGCTTGGCCACTCGCGACCATCGCGGCTTGTAGTTGTTTTGTCCGTTGTGGTGCCTTTGCGTCCACGCGGTGGCTGGGTAGTTCTTTCGATGATCGAGGTGGACAAACTGCTGCTGGCGGTAAAAGCCCACGCCAACTTCCGCATCATATCGACTCCACAAGTAGTCTCGAACGTGGGCGGCGCGAACCCCATCCACCTTGATATCAATTGCTCTCCCATGGCGATGGCGAGATCCAGCCTTGGCATTCTCACCATGGCGATACGCAGAAACGACCTCGATCGTTCGGCCCTCATAGTGATTGGATAGATCTGCGAGTTTGGCGAGAAGCCCCTTGCTGATTCGATGCGTTCGACCTGAGCGCCGACAGCGAAAGAGACGCCGGAGTTGCTTCAGCTCCGCCCCTGAGACTGTGCCATCGAGTCCAATGGAGAACTCGTGGGTCGCCATTCTTGGCCCGAGCTGCAGCGACACCAAGACGGGCTCGGCATGCTCAGAATAGTTCCTAGTGCCTCCCACCCCTGAGTACACTGCGAGTGTTGCGGCCTCTAGCTCTCGCCCCTGGAAGGCTGTGGACTCGAACTCTGGAGCGTCGAGCATCGTGAGTTGAATCGCCCGCGAGGCTCTTGTGCTTTGGGAGGGGCTGCTCTCGGCTTTGGTGACGATGGGTGCCATTGGAGCACTGGCTGTTGGAGCACTGGCTGTTGGAGCACTGGCTGTTGGAGCACTGGCTGTTGGAGCACTGGCTGTTGGAGCACTGGGCCCCGGTTGGACCGATCCGCAGCTTGTGGTGAGGGCGGCAAGGGTCGTGCAGAGGGCCATGGTGAGGGCGGAATCGCAGTGCTTGGTCCGAAGCATGCCCACCGTACTCCAAGAGTTGTGCCGCCCCCATAACCTACTGTAAACACTTGCTCCGGGGGGAAATTTCCTCCAGGCAGGTCTCCGATTCCCGGAGCCCCTGGCTAGTCGACCTTCTGATTCTCGAGCACCGTTATCGGGCTTCTCCCTGCTACGATGCACCCTGCTTTGGGCCGTCGCAACCGCAACGATGAAACGCTGCTCTTGGACGCGGTCCCTCGTTCGGCGAAGACAGGAACGCTGCTTGTCGCATTCGGCACAGCCAACGAGAAACGATTTCCGGTGGGCAGTTCAGCAGTTGTCATTGGCAAGGATCCCACTGCAGATATTGTGCTCACCGATCCGTCCGTCTCCCGACGTCACTGTGAAGTACGGCGTACCTCCGCCGGCGTACACATTCGCGATCTAGGAAGTCGCAACGGAACGATCGTCGGAGGCGTGCCTATGGAGAGTGGGCTGCTTCTTCACGGCAGCACAATCCGCCTGGGCGAGAGCGACCTGTATTTCCTATCGGAGGAGGAACAAGACGCTCAAGTCACAGGAGCGGAGCCTACGCATTTTGGAAATGCTGTTGGTGTCTCGCCAGCCATGCGCAAGCTCTTCGCTCTCCTGGAGCGACTTGCACAGACCGACCTCTCCGTGACGCTGATTGGCGAAACGGGCACCGGCAAGGACGTTCTGGCTCGAGCACTGCACAGCCGCTCCACTCGCAGGAACAATCCCTTTGTCGTCTTTGACGCTGGAGCTGTGGCAGCCACGTTGATTGAATCGCGCCTCTTTGGTCACACAAAGGGTTCGTTCACCGGTGCAGTCTCGGACCAGCAGGGACAGTTTGAAGCCGCCGACAAAGGCACACTCTTTCTCGACGAGATTGGCGAACTCAGTTTGGATCTTCAGCCCAAGCTCTTGCGCGCTCTAGAGCAGCGCACCGTAGTGCGTCTTGGTGGAACCGCGGAGATACCCGTTGATGTCCGCATCATCGCCGCAACCAATCGCGAGCTCACCACCGAAGTTGCCGAGGGTCGATTTCGCGAAGACCTTTTCTTTCGCCTTGGGGTTGCAGTCGTACGCGTGCCTCCACTTCGCGATCGCCGTGAAGACATTCCTGTGCTCATCGAAGCGTTTGCCAAGGACCTGCCCCGTCCGGTGACCTTCTCCGATGCAGCCATCGCGCTGCTTGGAGCGCACCCATGGCCTGGCAACGTTCGCGAGCTGAAAAACGTCATCTCCCTTGCCGCCGCGGTTTCCGAGAACGAACATCTTGAACCGAGCGACGTTTTCAACGCCTCCCCCAAAAACAAGCGCGCTCAGACTCTCGACAACCTTCCACTCGCGGGACGCACCCTAGATTCCATCGAGGCCAACGCTATCAAGCAAACGCTCATCGATTGTGATGGCAACAAGACCCGTGCAGCAAAGGCCTTGGGCATTGCCAGCTCGACGCTCTACGAGAAACTCAAGAAGTACGGCCTCTAGCTGAGGCAGGCAGAGGCCAGGCTTGGCGATAGGTCCCGTAGGTTGGCCTTCACCACCGATGCCTTCGCCGTTCGTTCTCTCCCAGCGTGTGGAACGGTCAACGATCTTTCAGTCGTCCGAGCCTCTAGAGAACCAGTTGCGCCTCCAACAGAAAGTGGTGCCTGATATCATCCGCAGGATCTGCGCCGTCTTTGGCGTTGAAATTGATCATGCTGTACATAAAACCGACACGCCTGTAGCCATCTCGATAGAGCTGTACCAAGCCATCAATTTGTAGCGCGCGCTGAGCTGGCGGCGGGTCTACGACGCTACGACCTCCGAGCCCCAAGAGCGGGAGTCGTCCATGGCTCACGCGAGTCCCGACCAGTAAACGCTTGGGTAAGACAAAATATGAGGCTTCTGCAGTGACGCCGAGGTAGTTTCGAATTCCAGCGCTGCTGGCATCCACCGCAGTGGCTAGGTTCGCGTTGTCATCGTGCTGAAGGATCGCCCCCCAGCGCTCGTGACGCCAAGTGCCCTCGATCGCCAGATCCCAGCCCTTGTAGCGAAGTTGAGCGTCGATGGCGGAGCTAACGGATCGCACATTGTCGACAACGCCATCCCCATCCACGTCACGATTTTCCACTTCGATGCCAGCGATTTCCGATGGCATCTGCACCAAGTCATGCACGAAGGCACCGCCAACTGTGAGGCGAAGCTCGTCGCTATCATCCACATCTCCAGTTCCTGGCGCGATGTAATCGCCAAGTATGACCCCTTCAAGGCGGGCAGAGACTGCCATGTCGATGTTGGTGTTGCGAGTGTTGGGCCCAGCACCGTTAGCGACGCCAGCTTGGTAGCGCAATTTTCCGTCCAGAACATTTCCTAGGGCCCAAACTCCAAGATCTCGATCATAGCGCTGAGCATCTTGCGTTGTACTGAGTTCAAAGAAGGCTCGTTGATTGGGTTCCGCCAAGAACGAGCGCGTGTAGGGAAGCCGGCTTTGCCCCACACGCACTGTGAGTTCCTCCCGATAGCGCATGTCCATGAAGTAGTCGAGTAGCGGCGCAGCGCTACCGGTAAGCTCCACCAGAGACTGATACCGCAGTCGTTCGCTGCCGAGCTGACCACGCAGTCCGACTCGAGCTCGGCGCAATTGGAATCCGGCGGAATCGACACTTGAGAAGTCTTCTGGGAGGTCGACTTGGTAGCGCGGCTGCAAGTACCCCCAAATGGTCATCTCATAGCGGCCATCTCCCGTTGTGAGTTTCATGCCATCGTCGTGCTCTGCTGCCCCTCCACCGGTTGGCACAGCTGCGGGTTGCTCGACGTTTGCGATCGCTGTGCGCAAGTACTCAAGATCGGTTTGCAGGGTCTCGACTTGGTCCTTGAGCACGTCAATGGACTCGATGGTCTCGGGCATGCTCTTGGCGGCCCGCATCTTTGCATCGATTTCCATTTCGATTCGCGCGACGCGAGAACTGAGTTCTTGCACCGCTTGCGCCATTGTTGGGGCCGCCGCAGCAACTTCCCGCAGTGTGGTGAGTTCTTCCTTGATGGCAGTTAGTTCTGCTTGCACGCCGCCTTTGGGCTGAGCCAAGGCATCACTGCTGGTAGCCACCAGACCAAGAGCCAATACCAGAGATGTCGCGAGTTTTGAAAAATGCATCGAGTACCAAACCTATTGCCGAAAAGAATCGTGGCGCCCAGGCCAAAGCCGGAGCGCCAACGATAACAGCATTTGGGTAGCGGGTTTCGCTACGAGGTTTACTTACCGAGCGTACTTGTCGAGCGTACTTATCGAGGTACACCACGCCTTGCAGGAACAACTTCGTTCTTGCGTCCCGGCGTTGTCCTGGTGCGATGGTCGCGGACTTTGGGACCAGCCGGAGCTGCCGCCCAGTGTCCTGGAGTCCAAACCCATCGGCCGTTCTGAGCAGCCCAGCTGCCAGGCACCCATACTTGAGCAGCCTTCGCGCGCTCCCAGTGACCTTTGGTCCATGCGTACGCGCCACCCTTCCACTCGTAGTGTCCGCGAATCCAAACGAAGCCAGCTCGTGCTGCCGGAGTTTGGTAGCGAGGTGCGGGTGGAGCTGCGACCGGATAGGCTGCCGGTGCTGGCGTGCGGTGATCGCGAACGACAGGTCCCGGAGCTGGAGCCGGAGTGCGGTGATCGCGAACGACAGGACCCGGTGCGGGAGCAGGTGTGCGGTGATCGCGAACCCTAGGGCCAGCAGCACCAGCTACCCAGCGTCCACGGACGAAGTGCCATCGGTCGCCACGGCGCTCCCAGCGACCAGCTGTGTATGTGTGTCCTGCGCGAACGCGAACCCAGTGACCGCGCTTCCACTTCCACTGACTGTTGCGCCACTCCCAGTTGCCCTGGACCCAGAGGAATCCACTTCGAGCAGCAGGGGTCTCATAACGAGGTGCTGGCGGTTGTTGATCAACCACGTACGCGGGACGAACCTGAGCGCGTACAACGCAACTCGGTGCCACCATTCCAACGCCGAGGCCAAGCCCGGCGACTACAAACATGCTGCGCCAATTCCATTTCATAGCAGAAATCTCCTTAGTGTTAGGTCCAGATTAAGACAGGCAACTACTTGCCCACTGCTTGGACGAGCATTCCCCCGAATGAATCAATCGAATTCTCTCGCTGCTGTGAGAAGGCTGTCAATGGCCAGTGATCACAGATATTTGCCGAAGGATCCCTGAACCAATGATCTGGGGATTTGGGCCTTCTACGCGATCCTGGTCACGTATTCGGGGACGAACCGACATTCACCACAGCTCTCCGAGGTGTTCGCGCACTCTGCGCTGAGTGTCCACATCACTTGCCGAGCGTGCGCAGGCCAACTAGATAGCCGACCAACTCATCGAGCTCGGCATCGGTGTACTTGTCCTTGCTTGCAGGCATCTCGTTCTTCTCCCCGAACCATCGAAGGTGCCCGGGGTTGACGATGAATTCTCGCAGCATCGCGGGATTGCCGCGACGACCAAGATTGGGTCCGATGTCTTCTTCGGTGTCCCAATCGATCGAGTGGCAGTCGCTGCACGATCCATCGTCAAAGAGTGCCTGCCCTTTCGCGACCAAATCTGCGTTGGCATCGTCTGCCCCTGTCTGTGCGTACACAAGCTCAACCAAGGCGCTGAAGTCCTCACCCGTTTCAGTCACGGGTTTCATGTCGTCGATCTTGGTTGGGCCAAAGAACCGATTGGCTGAAGGGTTGCGAAGCAGATCAGAAATGTACTGACGCGAATTGAAGCCGGCGAGAATCTCGGGCCCTTGCCGATCCGTCACCTTTCCCGCGTGACACGCAGCGCAGTCGCGGTCAAAGATCTTCTTGCCCAGGTAGCCGGGCTCGAGGGTAAAGACTGCGGCACCACCCTCTGGCGGAACGCCGTACGTTTTGGCCAGTGCCCGCGCCTTCTGCGAACTCTTATGAGCTACGGCGTGAGCTTCCTGAAACTCTTCGCTGCCACGGTCTTCCACGAAGGAGACAACCGTGAGCCCCGCTGCAACGAAGAAGCCAACAGCCAGCACAGCGAGATATGGCACGCGCTTTTGGGGATTGTTGGAGGGGCCACGGTCCACAAATGGGAGCACGAGCAAGGCACCGCCGGCCACAACCGGAGCCCCAAGAGCCACGATGACTTCAAGGATGCCGTGAAAGTACTTGAGTCCCTGAAAGAGCGAGCGGAAGTACCACTCAGGGCGCGCGTCAAATGCCGTTGAAGGATCCGCCGGAGCATCGAGTGGAGCTCCATGCGTCTTAAAGTTCACGATAATGAGAACGGCGAAGACAAGCGCCATAGCCAAGATGTCCTTGAACATCTGATCGGGCCAGAACGGCTGCGCGCGTCGTTTGAGTTCCTTCTCGTCAAGCCACCACGGCGGTGTTTGATGGTGCTTTCGAAAGAGCGCGATGTGCAGCACCGTGAGCCCAACCATCAGCGCGGGTAGGACAAAGACATGCAGTGCGAAGAAGCGCGTGATGGTGAGATTGCCATAGCCATTGCCCGCTTGCATGGCCTCTTGGACTTGCTGGCCAGCTACCGGTGCCGTGCCGGCGATTCCCGTCGCAACTTGCGTCGCCCAATAGCCCGTTTGATCCCATGGCAGCAGGTAGCCTGTGAGCGCAAACGCCAAGAGCAGCCCCAGCATGAGCACACCGACAATCCAGTTGAGTTCCCGTGGCTTCTTGTAGGCTCCAAAGACCGCGACCTGGAAAAGATGCAAGCCAGAGACGATGACCATCGCCGAGGCCCCGTGAGAATGCAGCCCACGAATGAACCAGCCGGCACTGACCTGGTCGTTGAGAAATGCCACGGAGGCCCACGCATCAGTGCTCGACGGGCTGTAGTACATCGCCAGGAACACCCCGGTGGTCATTTGAAGCACCAGGAGAAACGTCAGAACGGATCCAAAGACGTAGGCAAAGCGCGCCCCGCCCAACACCTCTTCATCAAGAGCCGAGGCAATGCTCGCCCGATAGCCTGTTCTCTCGTCAAACCAGTCAGCAATTGGCTTTAGCATCGCCCGCTCCAAACGTGTATGGAAGGCACTAGACGGGTTCTCGCTCCGAGATGTCGTTGCGAAAACGCTGATACGTGACTTTGACGCGCCCCTCTTCGACAGTCACCTTGAGCGGATCTAAGCCGCGCTTCGCAGGCCCGTTGTCCTTCTTCTTGCCGTCCAATGCGAAGGCACTGTTGTGGCAGGGGCATCGGAAGTCTTCGTTCTTGTCGGAGTATGAGACTGAGCAACCGAGGTGCGGACAAACCGAGGTGAAGGCCGTAATCTCTCCGGTCTCGCTCTTGCTAACCCAGCAGCTTCCCACTGCGACGTTGTCTGCCCGGTTCCAAGCATCGCGCACCCCATTGGCAATGATCGGCAAGCGCACTGGTGCCGCCCCGGCAACGATGTCGGACTCGGCTGCGATGTCGATTGGGGCATCTGGCGTTGACACGACAGGGCTGCCTACTGGATGCAGAAAATACTTCACAAGGGGGATGGCGGTAACAGCGCCCATAATCCCCCCGATCCCAAAGGTCGCACGCTTCATGAAGCGGCGACGTGCATCGTCGGTTTTCTTCTCAGCCACTTAGCTTAGCCCTTTCACCCAACGCATCTTGGTCGGGCTTGGCAAACTAGCTGTAGACCTTCTCGTCTCGTTCCTGATCCTCTTTGCAGCGAATGCACAGTTGAGTCTCGGGGCGCGCTTCGAGGCGCTTCTTGTTGATCGGCTCGTCGCACTCCACACAGGTGCCAAAGCTACCGTCATCGATTTTTCGAAGGGCGAGATTGAGCTTGGAGAGGTGAGCCTTCTCCCGTCCACGCAAGCGGAACTCGAAAGACTGTAGCGCTTCACTAGAAGCCAAATCCATCTCATCAGGCAAGTCGTTTGGATCCAACACCATGTTATCTGTAAGCGTCTTTTTTGCGTTTTGGTAGACGCTGTCGCGCTTGGTCTCAAGCTGTAACTTGAATTTCTCGATGTCTTTTTTCGTGAGTGTCTTTGCCATATGTCTACCTTGGGAGGCGCTCAACAGAGCACCATGGGGCGCCGATTTTAGCCGGCAATTCCAGAAACACAAGCGGATGGGGTCAGCGGCGTGCTGTTAACTTGTCGCGGGAGCGCGCAAACGTGCACAACCACAGAGTTGTTTTCGCAAAGAACCACTCGTCGCCTTGACAAGGCCCACACGCCCTAACCAAACTGCGCGCATGGCTGGGTCCGACAAGAGAAAACAGAGTCTTTACTTTCCCGAGGGAATGCTTCGCGAAATCAAGGACGAAGCTACACGACAAGATCGCTCGCTAAGTTGGATTGTTCAAAAGGCGTGGAAGACGGCCCGCAAAGACGTAATGAACTTCCCTTCGGTCAACGACTTCGGCGGCGACTCAAGCAGCGATAGCTAGCGGCTGGCTGCTGTTTCGAGCACTGGGCCCATGAGGCCAAACCACGGCTACGCCATCTCAAACATTGATGGCACACCAATCTTCTACAAGATCGCTGGTGAGAGAACGGCGGCATTGCCCGTGGTGCTCTGCGATGGCATTGGCTGTTCTGGATTTATCTGGAAGCACCTTCGTGAGCCACTCGGGCGTCAACGACAGGTTGTTTCATGGCACTACCGCGGCCATGGCCGCTCGCCAAGTCCCAAAGCCCCAGAGCGAGTTGGCATCACAGACTTGGCCGATGACCTGGCCTGTGTACTCGATGAACTGAACATCGACGAGGCGATTCTTGTCGGCCACTCCATGGGGGTGCAGGTCAGCTTGGAGTTTCACCGACGGCATCGCTATCGGTGCAAGGGTCTCGTTCTAATGTGTGGTGCAGCCTCCGAGCCTCTGAAGACCTTCAAAGGGTCCAACCTGCTCGAAGTGGCACTTCCCACGCTGCAAAAGACCATCGGAGCGGCCCCCCGATTCTTCCGTGGTCTTGGGCGCGCGATCTTGCCCAGAGACTTTGCCTACCGCATCGGAGCAAAGCTCGAGTTTGAAGAAGAGCTACTGAGCAAACAGGACTTCATGCCCTATCTGAAAGGGCTCGCGCAGATGGACCCTATTCTCTTTCTCGCGATGCTTAGCGACATGGGTGCGCACTCCTGTGAAGACATACTTGTCGAGATTCGCGTGCCGACTCTGTTAATAGGCGGTGAGCTCGACACGTTTACACCAGCAGATCGCACCCGTGAAATGGCGGAACGAATACCCGGTTCCGAGCTGTGTATTGTCCACCAGGGCACACATTCAACTCCCCTGGAGCACCCCGCGTTGGTTGGCCAGGTCACATGTGACTTCTTGGCCAGAGTCGAGAGTCCTTGACCGCATAGTTGCACCAACATAGGTTCGCCCAGAGTCCGCGTGTGGACTCTAGGAGGGAACCAACTATGCTGTCACTTGATCCGTCATTGGGACGAACGTTTTTACGCGGTCTAATCATCGCGATTCTTGCTGGAGGTTGCGGCGGTGGTGGCTGCGATGGCTGTGGAGGCATGGCTGCCTTGCCGGGTGGATTTCCTGCCGAGAGCCGCAGCGCCAATGCAATTCAGCTTCGCATCACCGATAGCGCTCTGAACACTCTTGAGGCCGATCCTGCAGCGCTTGTTGGGCCCTTGCTCGGGCAAGAAGATCTGACCATCGACATTCCAGCCAGCTGTGGTGACACGGAGATTTGCTGCGAAGGTGGAGTACCGGCGGATAGTTGTGGCCCTCTGAACATTGATCTCGACGAGCAAAACGGCGACTTGCCACGACTCGAAGTAACGCCAGTGGCGGGCGCTCAGCGCATTGACGTAACCATTCGAACGCGAATCACCTCGGCCGCCCCAATTCCTGTGACCTTTAGCGGCATCAGCTGCGATGTGAGCATCGATACGGCGGATGGTTCACGCGATGGAATCACTCTTACGATGAACCTTGACTTGCCACAGGATCCTGACGAACAGACAACGCGTCTAGACGTAGGCGAGGTCTCGGTCGACTTTGAGGACGACGACATTGCGCTATCGGGCGGCATTCTCTGCAGTCTGGGCAATACTGCCCTATTTAAGGGGTTCATCCTCGACCTGCTCACCGACAACATCAGCAGTCTTCTCGGCGGCTCTCTGGGCGAGCAAGCCTGTGTGCCATGCGAATCGGGTACGACCCTTGAGTGCGGCGCGTTCGCTAACTCGTGCGAAGAAAACGTCTGCATGATCGGCGACCGATGTGAGCAGCGCTTGGGCATTGCCGGTCGCATGACCGTTGCCGGCCTCTTTGGCGGCTTCTCTAACGGTCAGCTCGGCAGCCTCGACCTCTACGATGTTGCAGGCGGATACACGGAAACCGATAGCGACGGCGTGAGTGTCGGCATGTACTCGGGTGCCCTGCCCTTTGCCGAGCCACGAGACCGCTGTGGTCCCTCCGCAGAGGCTCCAGCGAACATTGCAATTGCCCAAAGCAGCTTCTTCTCGGGCAATACGCGCCCCGACACAAACGCTCCCTTCCACGTCGGCATTGGCGTGCATCAGCAGGTGCTCGACCAACTCGCTTATGCGGCCTACGAGTCTGGTGGCCTCTGCCTGAACATCGCTCCAGGCACGGTCGACCTTCTCAACACCGACGGTCTCGCTCCATTGCTCATGCCTTCCGTCGTTGACCTCTTGCACGGCAAGAACAGCCCAATTGTCCTCGGCCTCCGCCCGCAATCGCCACCGACTCTGCAAATCGGTGCCGGCACAACGATGGAGGGCCCAGGTGGCGAAACCGTCATCGTCGAACCGCTATTGGACGTGGGCTTTGACGACATTGAAATCGATTTCTTTGTGGTTGTCGATGACCAGTTCATTCGTGTCATGACACTAAGCGCCGACATCAACCTCCCAATGAATCTCGAGATTAACGAGATTGGCGAGATTCAGCCCGTGCTCGGCAACGTCGATGACGCCATCACCGACACAAAGGTGTTTAATAGTGAACCGCTTCGCGAGACCAACGAGGAACTCGAGGAGAAAATCCCCGTGCTGCTCTCTTTGGCTCTGCCAACGCTTCTCGATGGACTTGGCAGTTTTGCGCTCCCCAGCCTGGGCGGTCTCGACATTCAAGTCGCCGATGACGGTATCCTCTCGGTCGAAGACAACGCCTTCCTTGCCATCTACGCCGACCTGGTCCTCGAGGCAAGCATGGCCCGCGTCCACACCGAAGCCGATCTTTCGATTTCCTACGACGATGAAATGCCTGTTGCGAAGCTGCGCATGAGTGGTGACGACTTGGACCTAGAATTCTCCTACCAAATCGACGGAGGCGTCTGGTCTCCGTACACCCGCTCTTCAGAAGTTTCCCTACGGCGCACCCTCTTGGCGATCACAGGCGACCACACCATTTCGGTGCGTGCTCGCAAGCACGGACGACCGCTGACGGCGGATCTCACGCCTGTGGTACTCAAAGCAACGATCGAAGGAAAGCCCGGAACCTCGTACTTTCACGGCAATTCCAGCGGCGAAGGCTGCAGCTGCAACAGCGGAGGTAGCGGCACGGGTTGGCTGGCAGCGCTTGTGCTGCTGGTGCTCATGCGCAAACCACGCCGCTACGGAAAGTACCTAGCGATGGTTGGGCTGGCAGCACTCAGTGGCTGCTCTTGCTCGTCCGACCCATCCGGCCCATCTTGCGCCGACGAGTGCCTAGAAGGAGAAGTCGAGCGCGGCCCCATTGGCCGCTACAGTTCGCTCGCCGCTGGCGATGGACGCGTTGTAGCGGCAGCGTATGATGAAGGCCTTGGCGACCTCGTGCTCATCGAGCGCGGCGAAGACGACACTCTTAGCTACCGGGCCATCGCGGGAATTCCGAACGAGCTCCCCACCTACGAGCCAGACACGTACCGCAATGGCATCGCCGCTGAAGGCCCAGATCAAGGCCTCTGGACCTCCATTGCGATCTACGACGGTCGGGTCAATGTGGCATTTGTCGACGCCGAAGATGGATCGGTTCACATCACGCGTGAGCAAGACGATGGGTCCTTTCGGCCCGAGCTTGTCGATGCGGATACCGGCATATCGGGTGCAAGCTACCTTTCCCTATCGATCTCGGCGTCTGGTGTTCCCAGCATTGCCTATCTTGCGCACGGTGTAGCGAGTGCTGAACACGACGGTCTCCTCTCCCAACTTCGGGTTGCCGACGGCGGTGCAAGCTGGGCCCAAGAGATTGTTGATGTCGGTCCCATCAGCTGTGGCGGCCTCTGTGAGGGCTCTGAGCTGTGCGTGGATACCGGCGAGATCCAAGAGTGCAAAGCGGCAAGCGGCAGCTGCGGTGAAGGCTGCGGCGACACTGCGGCCTGTATTGAAGACGTCTGCCTCGATGTGGTTGAGGCTGGTCCGTCAGGGCAGATGCTTGATGGCGTCGGCTTGTTCGCCCAGCTTGTGCAGTTGCCAAACGGCTCACGTGTGCTTGGCTACTACGATCGAGTTCTTGGTGATCTGAAGCTTGCCACCAACACAGGCACAGGCTTTGTGGCGGGCCCGGCTGTCGAGGGGCCGCTCGACATGGGGATGTGGCTATCAATGGTCGGCGCTGAAAACAACGCCGTGCACATGGCGTTTCAAGATGCTAGCGCGGATCGACTCATGTACGCCCGATTTGAAGATGGGGTTCTTTCTGAGCCTGAGTTTGCGGACGATGGCGTTCGCACTGGTGACGATCGAGCTCATCCTGTAGGAGCTTCAGCAGCCATTGGACTGCGTGGAGATCGCGCTCCGATGATCACCTACCAGGATGGACTCACCAGCGACGTCGAAGTGTCGACTCGCGAACAGGGTTCATGGACCAGAAGAACCCTTAAGGAGGGTCCGCGACTCGACGGGTTTTTTATTGACGCGGCAACCGCGGATGGTGGCGTTTGGATGAGTCACTACTTCTACGATCGTAGCGTAACCCCCATGGGAGAGCTCGAAATCGAGACTTTAGCTCCGTAACAAAAACCCAGCATACTTCTGAGGCTGGCGCAAATTTATTTGCACACGTCCGACTCAGAATTGCATTCAGGTCACTTTGTGGACATGGAAAATTGGGTCCTCGGAAAAATAAAAAATATACTCTCGTAAATTCACAATTTATCGGGCAAGTTGGCTCGGCAAGATGCTCGAACGGGGAAGGTCGAGCATCAGTTAACCAATAGAAGAAGAGGAAGCATAACTGCAATGACTCGCGCAGCATTACGACGCTCAATAGATGACGATCACGACGGTCTGGTGGCCCTGCCTCCAGTCGAAGATGTCCGCAATCGGCTTCGCAGCTCAGTTAAGAATTTCCAAGCCTCATACCCAGGTCGTCGCGCCGCAGCTCTTGCTGCTGTGTGGATCGCCGCTACGGGATGCGAATCGGATCTTACTGTCTACGACGCGGAAGACGCTCTTCGGACCTACCGCTTGGCGGAATCAGAGCTTCGTGCGGAACTCCGCATGAGCCTGGCCCGAGCGATCAACAGCGAGCCTCACGAGGCAACACGCGTAACCATGATCGCAATGCTTGAGCATCTCGAATCACTCGAGTCCCAAGCTGTGGCACCAAAGCCACAACGTCGTCGTCGCCGTCGCTAAGACGGTCAGGGAGCATCCTAGCGGGAGTGTGGCCGAGAGCCACAAGTTCTAGGAGCACTTCACTAGGGTCAACATAGGGGGACAGGGTGGGACTCTCACCCTTCCAAAACAAACGCAGGCAACGGTCGCTACCCGAAACAGGTACAGCGGCCGTTTCCACGTTTGCAGGTTTCTTCGGCATCGAGTCGGTCCGGCTTATAGTGACGCGCATGGAAGCTCAAGATGCAGCACGCCGCGCCCCACGCTTTGCAACCGACGCCACGATCCTCGTTGGGGAAGCGAATGAGGGAGTTCGCGGACGATGTGTAAACGTGAGCAGCGGCGGACTGTGCTCCGAACTCCACGAACCGTTGGCGGTGGGAGGTACCTATGCACTTCAGCTGAGTCTCATCTTCGAACAAGATGTCGAATCGGAACCTCTCGCACTCAACGGTCGGGCGGTCTGGTGTACGCAGATTGGTGAGCGCTGGCAGGTTGGGTTTCAGTTTCTGCCACTCGATGCTGCGCAAGCGTCGTTCCTGCAGATGTTTCTGCGCTATTTAGGCGGGCAGTCTGGCACCTAAGATCTGGCCAGGCTCTACCATCACCACGTGAACTACTCTCAGGTGTGTAGTGATTTTCGCGGGCCAGCGGTTCGTTTACGCACTCAGACTGGCGAGCTGGCTTCGCGATGTGCCGATCTCCATAAGGATTCCAACAACCTAGCGCTGGCACATCCAGTGCAAATGCTTCGGGCATGATTAGCGAAGATACCAAGGCCCCCATCGGTTTGAAGCAGCCAAGCGCCGCCGAGCGACAGCGCGCCCTCGATATCCTCGCCCGCTCGCTGTACCGCGAGCTCACTTCGCAAGGGTATGAGCAGAAGCACATTGTCACACTTGCAACAGCGCTTCTCGGAGAAGTAACAGACACCAAGCCAACCCACAGTTAGCGAACAACCCTGTCGCCGTTTTCTCGTCGACCTTCTCGATTCGAGCTCTAGAGCACTGCATCTGAAGCTCGTTTCGTCGTTTCGGGGTGTTTAAAAATGCCACGCCACAGAGGGCAAAACACCCCGGCCCTTGCCTACCCAAGGCCAAGTCCATCGAATAGAGTCGTTCCCAAGTATCGGCCCTTGGCCCCTAAGGAAAGACAATCACGATGGCAAAAGTACGAATCGGCATTAATGGTTTTGGTCGCATTGGACGCGGCTTTGTTCGCGCTCTCGCAATGAGCCCTGAGTCCTTTGACTTGGCTCTCATCAACGATCTCACTGACGCCAAGGCGCTCGGACATCTTCTTAAGTACGATTCTGTGCATGGGCCGTTCCCTGGCACGGTCGAAGTAAAGGACAACGCCCTGGTGATCAACGGCGACATGGTGAAGATCACCGCCGAAAAGGATCCGGCCAAGGTTCCCTGGAAGGAAGCTGGCGTGGACATCGTGCTCGAGTGCACAGGTCGCTTCACCGCCCGAGCCGATGCAGGCAAGCACCTTGAAGCTGGCGCAAAGAAAGTTCTCATCAGCGCGCCTGGCAAGAGCCCCGACGCCACCTTGGCCTGTGGCATCAATCTTGACGAGTACGACCCATCCAGCCATCACGTCATCTCAAACGCGTCGTGCACAACGAACTGCCTTGCGCCAGTTGCAAAGGTTCTGCACGACACCTACGGCATCAAATCGGGTCTGATGACCACCATCCACAGCTACACCAATGATCAGAAGATCCTCGACCTGCCCCACAAAGATCCTCGCCGTTCACGCGCTGCCGCTATGTCGATGATTCCTACGACGACGGGCGCTGCAAAGGCCCTTGCTCTGGTGCTTCCAGCCCTTGAAGGCAAACTCGATGGCATGGCAATCCGGGTTCCAACTCCAAACGTCTCACTGGTTGATCTCACTGTCATTTTGGAAAAGAGCGCAACGGCCGAAGAAATCAACAAGGCCTTTACCGATGCCGCCAATGGTGAGCTCAAGGGCATCCTCGGTGTCTCCGACGAGCCGCTTGTTTCTATCGACTACAATGGGAATCCAAACTCGGCTACCGTTGACCTAGATGTAACGAAGTCCAGCGGCGACCAAGTTAAGGTGTTGGCCTGGTACGACAACGAGGCGGGCTACTCAAAGCGCCTCTTCGATCTCGCCACCTTTGTCGGTAGCAAGCTCTAGCCATGATTCGCAGTATTGAGGAGCTCCCGCTTGAGGGTCGGCGCGTTTTCCTGCGTGTTGACCTGAATGTGCCACTCACCAAAGATGCTACGCCAGCCGTTGCTGACGACACCCGCATCCAAGCGGCACTTCCAACCATCAAATACTGTATGCAACGAGGAGCCAGAATTATTCTGGCCTCGCATCTCGGTCGTCCAAAGGGAGAGGCAAAGCCCGGCCTCTCTCTCGAACCAGTTGCTGGTCGCCTCGCCGAGCTACTCAACTGCGAGATTCGCCTCACTGACGAACCTGTCGGTGATGGTGCTCGCAAGGTGTGCGCAGACCTTCGCGAAGGGCAAATCGCGATGCTTGAGAATCTGCGTTTCAACCCCGGAGAGAAGGCAAACGACCCCAAGTTTGCCGAGACCTTGGCGAGCTACGCAGACGTCTACGTCAACGACGCCTTTGGCACCTCTCACCGAGCCCACGCATCCACGGCCGGCATGGTCCCCCTCGTCGCGGATCGTGGCGCTGGTTTCGTGATGAACAAGGAAATCGAGGCGCTCAGTAAACTTCTGGATGCTGAGAAAGCCGGATATGTCGCGATCATTGGCGGCGCAAAAGTCTCCGACAAGATTGACGTGCTCGAGGCGTTGCTCGGTCGCGTTGAAACCATTCTGATTGGCGGCGCAATGGCAAATACGTTCTTGCTCGCGCAAGGCAAGAAGATGGGCAAGAGCCTAGTCGAAGAATCCAAGGTAGCACTGGCCAAGAACTTCCTGCGCAAGGCAAGCCAGAAGCACGTGAACGTACTGCTTCCCGAGGACTTGGTTGTAGCTCAGAGTCTCGACGCGGAGGCTGGTACGGTTGTGGACGCAGGTTCGATTCCCGCTGACAGCATGGCCCTAGATATCGGCCCAAAGGCAACGGCGACCTATGCTGAAAAGGCCAAGCACTCTCGAACGCTCTTCTGGAATGGCCCGATGGGCGTCTTCGAGAAGCCCGCGTTTTCTGAGGGCACCTTCGCTGTCGCAAGGGCGGTTGCGGACAATGAGTTTGGCTACACCGTAGTCGGAGGTGGTGATAGTGCTGCCGCTGTGCATCAAGCGGGTATTGCCGAGAAGATTCGTCATGTCTCCACAGGTGGAGGTGCTGCACTGGAATTCATCCAAGGCCTCACCCTGCCCGGTATTGCCGCGCTCAACGTGACTGAATAGCGGAGCAGATCTCGTTGGCCAAGGCAAAACGCCGCGCACTCGTAATTGAGTCCGACCCCGCCCGCCAGCAAGAGCTTCAGGCGGCGCTTCATGAGCTGGGCGTCGAGTGCACCAGTATTGCTCATGTGAGCGACGCTTGGGCTACGTTTGCCAGGACGCGTCCAACTCACGTATTCGCCGCGCTTCACACGGTCGAGGCAAACGGCGATACAGTCCGAGCAGGCGAGTTCTTTCTCCGCAAACTCGACAGCGACTACATCGGCACGATGCCGCGAGTCTTCTTCACGTGCAGCGCCGCAGAACTCTCGGCGAGTACACCGGCGGATCCAGAAGCGTACTTTGTGTGGCCAATTCTCAAACCCGCGCTGGCAGCCTTGTTTACCGGCAGCGGGCTGGCAGGCGACAAAGCTGGCAAGCAAGCAACGCGATTGCGAGAGCTCTACGACATGAGCCTTTTGGGTCCCGAACTCATCCGCGAACTCGACCAACTCATCAGCCGTGCCACCATCGGATTTCAAGTTTCCGATTGCATCCTTTGGGGGCCAGGAGACGAGCCTCATTGGCCTCGCTCTACCCAGGAGATTTCAAAGTCGCAGTGGCCACAAGTTCGAGAACGGTGTGAGCTAGCGCTGCACGCCCGCACCACAGTGATGGTGTCGCTGGGTCTGGCGAATGCTTCTGTGCACCGAGGCTATGGGCAGAGCCTTTTGGCCGCACCAATTGGACCGGTTGGGGAGGCGCCCATCGCCGGCATCTGTCTGGTGAGCAATGACAACGCCGTGTTTTCCCCAGAGGCTGTCGATTCGCTTCGCATTGTCGCGCGCCGTCTATCGAACGAGCTCGCCTGGATGTCGGCGCACAATCGCTTGCTCGCCGAGCACGAGAAACTTCGGCAAACCTCGCTTCTCGACCCAATGCTCGGAGTTTGGACTCGGCCCGGCCTGCAACAAGCGATCGCGAATCAGATTGCCGCAGACCGAGAGCGCACAGTTCCGCTCGCCGTTGTGATGTTGGACTACCAGCAGCTGCGCAAGGTGAATGACCGACATGGTCACCTGGTAGGCGATGCAGTGCTCACCCACTTCGCTCAGGTTGTGCGCACCTGCCTTCAGTCGCAAGACCAGCTCGGACGCGTAGGGGGCGATGAGCTCGCTGCGCTCCTCGTCGACTGCACGCTGGCGCAGGCTGAAACACGAGCTAGCGCCATTTTGCAGACACTGAGCGACACTTGCTACGTGGACGGCGACCTTGTGGTGCGCCATGAAGTGCAAGCTGGCGTGACGGTCATCGGGGAGAATGAGTCGGGCAGCGAGGCAGCCATTGTGCGGGCGCAGATGGCCCTTGATGCTGGCAAGCTCAAGCGTGACTCCGTAGTGGTGATTGAGAACAATTCCGAGGGAGAACTCTTAGACCTCGAACCAAATCAGGACAACTTACTATCAGCCGGCGCAACGCTTGGCGGCATGTATCGAATCCTTCACGAAATCAGCCGCGGCTCGATGGGGGTCGTGTATCGCGGAGAAGACCTAGGGCTTGGGCGTCCTGTCGCTGTCAAGCTGTTGCGCGCCGACCTCAGTAGCGACGAAGAGCTGGTGGCAAAGTTCCGTTCTGAAGCAGCGCTCCTTGCCTCCCTGCACCATCGCAACCTCGTGCAGGTGTATTCCTTCGGCACCGAGGCAGATACTGTCTACTTTGTGATGGAGCTGGTTGAGGGCGAGCCACTGTCGAACATCGTACAGAGCCTGGCCCAGCAAGGCACCTACATTGATGTTGCCGCGGTCGCGAAGATTGTCGAGGAAATCGCCGAAGCCCTCGACGCGATTCACTCTCTGGGGATCGTGCATCGCGATGTGAAACCCGACAACGTGCTTGTCGATCGCATCAACGACCGTGCGGTCCTTGTGGACGTTGGCATTGCCAAGCGTCAAGGAGACAAGCGCGATGCTGCAGGCACTCCAGGCTATGCGGCTCCAGAGTCGTTTATGGAGGCTGACGAGAGTCCACCAACGGATGTCTACGGCCTGGCCGCCACCGCATATGCCTTGCTAACAGGCTCCGCGCCGTACTATGCCGATGAACTGGCGGTCATCGTCAATCAACAGCTTCACGAGCCGCCACCGCCACCAACGCAGTTTCGCGCTGACCTGAGCCCAGCTGTGGACTCGGTTCTCTCCACGGCGCTGGCAGCAGATCCCAAACAGCGCTACCGCTCGGCAAACGCCTTTGCGATAGCGCTCGCTCACGCCCTGGCAAAGCAACCGAGCAAAGGTGCGCCGCTCGTGACCCCGGCTCCCAGCTCATCTCGAGCGCCCACCACCGAAACGAACCCGGTCTCTCAAGTCTCGACCTACCGAGTCTCTGTGCCTCTTCCCCTGCCGGAAGAGAGTCTGCACGCACGCTCGGGGCGCAGTCGTGGTGCCATTTTTCGTGTGGCTGGTCTCTTTCTGCAGCAGAAGCTTGGCCGCCAGTGGTATCGCTCAATGCTTGAGGACGAGGGACGCATTGGGGAGCTGCTGATGCCGACTCTGCCCCCAGATTCGTGGCAGCGGACAGCATACTTACTCACGCTGCTCGACCGAATGCAGACGAGCCCGCTCTCATGCAATGAGCTATACCAAGACCTCGGAGCTCATGTGGCGTCAGCCACCCTTGCCAGACTTTTTGGCGCGGATCCAAGCGCCCAGTCACCAAGCTCCATGCTCAAGGCCGCCGAGTCGTTTTGGCGCCGCTACCACACGTGGGGCGAAATATCCGTTCGCCCAATCGGTGAACGTGAAGTTGGCATTATCCTGGCCAATGGGCCTGGTCATGCACCACTTTGTCAGATGTTTGCGGGAATGTTCGCCCAAATCGCAAAACTCGCCGGAGGAAACAACGCTCGTTGTAGGACGCGCACATGCCAGGCGCGAGGAAATGCCCAGTGCAGTTTCACGGTCTCCTGGGACCTCTGAGCTTTGCTGGAGTGATACACCTTGGGCATGGCAAGAACCCCCATCGTCGTAGGCAACTGGAAGCTCCACAACACCATCGCCCAGGGTGAAGCCCTGGTAACAGAATTAAAGAACCAGCTCGGAACCATTCGCGATGTTGAGGTTGGCGTGGCTCCCGTGTTCACAAGCCTGGCCCCAGTTGGAAAGCGCCTTGGCGATAGCAAAATCCTCCTCGGTGCCCAAGATTGCTTCTACGAAGTGGGCGGTGCCTGGACCGGCGAGGTGAGCGCCCCCATGCTCGTCGACGCCGGCTGTAAATTCGCCATCGTCGGACACAGCGAGCGGCGCGCAAATTTTGGCGACACCGATACGGTTGTGGCGAAGAAAGCCCGTGCTGCCCTCGATGGCGGCCTTCGAGTCATCATCTGCGTGGGGGAGTCGGAGCAAGAGCGCGATGCTGGCAAGACCACAGAGCGGGTCGGAAGCCAGCTCTCGGCGGCCTTGGAAGCCCTCAATGCCGATGACCTCGACCGGGTTGTCATTGCCTACGAGCCAGTCTGGGCCATCGGAACAGGGCGCACAGCGACTCCAGGCCAAGCTCAGGAGGTGCACGCCTTTATCCGCGGACAAATGTCCGAGCGATTTGGCGATCTCGGCAGTGGCGTTCGCATCCAGTATGGCGGCTCTGTAAAGCCTGGAAATGCCAAGGCTCTCATGGCTGAGGCCGATATTGATGGCGCGCTGGTGGGTGGCGCCTCTCTCAAAGCTGAGGACTTTGGAGCGATCGTAAAAGCCTGTTCCGCAAGGTAAAGCTGATGCTTGCGACTGTCCTTCGGATGCGCTAGAACGCCGGCCTATGTCCTTCATCGTGACAATCGTTCACGTCGGTGTGTCCCTCTTCCTCATGCTGACCGTTCTGCTTCAGGCAGGCAAAGGCGGTGGCATGGGCGCCACGTTTGGTGGAGGTTCGAGTCAGGGCTCCGTCTTCGGTGGCTCCGGCGCTGGCAACTTCCTATCCAAGCTCACCACGGCCTCTGCAGCGATCTTCATGCTCACGTCCATGACCTTGGCGTACCTCGCCTCTACCACAGGCGAAGACCCACTAAAGAACGTGAGCCGCGAAGCTCGGGCAAATGCTGCTGAGAAGAAGAAACTCGACAAAGAGGCCGAAGATCTCAACAAGGCGAACCAGCCGGACGTTCCAGAAGGCGACGTAGAACCTGTGGACTCTCCCGACCCGATGACGAGCGAAGATGTAGGCGAAGCGGCGGAAGGCGAAGCGGCAGAAGGCGAAGCGGTGGAAGGCGAAGCGGCAGAAGCACAGCCCGCTCCAGAGGCTGATTCCGCCGCTGTGGAGCCTGTCGCGGCACCAAAGCCAGCGGCAGCACCAAAGCCGGCACCACCCAAGCCTGTCGCAGAGCCCAAGCCTGTCGCAGAGCCTAAGCCTGTCGCAGAGCCTAAGCCTGCAGCAGAGCCTAAGCCGGCAGCAGAGCCTAAGCCTGCAGCAGAGCCCAAGCCGGCAGCGGATCCAACTCCAGCCTCTGCAAACTAGGCTGCTGTGGGCACTCTCGCCTTCGCCAAATATCAAGGACTGGGAAACGACTTCCTGGTCGTGGACAATCGGTCCATCCAAGGCACCCCACCCTGCGAAAAACTCGTAGATGGGGTGTTTGTCGTTGCACTGGCGCTCTGCGATCGGCGCTACGGGGTTGGCGGCGATGGAATTCTCTCACTCGGCAAACCAACCTCAGTGGGTGCTGTTGCCACCATGCGTGTCCTCAATGCTGACGGCAGCGAAGCAGAGATGTGCGGCAATGGACTTCGGTGCGTCGCCAAGCACCTCGCCGAGCAAGATGGTGGCAAGCCCGCGTCAATTGTCGTGGACACGCTTGCAGGCGCTCTCGATTGCCAACTCGAGTGGCAAGACGAGTCTGTGGTCGCCGTAACCGTCAACATGGGGCGCCCTCGCCTGCGCGCCTCCGAAATACCCATGTCAGCAAGCGTGACGGAAGACTTCGTGGAGCAGCCGCTGCCGCTGGCGGTTGGCAGCAGAACAACCACGGCGGTCTCGATGGGCAACCCGCATGCAATCGCGTTTGTCGAAGAATCGGGCGCTGCACTTGCCGCGCTTGCCGAGGAGTTTGGCCCCGAGGTCGAAACCCACAGCGCGTTTCCCAGCCGCACCAATGCCGAGTTTGCCCACCTCGTAGACGCCACGCACATAGAACTGTGGGTGTGGGAGCGCGGCTGTGGCATCACCCAAGCCTGTGGCACTGGGGCCTGTGCGACTGCAGTTGCGGCCTGCCTCTCGGGGAGAGCCAATGTTGAGACTCCGATCGAAGTAAAACTGCCTGGTGGCTCCCTGACGATCACCGTTGGAAACGACTATGAGGCGGTATTTATGCGCGGGCCAGCTGAGCATGTATTTGACGGCTCCATCGAGCTCGCGTAGCCCCTCAAGCGACCTCGCTCAAGCCTTCAAACACTGCTTGCATCGTGGTGGTATCTTCTGATCATGAAGTTGCCTTCGGCCATCTTGCTCGCGCTCGTTCTACTTGCTGGCTGCAACAAGTCCAAGGACAAGCGCGAAACCAAGGCCGTGACGGAAGAGCCCGCAACAGAAACCGCCGAGCCCGTTTGTGACGACTCCATCGAGGCGCACTTCCTGGACTGCAAGAAGGCACTCCTCGCATACACGGAACTCAAGATGCCAGGACAAGAGTCTGATTGCGAGACTCTGCGCCTCTTCATCGTGGATCTCGCGCCTCTTTCCCAAGAACTCTATAAGAAGATCACCAAGCTCAAAGCGTTTAGCAAGAGCCAACCCGAAGCTTGCCGAGAGCGCAACAAGGACAAGTACGGTGCAGAGATGGGAGCTCTCATGAATGAACTTGCAAAGAGCATGGGCCCGGAGATGGACCGGCTGGAGAAGAGGGTTCGCTCGTGCAAGGACCATCCAGGCATGGCAGAAGCGTTCCAAGCGGCCTCGTTTCCAGCCACCCCCTAAGCATCCAGGCCCGGTCTCCAGCAGACCAAGGCTCGCTCGCCGAAACGACTCTCTACTGGCGGCTCATGCAAAGAGTGGCTCGCCGGCGCGGAAACGAAGAGAGCCGAGTCCGCTTGCCCCGGTCTCTTGGCGGCCTTGCTCTCGTCCGCTACCCTGCAACGCGCTTGGCGGCTTCGACGATCTTTGCCGTGGTAAGCCCGTATTTCTCGTACAGCGTTCCTGCCGGAGCGGATGCACCAAAGGTATCGACTCCAATCGCTTCGCCGGCGTCACCAATGTAGCGTTCCCATCCCAGAGTCGAGCCGGCCTCCACCGAGACGCGAGCCCGAATGGCTGGTGGCAAGACATCATCTCGATAGCTCTGGTCCTGGGCCGCAAAAGCCTCCCAGCACGGCATCGAGACAACTCGGGTTGCAATGCCTTCCGCTTGCAGCACAGCCCGCGCTTCGATTGCAAGCTCAACCTCCGAGCCCGTTGCGAGCAGGATGACTGCAGGCGTGCCATCGCAATCGGCGAGCACGTACGCTCCCAAGCTGATGTCGGCTCCAGCGGTTCCTTCTTGCACCAAGAGATTCTGGCGCGATAGGACGAGCGCTGTTGGTCCATCGGTGCGATTCATTGCGTAGCGCCAGGCGCCCACAGTTTCGTTTGCATCGGCAGGACGCACCACCGAGATGTTCGGCATAACTCGTAGCGACATCAGGTGCTCGACGGGTTGGTGTGTTGGGCCATCTTCACCGAGACCAATCGAGTCGTGGGTCCACACGTAGGTGATAGGCTGTCCATTGAGGGCAGCAACGCGCACAGCAGGACGCATGTAATCTGAGAAGACAAAAAACGTCGCAGCATAGGCCCGAATACCGCCGTGATAGTCCATGCCATTGCAGATCGCGCCCATGGCGTGCTCCCGAACGCCAAAGTGGATGTTGCGCCCCGTGCCATGGGTCCCTTCAAACGAGCCGCCATCGGCGATCGCCGTCTTTGTTGAACAGCTTAGATCCGCGTCGCCGCCGAGCAGCCACGGCACCGTCTTCGCGATCGCATTTTCCACTTTGCCAGCAGCAGAGCGGGTTGCGATCTTCTCGCCAACCTTCCACGTTGGCAACGCTGCATCCCATCCCTCGGGCAGCGCACCAGCCTGGGCCAGTTTCCACGAAGCAGCAAGCTCTGGGTATTCTTCTGAGTAGGCCGCAAAGGCTTGACTCCAAGCCTTGTTGAGCTCTGCCCCCGCCTTGCCGGGTTCCGCCATGTGTGCAGCAACATCACCAGGAACGCTAAGAGGTGCACTTTCGGTCCAACCGAGCTGCTTCTTTGTGAGCGCAATCTCGTCGGCACCCAGCGGGGAACCGTGTGAGCTAGCCGTGCCGCCCTTGTTTGGCGAACCGTAGCCGATGGTGGTGTGCACGTAGATGAGCGTTGGCCGATCCGTGTCAGCCTTGCCTTCGGCAATGGCAGCATCAATGCCAGCGAGATCGGTGTCGCCCTCTTCTACCCGCAATACTTGCCAGCCATAGCTCTCATAGCGCGCGCAAACATCCTCGGTGAGTGTCATGTCTGCGGGGCCATCGAGCGTGATGTCGTTGGCGTCGTAGAGGCAGATGAGTTTGCCAAGACCAAGGTGCCCAGCGAGCGAAGCAGCTTCGCACGCAACGCCTTCCATCACATCGCCATCGCTAATGATGCCGTACGTGAAGTGATCGACGATGTTGTGACCAGGTCGGTTGTACATGCTTGCTTGCGCCCGCTCGGCCATCGCCATTCCGACAACGTTGGCTGCGCCCTGCCCCAACGGGCCGGTTGTCGCTTCAACACCCACGGTGTGAAAGCTCTCTGGATGGCCTGGACACTTCGATCCCCACTGTCGAAAGCTCGCGATGTCATCGATGCTCAGATCGTAACCAGCGAGATGTAGCAAGGAGTACAGGAGCATGCTGCCATGGCCCGGCGAGAGCACAAATCGGTCGCGATTGGGCCAAGCGGGATCTTTCGGATCGTGGCGCAGATGCTTTTGCCACAACGTGTAAGCCATAGGAGCAGCTCCCATTGGCAAGCCTGGATGTCCAGAGTTGGCCTTTTGAATGGCGTCGATTGAAAGGGTGCGAATCGTGTTGATGCTCAGCTCGCTAAGGGCGTTTTCACTCATGATGCTGCTCTCCAGGCGTCGGTGGGTTGGGCCTCGACCGGCCTCATAGACCAAATTCGCGGCCACCGTAACCGATGCCTAGCTCAGGGGTCTATCGCTGCGCGAGGTAAACGTATAGCGCCACCAAGACGCCAACCAACGGCAGCGGAGACATCATCAGAACGGTAGCTTGGGGCGAGAGCCCGGCATCGACAAAGGCCCCTGCAAGCATGCTAGAGATCGCAAGGGTTAAGGTCAGTCCACCGAACTCCATCGCAAAAACTCGGCCGTGGAGTTTGGGGTCGACACCAGCTTGCAACAGTGTTCCTGCGAAGACCCATACAAGGCCCTGCAGAAGCCCACTGAGGCTGTAGTAGAGGCAAGCCTCGGCAAACGATTGTGCGTGGGCCAAGAGCCAGTAGACCAGTACCTGCCCGGCAAATGCTCCCACCAACGAAAGCCGCATCGTGCTGTGGTTGTCACGCACAAGGACGCGAAACCAGAGCGTCCCGACAAGGGTTCCGAGGCCGCGGATCGCATACAGGGCGCCAAGCCAAAGCGCCCCATCGTAGCCGTGAAACAGGCCTCCGCCAAAAAGCGGAATCAGCGCAAAGACGCCGCCGGCCAAGCACTGGCAGGTCTTGATGCAAGCTTGTGCGGCAAGCGCGGGATTCGCTCGCAAATAGCGCAGTGCGGCGACGAAGTTGGTCTCATCCGTGGTTTCGCTTGGCGCCTTCTGCGGCGGCAGTTGAAAGAAGAACGCAGCGGACACGCCGAAGGTTGCAGCATCGATGACAAACGAGGCGTCGATGCCAAGCACTGCGGTGACGGTTCCGCCCGCCGCTGCCCCAATGGTAAGCATGCCAGCCCAACTCGCGCCTCCCATGGCGTTGGCAGCAGCATATGCCTTTGCCGAGACGATGCGTGGGAGCACGGCTTGCTTGGCCGGAATGGCGAGCCCAGCCAGAAGCGTGGAAGCCGTTGCGCAAGCGTAGAGTGCCGGCAGATTGCCCACCTGGTGTAAGCCGATGAAGACAAGTGCCAGGAGACCGCGGCCCGCATCGGTCATGAGAAGCAAGCGACGTCGGTCCACGCGATCGACGATGGGCCCTGCGATTGGTGCAATCAGAAACACCGGTGAGGTTTTGCAAACCAAGACGAGCGTGAGGGCCAGCGCGCTATGGGTGAGCTCGGCAACGGCCGAGTACAGAGCAATGGTTGTGAACCAATCGCCCAAGAATGAAACGAGCTGCCCGCAGAAGAACATGCGGAAGTTTCGGTTCGTTCGCCACAGGTCCCGATATCGTACAACGCTCGCCAATGCGTGAACGCCTAGCGACTGCCGCGCTTGCGCTTCTTGCCGAATCGGCGAAGTTGCAAGTCCAGCCCTACATCCTCGGTGGGGGTCATCGTTCGAATCAGTGGTTTGAAGCCGGCCCGCGACACACGTATCTCCACCGGCTCGTGAGCTGGCACCGCGCGACGCATCGGAGTTCTCCCTACGCCCTCGCCATTGATCTTGACCCAAGCCTTTCGTGGCGTACTCACCACCCGCAGCGTAACCATGTCCCGCTTCATGTGGTGGAGCAGTACAAATGGACTTCCCTGCACCACCTCGATATCGAGTTGGTGATTTGCATACTTCTCGTGCTCGATTCGGACCGTAGTGGCCCCGCATGCGACGGCCAGCGGGCTCGCTCCGTTCTCGACTGCAACTCCACCAATCAACACATTCGCATCGACTGGAGTTACGTCTAAGACAAGTTCGCAGTCAAGAGCCATCCGTGCAGGCGTAGCATCTTCCTCCAACTTGGCGGTGGTGCTGGCGTCGAGTATAGCTGCATCAGGCAGCGCAGTTGCTGCTGCATCCGTACTCACTGCTGGTGCAGCGTCGGCGCCTGGAGGCACAAGCGCAGGACGTGCGCCGAGCTCCTCGGAATCCATTTGGGTGCCCTTGGCCTCGCTTTCCGGAGGCGTACTTTCCCCCGATGACATGATTGCGCCAGCGACAAGCCCCCCTACGCCGAATCCCGTCGCCAAACACACGATGCCAAAGAGCGCAGCCTGACTTCGCCGAACCATGGCGGGCGTTGGCGGCTGACTCGTACCTCCACCGAACGTCGGCGAAACCATAGGTAGGCTCGCAATCGATCGGGCAGCAGCGGGCTGTGACGTCGACGAAACACTGGGCAGCGGATGCGAGGCAACGGTTGGCTCTACGACGGTCTCGGCAATGGCAGCGGCAATCGCCTCGGATCCTTGCGGGGCGACCTCGCTCGGTGGACACGGCTGCGGTTTTGGAGCAGGCCTCGGCAGCGGGGTCGGAACAGGTGCGACAGCGGTTTCCTCGGAAATGGGTCCTTCCGCCGAAGCCAGAGGAACAGTTTGTGGCGAAGGATGTGGTCCATGGGTGGAGGAAGCTTGCCGCGAGGAGACTTGTGGCGCTGGAGCTTGTGGCGCTGGAGCTTGTGGCGCTGGAGCTTGTGGCGCTGGAGCTTGTGGCGCTGGAGCTTGTGGCGCGGAGACTTGAGCCCCGGACTTCTTTGCAGCCGATGGAGCATACGTCTCTCCAGCACCCACCGGCCGCGGGACCGGCGCAGTGCGACCAATCACGGCCTTTGGTGCCGCGGGAGCAACAACAGGCTCAACCGGCGGCTGCATTGTCACAACGCGCGTTGGAGCCCCCCGATCTTCCTCCTCCAACTCTTCAATGTCAGTGATTGCATCAAGGGCCTCCGCTAGGCTGGGGGCCTCCGCTAGGCCGGGGCCCTCCGAGACCATGGTTTTCTCGTCGGCGATGTCATCATGCTCAGAAAAATCGACTCCCTCCGATGCATCAAGCTTTGCAGCTGAAACCACGGGGCCCGGAGCATCCGAGGGGGGCGCTGTGGGCGAGCCATCCACACTGGCGATATCTGCAACCTGGGTGGTCTCTCCCTCGGCTTCCGTGTCGCCCTCGACATTGGTGTCTAGCCAGATCACCGTGCAGCTCACCATGCGCGCCCGCTCAGCCGCATCAGGCCCAAGGGCAGATCGCGCCTGCTTTTCTGCCATCAGCTCCTCAAGCGAAGGGTTCTCAACCAGTGTCGAGACATCGAAGCTCTCATCGCTGTCGGCATTGGCCGAGAAGTCCGGCTTTGGGGTAGCCTCCGCGGCGTTGAGCTCTCGAAGAAGAATGCGCCCCATCGAGTCCAGACGGCCAAGATCGAGCACCATGCCCGAACGCCCATAGGTGTTGGCCGCGTCCTCAAAACTCTCAGAAATACTCCCAGTTCCGCGAAGCACGGTGTTTCCTGGCGAGCCATCCGCTCGGTTCTTGAGGGCGATCGCAAATCGCAGGTTCGCTTGTACTGCGAGCGGCGTTTCGGTTGGCAGGAAGATCGACGATTCATTGCACAGCGAGCGAAAAGCCGCTGTGAATTCATCGAGTGCCACACACCCTGTGACGATACGGGCCGACCGTCCCGGAGCGTTCTTCGAGTCTCCTCCCACTTGCCCCACATGGTATCGCAGCAGAAGAAAAAACAAAGAATCCTGCCCACACGGATGTGACTCTCAGGTTGCCCGTGGACGCAAGCGGGGGCACAGTAGCACCATGCGCCGGTCCCTTCTTTGCCTCGCCTCGTTCTTTGCTGCCCTAGGGTGCAAGGGGGACGCCCCTCAAGTGCGTGCAAAGATCGCACACCAACCAAGCGACGTGCCCAAAGCAGCAGGGACGGTTGGCGAGACCACGCAGTACACGATTCGATTCGATGATGCGAAGCACCACTACATCCACGTCCGAGCGGTCTACCCTGCCCCCGCAAATGCTGATGTTGAACTCAGTATGGCGGTTTGGACCCCGGGCTCGTATCTCGTTCGCGAGTATGCGAGAAACGTCGAGGATCTTCGGGCTGCATCCGCTGATGGCAGTCCGCTTGCCCTGACAAAGAGCCGCAAGAACCGCTGGAGCGTTCACACTGGATCTAATCCTGGCCTCGTGCTCGAGTACAAAGTGTATTGCAACGAACTGTCGGTCCGAACAAATCTGGTTGATGCAGATGTGGCGGTGATCAATGGCGCCCCAACGTTCATACGGTTGGTTGAACCGACCCCGCGAGCGGCCATTGTAGAGATGGTGTTGCCTGAAGATTGGAAGGACACGGTCTCGGGGTTGGACCTAGAAGTAGCAGGCAAAGCCAATCGCTTCATTGCTAAGAACTACGATGAGCTTGTCGACTCGCCACTTATGGCGGGCCGAGAATTGATCGACCAGGTGTTTGAGATTGACGGAGTGGAGCATCATGTTTCGCACCTGGGCGACACGAGCCAGTGGGACACAGAAGAAGTGCTCGCTGACGTCGAGCAGTTGGCCCGGGCCGAAGTGCACTTTTGGCAGGTCATCCCCTACCAGCACTACCACTTCATGAACTTGGTCTTGGGTGGCGGTGGTGGCCTTGAGCACCTCGACTCCACGCTCATGATGGCTGGCCCATTTCGAACTCGAACACGCAGCGGCTATCGAGGCTGGCTTGGTCTGGTTGCGCATGAGTTCTTTCACACCTGGAACGTCAAGCGTCTGCGACCTGCGTCTTTGGGGCCGTTTGACTACGAGAACGAGAACCATACGCGATCGCTCTGGATCGCTGAGGGCATCACCTCCTACTACGACGACCTTCTAATGCGACGGGCGGGCCTCCTCGACGAAACGCAATACCTGGAGAAGCTCAGCGGGCAGATTCGCTCCTTGCAAACAACGCCCGGGCGTCTGGTTCAGCCATTGGGGATGGCATCCTATGACGCCTGGATCAAGCACTATCGCAGCGATGAGAATTCTCCCAACACGTCCATCAGCTACTACACAAAGGGCGCGGTCGTGGCCTTCCTTCTGGATGTGGAGATTCGGGTGGCGTCGGGTGGTGCCAAGAGCCTCGACGATGTGATGCGACTGATGTTCGAGCGATACTCGGGCGATGTGGGGTACACACCAGAACAATTCCGATCGACGGCAAGCGAGGTAGCTGGGGCCGACTTGAGCGACTTCTTTGCACGCGCGATCGACCAAACCGGCGAACTCGACTACCTGCCAGCAACCGAATACTTTGGCCTGAGTCTCAAAGACAAGGCTGCCCCCAAGGACGATGACGAGCAAGAAGATGGCGACGTGGACGACCCCGTTGCTCACCTTGGGTTGCAGATGTCTGGCAGTGTGGTCAGTCGGGTTCTAAGAGAAACTCCGGCCTACGAGGCAGGCTTCAATGCTGGTGACGAAGTCATTGCGGTTGCGGGATATCGTCTCAAAGGCGATTTTAGAGCCTTCATGAGCCAGTTCCGCCCCGAGGAGACGGTTGCGGTGACGATAGCAAGGCGTGGTCGACTAAGAGAACTCAAGGCGACCACAGGCCATGCACCGGAAGAACTCTGGGAGCTCGCCGTGGACCCTGAGCGCAGCCAACTTCAGCAGGCCCGCTACGAGCAGTGGATTCGCGAGTATGAGAATCTATAGGCCGACCGCTAGAATCGGCCGCTAAAGCCAAGCCCGACGGAATGCGAACTCACCGTGGGTGCCACGGAGATTGCCGGAGTCTCGACCGTGTCAGCTTTGCTGCTTCCGATGTAATAGAGAACCCCGCCCACAACGACTGCCACCGCACCAACGCTTGTGAAAATCACCATCTTTTGGGAAGCGCGTTCCCCCTTGCTTTCGAGCAACAGTGCTTCGTCGGTCCACTGATCTGCGGGAAAGTTGGTATCGCAACCTGCCGGGTAGTTCGTGAGACAGCTAGAAATGTCCTGCGCATCCAGTCCGAATTTCACCCCGACCGCGATCGAAACCAGGCCCGCCGCAGCCAACCCAAGCCCGCCATAGCGAAGGCCTTTGCCCGCTTCCTGCTTACCGCTTGCCGCGCCAGTGTCATCGTCGTCCCCGAGATCGTCGTCGTCATCATCGTCGTCCCCGAGATCGTCGTCGTCATCATCGTCGTCCCCGAGATCGTCGTCATCATCATCGTCGTCATCATCATCGTCGTCCCCCAGATCGTCGTCGTCATCGTCATCGCCATTGCGCTGACGACTTCGGGCGAGACTGCGCTCGAGAATCCGCACATAGGTCCGCGCAAAGTTGGCAGCCTCCCCAGTGGGCTTGGATTTGAGAAACTCCGTGTAGAAGTCGAAGGCTGCTTGCTGCTTTCCCGCCAGCCGTGAAACCTGCGCGAGGTTGTAGAGCATGAGCGGGTGTGGAACCAAGTCATACGCGGCCTGGTACTCATCAGCAGCGGCTTGAAACAGCCGAAGCGCTTTGGTGGTATTGCCATCATCCTTGGCCTCCTCCGCTTCCACCTTGAGTTGGTCTCCATCGATGACGTGCTTGCCGGCTCGCTCCCGCGCTGTATCAGCCCAAGATGTTGGTGCAACAGCGCCCAAGACGATGGCGACGCAGAAAACCCGAAGCAGCAGAACCATATGCTGCAAAGCTACGTGATATCTGCGAGCCGCGCGACCCTATCCGCAACTCGCCGCATGCTAGGGGTTGCCAAGTCGCTCAGATGAGCGGTGAGACGTTGTCGAACTTGCCAAGTATCCTACATCCACCGTTTCGGACGTGTCGCTACTCTCCACTTACGTATTCCTCGGTGATGCCCATGGCCGCAAAACCATGCTCTCGAAATGCCGCGTGATCACGTACATCCGAAGCTGTTTCGACCAACTTCCCAAGTCCACGTGACTCGATGCTCGCACGCAATCCGGCCAGCTTGCCAATCGTGCGAAAGATCAGCAGCCCCACATGTTTCGGAAGATGTGTCCGCTCCCGGTTCATCCGTTCCAGAGCCACGCGCTGCAAGTCGACTCATTGTGAGGGGAGAAGCGCGAACCTGGGTATGCTGCGATGATTTCCCGGGCGATCTACCAAGCAATTTTAGCATGTTAGAGAATACTCGCGGATCTTTCTGAACTTTCTTTGCGATGTCGGCAGATGTGGGTGCTCAGGGAGGTGCAGGTCCAAAACCTCCCCCTCCTCTTCCCCCTCGGGCCTGCCCCCCCAAGTCAACCATTCGGCCACCCCCTCTTTCCGCCTCCCCCTTCCTCAGAACGCGGCCAAGTTTTCGCAACGTCCCAACTCGCAGACGGGCAGCGGTCCGCTCCCCTCCTCTTCCCCCCTTGGACCGCTGGCCCGTTCTTTCTCCCCAGGAGATAGCGCGGCCTGCGCAGATCGATACGCCACATCCAGGAACTGCAGAAAGAGCACGACCAGGAACGTTTGGCACGAGCAGCCCAACGAAGGGAGCAATGGAGGCGATGGCTGCTAGCGCACCAAGACATTTGCGAAGGTTCGAGCTCTCTCGCTCTCAAGAGAGCGGTTTACCGAGTCAACAATGTCGAAGTCGCCAACGTCTATCGAGCGATTCCTCGTCTACTTCAAGGCGTCTCGAGTCATACTCATACGTGCGGATGCTTCGCGACTATCTGGACAAGCGTCAGGTCAACGAAGCCATCACGGCTGCTACAGAAAAGTCCTGTATGCAAGGTCGTTGAGTCTGGACTCCTCGCCTAGCGACAAAGACAACCCAAACCGACATCAAGACCATGAAGCCCAAAATGATCTGGTTGGCGAGAGGGGCCTTCTCGAAAATCTCGACAATGCTAATTTCTATGCTTCGTCCAGGGCCCCTAGTCACCCCACATGCCTGCGAGTTGTTCTGGTGCCATGTACGGACTCTGAAGAGCAGGAGTTCTCGTCGGAAGAGGAAACAAGAACGAGAGCGAACGAGCCGACCGCAGATGAGGCATGAGGATGTGCGGTCGCGTGACCCAGAGAGATTGCGATGGGAGCGCGAAGGACGCTTGTTCGCTGCCAAGGCGCGCGGAGGGAGTTTGCTGGGAACGTGGCCGATGAACAATGATGAGCAAAGCGGCCAGCGAGCGAAGAATCGCGTTTACTTGGTCAATGTCAATGCATCAGGCACTAGCTGCCAAAGACAACGGGGAAGCGACTGCTAAATGTCTCGGTGGTCTTGCGGAACTTCCACCGCGCAATGCGTGATCGCATGCAGTTGCCAAGCGGCGTGCCCTGCAAAGAAGGAATTGAAACTCCACTCACCCTGCCGTCAAGACCAACCTTAATATCCACCCAGGTCTTGGGAAGCTTGAGTAAGGGATTCTTCTTAAGCTCACGCTCGTAACACATCTTGATGGCAATCTGATTCTTGCGATAGACTTTCATCAAGTCGTCACCATCCAGAGGCCCGGTTGGCACGGTCTCGCTGCTGCCACTAAGATCCACTTCGTCCGGATCCGGAATTGGCAACTTTGGGAGCGTTGTCCCCGACTTGTTCTTGGCGTTCCCGTTGTTGCCATTGCCCTTTCGAACGCGTGGCGTTCTTGGATCGGGGTCTTCAGCGATCTCAGTCCCTGTCACGTCTTGGCCGCCTTTGGGCCGAGGAGTTTCACCAGAGAAGCTGTATCCAAGGTTGCCGCTGCCACCCACTTTGCCGCGGGCCACCGTGCTCTCCTCCTCATCACTGGTGAGCATGAGGAACATGGCCACCGCGACACCCACGATTAGGAGCCCAGTTGCAATCAGTGGAATGTGAAGGCCACGACGACGCCTACGCGGTGGTGGCGTGAGAACCGGCGCATCAGCATCCAAGGCCCCAACAGGCGTATCGCTACCGATGGAGGGGGTTGGCCCCGTCTTGCTACCACCTGCGCCAATGGCAGCTTCTTGGCCGCTTCCGCGACCGAGCGACGAAGCGGGTTGAGCCCCCATCCCAGGAAGCCCACCGGAGGTATGCCCAGAATTGTGTATGTGACCAGCGGGTCGGACCGGTGCGTTGCCTCGCGACGCCATGAGCGCTGGCAGGTCGACAACACGAGATGCTTCCCCAATCTCAAAGTCGAGGCCCTCGTCCACGCTTGGTGCCATAGATGGGCCCGAAGGCGAGGCATTGGCCGCCGAGGGAATTGCGGAAGATGGTGCGGCAGCGACCGCAGATGGCCCAGGCCCTGAGGGTGAGGCCTTGGCTGCGGTGGGAATCGGTGGTGCACTGGCCTTTCGCGGCTTGGGCTGCGCTGCGGGAATCGCATCAAAGGGACCGGTGGCAGCTTTGGGATTGATTTCGTCAGAGCTGCTTGCCACGGCCGTCCGTTGTTCAACGGCAGCCATGGTCGCTGCAAAGAGTGGACGTGGCGTATCTTCTGCGGGGCCCGTTAGGTCATCGTTCGCAATCGTCGGAATCTCATCTTGCGAAGGTGCTGGGCTACTCGGTGCTCTTCTTAGGCTTCGAAAGTGGCTAACCTTGTCGGTCGGTAACCAATCGTCATAGCCCTCACTCCAACAGTGGAGTTCATCATCGACAGACTTTTCCTGAACCCAGACTCGCGCCTCGTGAAGCGAAAATGGCCCTTCTTGTTCGCCATCTTTGGATAGGTACCACTCGGCTTCCAGGCTCACAGGCGGCGCCGACGAGCCGCTTTGACCAGCGGGCGCGTTATCTTCGGTAACCGATTTTTTGAATGCGCCTGCGAGCGCTTCTTGGCCGGCACGCTGGGCACTTGAACTTGCAGCGTTGCTTGCTGCGGGCTTTTCTGCGGCGGGTTTCACCGCACCCACGGGCTTTTGTGCCGCGGCACCACCCTCGCGGACCGTGATCACAGCCGAGCAATTCTTGCAACGAATTTTCAGGATCTTGCCGCGCACCCGATCATCAGAAATCGAGTACTTGGTTTTGCAGCGATCGCAGTGAAACTTCATATGAGACGAGCCCGACAAGCAGTATATCGGAGCTTTTGGCGGCAGGTTGAACAAGTTTTGTCAACAGATCGCGACATCCGCAGACACAATGCAAGCCGGCCGGTTTTATCAGACAAGCTCAGACCTTAGATAGATCTGCTTGGCGAATCCTTGGCAGCATTTCGGGTTATGCTCGCATCCATCAGGTGATCTGGAACCACATTGCGCAAAGCGGCCAACATGTGGGTCTTTATCTGTGGGTCCTCTTGCTCAAGTGAGCTGAGAAGACGCTTTATCACCTGGCGCTTCTGTGCGGGGAGCCCGCAGCTGGGACAACCACACCTCACCACCGGAAAGGACCGGCTTTGGTTGTACTCGATGAGCAAAGCCTCTGGCACCAAGGCCAGAGGTCGAATCACGGTATTCCGGCCATCATCGGACCGCAGAAGTGGCGGCATGGAAGCGAGACGTCCGGAGTAGAAAAGGTTCATGACCAAGGTCTCAATCAAATCGTCGGCGTGGTGCCCAAGCGCGATCTTCGTGCAACCAAGATCCTCAGCCAGGTTGTAGAGAACGCCACGGCGAAATCGCGAGCACAGAGTGCATGGGGTCTGCCCAGGCTTGAGCATCTCTTCCACAATTGCAGAGTAATCCTCGGTAATCATTTTATATTCGACATTCATCCCCTTGAGGTGGGCCTCAATCTGTGGGGTGTCATAGCCTGGCCATCCTTGGTCGATGTTGACCGCAACGAGCTCGTACTTGACGGGAGACCTCTTCTGCATCTCGAGCAAGACATCCAACATTGCATAAGAATCCTTGCCCCCAGAGATGCAAACCATGATGCGATCTCCCTGCTCGATAAGATTGGGAACGTCGCCCAGTAGTTGTCCGACCTTCTTGCGCATCAGTCGCAACAGCTTCTCGCTGGATCGGGGAGCTTGAGGCTCACTCGACAGATGTGGGCGTGGAGCGAGAGCAGAGAGCGGTACCAAGGTCTCCATGCTGGGCCTATACCACGACTTGTCGTCAGCCTGGCGGGGGAAGTGTGGGCCTTGGCCCAGCGTCATGCTTGTTTCTGGGTGGGGTTCCCGCGTCCTTGCCCGCGCTCTCTGTCGACACTTTCCGTGGCGTCTCCTGGGTGACTGGCAGCTCGACACGATTGACGGGAACAACATGCCGAAGCGAGCCGCGATCGCGCTCCATGTAGATTCCCCCCACAGCGACCGCGCCTGGCCTGCCCGAGATCTCGACAAGAAAATCGGCGGTCTGCATTTGCGCGCCAATCCACGAAGCTGTCTTCGCTTCCATAGAAAACGCGACACGATTCCAGGAACTCGTGAGTTTGCCACCGCCCAACGTGAGGCGCGCGATCACGACTTCTCGCAGCTGAAGGCTTCGGCGCTCGGAGACTGCGTAGATTTCTGGTCGAGCCGCACCCGTATTGAGAGTGGTGACAAAGCTCAGATTCGGAACCGTGGTCTGTGCGACCAATCGAATTTCTTGGCTCTGCGGCTCAACGACCGCCCAGCCAATGGCGTTTCCCCGGCGCAAGAGCGCCCCGCCCCGTTCAGAGGTGGGGCAGGCAAAGTGCACAGCAGTTGGGCCCTGGGACTTTGGCGCAAACTTCGCGCTCTTCGCAAATGAGACAAACTCTGAGCGACGCTCCTCAAGGGCACTGGCGCTGCACGTGGGACCGGTCTCTGTTACAGGAGGATCGCCTGGTGGCTGAGGCTCAGGGTTCTCCTCAGCAGTGGTAGGCGGCATCACAACCGCGGCGACAACACGTCCTTTCTCGACGATGAAGCGGGTATCGGGCAGAGCGGTGAATGTGATGATGCGCGAGTCTCGGCCATGGTTGGGTGGCGCCTTTAGCGCTCCAAGAGCGCCAATGAGTTCCTGAACGCCAGCTCCAACGCCAACACCGCTTTCCGTTCGTGCGATGTCGGGATCGAGCACAGAGATGAACGCCACCCCGCCCCGACGCCCCACACCCAGCAAAAGCGCGTCCCCATCACTGCGCATGAGGCGATAGTCAAAAAGTCCTTCTGCTTCGAAGAGCTCCACTCGTGGCCCATTGGGGAGAAGGGCGAGAGTGGTCTGAAGTGAGGCCGAGAGTTCATAGGGCCCAACGCCATGGCGGTGAATATTGTGCGGAGGCACTGCGCGCACTGGATCGGACGGAGGCGGACGAAAGACCCTTCGACCGAAGCTGGCATCTTCGAGCAGTTGGCCATCGTCGTTGGCTTTGTTTTGCGGGCAACCGGCGAACACCATAATCCCAGCGAACGCGAGAGCGTGACGTACGAGTTGGTGCACTGAGAACCGTGGCATCGAGAAGGCTGACGTCGATACGTGATTCGATGGGTTGCGCATCAAGATGGGTTGCGCATCAAAAGGCGCCGAGAAGGAACGCGCCACCAACGCCCAACCCGATTCCAACGAGGAGCATCATCCACGAGAGCCCGCCGCCGTGGCGTTTTGCTGGCGTTGGGGACCGCAGAGCCGGTGTGGGCGTGCGCTCGCCCCCGGGGACAGCGGTCTTTGCCACGGGCTGCTCCTCACTAACTGCAGGTTCCTCAGAGACTGGCTCCGCGACGGCTTCCTCTGTGGGCACGTTCGCCACAGATGGGTAGTCCGAAGCCGCCTGCGATGCAGTGCGAACGAGGCCAACGTCGATGCCGAGCGCTTCTGCAACCGCACTCTCATCCTCGTCCACTTCATCCCATGCAGCTGCCGCCTGTGGTCCCTCTGCAGCCAGCGCGGAAAATCCACTAAAGAGCCCGCGATCAAAATCCAGCTGTTCTTCATCGCTGTCAAGCTCGGCCTCTGCGATGAAGTGCTCCCTGCGCTCACCACCATCGGCAACCGCCAATCGATCCAAGTACCGAGCGATACCAATGGGCCCGGTGCGCATCTGCTCTTCGCGCAGATACTCGCCAAGAGCCTCGGCAAAGTCGTTGGCCTCTTGATAGCGGTCGCTTGGCTCGGCTTCTAGGGCGCGCATCACGATGGACTCGAGAGCTCCCGGATAGTCGTGACGTACAAAGGTTGGCGCTTCGATATCACAGCTCACGATGCGCGGCAGAACTTCACTTGCAGGGCCTCGAAACAGTCGTCGGCCCAGGGTAATTTCGTAGAGCACAACGCCCAATGAGAAAATGTCTGAGCGATGATCCAGCGTGCCTCGTTTGGCCTGCTCTGGGGACATATAGCTCAGCTTGCCAGGAACGAGCTGAGCGTCACGATACTGCTGGCCGCGAAACTGGCTGATGCCAAAGTCGATGATCTGCAGATAGCCATCCTGGCCCACCAAGAGATTATTGGGAGAAATGTCGCAGTGCACGAGCTCAAGCGACTTGCCACGAGAGTCGCAGAGGTTGTGGTAGTAGCCCATGCCAAGAGCTGCCTGGCGGATTAGCTCGATCGCGTGTTCGAGGGGCAAGAACTCACCACAGCCAATGCCTCGCCGACACAACTGATTGAGTTCTTCGCCGCGGATGTACTCCATCGCCATGTAGGGCAAGCCCTCGTGGGTTCCCGAATCGAAGACATGCACAGAATTGCAGTGGCTGAGCATGCCGCTAACCCGTGCCTCGTCCCGAAACATCGAGACCACCCGAGGGTCTGCCGCAAGCTCGGGGCGCAGCCGCTTGATAACGACATCTTTAACGAAGCCACCTTCACTCTGTTGGCGCGCGAGAAATACCTCAGCCATGCCCCCAATGGCCAACGGCTGGGCAAGCCAGTAGCGGTCGCCAAAGACGACCTCTTCTTGCTCTTCTAGGGCACTCATCCGGGCGCGAAACCTATCGCATTATCTTGCACAACCAAGGACTTCATTGCGTTGAACCCTCGTCATCTCACATTTTGCGGTCCGTGTACACGCTACTCGCAGCGCCCCAATCCGCGTTTTCGCATGTTTGGCCAGGCCGAACTCGCCGATTGCTAGCTCGATATCAAACTGGTTCACGTTGATCGTGAATCATGGGATTCCTGAAATTCGTCGTACAGGGCGCAGGCTGGGAAGTGGGACGCGAGCTCGCACGAGGGATCAAGGACGAGGTGGCTCAGAAGTCCGAGCAGAGTTCGCAAGCACCGGCGGCCGCCGAGGTTGCCGCGCAGCGAGCCGAGGTTGCCGCGCAGCGAGCCGAGGTTGCCGCGCAGCGAGCCGAGGTTGCCGCGCAGCGAGGCCAAGCTCAGGCATATGGAGGCGCTCCGCCAAGATGGACGTGAGGTCTTCGCTGGCCGAGCAGGAGAGTTGCTCTGCCGGTTGGCTTGGCGCGCTGCGCGACCCGCAGATTGGTGCATCGCTTTCTCGAATTCACGCGGACCCTGGACGTCCCTGGACGGTCGCAATGATGGCACGCGAAGCTGGTATGTCCCGCGCTGCACTTGCTAGGCGTTTTTCTGAGTATGTCGGCGAAACACCTCTGGCGTACGTAACTCGCTGGCGCATGGAAGTAGCCGCCCGCTTGCTCCGCGAGTCCGACCAGCGTGTCTACACAATCGCGGAAAAGGTCGGCTATGAATCGGATACCGCATTCAGCAAGGCCTTTCGCCGTATCTACGGACTCGCCCCCGGTGGTTATCGGTCGCAGCAAGCCAGAAACTAGCCTTGTGGCTCGCCCTAGCGAGCACCGGTTTGCACGCGCCATAGCCGGGCGTAGATGCCATCACGCTCGAGCAATTCTTCGTGGGTCCCCTCGTCAACGACCCGGCCATCCTCTAGCACGTAGATGCGGTCGGCATTTCGGACCGTGCTGAGGCGATGCGCGATGAGAATCATCGTTCGGTCTTCGGCGATGTGATCCAGGGCCTGCTGAATCGCCGCCTCAGTCTCGTTATCGACCGAGCTAGTGGCTTCGTCCAAAATCAGGATGGGCGAGTCTTTTAGTACCGCCCGCGCGATCGAGATTCGCTGCCGTTGGCCGCCCGACAGCTTGTGCCCTCGCTCGCCCACGATGGTGTCGTAGCCGTCGACCAAAGACTCGATGAATTCGTGGGCTTCGGCTGCACGAGCGGCCTCCCGAACGGCGGCATCGTCTGCGTCCTCTCTGCCATATCGGATATTTTCTGAGACGGTGCCGTGAAAGAGAAAGACGTCTTGGCTCACGAACGCCATCGCGTTGCGCAGGTCGGCCATTCGAATCTCGGGAACCGCAATTCCATCCAGCGTGATCATGCCGCCCGTCGTTTCGTAAAAGCGCAGCAAGAGCTTGAGCAGGGTGCTCTTCCCTGCCCCGGTAGCCCCCACAATCGCCGTTACCTTCCCAGCGGCGATATCAATATTGAGTCCCGATAAAACTGGAATGTCGGTGTGGTAGGCGAAACTCACATCGCTGAGCTGGAGGTGCCCCTGCACGTTGTCTTTTGCAAGCTCGGTCTCGCCATCGGAGAGCACGATAGGCTCATCGAGCAACGCAAAGATGCGTGTGCTGGATGCCATCGCCCGCTGATACAGGTCGAGTGTCTGCCCCATGCGCGTGAGTGGCCAGAGCAGACGTTGCGTCATGAAGACAAGCGTTGAGTAAATGCCGACGCCGAGCTGCCCGGTCGTGGTGAGGTGCCCGCCGTATACAAGCGTCGCAATGAATCCGCACACGATGGCCATGCGAATGAGTGGGACAAACGCCGCCGACAACCGAATCGCTGTCCGATTGTGCTCTTTGTACTTCTCGCTCTCGCGGGCAATGCGGCCCGCTTCGAACGCTTCGGCGGTGAAGCTCTTGATCGTCGCAATCCCCCCGACGTTGTTTGCGAGCTGACTGTTGAGCATTCCCACCTGCTCGCGCACTTGCGAGTAACGCGGAGCCATGCGTCGTTGAAATCGCAGCGAGCCCCAAATGATGATCGGCATCGGCAAAAACGCCATCCATGCAACGCCTGGCGCTGCAGCAAAGAAGAAGGCCCCGATGGAAATGATCGTGACGATGAGCTGGAGAATCTCGTTGGCCCCCACATCAAAGAAGCGCTCAAGCTGATTGACGTCATCATTGAGGATGCTCATGAGCTCGCCGCTGCTCTGATCTTCAAAGTATCGCAGGTCGAGCGTTTGAAGATGCTCGTAGGTTTCGATGCGCATGTCGTGCTGCAGGGCTTGTGCGAGGTTGCGCCAGTAGATCTTGAAGAGATACTCAGTGATGGACTCCCCGCCCCAGATCAGGAACGTGAGTGCCGCAATCACCCACAACTGGTTGCTGCTGCTCGCAACGCCAACATGTGTCGCCAGAAGCGAGCTCTCGGGATCGACAACGGTGTCGACCGCCAGCCCGATGAGAAGCGGCGGCGCCAAATCGAGCACCTTGTTGAAGATGGAGTAGAACGTTGCGAGCAGCAGACGCTGCCGATAGCCGGAGGCGTAGCGCAGGATTCGGCGTAGCGGCGAGGTCATGCCTTGCTTGTACCAGGCGCGCATCGAGAGCGTTTGGGCGAGGCCAGCCAGTGAGAGTGGAGCTGCGTGCTAGTCGCGCTCGGGCCGCTGGTCCCTGCCCATAATATCGGCGATGCCTTCACGCGGATCGAGGTTCTCATACAGGACCTTGTAGATGAGTGTGGTAAGCGGCGCGTATACGTCGTGGCTCTGAGTCCAACGGTACGCAACCCGTGCGGTCTTTACGCCCTCTGCAATCATCTGCATCTCTGAGACGATCGTGTCGAGGGTTTTGCCTTCGGCGAGAGCGAGGCCCACCCGACGATTGCGACTTAGGTCGCCTGCACACGTGAGTACCAGATCGCCCATCCCGGAGAGGCCAAGAAAGGTGAGTGGGTCGGCACCCATCGCGACTCCCACACGGGAGATTTCCGCCATACCTCGGGTGATCAGGGCCGCACGGGCGTTTTGGCCAAAGCCGATGCCATCACTGAGGCCCGCACAAATCGCGATGATGTTCTTGAGCGCTCCCCCAACTTGGACTCCAATGTAGTCTTCGCTCGAGTACACGCGAAAGAGCGGATTGTGGAAAACCTCTTGGACAGCCACCGCACTCTCGTGCTCCCTAGAGGCAACGACCATAGCCGAAGGCATGCCCGCTGCGACTTCTTTTGCGAAGGTCGGCCCGCTCAGAAAGGCAGCCCGCTGCGCAATGTCATCTGAGAATATATCTGAATACACCTGATCAATCCGGTCATAGGTGTTTTCCTCAAGACCTTTGGAGGCGTTCACCACGACCACAGAGGGAACAAAGAACTGCGCGGCTGCTCCAAGCACCTCTCGCGCGGCTTGGGATGGCGTGACGCCAATAACCATTCCGCGATCTCGAACCGCCTCTTCAAGGCTTGAGGTAACAGAGATGCATTGGGGAAGTTTGAAGCCCGGCAGATAGTCCGTATTGACCCGAGTTTCGCGAATTCGCTCCGCACGTTCGGGGTTGCGACACCACAGACTCACGTCATAGTCCTGGTCGCCAAGATGCTTGGCCAAACACGTCCCATAGCTACCCGCGCCAATCACTGCGATCTTCATGCAGCAAGACTACACCATCGGTCCCCACCGGGGACTCAGACCTACTCTGAAGAATCGCTGTCGCTATGGGAGTTGTGCGGGGCGACAGGCGAGGCCAAGACAACGCAGTTTCGACCAGCGTGTTTGGCGCGATACAGCGCATCATCCGCTTGCCTGACCAGACTCTCCGCCTCGGTGGCATCGTCCGGAAATGACGAGACGCCAACCGAAACCGACACGAAGCCCCCCGGCTGCTCGTCGCGATGATCAAATCGGTATTCGGCAACACGGGCGCAAAGACGCTCGGCCACCTGAGCTGCTGTGAACTTTGGCGTGTCCACTAGGACAATCGCGAACTCCTCGCCGCCGTAGCGCGCCACAAAGTCATTGGCTCGTCTTCCATCGCCCATGATGCGAGCAAGCTGTCGAAGAAGTTCGTCTCCCTTTGGGTGCCCGTGCCGATCGTTGTACGCCTTGAAGTGGTCGACATCGATCATGAGAAGCGAGAGCGGCAATCCATTGCGTGCCGACCGTTCAATCTCCAGTGCAAGACGCTCGTGAAGGTGACGATGATTGTAGAGCCCAGTTAGGCCATCGGTCACAGCAAGTTGTGCCAGACGTGTGTTGGCTTCGGCGAGTTCACCCGTACGTTCGGAGATGCGCGCCTCCAAGTCCCGATTCATCTCCAAGAGCGCTTGGTTCTTTGCGTAGAGGTCAGCGACAAGACGCTTGTTCTCCTGCCCCAGCCGGTAGCTGCGCAAAAGCCCCTCCACCGCCAACCGCAGGTTCGCCTCATCCCACGGCTTGGCCGAATAAAAGTCGAGTTCCGCGCGATTGATGGCGGCGATGACCGCATCGAGCCCCGCTTGCCCGGTAAGTAGAATCTTTGCGGTATCTGGTGAGCGCGTGTGAACCGCTTCGAGCAAATCGACGCCCTTCATGCCCGGCATGATTTGGTCGGCGATGATGACCGCAACTTGCTCGCCATCTCGCTCGAGTTCGTCGATGAGTTCGAGCGCATCAGCGCCACTTTGGGCACAGGCGATATCACAATCCTTGCCAAAGCGGGTCGTGAGCTGCTGCTCGAGTGCGTGCAATACGCCCTCTTCGTCATCGACGCAGAGAATGGTGTCGCGCTCCATTAGTCCTCAGCCCCTGAGAAGTGTCTCGATTCTCCGACCCCACAATGCCGGGCCCTCCTGCTCGTCAATGTGACTGCAGCTAGCACTAGGCCCGCTCCTCGCTACCTGCCCGCCCGGGAAGCCAGACCTCAAAACAGGTGCGCCCCGGCTTTGATTCACAAGTGACCTTGCCGCCGTGCTTGTCGACAATCTGGCGCACAATGCCAAGCCCAAGGCCTGTGCCTTCGCCTTTGGCTTTGGTCGTGAAAAATGGTTCGAAGATGCGTTTCATGACGTCGTCGGGGATACCAGGTCCATTATCAATGATCCGGACCACGATGCCATCATTTCGCACCAGGGTTTCAATATCGATTTGTCCTTCGCCGCCGAGTGCTTGGGCGGCGTTATGTATGAGATTGGTCCACACTTGGTTCAGTTCGTCTACGTACACCGGCACGCTTGGCAGGGCGGCATACTTCCGCTGAACCACAATACCCCGCGAAAGCTGGTATTCGAGGATAACAAGGGTGTTCTCGATGCCCTCGTGGACATCGGCTTCGGCTCTGGCAGCTTCCTGGTCAAGGTGCGAGTAACTCTTGAGAGATCCCACGATCCGCTGAATTCTGCGAATCGCATCCTGAATCGTTCGGGTACTGCGATGGACACTCACATAGTCTGTGAGGGTATCAACGACAAACCTGCCGTCAGAGGCACTCCCCTCCAAATACGGGCTCAGGTGGGTTACCAGTTCCTCATCCGCGGACAGTTCTGCTAACGCCTTGGCCACCGCGGTTGCGGTTTCTGGCTGCACATGGCGCTTGGCGAGGGTATCGCCAATCTGCTTGGAGGCTCGGCGGACCTTCACGGGCGACACTCGGCGCATGTCGGAAAGGGCTGGAGCAACTTCCGAGATGTACTCCACGAGATCGTGGGCGCCTTTTGGACCAAGCATCTCAAGAAGGCGCGTCTGCCGTGTTGAGAGCCTACCGACCGTATCGGCGAGTGTATCCGCTGTCCCCCGAATGGCCGCAGATGGGGAGTTAATCTCGTGCGCAACCCCAGCGACAAGTTGCCCCAAACCTGCAAGTCGCTCACTCAATGTCAGCTGCGCCTGGGTTTCCTTCAACTCGGTAATTGTCTTACCAAGCTCGTCGTTGATCGCCTGAAGTTCAATCGTGCGCAACTGGACTTTGGCTTCGAGCTCTTCGTTGAAACGTCGCACTCGCGCATAGAGATTCGCATTTTCGATTGCCGTGGCAGCCTGATCGGCGAAGGTCGAGAGCAGATTCTCGTCGGCGTCCGAGAACGCCCGAGCTTGGGCTCCCCGTCCAACCACGATCACTCCGACCACGCTGCCTTTGCGTTCCAGAACCGAGGCGATCAACGAGCCATCAATGGTCGCGGAGAGAGCAGCCTTGGCGTGTTTGGGGTGCAGCCGCATGTCTTCGAAGCGCAATGAGCCGCGAGACGCAGCCACATCTTCCGCCAGCGAGCGCAGTGGACCGACAAGCTCCGCCACCACATCTTTACTACCAATCGTCCGCATATCCGATCGCTTGGCCCGAGCCGCCCCGAGCAGCAAGCGCGTTGGGTCCGACGTGCCTTCTTCATTCTGATCGACCAACCAGAGGGCACAGACACGCAAGTGCAACACTCGGGCGACCGAGTCGACCACTTTGCGCAACACCTGATCGGTTTCGATAACGGATGACACAGCACGCCCCGCATCGTGCAGCGCGACAATCTCACGCATTCGGGCCGCTAGACGCCGTTGATTCTCCTTTAGCGCCGTGGTCATGTGCGAGAATGCGCGGGCTAAGTCGCCAATTTCGTCCCCCTCGGTGACAGAAATTTTCTGTTCCAAATCACCTTGGGCAATTGCGATGGCGCCGTGATGCAGGGTCTGCAAAGGGCGCGCAATTCGCCTCGACAAGAGTCCCGCGAGCCCAAGGGCAAACACGAAGGCGCCAGCCGCACCAAGAGCGAGCGAACGAGTCGCGCTCTTGCGGGCCTCCAAGACCGGCGCTCGATCCAGCGCCACGGCAAAAACCCCTGCGACCTGGCCCTCCAGGTCACGAATCGGTGCGTAGCCCAGAGTGTATGGATTGCCCAGTATCGAACGATTCTCGAATGCGCGATGTCCCTGGGATATTTCTGAGACTAAGCCGCCAGGTCGATTCCACGTCGATAGTCGTGCCCCGCGATCATCGATGAAGCTCATCATGGGCTCCCCCCCTGCGTTGGGCCCCGCAATGATGAGCACGTCGGCGCCGAGTGATGCCTTGAGTTGGTCGGCAAATAGGCCATCGAGTGGCACGGTAAGAACCACGACACCCACGAGCCGAAACTTGGCATCAACGATTGGGGCGGTGGCGCGGACCATCAGACTTTCACCGAGACGCTCCACAGTGACGCGGCGCTCATACGTCAGCCCAGCTTGTACCGCGGGACTTGCCGACGTTACGCCCATACCGGCAAAGCGGTCTTGGCTGCCAGTGGAATTGAGCCTTGCGACGATCTCACCGGTGGCATCTGAAACCTGGATGAGCGCAGCGTGTAGGTATTGCGACTCCACCTTGAGAACTTCGGTGGTGCTGGTGGTATCGACCGTGAGCGCTTCCACAAGATCCTTGCGACTCGAAAGATGGGTCGCCTCGTGTCCAAGCCTCTCGATATCGCGCAGAAGCAGGTTTATTCCCACGCTCAGTTGCTTTTCGGTTTCAGCGCGCAGCCCGCGCTCGAGCCCACGAAGCACGACGCTGGCCCCGACCCAATACGCCACGAGAACTGGCAGCAGGGCCGCAATGACGAGCGACGCAGCAAGCTTGTGCCGCAATCGAAGCCGAAATCGCCACGTTCTCACCGACGCTCCACCTTCTCGAAGAGCACCTGTCCGGCGGGCGATATCTCAATGCCGAGAACATCCGCCCTCGCGACCACAGCGATCTGTGAGTGCACCAGCGGAATCCATGGTGCCAGCGCTCCAATTCGAGATTGGGCGCGTTTGTAGATTTCGCTGCGGGTCGCCCGCTCACTGCTCTGCTGCGCTTCCAAGAGCAGTGTGTGAAGGGGCTCGTCCACCAAGAACGACAAATTGCGCGCACGACCGAGCTTTGCATTGTCCTTGTCAAAGAGCACATATAGGTAATTGTCGGGATCGCCATTGTCGCCAACCCATCCCATGAGGCTGATGTGGTGCTTGGCCCGGCGAAGCTCTTCAAGGTGACTCGAGAACTCCTGTTCAACAAGCCTCACTCGAAGCCCTACCTCCTCGAGATTGGACTTCACAATGCGCGCCACCATGCCTGGATTGGGCAAGTACGGTCGTGGAGTTGTTGCCACGAAGAACGCGATTTCCTCGTCGGGATCTAGCACTCCTTCAAGGACGAGGGCCTCAAGCTCGTCCCTGGCACGCATCGGGTCGTAGGCATAGTCAAAACTCTTAGGAGAATATCCCCATTGGGTTGGCGGCAAAGCTCCCTCAGCGGGAATCGCCATACCCTGGTAGGCAAGTTTGACCACGGGTTCTCGGTTGATTGCACGATTGACGGCTTGTCGAACCCGCACATCGTCAAAGGGAGCCTTCTGGGTATTGAGCGCCACATACGAGACGTTGTTCGCAGGGGCTCGATATAGCGTCAGCTCGGGGTGAAGCGTCACAAACTGCTGCTCGTCGGGGAGGATCGAATACGCAACATCGACGGCACCGCTCTCGAGAGCCACAAGACGCTGCCGAGCGTCGGGAATCGCCTTGAAGATGAGTCGTGCGAGTTTTGGTAACACCCCCCAGTAGTGAGCGTTGCGCTCGAGAACGATTCGGCCATCACTCCACTCTCCAAAGGCGAAGGGGCCAGTTCCCACGGGGTGTCGGTAGTACTCCTCGCCCCACTCCTTGACTGCACTGGGAGAAACAATGGCCACGGGAAACATGGCGAGGTTGGCAGCGAAAGGGGCAAATTTTCGATCGATGGTGATGCGCACGGTGCGGTTGCCTGTCGCTTCCACCGATACGATGTTTTTGTAGTTGGCTCGCCAACCAAAATCCAAGCCACTCGAATCGGTGAGATGGTACGGGTGGTTTTCGTCGAGCTGGCGCCGGAACGAGAACACGACCGCCTCCGCATTTAAGGGAGTTCCATCGTGAAAGGTCACTCCCTCACGCAGCGTGAAATCCCACTGTCGACCATCTTCACTAACCTCCCAGGCCACAGCGAGCGCTGCTTCTACCTCTGTAGTCCCCGTGCGGTAGCGCAGGAGCGACTCATAGACCTGGGCACAGATTTCTACCGACTCGTTGTCGGTTACCCGCGCCGGATCGAGGCCAATTGCGTCCGCGGCACGGCCCACAATCAGGGTTGCAGCCTCGTCTGTCGGAGGCCCCTTGGTGCCGCACGCCAGACAGCAAAGTAGCACCAGCCAGGCCAAGCCTGAGAAGAGACGCCCAATCACCAATGCAGTGTACATGCACATGAGGCGAGAGATACACGACGCTCGATTGACACGGGAGACATGCCTCGCCTACCGTCGGCACGTTAGCCGCACTTCGGCGCGCTGGCGAGCCCAGAAAAACCAATCCTCAGGGGGGGCATGTGCCCGGACTTCAAAAACTCATTCCATTCTTTGCACTGTCAACACTGGCCTTCGGAGCCTGCGACATCGGAAAGCTCACGGTAAACACCACATCAAAGGTTCTCAATCGTGGCAAGTACGCCACCAAGCAAGAGCCTGACTACGATTTGGCCGCAATAGCCATTCCCGCCTCCCTGAAGACGGTCGAGGCATTTCACATGGTCGATCCGGATAACAAGCGACTGGGAAACATCCTCGCCGAGGGCTTCTGCCAGTACACCAGCGGCTTCATCGAAGACGAGTGGGAAGTTGCAGTTCTTGCAAAGGACTTTGAAACCGCGGAATACCTCAGCGACCGCGCATCAAAGGGCTTCATGCGCTGCATGGGCTACAGCCTCCATGTCCTTGGCAAGAAGTGGGAGAAGTCCATTCTCGGCAGTGTCGAAGATGTCGAGAAGCGCGCCAAGAAAACCGGCTTTGGAAATCGCGATGCCCTGCTCTGGGCGGGCGTTGGCCTCGCTGGCACCATCAACCACAATAAGGACAACCCGGCGATGGTTGCGCAGGTTGCCAAAGCCCGCATCATCATTGAGCGCGTCATTGTGCTCGACGACAAGAACAAGCAGAAAGACAAGGCAAAACGAGGTTTTGCTCACATTGTGCGCGCTATGCTTCATCTCTCGCTTCCAAAGGCTCTTGGCGGTGATCCCGACGCGGGGAAAGCAGAATTCGACCGTGCGATCGAGATTACAGAGAATAAGTTCCTGCTCGCCAAGGTCCTACTGGCCCGACGATATGCCGTTGCAGTTCAGGACAAGGAGCTTTTCCAAAAGACCCTTGTTGAGGTTTTGCAAACAGATCCAGCCATTTGGCCCGCTCAGCGGCTTGCCAACGAAATCGCTCACCGGCGCGCAAAGCGCTACCTAAAACTTGAGAAGGAGTTCTTCTAGTGCACAAGCAAACCAGCAGTTCCCACAATCTCGGCTCGACAAAGAGTCAATCTATTCTTAGCCGACGGAGCTTGCTCGGCCTGCTCGCAGGTCTGCTTATCCTAGCTGGTGGCCCTGGGGCTGCCCAAGCGGAGGAGTGGCGCATCGCAACACTGGCGCCCGATGGCTCTTCTTGGATGAAGATCCTCTCCAAAGGTGCCGCTGATGTCGATTCCAAGACCAGTGGGCGCGTGAAACTCAAGTACTACACCGGCGGAAAAATGGGCGGCGAGAAAGACGTCATCCGCAAGATGAAGATGGGAGCTCTCGATGGTGGCGCATTCACTTCGGTTGGACTCTCGCAAATCGTTCCATCGATTCGTGTCCTTGAGATTCCTATGCTCTTCGACAGTCCCGAAGAGATGGACTACGTGCGCCGCAAGATGTGGGGCACATTCATGAAGCGCTTCGACAAGAAGGGCTACAAGCTGCTCGATCCGGGCAATGTTGGAGCCATTCACTTCTACTCAAACACCCCCATCAAGTCCCGGGCTGACCTCGCGAAGGCGAAGGTTTGGCTCTGGGGTGAGGACACTCTTGTGAAGGCGATGTTCAAGAAGCTCGGTGTCAACGGCGTTCCTATGGGAGTTCCCGACGTGCTTCCCGCGCTCAACACCGGTCGCATCAATGCCTGCTACGGTTCCGCTTTGGCGACTGTGGCACTGCAGTGGTACACGAAGGTCAAGTTCGCAACCTCGATGACCACCTCGTATGGTGTTTCGTCAACGGTCATTAACAAGGCCAACTGGGACAAGATGACCCCTGAGGACCAAGCAGCTGTCAAAAAATCGCTGCGTGCCCACTCCAAAGAGTTGCGGTCCACTGTTCGTCGCGACAACAAGCGAGCTCATAAAGCCATTGTTCGAGCTGGCGTCAAGGTCATCGAGACTCCGGAAGCCACCAAGGCTGAGTTCCAAAAACTCGCTGAGCAAGTTTGGAGCGAGATGGTCGGCAAGCTCTACAGCCAGAAGGACCTCGACCGCGTCCTCAAGTACCGCGCCGAGTACCGCGCTAAAAACGGCTAGGTTTAGCCGCACTGCGTCGAAGGGTCCGATCGCTGATCGGGCCCTTTGTCGTTTCGGAGGAGCGAGATTCGAACCAACTCCAATGGATTAAGCACTGGCTCCTCACATACGATACCACTTCGTGTCCAAAGAGAAATCGAAGACATCCCCTCCTCCCTCCACAGATGGCCCGCCCGAACTTGTCGGAAAGCTCGAGGGTCTCGACAACGCTGTTGGCGCAGCCGAGCACGCCTTCGTGGCGATTTCGCTCTTCAGCCTAATCGCGGTTGGCACCTACCAGTTCCTGGCGAGCCGGATTTTTGGCGCCAACGATACCTGGCCATTCGAGACACTGCGCTACTTGGTGTTCTTCTGTGCAATGGGAGGCGCGTCTCTCTCAGCACAAAAGGGTCGCATGATTTCGATGGACTTCTTGTCGCGGAAACTCGGTCCCAAAAAGCGTGTGGTTCTCCGCATTCTTGTGGCGGGCTTTGTCATCTTCGCCTGCATTCTTCTCTACAAGGGCGGAATGTACGTTCGAGCAACCACGGGCGATGAGGAGTACGAACTCATTCCTCCTGCAGTTGCACTAATGGCGCTGCCCATCGGGGCAATTCTCATTGCCTTCCACTACCTACTCCACGCGATCTGCGACCTACTCTATTTGTCGGCAGGCCAGCTCCCCCCTGAAGAGGATGGGCCTGTAGCCCACTAGGAATCCGACATGACACTCATCATCGTACTCGGACTGATCCTGCTCTTCTCGTTGGGAGCACCCATCTTTTCCATCATGCTCGTGGCGGGCGCATACGGCGCTACCCAAACCGCTCGCGGCGAGTTCATGCAGGACTTTGGTTCGCAAGTTGGCGACATCTTCACGATTGGCACCGGCGAGCCAGCCCAGCTTCTCTCCACGATCCCGCTCTTCATCTTCATGGGGTTTGTGATGGCTGAGGCCAAGACAGCAGATCGATTGGTGCGCGCCGCACGAGCTGGCCTTGGCTGGATGCCCGGTGGACTCGCCGTTGTCACCATCTTCGCCTGTGCGCTCTTCACGACCTTTACGGGTGCCTCTGGCGTGACCATCGTGGCTCTTGGTGGCCTTGTGATGCCATCGCTCCTCAAAGAGAAGTACCCAGAGACATTCTCACTTGGACTTGTTGCCGGCACAGGCTCGGTTGGTCTGCTTTTCCCACCCGCTCTGCCGCTCTTTGTGTACGGCACGGTCTACGGTCTGGCGGCCCAGACCCAGAGCGACACTGGCGGCGCCGAAATGAAGCTCATTGAGTTTTCCACGGACCGCTTCATCTTTGCTGGCGTGATCCCAGGTCTGATTCTGCTCACGATCATGTCGGTCTTTGCGGTCGGTATTGCCCTCAAACGCAAAGTGCCAAGGCACGCTTTTGACGCCAAAGAGCTTGGTGCCGCATTTGTGCAAGCCATCCCAGAGATGCTGCTGCCGATCCTAATTCTCGCAAGCCTGGCCAACGGCGTCACGATTCCCGAGATTGCCTGCCTTGCCTGCGTCTACATCATGCTCGTCGAGATCGTGCTCTTTCGCGATGTGAAGGTGAAACAGATTTGGACCCTGGTCCGTGATTCGATGGCACTGGTTGGCGCCATCTTCATCATCATCTTCGCGGCGTCCGCTCTCACCAACTTCTTCGTCACCGCAGAAGTTCCCACCCTGCTCTTCAACTGGATTCAAGACAACTTCGAGTCCAAGTGGACCTTCCTTTTGGCGCTCAATGTCTTCCTGCTTCTCGTCGGAATGACAATGGACATCTTCTCAGCCATTGTGGTGGTGGTTCCGCTCATCACGCCAGTCGCAGCAGCCTACGGCATCAACCCCTATCACCTCGGTGTCATCTTCTTGCTCAATCTTGAGCTCGGATACTTAACTCCGCCGGTTGGTCTGAACCTCTTCATCACAGGCTTTACGTTCAAAAAACCCATCGATGCCGTGGTGCGTTCGGTGGTTCCATTCCTAATCTGTATGGTCATCGCGCTCGTGCTCGTGACCTACATTGAAGCGCTCACGGTTAAGCCGCTCGACTTCATCAAGCCACCAGAGCGCCGTGGACGTGTCGCGCAAATGGCGCTTGAAGTGGAACAGGCCTACGCCAAGCTCACCGTGGTGCAAGAAATCACGCTCGATACTGGGGAGAAGGTCCTCTTCTCAAGCTGTGCCGCAATCGAAGATGCTGATGAGCGTGGCGTTTGCGAAGGGCTCTTCCTCGACATCTCCAAATGTCGCGAGACGCAAAACGGGGATGAACTCGCCTCCTGCGAGAAAGTCGCAAAGGACGACTACCTAGAACTTCGCAGCGATCCATCCAGCGATGGCGACTCTCCGGATCTTGAGGGTGGGGAGGATGACGACTATCCGGATCTTGAAGATGGCGACGACGACAGTGGTGACGAAGACTATCCCGATCTTGAGGACGAAGAGGACGACAGCGGTGACGAAGACTATCCCGACCTCGAAGACGAAGAGGAAGAGGAGGAAACCGCCCCGGCGCCAACCCCGGCTCCGGCTGACGACGAAGACGAAGAGTATCCCGACCTCGAAGACGAAGAGTGATACACGCCGCGCTGAGAACACTTCGCCCAAAGCAGTGGGTGAAGAACTTCTTCGTCCTAGCCGCTCTGGTCTTCTCCAAGCACCTGCTCGAGCCCGCGTTTGCGCTGCGGGCTGTTGCGGCGTTTGCCGTTTTCTGTGCGCTCAGTGGCGCAGTCTACGCGTTTAACGACTTGCTGGATGTTGAGAGCGATCGCAAACACCCTGTCAAGCGCAACCGTCCCATCGCCTCTGGCGAGCTCGGCGAACGCACTGCACTATGGCTGAGTATCGGTCTTGCGATTGGCGCACTCGGTGCATCGGCGGCTCTCGCTCCCATGCTCGCTCTTGTCGCTGGTGGCTACTTGGTAAACAACCTCGCCTACACGCTGTACCTCAAGCGCATCGCATACCTTGACGTCTTGATGATCGGGGTTGGCTTCTGCCTCCGTGTTCTCGCCGGCGGCTATGCCATCGATGTGCCGGTCTCGGCTTGGCTCCTGGCATGCACCGCGCTTCTGGCCTGTTTTCTCGGCTTTGGAAAACGCGCCCACGAGTTGTTCGCCGCAGAGTATGCTGGCCGTGATCCACGAGAGACTCGCCCTGCCCTAGGTGGCTACAGCACCTCCACCTTGCGCTTTGTCCTACTGATTTTGTGCATTGGCACCTGTGCCTCCTACGCTCTCTACACCCGTGACATTCACACGATCGAGTTCTTCGAGACCGACCAATTGTTCTGGACCCTGCCGTTTTGCATCATTGGGATCGCCCGATTTCTCCAGATTGCGCTCTGGATGAAGGAGCCAGAAAGTCCAACCGACGCGATCTTGCGCGATTGGCCCTTCCTCGTAAACCTTGGTGCTTGGGCTGCGAGCGTTTTTGTGATCATCTACGTGTTGTAGTGCAACGCCCATCCGAATTGATTCTGCTCGCTGGGCTCTTTGCCGTTGGTGCGGCATTTGTCCCAATGTCGCAAACAACCGCCAGCGCGGCGCCAAGAGGCATGCGGCTGCCCGCTCCACCCGCCCTCGTCAACGCTGGCACCAATACTGGCTCACGCCTGCTCTTCCTCAATCGCTGTAAGGGGGGCTGCACCATCGCGCCGGGCTTTGAAGACTCGCGAAGCGATCACTCCAGCATCATTGGAAGCCCGCGAGAGCTCTCGGAGTTTCCGCACAGCGATGAAGACTGGGAGGCAATGAAGGCATGTGTCCAGCAACTCTACTCGCGCTTTGAGATTTCCGTCGTCGACCAAGACCCTGGCAACGAGCCGCACTACGAAGCCATTGTCGCCGGAACGGGAGCCGAGCTTGGATTTCCCATGGCAGGAGGCGTGGCGCCCTTCGCGTGCGGGCCAATCGAAAACGCCATGAGCTTCACCTTTGCGGTTCTCTACGATGACATGAAGGAGCTGTGCAATGTCGTTGGTCAAGAGTCGGCACACGCCTTTGGTCTCGACCACGAGATGCAGTGCAACGACCCCCTCACCTACTTACCAGGCTGCCCAAACAAGCAGTTTCAAGACGTCGAGGCACCCTGTGGGGAGTTTTCCGAGCGCGACTGCAGCTGTGGTGGCACAACCCAAAACAGTTATCAGTACCTCTTAGAGTTTCTCGGAGAGGGCATTGTTCCTCAGGTCTTTGTGCAAGAACCTTTGGACAACGCCATGGTCCCTGTGGGCTTTGCAGTGCGAGCCACCGGAATCGACGACTTTGCCATCACTCGCAGCGAGCTGTGGATTGACGAGCGCCGAATCGATAGTCGCGATGCCGAGCCGTTCGCGTATGAAGCCCCGCGAACCCTCGCCCCTGGGCCTCATGAAGTTGAAGTGCGAATCTTCGACGACCGAGGGCAATACGGTTCGACCATCGTCTCCGTTCAGCAAGAAGCGTGTACCTCCCGTGAGGAGTGCGACTTCGCGCACCTCTGCGTCGACGGCCTGTGTGTGCTAGGTCCGGGCAATTCCACGGGCCTTGGAGCAACCTGCGACCGAGCTGACGGTTGCCAAACCGGTTTGTGCGCTGTGGAGCCGGGCTCGCTTCCCGGCACCATCGGCATCTGCACGGCTCGCTGCGGCAATGACGAGAACAGCTGTCCTGTGGACTTCAAGTGTATTGATGCGCAGGCGGATGAACGCATTTGCGTGCCAATCCAAGCCGGCAATGCGGGGTTTTGCCAAACCGGCGGGGGCACTGGCAGAGGCGTTGCATTCCTGCTCCTCTTGGCAGCCCTATTCATCAGCAATCGACGCTGTGGTACACCCCGAGGCGATGTCGACTAGCGGGATTGAAGATCGAAAAGCGGACCACATTGAAGTGGCGGCGAGCGGACGTGCGGATTTCCGAGAACAGGGAACGCTGCTATCGGCGGTTCGACTCATACACCAGAGTCTTCCCGAGCTCGCTGAAGACGACATTGACTTGAGCGTTCCTTTCTTAGGGAAAACACTTAGATCCCCATTGCTCATCACAGGCATGACGGGCGGCACCGCCCAAGCCGAGGCAATCAACAAAGATCTTGCTGCCGTGGCTCAAGAGATGGGGATTGGCTTTGGGCTCGGCTCTCAGCGCGCCATGGCGGAAAAGCCCGAGCTCGCCGCCACCTACCAAGTTCGCGATGTGGCTCCTGACGCTCTCATCATTGGCAACATTGGAGCGGTCCAAGCCCGGCACTATGGCGTGGCGCGGATTCGCGAGCTCGCAGATACCGTGGGCGCCGACGCCATGGCGGTGCATCTCAACCCAGCACAAGAGATGATTCAAGAGGGCGGCGATCGCGATTTCCGCGGAGTCCTGCAGACGATCGCAGAGCTGACCGAGGGGCTAGGAATTCCTCTGATCGTCAAAGAAACGGGATGTGGACTCTCGCCCCAGGCCGCAAGGGCTCTGGCAAGGTCCGGGGTCTCTCATGTAGATGTGAGCGGAGCTGGTGGAACTTCGTGGACGGCCGTTGAGCGGCACAGAGCCGCTGAGGGCAGTGTCCAAGAGCGGTTGGGAGACGAGTTTTGGGATTGGGGCATTCCCACAGCTGCCAGCGTGCACGCCTGCGCAAAGGCAAATCTTCACGTTGTTGCGAGCGGGGGAATTCGCACAGGACTCGACATCACCAGGGCCATCGCACTAGGTGCTAGCGTCGGCGGCCTTGCTGCTCCCGTTTTGCGCGCCCAGCGAACCGGTGGCCGAGAGGCCATCAAGGCGCTGATCGTGTCACTCATTGATTCCATCCGCACAACCCTGTTGCTAACAGGGTGCCAGAGCATTCACGACCTGCAAGCGGCACGGACTTGCATCGCGCCACCGCTGCGCACTTGGATCGATGCCCTCAGCTAGCGAGCCGCCCGGCAATTCGACCCACACAGCGCCCGCCAGCGCTGGAGGCAAGATCATCGTTTTGGGGGAGCATGCGGTGGTGTACGGCCACACCGCCCTCGCAGGCGCCATCGATCGCGTGGTCCGTTGCCAAGCGAAACCGACCGATGGTCTATCAACGCTCTCGATCCCAGCTTGGAAGATCGAGGTGTCTGTCACCGACGAAGACACTCCCGGCAAGGCCCTGCGAGCGCTACTCCTCGCAGCTCGTGCCGACTCAGTTGCCCTCCATGCCGATTCGAACATTCCGCCCGCAGCGGGACTCGGCTCATCGGCAGCGCTCTGCTTGGCCGTGGCCAGATGCCTTGCACCCGATGCAAGTCCAGAAGAGCACCGGGCGATTGCCGGCGCGGGAGAAGCGCAGTTTCACGATCGTCCCAGCGGCATTGACGTTGCGCTCAGCCAGTGCGGAGGGATGGCCCGTTACGATCGCTTGGGTGGCCTTGTGCCGCTGAACGTTCCGCCTCTCTCTCTTGTCGTGGGACTCTCTGGGGTCCAGCGAAGCACGGCCGTTCAAGTCGCAAACGTTGCGAGCAAGATGACAAGCGATCAAGGACAAACTGCCACCGCGATTGCAGAGATGGGCGACCGAGCCAAAGAAGGCATCGCCGCCCTGCGCAACGGCGATATGGAGACCTTGGGTCGTTGCATGTCGGCCTGCCATGAGGCACTTGGTATCATTGGTGTCGGCCTTCCCCGCCTCGACGCTATGGTCGAGGTCGCGATGGATGCTGGTGCTTTGGGGGCAAAACTCACAGGTGCTGGGGGCGGAGGAGCCATGATCGCGCTCGCTCCAGGTCGCGAGTTTGAGGTCTGTGCGGCCCTTGGAGCCGAGAACTTCGAGTCGTTTGTTACTACACTCGGAGCCACGACATGACTGCAGCAACCGCACAAGCGTGCGCCAACATTGCCCTGGTGAAATACTGGGGAAAGCGCGACACCGCTCTCAACCTGCCAGCCCAAGGAAGCCTCTCGCTCACCCTCGATGCCCTTCGAACGACAACCACGGTGCAGTTCGATGAACGCCTTCGTGCCGATTCTCTCTTCCTTGATGGCAAAAGCGCCACAACGTCTCGGCTAAGCCCTTGGCTCGACATCGTGCGAGAACGGGCGGGCATTGCAACGTTCGCCAGCGTTGATAGCAAGAACGATTTTCCGACCTCCAGCGGCCTCGCCTCATCCGCATCCGCCTACGCGGCCCTTGCGGTGGCAGCCACGAGCGCAGCAGGTCTTTCTCTCACTCGCACAGAGCTGAGCGAGCTTGCACGCCGGGGCAGCGGTTCTGCGGCCCGCTCGCTTTTCGGCGGATTCGCCATCTGGCATCGAGGAGAGCGAGCCGATGGCAAAGACAGCATCGCAGAAGAACTCGTAGAGGGACGAAACTGGCCTGTGCGGATGGTGATTGCAGTCGTCGGCGGCGGCAAGAAAAAGAGCGTGTCCTCCCGTGATGCTATGGGCCATTGCGCCGCAACGTCTCCGCTCTACCAAGCCTGGCTCGCGTCCGTGCCCCCCGATTTGCGCGCTGCCAGGGATGCTATCGCGAATCGCGATCTAGAAGCTCTTGGTGCCGTCACCCAGGGAAGCGCGATGGCAATGCATGCTGCGGCCCTCGCATCACGGCCACCAGTACGCTATTGGCAGCCAGCAACTCTGCGCTGTCTAGATGCCGTTGAGAACCTCGCTACAGCGGGCATTCGCGCGTACCCTACGATGGATGCTGGTCCGCATGTAAAAGTTCTTACGACCGAAGCCGATAGTGATGCGGTCGTGGCAGCCCTCACCGAAATCGACCAAGTGGGCCAGGTGATCGTGAGCAAGGCTGGCCCCGGCGCTCAGAACATCTCGGAATCCCCATGACGATATGCACGGCGCCTGGCAAGGTCATGCTTGCGGGCGAGTATGCGGTCATCGATGGAAGTGAGGCGGTAATGCTGGCGGTCGACCGCTTCGCAAGCGCTACGCTGCAAAGCACGCCGCAGCACCTCTCGCCATTCTTACAAGCAGCACATCGTGTCTTGTGCAAGGAATTTGGTGATGACAGCCCACAAGCCGACGCCGCTCAGCGCGTTCGGGTAGACACCAGCGCCTTTCGAGAGGGCGAACACAAGATCGGACTGGGCTCCTCAGCAGCGGCCACCGTTGCGGCGATCGGGCTCGCGTTGGGCGCCGACTTCAATGTGGACCGCGTGCATACCTTGGCAAGGCAAGCCCATGGCGACGCCCAAGAGCCGCAAGGGACTCGGGGCTCAGGTGCCGACGTGGCAAGCGCAAGCTATGGCGGCTGTCTGCGCTTCTCAACAACACCAAGTTGCGCGCCGGTGGCTCTGCCCTCCGATTTGCACCTTGTCTTTCCGTGGTGCGGCCAATCTGCCTCGACGACCTCCCTTGTGTCTCAGGTGCGTACCCTTCGCGAAGGCAACAACGCTCGTTATCAGGCCCTTTGCAATGCGATTTCCGAAACCGCCCAAGCGCTAATCGCGGCAAGCAATGCAGGGGATGCGATTGCCGCCATCCGCCTCGCAGGGCAAGCTGTCGACGCCCTAGGGCGCGCGGCAAACGCCCCGCTCTGGCTGCCAGTTCACACCCAAATGCAGGACATCGCTGAGCAACTTGGCGGCGCAGTGAAACCGACCGGGGCCGGCGGTGGCGACTTGGCGCTCGGCGCCTTTGCAAGCGCCCAAGACGCGGCCGCCTTCACAGAGAAACTGGCCGATCACGGAATTTCCTGCCCACCTTTGGCACCCGCGCACCAAGGCGTGCGTTTGCAATCTCAAGCGAGTAAGGTCGGCGAATAAACCGCGCCCCGTTGTTGTTATCACCGTGTCCAAATTCGCCGTGTCTAGTTCCCGCATCCCAGGCTTTTACAAGCTCGATATCCCGAAGCGCCGAGAGCTTCTTCAGACCCGTTTGGAGCTCGAAGATGACTCGCTAACAGCGTTGGACAGTGGCGGGCTAGACTCCGCTACTTGTGACCAGATGATTGAAAACGTCGTGGGTCGCTACAGCCTGCCCTTTGGAATCGGTCTCAACTTTCGCATCAACAATCACGACATGCTGCTGCCGATGGTCATCGAAGAACCGTCGGTCGTAGCTGCAGCGTCCAACGCAGCTCGGATGATTCGCGAAGGTGGCGGCTTCTTCGCCGATGTCTCCGCTCCCATCATGATTGGGCAGATTCAGCTTCTCAACTTGGCCGACCCAGACAAGGCTTGCGCGCAAATTCAACAGCGTGACTCCGAGATTCTAGGGCTTGCCGCAAAGCACTGCGCCAGCCTTGTGCGACGTGGTGGCGGCCCCGTTGGGCTGCGTTCGCGAATCCTCTCTCGCCCCAGCGATCCCGACGGCGGCATGGTTGTGGTGCACCTGCTCATCGATGTCTGTGATGCCATGGGCGCAAACTTGGTCAACACCGCCGCTGAGGGCGTTGCGCAAACCCTGGCTGACATCACGGGCGGCGCCATCGGTCTTCGCATCCTCTCCAATCTTGCCGCCGAGCGAACGGTTACGGTCCGCGCCACAATCCCCAACGCCATGCTTGCCACGAAGGGCCAACACGATGGAGAAACCGTGCGTGATGCGATCGTCAGTGCATCGAGATTCGCCGAACTTGATCCGTACCGAGCAGCCACTCACAACAAGGGCATCATGAATGGCGTTGATGCTGTGCTGATGGCTACCGCAAACGACTGGCGCAGTGCAGAAGCGGGCGCTCATGCCTATGCCTCGCAAGGTGGACGCTACCGACCACTGGCCGTCTGGACTGCCGTCGATGACGCTTTGCGTGGTGAAATGACAATCCCGATGGCGGTGGGGACCGTTGGCGGTGCACTCCAAGTCCACCGAGCTGCTCAGCTCTCACTCAAGATTCTCGGCAGCACTGCGGCCAGCGACCTGGCAGCAGCAAGTGCAGCGGCGGGCCTGGCCTGTAATCTTGCGGCGCTTCGAGCGCTTGCCACAGAAGGCATTCAACGCGGTCATATGGCGCTACACTCTCGCATCGTGGAACGCGCCAACAAGAACAACGAGGACAGCCCATGATCCATCGCGTATTCGGCCTCGCCGAAGTCTCAAACCTCTCCCCCCAAACAGCTCCCAGCCTGCCCGAGAACCTCGAACTTGGCGCTTGCTATCGCTACTGCGAGGCAATGGCCCGAGCGCGTCACCACAACTTTCCCGTCGCCTCTAGGTTCGTTCCCTCCCACCTGCGAAAGCACATCTGGGCGGTCTACGGTTTTGCGCGTGTCGCGGATGACTTTGCGGACGAGCCTGAGTTTGAGGGACGGCGCTCCCTAGAGCTCGATCGCTGGGAGCAGCGACTTGAAGACTGTTTCCACGGCGAGCCCCCTGACCATCCGGTCTTTGTGGCTTTGGCGGATACCATTCGTCGCTTTGACCTGCCGATTACCCCCTTTAGTGCACTTCTCTCGGGGTTTCGCGCTGACCTCGACGCTGCCCAGTTTTCGACCTACCAGGAATTGCGCTCCTATACCTCGCTCGCCGCCGAGCCCGTTGGACAGCTTTTTCTCTACCTGAGTGGATGTCGTGAACCTGGGCTCTTGCGTCACGTCAACGAACTCGCCAACGCGCTTGCAGAGGCAAAGTTCTGGCAGGACATGGCCCATGACCTATCTCGTGGAAGGCTCTACGTACCGATCGATGACCTCCGACATTTTGGCGTCTCAGTGCCGCGCCTCGAAGGGCTCTCCCCGGAAAATGGATTTGCCGACTTGGTACATTTCTTAGTCGCTCGAACTCGAGCGAGCTTTATGCGTGCTCGCCCACTGGTTCAACAGGTCGGTGATGACATCGCCGTCGAGATGGCCATCTCCTGGCACGGTGGTATGCGGATTCTCGAGAAGATCGATAGCCATGCCGGTCAGCTGCTCACCAAGCGCCCTCAGCTTGGCAATGCCGACAAGGCGATGGTCGTGTCCAAGGCTCTGGCCTGGCGCGGTGGCTCCCTGCCACGACGATTGTGGATCTAACGCCTAGAATGCGGCAAATGCGGCTTGGGCGGGCGTCTTTTGAACCCCAAATGAGGGGTTTTCATGGGCCGGGGACTGTGATAATTAGCTCGCCCTATGCTTGACGACCAACGGCTAGAGCGCACCGTATTAGCGATTGCCCACGCACTGTTCATGAACCGGCTGCACGTTCTGCGTCTCACCGAAGTGGTGCGACTCGGCATCAAGCCGGATGCCTCCGATGGCGATAACTTCACGCTGCCAGATGGCTTGGATGAAGAAATGCGCCAACAATCAGTGGATTACGTGCTCACCTGCCTCCCTGAGTACTCAAAGGCAATCAACGAAATCAAGACGAACTGGCTGCGCCCAGCGTAGTAGAAGTACGGTGGCCGCCACGGCGGTAGGTACACAGCGACAAGAAACGGGCCTCTGCAACCTGGAGTTGCTAGGCTTACTTCTATGGCGACGCCCCGCAGACGCCCAAAGGACCGAGCCAACCTATGGCTTGGCGTTGGAATTGCGTTGCTGATGGCAATCTGGCTGGCGTGGCCTAACTCCGCTCCCAGCGAGACAGACGACACCGAAGCCCTGGCACGAGTCATCCAGAGCGAGATTGGCAATGGAACTCCGATGCAACAGCATCACGTGGCGTGGACCGCTCGCAACTTAGCCCGCGAGCAAAAGCAGAGCATCGCCGAGATGGTGTGCTCTCCTTGTGGCCCGCAGAGGCGTGGGCGGCCTCTCTCTTCACGACAAGCGCCACAAGATTCCCACCGAGAGATGGCTCGACGGGTGCTTGCCAAGCCCCCTAGCCAAGATCCGACTGGTGGCGCGACCCATTTCCTCAACCCGCGTTTGCAAAATCAACTGGCCCGCAGCGGCAAGCGTCCCGGATACCGTGGCAACAGCTATCGCAACGTCCGTCGTCGTTGGCGCAAGAGCTACGGTTGGCGCCCCTACTATCGCTTGGGCAACTCGCTAGAGTTTTGGGGACCAAAGAAAGCGAAGAAGAAGGCAACTTCGAGGCAGTAGCGCTACTCGGATTCGCCTTCCGCACTGCGCCAAGCTTTGAGGCGCTCGCGGATTTCCTTCTCGTAGCCAGACTCCGAAGGCTCGTAGAGCGTCGTCCCTACGAGTTTTTCTGGCAGGTAGGTCTCGGCGAGATAATTCCCGCTGAAGTTGTGTGGATAGCGATAGTCCTTTGCATGCCCCATGTCTTTCTGCAGTTGCGTGACGGCGTTGCGAAGTTTTGCGGGCACCGGTAGCGACCCATGCTCCCGAACGACTCTGCGTGCGGCTCCATATGCGGTGAGCGCGCTGTTGCTCTTTGGGGCACAAGCCAAATACGTAACCGCTTGTGTAAGTGGCAAGACTCCTTCGGGAAGGCCCATAAATTGAAAGGCCGCAAGAGCCGAGGTCGCAACGGAGAGTGCCTGGGGATCGGCATTACCAACGTCTTCGGAGGCAAAAATCACCATCCGCCGAAAAATGAATTTTGGGTCCTCGCCGGCCTCAAGCATGCGGGTCATCCAATAACAGGCAGCGTCGGGGTCCGATCCGCGCATGCTCTTGATGAAAGCGCTCACCACTCCGTAGTGCTCATCGCCAGCCTTGTCGTAACTCAGAGACTTCTGCTGCACGGCCTCATCAATCACGGCCTGGTCAATGCGTTTGGAGCCGCGCGCTTCAAGGAGGCCAGCGATGATTTCCAGGGCGCCGAGCAAACGTCTCGCATCTCCACTGGTGCGCTCGATGAGGCTTTGCTCGCAGTCTTTGTCGATGGTGATTTCGCGCGTACCAAGTCCTCGCTCCCGGTCTCCGAGAGCCCGGTGCAACAGCCCTATCAACGCTTCTTCGCTGAGGCTCTCCAATCGAACAACGCGACATCGCGACAAGAGCGCCGAGTTCACCTCGAAGCTGGGGTTCTCCGTTGTTGCGCCAATCAGCGTCACTGTTCCTGCTTCGACATGTGGCAAGAGCGCATCCTGCTGCGCCTTGGAAAACCGATGAATCTCGTCTAAGAAAAGTACTGTGCGACGACCGTATTGGTCACGGCGCTCGGTTGCTCGGGCCATCACTGCGCGAATGTCTTTGACGCCGCTCATCACGGCGCTCAGGTACTCGAGCACCGAGCCATCCCGCTCAGCGAGAATTCGCGCCAAGGTTGTCTTGCCAGTGCCAGGTGGGCCCCACAAGAGCAGTGATGGCAATTCGCCACCAGCAGCGATGTACGAGACCAACTTGCCCTCACCGATGAGATGCTCCTGCCCCACCAACTCCCCTATCGAGGTAGGACGCATGCGCTCAGCCAGCGGCTGGTGAAGCTTGCGCTTGCTCGCACTGTGACTGAAGAGGTCCATAGCTGCAGTCTACCGGCTCTTGGTAACCGCTGCGAAGTTCGCCAATCGAGCGTTTGGCAGAAGCTCATACCCGTGAACACTGCGGTTCATCACGGCAATATTGTGCTCATGCCACAAGGGCACGATTGGAACGTCTGCCGCGACAATGCGCTGGACCTCGGCATAGATTTGCTTGCGCTGCTCGCGGTCCATCGTGACACGGCCGCGCTCTACAAGCTCGTCCAGATCCGAATTGCGATAATGCCAGCGATTGTGCACATGCAGGTTCTCCGCATCGGGGATTCGCGACGAGTGAAAGTAGGTGTAGTAGAAATCCGGTTCCGAGATGGCCGAAGTCTGCATGCTCGCCAGCTGGTAGTTGCCCTGCTTTACATCTGCGAAGAAGGTTCCAAACTCAAAGGATTGCACATCCACCGCGATGCCGATTTCAGAGAGTTGGGAGGCAATCACCCGGGCCACCGCAAGGCGAAACTGGGAAGCACTAGTCTTGTAGCTGAGCCGAAATCGCGGTTCCCCCCCCGGCCCGTCGGGGTCGGGATAGCCAGCTTCATCGAGCAAAGCCGCTGCCCGTTCTTGGTCAAATTCGTAGCGCGGCACAGCCCCTTCATACGCCCAGTGAAACGGCGGCAGGAGACCGGTAGCGAGAGTTGCTCGCCCCCCGTACTTTGCTTCGACAATGCGCTTCCGATCGATCGCAAGTGCGATGGCCCTTCGCACGCGAACGTCGGAGAGCAGAGGGTCTTCGTTGTGCATCATCAGATAGGTGAGAATCGCCGACTCACCGCTGGTAACTGAGACCCGCTCTCGTTTCTCGATAAAGTCCACCAAGTCGACACGCACCGCGTTCTGGGTAAAATCCGCAGAGCCGCCAACCAACATGAGATTGCGCGCATTGCCATCCCGCACGGTTCGCACTTCGATTCGCTTCATCATTGCCACGGGGCCCAATCCGTAGTGAGGGTTGCGAGTCAGTACCACACGCTCCGGTGCAAAGGACTTCAGCGCAAACGGCCCAACACCAACCACCCTGCCCGCACGTGCCGCCTTCTCGCTCAGAATCCCAAAATCCAAATCGCTGCGCAGTGTGGCGATTGGTCCGTGCAAGACAAACTCAACTTCGAGTTCGCCCACAACACGCACGCTCGCAAAGCGCTCCAAGAAACTCTTGCGATAGAGGCTCTTGGTTTCTTCCGCAAGAACCGATGTGTAGGTATAGGCGACGTCCTTCGCTGTAAGTGGCGTGCCATCGGAGAACAGAAGGCCCGGCGTAAGCTGAACCCGCCAATGCGTATCATCCACCCTGCGCATCGATTTCGCGATATGGAGTCGGGGTTCCAAATCGGCGCTATCGACGGTCGTGAGTCCCGGCGCAATAAGTCGACTCAGTTTGACGTCGTAGTTCGTGATGGCAAATCGAGGGTCCACATCACGCAAGGTCGACTCAAGCACCACAACCAGAGTGTCGCTTGGCGTTCGCCGCTCACGGCGACCACAGGCCGAAGCCAAGGCGAATACACAGAGCACTGTCGTTGCCATTGCTAGTAGCCGCCAAGGGCTTTTGCTAATCTTGCGAGCGTTGTCCATTTCGGTATTCAAATCGTCGCGTTTCAATCCTGTGCGCCGCCGAGCTCTACGCGCACTAACGATCTGCGCCTTGCTCAGTATTCCTTGGCACACCGCGAACTCGCAAGAGAGTGCGCCGAATCCCGGCGCAAACAATGTATCCAGTCTGCGCGCCAGTTTGGTGACCAAGCTCGGCCGTATTGTCGATGACAAGATCGCATCCCTAGGAGAGGGCACACGTGTTGGCGTCGCGGTGGTGGACGGCACCAGCGGCGAGTTGCTCTTTGAAAAAAACTCGCAAGAAGGCTTTGTGGCCGCCTCAAACGCCAAGCTTGTAACGACCGCGGCGGCACTCGCCCTGCTCGGTCCCGACTTCACCTTCCGAACCGAACTGCTTGGCGAAAACATCCGCCCCCAGGGCAACCTCCCAGGCAACCTCTACATTCGGGGCCGTGGCAATTCGCTTTTTGACGATGCCGATATGACTCGGCTGGTGCGGCGGCTCAAAGCGCTGGGCGTGACTCGCATCGACGGCCAGGTCATTGTCGACAACAGCTATTTTGATAGCGAGAACCTGCCACCACACTTCAATGAGCAGCCAACCGAGCAAGCAGCATTTCGCGCGCCAATTGCAGCAACGTCTTACAACTTCAACTCGTTTGCCCTCTACGTCCGCCCTGCACTCTCGGGAGTCGGTCCCACTCGGGTGGAAGTGCGTCCGCCGAACAACTACGTAAACGTCGTCAACACCTCCAGCACGGTCAAGAGTGGGCGTTCTGCGCTGCGCATCGACACCAAGGAAGAACCAACACGGCTGCGCATCGCGCTCTCGGGCCAATTGCGCAGCGAGGTTGTGAGACGTCGATTTCGCAAACGCGTGCCCGATCCGGTGATGTTCGTAGGATCCGGCCTATTGCGTGCGCTCGCCGACGCGGGTATCGCGGTTCGAAAGAAGACCATTGCTTCGGGGGAAGCTCCAGAGAGTGCAATTGTGCTGGCGACCCATGAGAGTCCACCGCTTGCCACTGCGGTGCGTGGCATGGGCAAGTACTCCAACAACTTCATTGCGGAGCTCTTGCTGAAGGTTATTGGCGCTGAAACAAAGGCAGCGGGTGCTCCAGCGACGTGGCAACACGGAACCTCAGCGGTTCACGACTTCCTAAAGACGGCTGGCATAGCTCCCGGCACGTACCGATATGAAAATGGCTCCGGCCTCTTTGACTCAAACCGATTCACGCCTCTGCAGCTGACAAGCTTGCTCACACTCGCCCATCGCAACCCCAGGTGGGGGGCAGAATTCTTCTCATCTCTCTCAATTGCTGGCGTGGACGGAACCCTGAGCCGTCGAATGGAGGCCACTGAAGCCGAGGGCCTGGTTCGGGCCAAAACGGGCACTCTTGATCATGCCTCGGCACTATCCGGATTGGCGGCCATTGATGGTCGGCGCCCAGTCTTCTTCTCCATCCTGATCAACGGATTTCCCGAGACTTCCATTGGTGTTGCGAGGGCTCTTCAGGATGAGATCGCCCTAGAACTCATACGCGCTCTGAGCGGAAGGTGAGCCCCAATTGTCGCCTCAAGGGTAGCGGCGCCCAAGCCTTGTCGGGCCTGAGCACGACGTGATATCTACTGGGCATGGCAGAACTCAAGGGTACCAAGACCTTCGAAAACCTTAAGGCTGCGTTCGCTGGGGAATCCCAAGCAAACCGCCGTTACCTCTATTTCGCAAAGACCGCTGACGTCGAGGGTTACCCCGATGTAGCAGGGCTGTTCCGCGACACTGCTGAAGGCGAGACCGGCCACGCACATGGTCACCTCGACTACATCAAGCAGGTAGGCGACCCAGCTACCGGTGAGCCCATTGGCAACACCGAGGCAAACCTCAAAGCTTCGATTGCTGGCGAGACCTACGAGTACACAGAGATGTACCCAGCGTTCTCAAAGACCGCCCGCGAAGAGGGTTTCGAAGAAGTTGCTGAGTGGTTTGAGACGCTCGCTCGTGCAGAGCGCAGCCACGCAGGTCGCTTCCAAAAAGGCCTAGATGGTCTGAGCGAATAGTTCGGAGTCTTCCTACAACGACCTATTTCGACAAAGACTCCGAAGAGCTTCTTCGGAGTCTTTTCTTTTTTTGCCGCGCAACTTTGCCTGCCTATCGGGCCACCAAATACGTTTTGCGACCAACACACACGACCGGAAGACCGCTATGAACCTAACGACGCCGATCAAACGCTCCGACATCAAAGGGCCCGCAATCTACGCGGGCATGCGCGACGACTATCGCAAGCGCATCATTGAACTGAAACGCGACCGTCGCGTCATCATTGGCGACCGAGTTTCCATGGTCTTTGAAAACCGCCACACTTTGATTTCGCAGATTGAAGAGATGCTCCGCGCTGAGAACCTCACCACTGACGAGCAAATTGCCGAAGAGCTAGAGGTGTACAATGCCATCATGCCGTCTGCTGATAGCCTCTCAGCAACGCTCTTCCTCGAAGTCCCTCCTGGTACCAACGCACGCACAGAGCTCGATCGGCTCATTGGCCTCGATGAGCACCTGATTCTTCACATTGGCGATTTCAGCATTCGCGCCGCCTTTGAAGAAGGCCGCGGAACCACCGAGCGCATCTCTGCTGTGCAGTACTGCCGATTCCCGCTCACGGCCGAGGCCCTGACAGCTCTGCGGACCGAAGGCACAGAGGTTACGATGGAAATCGATCATCCTGGCTACCAGTACAAAACGGTCTGCACCGAGGCGATGCGGGCATCTCTGGCCGCAGACTACGCATCATGAACGCCCACAAAGCGGCCCTCTACGCGTTTGTCGTCGCCTCGTGCTTCGCCTGTTCAAAGCAAGGCGGCAACACTGCTAACTCACGTGACCTAAGTCAGTTCGAGTGCAATGACCGACGAGCCGAGTACATGGTCGCGGGCGGATTTGGCGCGGAAGAGGCAGGGATTAGCATGGTCTGCGATGGCGAGAACCCGCGCATTCAAAAGTGGCGCGTGGAAGAGGGAGAGCGTTCGGAGAGCACCAACGAGCTCACAGCGGAGCAGTTTGACGATGTCTGGAAGAAGATCGATTCCACAGGCTGGCGCCACCTTGGTGAAGACTGCAACAACGCCCAAGCCGAGAGCGATGATCCGGCCTACGTGATTGATGTCGGCGATCATGCTAAGAACAATTCCTTTAGCTGTGAGGGAAAGACACTCCCCTTCCCCTACGATCGCATCGTCAACGAATTGGACCTTCGAGCTGCTGGCTTTGGCGACCAGGACGGCTCGCCCCTGTAACCCGATCGATCTTCTGACCTCGATATGCGATCATTCGTAGATGTTGCCAAGCATTCGCAAGCCCGATGTCGATCCCAATCCTGAGGGTTGGAAAGCCTGCCCAAAGTGCCAGGCGACGTCTGCAACAAAGTCGGGCTTCACATGGTGGGGCGGTTGGCTCGGACCACGATTGCTATCACACGTCGGATGCCATGCTTGTGGGACCAGCTACAACGGCAAATCTGGTGGTTCCAATACCCCAGCGATTGTGATCTACCTGTGTGTCATCACAGCGGTGACTTACGCGCTTCTGCAAGGCATCTAGCGATGCGCCTCGCAGGGAGCCCCTCGTCTGGAGCCCCTCGTCTGGAGCCCCTCGTCTGAGGCTCTCCACCCACGACTAACAAAGAGCCGCGTCCGCACCATTGAGCTAGCTAGTTTCCGTCCCGCTAGGGACAAAAACTAGCTAATGATGGCGAGGCGCTTTGCCCGCTTGGGCTGCGCCAAAATTCGGCCCGCCGCCTCGAGAGCCACTTTGCTCGCGATATCGCGAAAGCGCTCAGCATAGTCGGAATCTGGTGATGAAGCGACAATGGGCACTCCGGTGTCACCGCCAAAGCGAATGCGCGCGTCCAGTGGCAACTCGCCCAAGAACGGAACATCGATTTCCTCGGCGAGACGCTTGCCGCCACCGTGCGAGAATACCTCATCGCGGTTTCCACATTTGGAGCACTGGTAGTACGACATATTCTCAACGACGCCGAGCAACGGAATCTCCACTTTCTTGAACATCGAGATGCCCTTCACGACATCGACCAGTGAGACCTCTTGCGGCGTTGTCACCATGACAGCTCCGGTGATCGGAATCAGCTGGGAGAGTGAGAGCTGCACGTCGCCAGTTCCCGGTGGCAGGTCGCAAATCAGGTAGTCCAAGTCGCCCCAGATAACGTCGCCAAGAAACTGCTGCAAGAGCTTGTGCACCATGGGACCACGCCAAACAACGGCTTCCTTTGCGTCGGTGAAAAAACCGACCGAGATAACCTTGATGCCGTGATGAACCGCAGGACGAATCTTCTCGCCCTCTTCTGCCCCTGGCGGAATCTCTGGCTCACCGAGCATGGTGGGGAGTGACGGGCCAAAGACGTCTGCATCGAGGATGCCGACGTTTGCGCCGAATCCCTTAAGCGCCAGGGCGAGATTGGTCGCGACCGTGGACTTGCCGACGCCGCCCTTTCCCGCTGCAACCGCAATGATATTCTTGACGCCCGGGAGAAGGGGTTTTTCGCCTGGTGGTGGCATCGTGGCCGTAACCACCTTCTCGGCGAACTTGACCTTCTTCGATCCTTTGCCTTCAAGCGCGCTGCTAATGCGCTCACGAAGCTCCTTGCGAAGAGCTTCTGGGTAGGCATCGGAAGGATACTCGATGCTGAGACTCACCTTGTCGCCCTTGACCTTCACATCCGTCACGATGCGATGCTTGAGGAGGTCAGTGCGAGCAATCCCCGGATCTTCGATGCCTGCGAGCACTTGATTTACGTCTTCGATACTTAGGCTCATGATGCTTTGTCTTCTTCTGAGGTCGTTGCGTTGCCAGCTTTGATAGGGCTCTCCGTGATGTGACCCATGCGCCGGCGTTTGGTCTCAAGATACGCCTCGCTGTGACTCGAAGCACCTGCCCAATGCGGCACTTGCTCGTCGACCTTGATGCCGGCTTCGCTGAGGCCTTTTAACTTCTCGGGGTTGTTGGTCATGAGCCGTACACTCGTGATGCCTAGGTCTCGCAGAATGGCTGCCGCCAGCTCGTAGTTGCGCTCATCAGCGGCAAATCCGAGTTCAATGTTTGCCTGAACGGTGTCCCGGCCTTGGTCTTGTAGTGCGTAGGCGCGAATCTTATTGCCCAGGCCGATGCCACGCCCTTCTTGGCGCAGATACACGATTACGCCTTCATCTTCACGGGACAGACGCTCCTGTGCGAGCTCAAGTTGTGGGCGGCAATCACAACGCAGTGAACCGAAGACCTCACCAGTCATGCACTCGGAGTGAATCCGACACAACACGCCGTCGCCCGACGGGGTACCGCGAACCAGGGCCACGCCTTCAAGGTCAGCACTGTTGTAGTGCACAAGGCGAAAATGACCAAAATGGGTGGGCAGCTCTGAGCTGGCAGTTCGCGAGAAGTCCTTCATATCAGCAGACTGCTGCTTACCCCATGGCCCGGGTTAGAGCAATCATCAAACGAGCGAGAGTCGCGCACAAGAACAGGATAGCTAGGCACAATTCACACGTAGCACGCATCCAAAGGACGATTGACAGAGCGCCCCTGGTCTCATTATGGTGACTCTATGGCTGTCCGCCCCATTGTTGTCTGGCCCGATTCTAGGCTCCGAGAAGAAACCAAGAGCGTCGAGACCGTCACCGATGAGGTGCGCGCGCTCTACAAGGATCTTTGGGACACAATGGTTGCATATCAAGGCATTGGAATTGCCAGCCCTCAGATTGGGGTCCCCATCAAGATGTTCCTGATCGATGCGATGGTCGCGACAGGGGAAGAGGGTGCCGATCCAGTGGCCTTCATCAATCCCGAAATCATCGCCACGGGCAATGAGACAGACAAGAGCGACGAGGGCTGCCTCTCGTTTCCCGGTGTCTATGTGCCAATCGAGCGTCCCTCCACAGCCACCGTGCGCGCGATGGGCCTCGATGGAGAAACCTTTGAAATTGCGGGGACCGAGCTTCTCGCAAGAGCGATTCAGCATGAGAACGACCACCTCACCGGCAAGCTGATGGTCGATTTTGTTGGCCCACTCAAGAAGCGCATGATCAAGCGCAAGCTTGCGCGCGAGGCCGACTACGAACCCGACCAAGCAGAGATCTAGTCGTGGCTGCTCAGTCATTTGGCGACGCGGTCTTTGTGCGGGGCCTGGAGTTCGAGGGCAATCATGGCTACTACGACGAAGAGCGGGAGACGACACGGCGATTCCGCGCCAACGTTGAGCTTAGCGCCGATCTTCAGCAAGCAAGCGAGAGTGATGCGCTTGCCGACACCATCGACTACTTCGAGATCTGCGAGGTTGTGGTCAAGATTGGCACCCAACAGACCTTCAAGCTACTCGAGCGCTTGGCGGGTTGCATCGCCGATGGGATTTTGGAGCGCAGCCCGAGAAGCTCAGTGACTGTGGAGATCGAAAAACTGGCACCGCCCTGTCCAGGGATACCTCAGTGCTGCGGTGTTCGGGTTCACCGCAAGGCGCGCGCTTAGCAAGCCAAGTTCCCCAAAATCGCGAGCCTACTTGACGAGCTTGAGATGACCGCCGCGTCCTGGGGAAGGCGAGGTCGGAGGAGGCGAAGTTGGTGGTGAGGTTGGAGGACGTCCTTTCGCGCCCTTGTCTTCGGGAGCTGGGGTGCGCACAGTTCCAAGTGCGGGCCCTGCTTGCTTCTCCGGATCACCGTGCTGCTCCTGCAATGCGTCCACAACGCACTCAGGTACGTCTTCCGGCCACACCATGCCTTTCTGATCGGCCTCACTCACCACGGAGTAGATGGAGCCCCAAGGCAAGACACAGCGGGTGGGGATGCCGCCAAAGGTGAGAGTGCCGTACATGCCTTCCTCGTCAATGCTGAGGTCGATAATGGCAGGAGTGAGGTCGTAGCCGAAGCGCAGCACAAGCTTTGGGTCTTGCCGAAATCGGTCGGGCACCTGTGCCAATGGATGGCGGGCGTCTATGTGTAGGAGGACGGGCCCCTGCCCTAAGAGTTCTTCTATGAGCCCGCGCTTGTCGGGTAGGCCGCCTATGACTTGCTCTTCGGAGAGGGGCGGTGAGGGGTTAACCTCCGCGGGCTCTTTGCCGACGAAGGCCACAAACTCCTCATGGTCCACAAGTCCAGCGTCGTACGCATCACGCAGTAAGGCTCCAGCATTGTCGAGGCCAATGCGAGCCATGCGCTCAGCCAAACGCTCGGCCTTCGCGGCGTGACGAAGAAGCTCGGCATGGGTTTCAAACACGCCAGCCTCTCCTGCCTTCCACTCACCCAAAGCACCATCGACACTCTCAAGCGACTCGAGCAAGAGCCTCTCCATCAGAGCTGTCATGATCTCTTGGAGTCGCTCGATCGCTGTCTGTCCCTCGTCTGACACGAATCCCTTTTAGCGAACCGATTCTCGGAGTTCAAGGAACAACTCCCGAAGCCCTTCGCTCGGTTCAATTGCCCGAAATGCTTTGAGATCTGTCACAGCGCACGTAACACGGCCCTCCGCCGCTAGGATCCGCTCTTGCCCAGCAATTCGGCTCACGCGGTAGCGGAGCGTGACGCTCTTGGTGCCAAGGCGGTCCAGCGCAATCTCCGTTTCGGCTGAGTCAGCAAAGCGCAGTGGTGATTTGTAGTCGCACTCCGAGTGCACTGCAGGGAACCCCACCTTGTCTTCGTCGAGCAGCGTTTGGTAGGCCGCAGCTCCCATGCGGTCGCGAAAGAGCTCTTCGAAGGCGACGTGAAAGTAGTGATAGAAGATGGGGTAGTAGACGATGCCAGCGTGATCGACGTCTGCAAAGCGCACGGTGAAGGGATATCGAAAGACAGCCACAGCGCATCATTTGGTGCAGGCGACGCTGGTGTCAAGCGCCTCGGACCTTCGCGATGCCCGCTGCAATGCACACAATCGCACGCTCCACTTCTTCCTCGGTGGTAAAACGACCTAGTCCCATGCGAATCGACGTGCGGGCTCGCTCTGCCGAGACCATGGCACCGAGAACATGTGAGGGCTTTGCCGAAGCCGAGCTGCAGGCCGAGCCCGTGGACATGGCCACATCACCAATCTCGCTCACTAAGACATCTGCCGTGACGCCTTCAATGGCGATGTTGAGATTGCTTGCAATGCGCGACTCAATGCTGCCGTTGACCACAATGCCTCCTACGGAGCTTCGCAGACCATCGAGCAGCCTGTCTCGAAGAAGCGCAAGGCGGGCGTTTTCTTCGCTTCGCTCGCGGCCAGCAATCTCACAGGCGGTGCCAAAGCCCACAATGAGCGGCACGGGCAAGGTCCCCGATCGCAAACCGCCCTCGTGTCCACCACCAAAGACTTGCGGGTGTACAACAAGCCTTGGTCGGCGACGTCGCCAAAGTGCTCCGACGCCCTTCGGCCCGTACACCTTATGAGAAGAGACCGTGAGAACGTCAACACCAAGCGCAGCCACGTCGATAGGAATTTTCCCTAGAGCTTGCACGGCATCACAGTGCATGATTGCCTTGGGACATTCTTGATGCACGAGAGCTGCGAGAGACGGAATATCTGCGACAACGCCGGTCTCGTTGTTTACGAGCATTATGCTAACGACTGTGGTTGTCTCACGCAGAGCGGCCCGTAGCTCGGGAATCGAAACGAGCCCGTCCTCGCCAACCGGAACGATGGACAGATCCCATCCAGTGCGCTCCAACTCACGCGCGCAGTCGAGAACCGAAGCGTGCTCGGTGGCTGCAACCACAATGTGCTTGCCACGAGCCGCATACGCCTCAGCCACACCGCGGAGTGCCAGGTTGTTCGCCTCGGTGGCCCCAGAGCAGAACACCACCTCACTGGCGTTGCCGCCAAGACTGGCCGCGACCTGCTCTCGTGCCAATGCTACCGCCGCCTCCGCCGTCCAACCAAAGCTGTGCGTCTTGCTGGCTGCATTCCCGTAGTGCTCCGAGAAATACGGCAGCATGCGTTCAAGCACCCGGGGGTCACAGCGAGTGGTCGCTTGGTTGTCTAGGTAGATCGGTGGTGGTGCAGGCACACCAAGTTCCTACAGAGCGACGGCCACGGACTCCGTTGCCCGAATGACGGTGACTTTGACTTGTCCTGGGAAGACAAGCTCATCAGAGATTTGCTCGGCGATGCTGGTCGACATTTCAACAGCCTGCAAATCGCTCACTTCGTTGTTGCGAACGTAGACTCGCAGTTCTCGTCCACCGTGGACGGCAGCGCAGTGATCGACGCCCTTGTAGCTGGCGCCGAGTCGCTCCAAATCCTCAAGGCGGGTCGAGAAACCCTCGCTTTGTTCACGACGTGCGCCAGGCCTTGCACCACTCATCGCATCGGCCGCCGCCACCAAGAATGCATAGGAAGAATTCGCAGGCTCGTCGGCGTGATGCGAGCCAATGGCATTCGCGACAATCTCGTCTTCGCCAAGGCGTCTGGCGATGTCCGCCCCAATCACGGCGTGAGAACCTTCTATTTCGTGCGTAAGAGCTTTTCCGATGTCATGCAAGAGCGTCGCGCGACGAGCCATACGCACATCCAAGCCAAGCTCCTCGGCCATCATCCCAGCTAAGAACGAAGCCTCAACAGCGTGCAGCCACTGATTCTGGGTGTAGCTTGTGCGGTAGTTAAGAGCCCCAACAAGACCAATAATCTCGTCGTGCGCAGGCTTCACCTTCAGCACTTTGAACGCTTTCTTCCCCAGCCTGACGATCTCTGCATCGAGCCGCTCGCGAATCGTTCGCACCCAAGCTTCGGGGTTCGCCTTGGCGGCGGCAACTGCCTTGGGTTTCCGTCCCAGAGCCTTCAGGGCCCGTCTGGCAACTTCGCGGCCAACCCCATCTAAGCCCTCTAGGCGGATGCTCTCGCCACTCTCGTGCAGATTCAGCTTGGTATTGGCTCCCTCTGCGAGCACTCCAAGAACGAGGCTATCATTTGCCGTTAGAACCTCATAAACCGGCCCGGAAATTGGAATATTGCTCTTGCTCTGATCGATGAGGAAGTGGTTTTGGTAGCGCGAGATGGCCACCTGCATCAGCCGATTTGCTTCTCGCGACGTCGCTGCATCGGCAGCGCTCTGCTCAACGCGTCGCAGCTGCTGAGCGCCATCGGCTCGCGCCTGTTCTAGCCACTGCTCACGGAGCGTCTCGATGACCTCGTCCCCCGAGCAAAGTGCCATTTCCTCGAGCCGTGTGCGGAGAGCGATTCGTGTGTCGGCAGCGCTGGATCGAAGTCTCTTTGCTCGTTCCTTCATCGTACGGACTGCGGACTCCCGCTCGCGAAGCTCCGCCTTTCGCTCATCGAGCGCCTCCCGCCGATCCGCAAGGGCAGACTCGCGGCCCTGCACCCGTTCGGCGACCGTATCGAGGGCCACCGTCTCGCTCTCGAGTGCCGCATCCGCAGCTTCCTGCATTTCAAGAGCGGCCTCGCGAGCCTCGGTTTCGGCTGCTCGCCGAATTGCCCCCGCCTCCAAGGACGCGCCCTTTCGCAAGCGCTGGGCCTCTGCCTCCGCGGCCTCAGCAGCCTCGCGAAGCTCCTTCTTTGCGATCGACAGAGCGAGGCTCGCCCCACCTCCAAGGCCAACAAGCCCAGCGCCGATCAGAAGTGCGACTGACATGCAAGCAGCATAGCAAATCGCCTAGAGATCGGGGGCGATGAGATTGTTCTGCACCTTGGCGGGCTTTTTAGGTTGGCGTTTGGGATCGGTCCCGTGCTTGCGCTTGGGATCGATCGGATGTTTGCGCTTGGGATCGATCGGATGTTTGCGTTTGGAGCGCTTGGCCACAAGACTCACCAAGACTGGCTCATCCCCCGATGGCGTAAACCTGTATGTCATCAATTCGTAGCCATCGTGGGTAAATCGCCACGCAACCTCTTGGGGAGCCTCGGCTTGCCAATCAAATGGCGTGGTGCCAACCGTTTCGCCAGCCTCATCGACAACCAGGGCGCCTTGGGGCTCGCTATTGACTCGCAGTGAAATAGCTTGGCTCGCATCGGGTTGCGCAACCGCCAAGACCTCAGGCGCGGGCTCTTCTTTGTCGGGAGTCGCGCTGGTGGTCTTGGTTGCAACGGGCACCTCTGTCGGCATCTCGGTTCCATGCGCAGCATCAGTGGATGCGCTGTCATCTTGAGCGAGCGCAGCCGCAACCCCTCCGCCTCCAGAGAGAAGTGCAATGGCAACAAGGAACCCAAATCGACGACGGCCCCCAGCCCCATATCCCACCGGTGTGCCGATGTTCATGGTGTGCGGCGAGGTCTCGGCTGGCCGCATGAGCGCTGGGTGCGGAGAGATGTCGCGCTCTGCCGATGCAGACCTCGGAGCGCCGTCGCTCGCCACGACCTTGGGGCTACCAGTGAGATACCCTTCCGGGTTCATCAGCGCCGCATGCAGCTCGTGCATCGTCTGAAAGCGGTCTTCACGATTCTTGGCAAGACAGCGAAGCACGATTTGCTCAACTGCTGGCGAGATTTGTGGATTGAAGGAGCGAGGCACGGGCGGTGCTTGGCAAACATGCTGCACCATCATCTCGCCCATGCTGTTGGCAATGAAGGGGAGCCGTCCGGTGAGCATGAGGAAAAGCAAGACACCACATGAGTAGATATCTGAGCGGCCATCGGTATCTTTGCTCTCAGCAGCCTCTGGCGACATGAATTCAGGAGTGCCGAGCACCACCCCCGTCGCAGTGAGCTGGGCATCCGACTCAAGCATCTTTGCCAAGCCAAAATCGAGAATCTTTACAAAGAGCGGATCGCCGAGCTTGTGAATCAACATGATGTTGTCGGGCTTGAGATCGCGGTGAATGATGTTGTTGTCATGCGCTGCGGCGAGCCCTGCTGCGACTTGGGCGGCAATGTGCAAGCAGTTTCCAACATGTGCTGGGTCTGACAGCGACAGCTGGCCACAGCTGAGTGCCTTTGCCAAGGTCAGGCCTTGGAGGTGCTCCATGATGAAGAAGTGCGCCCCCCCCTCGGTGGTCCCGAAATCGTGCACTTCCACGATGTGGTCATTGCCAATCGTCGAGACGGCCTTCGCCTCATTTACAAAGCGCGCAACCAGCTCCTTGTTCAGGCTCATGTCCTGATGAATGACTTTGAGGGCCACAGTCTTCCCGATGAGCGGGTGTTCCGCGAGAAACACCTCACCCATGCCACCTGCACCAAGGCGCTCAAGTATGCGGTAGTTACCAACCGCTTGGCCAATTTCAAACGCCACGCATGTCAATTGTTGCGTGGAGCACCACTTGGGTCAAGCCCGATGTCCTGCACTTCACAGGTAGCCCTTGCGCACACATGTCGGCGTGTAACCGGCCGGGACTCTCCAATGGTTCGCGACGCTCCGTGCCAACAGAATAGTTCTTAGTACAAACGCGCTAGCCGCCTACCATGCAGAACTGCGTGTAGTCGATGAGCTCGATCTTGCTCTTGTCGACTCCTTCTCCGCAGTACTTACACTCCGGGTCTGGACGCAGTTTGAGTTCTCGGAATTTGCTGCGCAACGCATCGTAGGTCATGAGGCGACCAGCAAGCGTGGTGCCTAGCCCGAGTAGAACCTTGACAGCCTCGGTGGCCTGCAAGACACCCATCACGCCAGGCAAGACGCCAAGAACGCCAGCCTCGGCACACGATGGCGCCTGGTCGGGAGGGGGAGGTTCCGGGTACAGACAGCGGTAACACGGCAACCCATCGGCATTGAAGACCGTGAGCTGGCCTTCGAATCGATAGATCGACGAATGAATGACGGGTTTGGCTAGCTTGATCGCCACATCATTGAGCAAGTACCGAGTTTGAAAATTGTCAGCGCCATCAACGACGAGATCGTATTGGCCGATGATTTCTTCGGCGTTGTCTGAGTTGAGCCGGAGTTGGTGGGGCACGACCTGCACGTCGGGATTGAGCCCCGTGAGAGTGAGAGCTGCACTTTCCACTTTTGGCATCCCAACGCGCTCGGTGCTGTGTAGAATTTGGCGCTGCAGATTGGAGCTATCCACTACATCGTCATCGATGATTCCAATGGTGCCAATGCCAGCAGCGGCAAGGTAGAGAGCAGACGGCGAGCCAAGACCACCAGCTCCGATGCACAAGACCTTGGCTTTGAGGAGAGCAATCTGGCCCTCTATGCCGACTTCGGGCAGCATGGTGTGTCGCGAGTAGCGAATTGCCTGCTCGGGTGTGAGCAACTCGGGAACGTCAAACGCGTATCCATTGCGTTTCCAAGCTCCAAAGCCTCCCTTTAGCGAGACCAGATTCGTGTACCCCATGGCAGCGAGGCTCTTTGCCGCAAGTGCGGAGCGCGTGCCGCCCGCGCAATAAATCACAAGCTCAGTGTCCTTGTCGGGAACAGCCTCCTCAATGCGCAACTCGAGAAACCCACGCGAAATCCAATGTGCTGTCGGAATGAAGCCCTGGGAGTACTCGTCTTGCTCTCGCACATCGATGACAGCGAGTTTCTTTCCGTTATCCATGTGGTCTTTGAGTTCCGTGGTATCGAGTTCCTGAATCTCACCTTTAATACCGTTTAGGTACTCTTGAAACGTTGGCATTGTGCTTCTTTCTCCCAAAGGGCAGTTGGCCCGCCAGTTTGCGCAGAGCGTGGGTGGTGGGTCAATCGCCAAGTGCACAGGAGCCTGGCTGGTCCACATGCTTTGTGCCACTATCTAGCTGCAATGAGCGAAGTAACGCCCACCTCCACCGAGCCCCGTTTCACCCTTACGCCGGATCACCTTGTCCACCTAACCGACGAGGCTGCGCTCAAGGTAGCCGAGATCCGTGAAGCCGAGGAGATCGAGGACGGCATGGCTCTCCGCTTGCGCGTGGTAGGGGGCGGCTGTGCTGGTTTCTCCTACGATCTCTACTTCGACAATAAGACCGATTTGGATAGGGCCTACAAGCTAAAATCCTGCGACATCATCGTCGACGAGATGAGCTTGATGTACCTGGTTGGGACCACCATCGACTACGTGGAGAGCCTGGCCGGTGCGGGCTTCAAGTTCGACAATCCGGGAGTCAAATCGACTTGCGGTTGTGGTTCTTCGTTCTCCTAGGCACCTTCGACTCAAGACTAAGACAATCTCTTAAAGGAGAATTCTTGTGCCCGACATCATAGAGCGACTGCGGCAAGAACTGGGTTCCAAGTCGGTGCTCACTCGTGATGACGCCGCGCTTGAGGACTATGGCGTCGATGAGTCTGGCTTAGGCCCCTACCCCGCCGACTGTGCTGCGCTCTGCGAAACCGCAGAGCAGGTCGACATTGTGCTAGCGCTGGCAAACGATACCAATACTCCCGTGACGCCCCGAGGCGCTGGATCGGGCAAGGTCGGTGGAGCACTGCCGATTCGCGGAGGCATCGTTCTGTCGACCGAGCGCATGCAGTCGATTATCGAGATCAACGAGGATGACTTGGTGGCCGTTGTGCAACCAGGGGTCATCACGGGCGACTTGCAGACTGCGGTCGAAGCCCAAGGGCTCTTTTATCCGCCAGATCCTGCTTCCCTGGAATACTGCTCCATCGGTGGCAACGCAGCCGCAAATGCGGGCGGTCCCAGGGCGTTCAAATATGGCGTGACACGCGAGTACATTCTGGGCATGGAGGTCTCGCTCATGAGCCAAGAGCGGCTGCGCTTTGGACGCCGCACCAGCAAGGGAGTTACTGGTTACGACATGGTGGCCGGCTTTGTCGGCTCAGAAGGCACATTTGGCGTGAGCACAGAACTCACCCTACGACTTTTACCAAAGCCACCAGCTGTGCAGACCTTGCTCGCGATCTTTCCTACGCTCGCTGACGCAGGCACGGCGATTGGTTCGCTTCTCAAAGATGGCTTCCGTCCCCGAACCATGGAACTGATGGACAAGACCGCAATTGACACGGTCCGCGAGATGAACGGAAGCCCCATCCCCCCGGGAACCGACGCTGCAGCCCTCATCGAAATTGACGGCCTCGAAGAGGGACTCGATGAAGCTCTCATGCGCATGGGGATGAGCATCGATGAGGCTGGAGCCACCGACGTACTCGTGGCGCAAAACGATCTAGAGCGCCGAAGACTGTGGCAGGCTCGCAGGCTTGTCTCTTCAAGTCTAACCGCCGCCTGCAGACACAAAGTGAGCGAAGACATCTGTGTGCCTCGTGGCAAGATGATTGAGATGATTCGTCGGGTCGAGAGTCTTGGCGACGAGTTTCCGTTTGCGGTTGCGTGTTACGGCCACGCTGGAGATGGCAACCTTCACGTCAATATTCTGTGTGACGAGGATCCGACGCAGCCCGAGGTTGAGCGACAACTGGAAGCGGTGACGCGGAAACTCTTCGAACACACCATGGCGCTGCGGGGCACCTTGAGTGGTGAGCATGGCATTGGCCTCACGAAGCGCGACTACATGCCAATGGAGCAAGGCCCAGCGCTGCTTGCATGGCAGCGAAAGTGGAAGGCCATGTGGGATCCCAAAGATCTGCTCAACCCTGGCAAGGTGCTGCCACTCGTGCCGCGCACCTGCAACGAGTAGCTACTCGCTCTTCACGAAGGCGGTGACAACCCACCTATCACCGCGCTTCTCGGCAATAAGACGGTAACCTTTGAAGTTTGGCTCTTGGCTGTATGCTCGGGGACAGCTCACCGTGACGTTGCCATCGCCAGCCACGCAGCCGCGTCCGATTGCACCGAGCATCGCCTCGAGCAAACTCGGGTCCGCCTTCCACATCACCATGGCTACATCAGCATTTCCCACCTCGCCTTCGGACCACTGAACATCCTCTGCCAGCTGGGCTCGCAGATCGCCAAAGGAACGTAGGCTAATCGCCCGATGAATCTCAACGAGCATCTTTTGGGCACCATCGGGAATCTCGCCAAAACTCGAGGGTTCATCAATCGTGATGATCTTGCCTTCCGCTTGGGGAATTTTCTCTTCTACCCGCACCGCATACGCTTTGAGGCGCTTGTAGATCGCGACCCGCAGGGCATCAGTGCGTCCCTTGAGCCATGGCGGCACCTCAGCACCGCGAAGTGGCATGGGTACATCGCCCGCAGCCCACTCCGAGGCCTCGCCCACAACACGGATTCGCCATGGTTTGCCCCCTACAACGTGCACACGGAAGCGGATGAAAAACTGCTTGCGATTGGCGGCAGCTGTTGAGGTGAGGCTCGTCGACGCTGGATTGCTTCCTGCAACCGCATTGGTCCGTTGACGATTGCCTCGGGTTCCTGTCTGCACAGCAACCCTGTGCCAGGCAGTCCGGATAATGCCATCAACAGCATTCTCCGCCGCCCGAGGGTAGAGCTTGACGACAGCCGCCAGAGTCTCACCATACACCGTGGAGAAGTCCGCATTGTATCCAGAACGTTCGGCGCGCTTCACCTCGGCAGCGGAGGCTGCACAGGATGCGATGATTGCTAGGAGCGAGGTCAGCACAAAGGTCTGCAAAAGACCCTGGAAAAACTGCAGTCCCGCAAGGCGTGTCGTGATACGTAGCGAACCTGTCGTTGGCTGCTGGCAGGTCGGAACCAATAGGGGCATCGGAGTAAGCGGCATAGGAGTTACAATCATGGGCGCCAAAGTTGTCGGCAAACGAGCCACCAAACCAGCAGAGAAACAGTACCCACGAGAGCGGGTTCCAGCAATCCTAGAAACGCTGCAAGAGCAATGGGGGCACGCTGTCTGTGAGCTTGATTATGACAACGCCTATCAATTGACAGTCGCGACGATCTTAAGTGCCCAGAGCACAGACAAACTGGTCAACAAGGTGACCCCCGAACTCTTTGCGCGCTTCCCGACGCCTGCAGCGCTCGCACAAGCCGATTTGGCCGAAGTCGAGATGCTTGTACGCTCGACGGGCTTCTATCGCAATAAGGCAAAAAACATTGTGAAGATGGCCCAGCAGGTGGTCGCCGACTTTGGGGGAGAAATCCCTCGAACGATGAAGGAAATGCTCACGTTGGCCGGCGTTGCCCGAAAGACCGCCAACGTGGTTTTGGGCACAGCCTACGGCATCGCTTCGGGTGTCGTCGTCGATACCCATGTTAAGCGGCTCAGCAACCGGCTCGGACTCAGCGCTGAATCGAGCCCCGTGAAAGTGGAGCGAGACTTGATGGAGCTCATCCCGCAAGAATCGTGGATCGACTTTGCCCATCAGCTGATCTGGCACGGGCGAAGGGTCTGCGACGCCAAGAAACCCGATTGTGAGAATTGCGTACTCGCTCCGGTCTGCCCAAGCGTCGGTCTCTAGGTCTATGCTTCCCGTGTTGCCAGACCGGCCGCTGCGCCGATCGGATGTGCCCACCGAGCAGTGGAACGATTGGCGATGGCAGCTGCGCCACATGCTGCGGTCCGCTGAGGATTTTTCGCAGATTGTGCCGCTGAGCGATGACGAGCAGGCGGGTCTAGAGCGCACCCAAGATCTCTTTCGCACCGGCGCGACTCCGTATTACGCATCGCTCATGGATGCCTCTCGAAGCGATTGCCCGATCCGGAGGCAAGCCCTGCCCTCTCTGAGCGAGCTGTCCTTTCGAGAGCAGGAACTTCGAGACCCGCTTGGCGAAGACACGCACTCCCCGGTGCCGAGCATCTTTCACAAGTATCCAGATCGCTGTCTTCTCTATGTGGTCGATCGATGCGCGATCTACTGCAGGCATTGCAACCGGCGACGAATCGTCGGAGGTGACCAGCCCCCGAAGCGGGACGAAATCGACGACGCCCTCGCTTATATTGCAAGCCAGCCTCGAATCAGAGATGTTCTGATCAGTGGAGGCGACCCACTCTTGCTCAGCACACGGCGTCTCGACGAGGTACTGGGCCGGCTGCGGGCGATCCCGCACGTTGAGATCATTCGCATCGGTTCGAGAGTCCCTGTGGTGCTGCCTATGCGCATCGATGAGAAACTGTGCCAAATGCTCGCAAAGCACCACCCGGTCTTTGTGAACACGCATTTCAACCACCCGAGGGAAATCACCGAAGAGAGCCAACTCGCCTGTGAACGCTTGGTGAATCACGGCATCCCGGTTGGAAACCAAGCAGTCCTGTTGAGGGGAATCAACTCTTCCGTGCGAACGCTTCGCGCGCTCATGCGTGCACTGATACGCATGCGGGTCCGGCCGTACTATCTCTTTCAAGGTGACACGGTGCTTGGGACCGACCACTTGCGAACAAGCGTCGAGTCAGCAATTGAGCTCATGGACGGCTTGCGTGGTTGGATGAGTGGTATGGCGATGCCTCAACTCGTTATCGACGCGCCCGGCGGTGGTGGAAAAATTCCCATAGGTCCGGAGTACCTCAAAGAGCTTGGCGATTCCGAAGTGACGCTGCGCAACTACCGAGGCCTCACGGTTCGCTATCCGCAACCACGAGAGAAAGACCCGCACGTTAGCTACGACGAGGTTTTCTTTGCCGGCGTCCCCGACGACGACGATCGCGAAGGTGGGGTCTAGCGATGTCCTCTCCAGCAGAGCTCACCGAGTTTGTGATTCGGCAGGCAATGGAACTCGGCTTCGCCAAAGCGGGTGTTACCGGCATCGAAACTCCCGCGCACTATGAAGAGTATTTGGCGTGGCTGGAACGCGGCGACCACGGAACGATGGCGTACATGGACGACGAGTTTCACAGAGAGGCTCGCCAGAATATGCAGCAGCTTCTACCAAGCGTGAGCAGTGCGGTCGTTGTCGCTCTGAGCTACAGCAACGCAGAGGTGAAACCTCCGAACACGGGTGAAGCGCGTGGACGCGTAGCCCAGTACGCCCTTGGAGACGACTACCATCATGTGATCAAGAGCAAGCTTACCGCACTCGCCGAGGCGCTTGCCGAGCAGTCCGCCGAGCCGATTGAATCGCGCGCCTGCGTTGACTCCGCCCCACTCCTAGAGCGCGAACTGGCAGAGCGAGCCGGACTCGGATTTGTGGCAAAGAATACGATGCTAATCACTCCAGGCCTTGGGTCATACACCCTACTCGGAGTTCTTCTTACAAGCGCCATCCTTGCCCCCACCCATCAAGACTCCAATCGCGATTGCGGAACGTGCACAGCATGCCTTGATGCCTGCCCAACACAGGCCTTTCGCGGGCCGCACAAACTCGACGCTCGGCGCTGCATTTCCTACCTCACCATTGAGAGCCAAGAACCCATGCCCATGGAGTTGCGGCCGCTTGTGGGGGATCGAGTTTTTGGCTGTGATGTTTGCCAGGACGTGTGCCCGTACAATGCCGTGGCCCCAAGCCGCGCAAGTGTGGTGCCACAGCTCCTTCCTCGAGACAACGAGAGAGCTCGTCCTGTCCTGGCTATGCTTGCATCCCTTGGGTCCAACCAGCGAAAGCGCTACGTCTCGGGCAACCCAATGCGCCGAAATCGCCGAGAGCAACTTCTCCGCAACGTTGCGGTTGCCCTCGGCAACACGGCGCCGGACGATCCTACTGTCGAAGCATTGGCCGACGATCGCAATCCCATGGTCCAAGAGCACGCACGTTGGGCACGCAGCCAGCGCACAACATCTTCTTAATCTCCTATGTCCAGACGTCCACCACCACGCGACCGCAATACGGCGCCCGCCCTCGGAGCTCGTGTTCGAGAGCAAACGGGCGAATCGTGGAAGACCGTCAAGCGCCTCATCACAACCGGCAAGGTCTTTGTGAACGGCAAGGTGGTTCTCGATGCGGGCAATCGACCATCTGCAACCGCAAGCATCGAAGTGCGGCACAACGCCAAGAAACCCAAGCGAAGCGCCTTTGAAGTGAAGATCGTCTACCAAGACAATCACCTCATTGTCATCGACAAGCCCAGTGGCGTATCAAGCGTGCCCTACAAGCCGGAAGAGCGCGACACTGCCATGGATCTCATTCGATCTGCTTGGCGAGCTCGCGGCGAGGAAGCGAACGGACCACTCATTGTGGTGCACCGCATCGACAAAGACACCTCGGGCCTTCTCGTGTTCGCGCGCAGCAAAAAGGGGGAACTTGGCCTCGCTCGGCAACTGCGTTCTCACACCATGCAGCGCCAGTACTCTTGCGTCTGCAACGGACGTGTCTCGGCGCGCCGCATCGAGTCCTACCTCATTCGCGATCGCGGAGATGGGCTGCGCGGATCCAATCGCCATGACACCAAAGGCAAACGTTCCATCACTCATGTCGAGGTAGACCGCGAACTCAACAAGGCCACACTCTGCACGGTTCGACTTGAGACGGGCCGAACTCACCAAATTCGCATCCACCTAAGCGAAGCGGGACATGTCTTGGTTGGCGAGCGAGTCTACAGTCGCGACGCAGAGTGTAACGGTCGGCCACTTCTGCCGAGCAAGCGCCTCTTGTTGCACGCGCAGACATTGGGATTTGTTCATCCGATAACGGGGGAAGAAATGACGTTTTACAGCGATTATCCAGAGGACTTTGCACGCGAACTTGCCGTCCTTGAGCGTTAGTCGTTTGGCACGCGAGCAGAAACGACGCTAGGGAGTTGCAGCCTGCAGCGTTCGGATGTGAGCCACAATCGCCTCAAGCTGCGCGTCACTCATGGCTCCTTGGAACGCTGGCATCATACGGTTCTTGGATCCGTTTCGAATTTGCTTGAGGATCTCATCGTCACTCATGCCTTTCACGCGGTCGGAGTTTAGCGGCTTGACGCCAGTCCGTGACCGCATTCCTGGAGTTGGCACGCCATCAGCTCCATGGCAACGTGCACAGGCATCCGCGTACCCCTTGGCGCCATCAACGCTACCAGCCATTTTGTTCTTGCTACAGCCCACAGAGAGCACTACACAGGCCACGGCCAGGAAACCAACGCGCTTTGGCAACAGTCGCATATTCACTCCATAACACAATGCAAGGGCTATGGGGGCTTGGAAGGTGTGCATTGCTTGCCCGCCCCACAGCCAAGCGACTATGGTCTTGGTAGCAAGTTGGAGGGGCAGCACAATAGTTGGATTGGGCGCACGCTTAGCGGCCGGTACCAGATTCTCGAAGTGATCGGACAAGGGGGGATGGGCGTTATCTTCCGTGCCAAACAACTCTCCGTCGACCGCATCGTCGCCATCAAGATGATGCATGCACGCGCATCGCAAAGCCAAGATGGCGTCGACCGATTTCACAGCGAGGCTCGCGCCTGCTCGCGCCTCACCCACCCCAATACGGTTCGCCTTTACGACTTCGGGCAGACCACGCTCGGCAACCTCTATATGGTCATGGAGTTCCTCGAGGGCCGTACGCTTCGCCAGGTGATTGCCGACGAAGCCCCTCTCCCCGCGCCCCGTGTGCTGCGCATTCTCATACAATGCGCAGCGTCTCTGGCAGAAGCGCACGCAGCTGGCATCATTCACCGTGACATCAAACCCGAGAACATCTTTCTACTCGACCTCGCCGGTGCACCTGATTTTGTCAAGCTGCTCGATTTTTCCATTGCCAAGCTGACCAACGCACAGGTCACCGCCATAGGCACCATTTTTGGAACCCCCCAATACATGTCGCCCGAGCAGGCCAGCGGCAAGACCATCGATGCGCGCTCCGACATTTACGCGCTCGGCGTTGTTGCTTACGCAATGCTGAGCAAGACGTTGCCGTTCCACGACGCGGATCCTCTCAAGGTACTCAAGATGCAGGTTGCCTCACCAGTTCCGCCATTGCCCGCAGAGGTGCCAGACATGGTGGCGAAAGTTGTGATGGCGTGTTTGCAGAAGCACCCCGAGCAACGACCTGCATCTGCATTGGCGCTGCTCGAGGCGTGTAGAGTTTGGCTCACCACACTCGACCCCACCCTGGATCTCGCAACGGATCCGGCGCTCAAGAACACGCTCATCAACACTGGTCTTCCATCGAGTATGCCCCAAGAGTTGCAAGCTGAGATCACGCGCAGTGTGCAGCCCTCTTTGCCGGGGCGAAAGAACAAGACCATGTTGAGTGCTTCAGGTGAGCAGCGAGCATCCGCGCAAAAGGCTCTCATGTCGAACGCGCGAGAGACGGAAGGGCCTATGAACTCGGTGATGACCACAGGGGTGCACGGTTCCCCTCTTCCACCGGCCACGAGCGCAGCTCCCGCACCCGAACGCCCCCCCCGGTCGCGTACACGTACCACTGTTGGCAGCCCCAGCCCTACGACAACCTCTGCCGCCCCCAAATCCCCCAGCCAAGCCCGCCCGCAAGCGCCACCGGCCCAGCAAGCCATGAGGCCGACAGTGGTGTCCCAAAGCCAGCCGCCGCCGCAAAGCCAGCCGCCGCCGCAAAGCCAGCCGCCGCCGCAAAGCCAGCCGCCGCCGCAAAGCCAACCGTCGCCGCAAAGCCAACCGCAAGGCCAGCCATCGCCGCCGCAAGGCCAACCACCGCCGCCGTCGCAAAGCCAGCCGCCGCCGCAAAGCCAGCCGCCGCCGTCGCAGCAACACCAGCAGAGGGGGGGGCAAGCACCGCAAGCCCGGCCGCAAAGGCAATCAGCTGGGAATCCCCCAATCGCCGAAATGGCCCCCCTCACACCGAAGCCTATTCCTCAACAAGGCAGCAGAGCGGCCTTTGCACTCGCTTGCGTTCTAGTCGCACTCACCTTTGGGCTTGGGGGCTACTACATCACCTGGGCTCTGCGGTAAGCTACTTGCGCTGTTGTGAGCGAACCAATCGAATACCGAGGCCTCACCTCCTCAGAGACTTTTCGCATCCACGCTGTTGGCCACACCGATGTCGGTCGTGAGCGAGACGTCAATGAGGACTGCATGTATGTCGATCCAAGGCTCGACCTTTTCCTTGTTTGCGATGGAATGGGTGGGCACACCAGTGGCCAGCTCGCATCCCAAATGGCCGTGCGATCCATCGTGCAAGGTGTGGCATCGGCCCCTCCAGGGGCAAAGACAACCATCGACCCCTTGGTGAAATCCCTAGAAGCCGCCAATGAAGCAATCTTTGACCACGCAGAAGCCAATCCAGAGTGTCGGGGCATGGGAACCACAGCGGTCGCAATTCGCATGGAAGGCACTCGTGTCCACATCGCTCACGTTGGCGACTCGCGGCTCTACCGCCTACGCGGTGCCAATTTGCAGCAACTCACACGCGATCACTCACTGAGCAATCTCTACGCAGACAAGCCAGAACTCGAAGGCCGGCTGGGGCCCGCAACATCCAACGTTATCGTTCGCGCGATCGGTCTGGAACCTCATGTTGCTGTCGAACACCGAACCATCGCGATTGAAGAGGATGATGTCTTTCTTCTCTGCTGTGATGGCCTCAGTGATTTGGTTGACGATGCAATCATCAGCGAAGTCCTGCAGTCGGATGCGCCCCTCTCCGCTATGGCGACCCAGCTTGTCGATACTGCCAACAAGAACGGTGGCAGCGACAACATCACCGTCATTGTAGTTTCGGTGCTCAACAAGAGCGGCGGCTTCCACGCTGAAGACAAGACAAGACTCGGCTTCTAGCTCGCAAAGAAGCGGCTAGTGAATGCGAAAAACGGCCTCGCTGTTGCCGATGAGGATCGTGTCATCTCCGCAGAGGATTAGCTTCTGGTGTTTGAGACCATTTACGAAGGTGCCATTGGTGGATCCCATATCCCGCAACGTGAAGCTGCCAGCACTGCGCTCGATCCGAACGTGTTCCTGAGAGACGGCTGGATCCGCCAACACGATTTCTCCACCACTGCCATCACTTGCGATCGATCCAATCGCCGTTGTGCGCTCTTCCAGAACTACTGTGCGACCTCCCATGGGGCCACTCCGAAACTCCAGTTCGGCGCGAGCGTCTCTCCCCGACAGCACACAGCGCGGCACCACGTGAACTCGCCGGCGACATCGACCACAAGCACAGTTGCCTAGGGGCCGTCGCCATAGCCACCAAGCAACTAAGAAAAATCCCGATAAGATGGATATGATCGCTGGCCAAAGAGGCATGGATTCGACCTGGAGCTACAGAGTTGTTTGACTCTCGCACAGGTGAGAGCGAACGTGCTTAGCTCGTTCCATGCTCGGCTAGTACGTGAGCAATTGCTCGAGGTGATCGCGTTCCCACAAACGCGCCAGTGCATAGTGCTCAAACGCCGCTTCGTCTTCTAGAAACGCCTTGCTGTGAAACTGCCTGCGCCCGTTAACAACAGGAGCGTCGTGCACTTGGTGCAACATCTCGTGATAGACGATCCACTCGACAAAGAACCGGGGCACGTATGCCTTGTCGAGTGAGCGGTGAATTCGGATGGATCGATCTTCGATCGAATATGACCCCATCTTGATGCTGTTACGACGTTGGGCCTTGCCGCATTTCTGCCCCCACGTAATGGTCGCATCGATGGTTCCATCAAAGTACTGATCGTTTAGACCGTCAAAGATGTCCTGCAAATCGTGGCAGGCACCCTTGGTGACAAGCTTACTCGTCTTGCGCGAGCTCTTGGCTCGAACGCGATGCTGGTTCGCATCGATAAAATCGCCGAGTACCTTGGATGCTTCCTTGTCATCCTTGCCGATGTAGTGGGCAAGTGCCTGGGTGACCCTTGGTGTGGCATCCGCAAACATGTGGTGGAGCCGAACGCGATACTGAGGCCCTGTTCTCGATTCGTTGCATTCGCCATCGCGGCGAACCGAAAGCATCGTGTAGCGATTGTCCGTCAGGGTGACATCGAGGTGCCCAGCAGCCATGTGAGCCCGAATTCGAGAGGCAAGCAGCGAGGCTGCATCGGCGACTGCCCCATCGGTCCGGGCAAGGGCAAACGATCCAGAGTCGAGAGTTTCTGTGGAGCGCCTTCGTCGGCCCCGCCCCCGCAAGTCTCCTGCAATCGAAGCTGCTCGCGATGCCGTTCTTCTGTGTCGTGCACTCTCAGAATTTGCCGCTCGTGCCCCGTCTGACGTTGACGCCAGCTTGCTGGCCATCGCTTCGCTTTTGCCAAGTGAACTCAAGAAGACCTCTCCAAAACCATCATGTCGTGCACTGCCACCAACTCAACAACTGGATTATGCAAACGCATTAGCGGTGCTGATATATAAATACTATCGGGGTGCATAGAATCGGGCAAATTATCCACAGGCGGATTTGTTCCGCGATTTTGAAAACTTATGATTTTTCCGTACAAAAACAGGCTTAGTCGATCTCTCTACGCGATCTCGATGGTCTCTCGTGGCAAGTTATCCACAGGTGCAAAGCGACCAGCGACTGCCCTCTTTCGGAAAACAATCGTATCAGCCGATCCCAACCGGTTCCCATTTTTAGACCGTGATCCCTGGCAGATCTAAACCGCTAGAATCATTTGAAAATAAAAAAAACTTTCCGGATTGGCCCACAAAGTCCTTGGCATGAGGACCAATGTACGATCTGAAACGACATCTAGTCACATCGCCCTTCATGAAGTGCTTCGCAAAGCCCTCATTGTTCTGCGTCTGTTCATGATTTGGATCCCCTCGCCCCGATCTGAGAAAGAGGCCTGGCCGCCGTACTTCTCGATCAATGTTGAGCCAATCGTGATCCACGATCTTGCCGCATGTTTCGCTGGGGCCTACGATGGCGAACTACGGCGGTACACAGTTCCTCTTGGCCGAATTTTTCGCCACCCAATCTACTACCGATAAGGATAGAGCAAACATGTTTATTGATCTTAAGAAGACACTATTTCTACTTGCGGCGGCCCCCCTCGCATTCGGTGCTTGCGGCGGCGATGACGATGACGACGGCGGTGCAGCATCAGATGCAAACGTCAATCCCGTCTTTGATGCAGCACCAGACGATCCGGACGCTGCTCCCGATCCCACGTTTAGCGGCACTGTTTCGCTAGCAGAGGTTTCCGTCACCAATCCGGCGCTCGAACAGGCAGGTGTTTCTGGTGCGGTTGTCAACATTTCGTTTACTGACCCAGCCGACGAAACCGTAGCTCCTCAACCAGGCTACGAAAACAACGTCGGGGCATGCAAGATTTTTGTCTACGACCTCGATGGTGGCGATGTGCCTGCTCCAGCTTCACCTGGGGGGCCTGTGACCGTTGCTGGCACCAACGGCTCAACGCTGCCTGCATTTGGCTGCGACTACAACGCCACTGCAGAAACCTACCTGTGTAGCTCTGGCGATGCTGCCGCTTCGGGCGCAATGCCGATGGCCGGAACTTCTCTTAGTCCTAACAACGGACAACAAGCGGGAACCGCAACACTTGTCATTCCAGGTGCAGATTTCTCAAACGAGAACTACGTTGGTATGCAAATCGTTCTAGCCGGGTTTGACGACGAAGCTGGCAACGGCCGCTTTGGCATCGTCGCCCAACCTGCGAATAACATCCTGGTAATTGCAAATCCTGCACTGCAGGCGGTAACCACACTTGCTGCTGACTCAGCCTACCAAACCCTCATTGGTGCTGGCCCTATCCCTGGTGGGTTTGACTTCCTCGATGATGGCACCGACAACATCGTTGTCACCAAAGACGCCATCACCAATGTTCCCGCGATTGACACTACCCTCACGGCGAACGGCGAAGGCTTCTCCCTCGACGATAACTCCATCCGTCCTCACGAAATACCGCTCAACGGCGATCCTGCAACCTTCAGCTGTGGTGGTGCAGGCGGTACCTGCGGAGTTGCCAACGGCATTCTCAAAGGCATCATTGTCTTCGGTGAAACCACCGATGGCGTTGTTAGCCCACTTGATCCAACCGCAATGCCTGACCCTGTTAGCACCTACGCTACGTTCCAGTGTTCTGGAATTGGCGCCGAGTCAATCACACTTGATGCAGGGGCAATGGCACTCATCCTCGGTACCAACCCAACACGTATTCAAACCTCAGTGACCTACGCAAACGCAGAGCTCAGTGGGGCAAATACCATCGTCATGTCTCATGGCGTTGTTGGTTTCACCGATACCTTAGGCAAATAGGTCCGTTTCTAGAGTTCTTCCGCGCGCCTCCACTTTGGGGGCGCGTTTTGGTTTCGGCCCAACTGGTTCGGCCTACTCTGGAAGCCAGCCAAAGACGCCCAGAGGAACACCTCCAGCCTCGGTGAATTCTACGCCTTCGGACTCAAGAAGCTGGCGTTGGATCGCGCCACCAATAGGATCGTGAATGCTCACCCTCCCCTGGCCCTTGCTCTTCTTGCCAATGACTCGCTGCCATGGCAAACCCAACGTTTCTGGCGCACAGCGCATCGCCGCACCAGCAGCGCGAGCAGCACCAGGACGACCTGCGAGTTCTGCGAGCTGGCCGTAGGTGAGCACTCGCCCTTTGGGAATCCGCCGAACGACGTCGTAGAAATCGCCATAGAGCTTGGCGATGTGCTCCGCTTCGCTGTCCTCAGACATGGGTACAAGAACGTGGCACACTCGGCTCCAGAATGCGACCCATCTCGCATCCTCCAACGCCATGCGAATTCAAGTTCTCTATTTTGCCTTTTTCCGTGAACGTCTAGGCACAGGCGAGCAAGTGCTCGAGATTGCCGACGGGGCTACTGTTGCCGATGCACTTGCAGCGCTCGGCGAAGAGCACGAGGTCATTGCAGCGATGCAAGGAAGGTTTCGCGCCGCAGTAAATCAGGAGATGGTCGCCAATGACTGCAAGCTGTGTGATGGCGACGAGATGGCTCTCATTCCACCGGTCGCGGGAGGCTCCGATCAAACTGGTCCCAACGCGGCACCTCGCTATGCCCTTGTGCTCAAAGAATCGCTCAGTCTTGAGCGCGTGGTTGCGGCGGTGCGAGGCGATGGCATGGGTGGCATCGTCACCTTTGTTGGTCAGGTTCGCGACTTCAACGATGGTCATGATGTCGTTCGCCTTGAGTACGAGGCCTATGAGGACATGGCCAACAAGGTCATGGCACGACTCTGCGATTCGATTGAGACGGAGATTCCGGGCGTGCGTCTGGCTGTCGAACATCGGGTTGGCGTGCTTGGTATTGGCGAAGAGGCCGTTGTGATCGCAGCTGCAGCACCACACCGAGCAGAGGCGTTCTCGGCATGCCGCAGCCTCATCGACCAGCTAAAAGAGGAGGTTCCCATTTGGAAGAAGGAAGTTGCTCCAAACGGCGATGAGTGGATTGGCATGGGCCCGTAGCGACAGAAACTCTTCGGTTTCAAGCAACTCTCTTGAAGCTCTGCCGATACAGCGCGTGAACCCCTGAAAAAAGGACCGCCATGTATCGCTCAGCTCACCATCGTCACACTGCAACTCATACAAAGAAGGCGGCCGCCACCCGTGCGGGCGAGCCCCTCGCGATTCGCGATTGCAAAACGGGTCAGCGGTACGACCTTGGGACTTCGCGGCGCGCTCTCGTGGTCGGGGGCGCCTCCGAATGCGACATCATTCTCACCGATCCTTGTGCCTCCGCAACGCATTGCAGCGTGCAGCGTATTGGAGAGCGCTGGATTCTCAAGGATCACAACAGCAAGAACGGCACAAGGCTCAACGGAACGCGTGTGCGAGTCGCCGAACTGCAGCCGGGCAACCAGATCGTCATTGGTGACACCTTTCTCGACGTAGTACCGCAGAACCCGGCCTCCCGTCCCACCGGCCTTGTCGGTAAGGCGCCCAGCTTTCTCATGGCGGTGGAAAAAGCCCAGCGTGCCGCTCGCAGCCAGTGTCCTGTGCTCATCTTGGGAGAAACCGGCACTGGCAAGGAGCTCATTGCTAGAACGATCCACGAGGCGTCCAGGCGATGTGAGCAGGCATTTGTTCCGGTCAACTGCGGTGGGTTTCCTCCAGATCTCATTCGCTCGGAACTTTTCGGACACGCCAAGGGAGCCTTCACCGGGGCAGATACCAAGCACGATGGACTCTTCACGCAGGCGAACGGTGGAACCATCTTTCTTGACGAGCTTGGAGAGCTTCCACTCGAACAGCAACCGCACCTCTTGCGCGCGCTAGAAAGCGGCTTGATTCGACGTGTTGGCGGCAGCCACGAGGAACTTGTGAACACGCGCTTTGTCTCGGCGACCAACAGAAGCTGCCTACACCAAGCGACGTCCCCTTTGCGCAGCGACCTCTTTCACCGCCTCTCAACCGTCATCATCGAATTGCCCGCTCTCCGCGAGCGGCTCTCAGACGTTCCCATTCTCGTGCGTCATTTTCTCGACCTTGGCACAGAAGAATACGGACCTCGTGTCGTTGGCGATGAGACCCTTGCAAGACTGAGCCAGCACGCTTGGCCGGGCAACGTCCGCGAATTGCGCAATAGCGTCTCCCGTGCGCTCGCTCTCGGTGGGTCTCGCCTCCAGCTTCGCGACTTTCTTCCAAGGGGAATCGAAGTGCCAAAAGAATCGCCGCTTCCAAGCCTTGCTTGTGACGAAGGCTCAGAGGGACTAACGAAGTTCGAGCGCAATCAGCGCGAACTCATCCATGCCACCTACCAGCGATATGGAACAATTCGCAAGGCGGCAATGGAACTCGGAATGCCCAAGTCAACCTTTGCTGACATGTGCAAGCGCTACGGAATCGACACGAGCCGAGGACAACGCATCAAGCTCTAGTGCGCGATTCATGGACATAGAGCGCGCTCACTCGTATTCCCGCCCAGAGCCGAAGGCGTCCAGAGGGCGAAGAACCGAGCGAGTGCGAGCAAGATTTTTGAATCCGACACTAGTGCGCGACCCAGGAATATAGAACGCGCTCACTCGTATTCTCGCCCGCTGGACAGACGGGCTCAGCCAGTCCTCTTCGTTGTTCCTCGGTCGCTTGCCCCAGCAAACTCCCTCTTCCCGCCTCGCCAGCAAACGAGCTGACTTCGCGATCACGAATCAATATCCATGGA